>JAYTDC010000067.1:0-11455 GCA_043736115.1 Segetibacter sp. | reverse complement strand
AATAAAACTCCATGACGGGAAAGAACGGGATATTCAGTCCATGATCGAAACTTCGTTTTGGAGTGCAGATGGCAGACCTATATCAGCAGAAGAATTTTTGAATAATTTATTTGGGGTATTACCCAACATTTTTAAAAGCGAAGACGAGTTGCGGACACTGTGGAGCAATCCACTTACTAGAAGGACATTATTAGAAAAAATAGATGCAGCAGGTTTTGGAAAAGAAGAATTGACCACTTTGCAAAAACTCATTGACGCTGAAAAAAGCGACTTGTTTGATGTGTTGGAATATGTGTTTAACAGCAACATAAAACCAATGACAAGGGAGGCAAGAGTAGCAGCAGCACAAGCGACAATCTTCGCATCGCTTGACAACAAACAAAAGGAGTTTATTGAATTTGTATTAAGCAAATACATTGAGACAGGTGTAGAAGAACTTGACCAAGAGAAACTACCAATCTTGCTGACAAACAAATATCAATCGTTAGAAGATGCAAAGGACATTTTGGGAGACGTCGCAAACATCAGCAGACTGTTTATAGAATTTCAACAGCATTTGTATAAACAGAAAGTAGCGTAATGACAAGACACCCTTGCTCCACGTCGGAGCACATATGCAATTTTTACCTTTTTTACTTTTTTGGTGTTCTTCACCTGAAAACACAAAATATGGTGGATGCTATTGGCCAAGAACCCCAACAGTGGCATAAAGAAATATATTTTTTGCCCTTGCCTGTATTTCCAAAAAAGCAAAAAAACAACGCCGTAGCAGGTTTTCTTCACCTGCTACCAACAATAAAACTTAGATAGCTGTTGGTAAGGAACACCAACAGCGGCGGAAAACTCTATACTATTTCAACTTAATAACCGGCTTCAGTTTATAGCTACCATTTCCTGTTTGAATAATGGAAAGGGCGGCATCAAAATCTATGTTTAAGCTGTCGAGAGAAGTTGCCAGGTTTTTATTTACTTTTATTTTCAAACCTGATTCGTCACCACTTGGTATAGTCAAAGGATAAACCACATTATTGAACTTGATTGTGTTGTTGGGACCCAGAATAAGCCGAAGTTCCTTCACATTGCCCGTAGGCACACTTCCTGTAGCTATAGCAGTATCAACACCATTCTGAAAATCAAGCAGGTCGTATATGTGAGCATTGGTTACCAACGTTTGCCAGCCTGTGCTATCATCCCTCATATTTACTCTTACCTCCCGCAAATCCACATTAATTTCCTGCGCATTATAGGGGGTATCGCTCATCCGCACTGTAAGTTGCGTTGTGTTTCCAGGATTATCGCTTTTAGAGCAGGAAATAATTACGCCGGCAGCAGCAAAAGCTAAGGCTACTAATACATACTTTTTCATAGTTATTGTTTTAGTATTATTATCGAATAGCATGCCACAAAATATATACTCAATTTATTGTCAGCTTCGCGGGTAAAAAAGTTTTAATCAGCACAAATAAAAAATAGATTTTAACCTTGTCGGTATTTCAAAAAAAGCAAGAAAGCAACGCCGTAGCAGGTGTTCATTACCTGCTACCAACAACAAAACGTAGATAGCATGTGGTGAAGAAAACCAACAGCGGCGGAAATAGAGTTTGCAGCAAACTTTGGTAATATTTGTTGTGCCATTTTGTCCAAGCGGGGTCTTCTTTCCGAGCCTTGAGTGTTAGCCAAGATACCCGCTTCGTGTAACTGCTTAAGTTGCCCGCCGGGTCGGATAAGGCTTTTTGCATGCTGTAAAAACACCCGTAGTTTAGCGATGTTTCCCATTAGGCCAATACCATTCATTAGCAACAACAAAGTATCAAACTGCGCACCTTTAAAATTAAATATATCCTGCTGAACAACCTGCTTCACGCCACGCAGTTTTATAACAGAAGCAGCCAGGGGCGATATTTCCAGAGCAGTAACATTCTTATTCAGTTGCTGTAATTGCAGTGAGATACTTCCTGCACCGGCGCCAATGTCAAGCACAGTGCCTGTACATTGCTCTAATGCAATCAATTCAAGATCTGTAACGTATTCTTCGTCCCTGAAATAGGTATCAACCGGCATCGATTCCTTTTTGCCATACTTATTATGAATCCACAGCTTTCCCTTCATGGTTTGATGGTAATAATCACTAATGGCCTGTCCTAATACATCATTCATCATTTGCCTTGCTATTTTTCACCGGTAAAGATGCAGACCTTTTTTTATCATCGTCACAAACCGCCTGAATATATAATACAGAAACCGGATGTTGATGTTTTTGCAGGTGTTCTCCAACCCAAAATATTCTGCCATTTGTCCGCATGGGTTCTCCCATCCACTTACGATAACCTCACTCTTTTAATCATAAAGAGCAGCCCTTCAACAATCATAAAATCAACGCCAATAAGGTAAGTTATGAGTTAGTGTAAAGTTGTGACTTAGTAGTTCATTAGTTTTGAAACAAAAAAATGAATTGCAGTTAGGGCCAAATAAAAAGCCCCCGCTACAATATGCAACGGAGGCTTTTTTATTTATAATACTGTAAAAATCATTAAACCCTAAACCCAATTAAGCAACCCTCGCCATGTGCCTTAAGTAAGCAATGTGCGATGCAACGGCCTGACGCATTTTAGGATACTCTACATATTGTATTCCATACTCCTGACAGGCGCCTCTGATTATTTTGCTGATTTGCGGATAGTGAACGTGGGATATTTTAGGGAACAAATGGTGTTCAATCTGAAAATTCAACCCACCTACCAACCATGAAATTACTTTGTTCTTTGTGGCAAAGTTGGCGGTAGTTTTCAATTGGTGAATGGCCCACTCGTCTTCTATTCTTCCGGTAGCCTCATCGGGCATTGGGAAGTGAGTATGTTCCACAGTATGTGCCAACTGAAATACAATACTCAATATAAATCCTGCTACTGCAGTAAAACAAACAAAACCTAATAACCAATTTACAAAACCAATCTTTATTATAGGTATAACCAAAAACAGCGAATAGTGTATGATTTTAAAAACCCAAAATTCTATATGGTCTCTTGTATCCATTTTTTTCAATGGCATATCCCCTATTTTCTTGCTGAAATATTTTCTGTAATCAGAAACAAAACTCCAGTAAAAATGCAGCAGGCAATAGAAGAACCAAAAATACCAATGCTGAAAATTGTGGATCTTGTATTTCTTTTGTGTTGAGGCCATTCTTAGAAAAGGCTTCGCATCAAGGTCGTCATCTATACCGTCTATATTGGTAAAAGCGTGGTGTACATTGTTGTGTTTTACATTCCACATAAAAGGGCTACCGCCTAATACGCCAAGGGTAAATGCAGCACAACGATTAATAAACGGTGAATTGCTAAAACTTCCATGTGCACCGTCATGCATAATGTTGAAACCAATTGCAGCCATTAAACCACCTAACATCGCAGACTCTATAAGAGCAAATACTAACGATGGAGTAAAAAATACAAGATGTATATAAGTAACAGAAAAGCCAATCAGCAAAACTGCAGCTTTAATATACAATGAATAGTTGCCTGACATATCAATGCTTTTTTCTTCAAAATATGCATTGATTCTTTTCTTTAACTCGGCATGAAAAGATTGTTTTTGAATAGCAAACTTGGGTGTGGCCATAATAAAATTTTAAAACCTTAAATGTAAAATTGTATTTAATATTATTTATGTTGTATTTTGAATAATGGAATCAAAATTATTAATTCCAATGATTTTTTTGCTGATATACCCTTCGGCATATTTTACGCCAATTCTTTTTCCCAACATCATTGCCCGTGCTATAATTCCGTGTAAAAAAGCCTGACTGCTGATGTATGTTTCAGGTTCATCGTGATCAGGATTGTAAAACTGCGTACCATAACATCTTATAGCCTCCAATTTTTGCTCCTGAAATTCAGAAATATCAAAAACGAAATCCGGTTCTAAAAACCGATCCTGTACATAATGAAACATATACTTTGGCCGCCATGCTTCCTGTTCGTTGGCAGTTTCATCCAAAGTAATAATTTTTCTTAATCCCGATAAAAAGCAAGCATCTTCTACCAACTTTGCACTACGCCCATGATCGGGGTGACGGTCTTCGGGTGCATTGCATAGTACTATTTCCGGTTTGTATTTTCTAAGAACTCCAATAACCTTTCTTTGATGTTCCTCATCATTTTTGAAGAATGCATCGGCCATTTCCAGATTTATTCTGCAGGTAACTTTCATCACCAAAGCTGCATCTGTTGCCTCTTTTTTTCTTATTTCTGCTGATCCTCTTGTACCTAATTCACCTTTTGTAAGATCTACAATTCCAACAGTTTTTCCTTGTGCTACAGATGCAAGTATAGTTCCCGAACATCCCAACTCAACATCATCCGGATGTACACCAAAAGCAAGAATATCCAGTTTATTCACTATTTCCTTTTAAAAAATCAATGCTGCAAGGTAATTCATAAAAAGGATAGTCATATAAAGTGTAAGAAAAATTATGATATTAAACAAATTTTCACATCATAATTTTTTCTACAAAAAACATTATTTATTATGCCACTTCACATAAATCCTATTGTTATTCCATCATTTGAATAGAAGTTAAATTATGCTATCTCAATTTTATCTAATTTTAGCTTTGTATAATGCTTTAACATTCTTTTTGTTTTCAATAATAATAAATTGTTGATTTACATTGTGTTTAGATTGCTTTTATTTCATCATTACCATAGAATAATTACCAACATAAACCCATGAAAATTCTTTGCATTGGAGAAGCCCTTATAGACATGATTTGCACCGATACAGGTTCTACCCTTTCTAAAGGCGAACATTTTTTAAAAAAACCCGGCGGCGCTCCTACCAATGTTGCTGCTGCCATAGCCGCATTAGGTGGCAAAGTGTTACTTGCAGCCAAAGTTGGCGATGACCCTTTTGGTCACCAACTGATTAATGTAATGAAAGATTTTGGCGTTTTAACCCAACACATTGTATTGGATAAAAATCATTTTACCACATTTGCCTTTGTATCGTTAATGGAAGATGGAGAACGTGATTTTGTGTTTAACAGGGGTGCAGATGGTCAGCTAAGTATCAGCGACATTGAAAATATAGATTTGGACGGTTGCTCTATTATTCATTTTGGATCGGCTACCGCTTTCCTCCCCGGACCATTACAGCAGGCGTATGATTCTTTATTGCAAAGGGCTTTACAAAAAAATATTTACATAAGTTTTGACCCTAATTACAGACATCTATTATTCAAAAACAATACCGATAGTTTTATTCAACAATCGTGGCAATACCTTCAGCAATGCCACTTCTTTAAAGTAAGCGACGAAGAAGCAATGCTAATTACCGGGTGCACTTCAGTAGATCAGGCAGCTGATGAATTGGCGGTAAAATCAAAAGCAACATTTGCAATTACTTTAGGCAAAGCAGGTACTTTGTTGGTACACAAAGGAGAGAAGATTACAGTTCCAAGTATCAGCATAAAACCAATAGACACAACCGGTGCAGGCGATGCGTTTGTAGGTGCCTTATTATTTCAGCTTTGTAATTACAACCTTGAAACCATATTATCACTCACTACTGATAACTGGCAAAAAATTGTATTAAATGGCAACAAAGCAGGTGCAAGAACCTGTGAATATATGGGCGCCATGGAAGCATTTAAACATTTGAACAACCAGATTTTTGAGTAGTTAGTTTTTTATTAGGCACCAATAATTATGGATTATTTTATGCCTTAGATTAATTACCCGTAATCAATTTCAAAATATTAAAAAAAGCCGTCATTACAAAACCATAACAAAAACACAATGTACAATTACCATTTGCATTCAGCAATTGAAACGCAATTGACAAAATATAAAATTGACAAAAAAAATAAAGATGCAGACTTCTATGCCAGATTGCTGACAAATCTATCAACCATAGAGCTTTTGTATAAAGAGGTTTATGGTACAACAGACAGTGTTTCAAAATCTTTTTACAATGTAATTGATACTATTATTAAGGCTTATAAGAATCGTTCAAAAACACTTCGTGAAAAGGATAATGAAAAGCTGAAAAAAGGTTCATGGTATCTAAGCAATAAGCTTGCAGGCATGAGTTTGTATGTAGATCGATTTTGCGGCAACATCAAAAACCTTGAAAACAAACTAGACTATTTTACAGAGTTAGGGGTAAATGTGCTGCACCTTATGCCGCTGTTCGAAAGCCCTGAAGGAGAAAGCGATGGTGGTTATGCGGTTTCTGACTTCAGAAAAATAGATAGCCGTTTTGGTAGTTTGGATGATTTGCAAAATTTGCAGGAGGTCATGCAAACTAAAGACATTCATCTCATGATTGATATTGTGCTTAATCATACTTCACACCATCATGAATGGGCAAAAAAAGCCCGTCAGGGTGATGCTGAATATCAACAGTATTACTACATGTATGAGGATAGAAAAATTCCCAACGAATTTGATAAAACAATGCCGGAAATTTTCCCCGAAAGTTCACCGGGAAGTTTTACATATGATGCAGATAGTAATAAATGGGTAATGACAGTTTTTCACAATTACCAATGGGATTTAAATTATTCAAACCCTGTGGTATTTACTGTAATGTTAGATACCATTTTCTTTTATGCCAATCTGGGAGTAGATATACTACGTATAGATGCACCTGCATTTATCTGGAAACAGTTAGGAACAACCTGCCAAAATCTTCCGAAGGCGCATACATTGTTGCAATTAATAAAACAATGTGTAGAAGTGAGTGCACCCGGTTTGGCGTTGTTAGGTGAAGCAATTGTGGCACCTGTGGCTATAATAGAATATTTTGGAACAGGTATGTTTACTGCACAAGAATGTGATTTTGCCTACAATGCTACTCAAATGGCCGTACAATGGGATGCTTTGGCTACAGGCGATACAAGAATAATGTTGGCAGCACAGCCTGTTATAAACAGAAAACCAAATGGCGCATCCTGGATTACCTATACCCGCTGCCACGATGATATAGGATTAGGTTTTGATGATTATATGATAGAACAAGTTGGATTCAACCCCTATCACCACAGGCAGTATTTGAAAAACTATTATTCCGGAAATTATCCGGGTTCGCCGAGCATGGGTGCCCTTTTTTCTTCAAATCCCAAAACCGGTGATGCACGTATTAGCGGATCACTAGCTTCACTTTGTGGACTGGAAAAAGCAATAACCAAAAATGATGAAATAAGTAAATCTACAGCAATTCAAAAAATATTGCTGATGCAGGCAATGAGCATTTTTATTGGTGGATTGCCTATGATATTTTATGGAGATGAAGTTGGTTATACAAATGATTATAACTTTATGAAAGATGAAGCTAAAAGCTATGATAACAGATGGATGCACCGACCTTTAATTGACTGGAAGAAAAATGATCGCATCCATAAAAAAGGTGAAGTAGAAGAAAAAATCTTTTCAGGTACAAAAAAGATGCTTGCATTAAGGGCTCAATTATCCGCTTTAACTGATCACAGCAACATTAAATGGATGTCATCTCATAATATTCATGTAGCCGGATTTATAAGAGAAAATGAGGACCAGAAAATTTTCTGCATATTCAATTTCAGTAGTTTAAAGACACAAATAAAATGGGTAGCATTTAAAGAACAAGATATGGGTGATGGTTCATTACTAGATCATTATTCACAAAATACTATTGATACGGGCAAAGACCACGAATATTTGCAGATAGAACCCTATTCATTTATGATATTGGAACAAAAATAATTGGCCCGGGATTTTTGTAGAGACGCGATTAATCGCGTCTCCACTCCACATCCACCATAAATAATCGCATCAACACATCAACATGATTAATCGCGTCTCCACATCCACCATAAATAATCGATTCTCTAAATAACCCAACCAACATAACAAAACAAAATTCTGGTGTCCGATAAATTTAAAAATAAATATCGCATATCATCCATTCGGTTACAGTCGTGGGATTATGGTAGTAACGGATCATATTTCATCACCATTTGCACCAAAAACAGGGAACATTTTTTTGGAGAAATTGTGGATGGCGAAATGCATTTGAATGATTCAGGAAAACTGGTAGAACAATTTTGGATGTATATTCCCAAACAATTTCCTTTTATAGAATTGGGCAATTTTGTAATAATGCCAAACCATGTTCATGGAATTTTGATTATTGATAAAAATGCAAATTTTCCTCAACCACCAATAAAAAATTCCGGAGGAATTACTGGTATTAAAAATCCGATGTTTCATGAAAATATTTCCAGAATAATCAGATGGTATAAAGGGCGTTGTTCTTTTGAAATTCGTAAATCTGTTTCCTATTTCGAATGGCAATCACGTTTTCATGATCATATTATAAGAGATGCAAAATCATTTGATACAATTCAAAATTATATTGCCAATAATCCGATTAATTGGGGAAAGGATAAATTTCATGACCGATAAACGAAGGCATTTCGTAGAGACGTGATTTATCACGTCTCATGTATAAAAAATGAATTTTTAATTTTAGAAGAAACGCGATAAATCGCGTTTCCACAAGATCAAACAACCCAATAAATAACAAAACAAAATACAATGGATGAAGGTTTCATTTTGTAATTTCCTCAAATAATTTTTCTGCTTTTTGCTTCAGTTCCTTTTGCTGCATTTCAACAATTATTGATGGATTTTCAACCGCCATTTCCCGCAGTAACTCTGATTCTTTTTTTCTTAGGATGATGTAGTTTAATATTTTACTGGCCTTTATGTGGGCTTTTCCTGATATTTCGTAGTTGTTTGTAGCAACTATGAGTTGTGTTGCCTGCTCCCATTTGGGAAGTAGTTGATAAGTAATCTCATCTATTCTTTTGTTACCCTTTTTAGAAGAATCGTCCATTATTTCTAATGCTGCTTTATGTATTTGATCAAAGGTTTTTAAGCTGCCTGCATACTTATCATAATCTTTATACGACGACTCATTTAATTCGCCAAGCAATTCAGTTCTGTTGGTATTATCAACAGGGTGTAGTTGAAGGTACAATGCTGTAATTGCAATTGTAACCAAAATAACTACCGGCAACAACCATTTAATATTTTCACCATTATATTTTTCTTTTTTTATGGCAAATACAAAACTATATCCAATGGCAAAACCGCTTAACAAACCACCAACATGAGCAGCATTGTCTACTCCACTTTTCATTCCATAAGCCAGATTAAAAATTACAAAAATACCGATGCTTCGCAAAAGAGTTTGCCGGACTATCCCCGGTATATAGCTTGAAGTCAAAAAAGCCAGAAACAATCCATACATACCAAAAACAGCCCCCGATGCGCCGGCACTATTAGCAGGCTCGGTGTGCCACCAAAGACTTACCAAACTTGCCAATACTCCCGTACTCAAATAGGCCACCACATACTTCTTCTTGCCAAGCATTGGTTCTAAATATGTAGCAACGGAGTAGAGACAATACATATTCATGGTGATGTGTATGACTCCAAAATGAATAAAGGTATTGGTGATTAACCGCCACCAATCACCGCTTAAAGTAAGAGGGGCAAAATTACTTCCCCACCTCAGATGTACTAATCCATTAGGTTCAAAAAGACCAGCGCCGTCAAGAACCATTAATAGAAAAATAAGTATGTTAAGCCCAATAATTGTGAAGGTTGCATAAAGGTTACTCCCTGTAAGATTCATAGCTTTGTCAAGCTCTTCATAGTTGGCCTTTTGTTGCGCCATTGCCCTTTGACTTACATTTCTAAGTTCATAAATCGCTTGCAGGTTGCTAGCCAATGTTTGTTCATCTGTTGTGACTTTTGCGGTATCAAAAGCATCTATAAAAGCAATTGTATTATTCTGATGGATTCCCGACATATTGGGCAAATCCCTGTTTACAGTTTCGCTTGTAACGGTAAGTGTGGAAAAAGTAACAGTGCAATTAATTTGTTGACCTTTTGATTTCCATGACTTTGGCGTATGTCCTAATAGGGTGTCATGCCCTGCAAGTACAATATCCCATTGCAGTTTTTTCATGGCTTCGTAGGCTATTGCAAGTGCCGCTTCTGTATCTAAGTCATTAAGAGGAATAGTCTGTTCAAAACGTGGCATTCAATAGAATTAGGATACAAAATGAGGATTTTATTTCGATTTACACACTTGTGATTAAAATATGCAATTGTAAAAAATAAATAAAATTGTAATTGCTTGTAAACTATGAGTGAAATTAGGTTTGAAATCAATATAGGAAATCACCATTATAAAGGTCAATGACTGCCGATCTATAGTTATTTTCATTCTGATTTTTAAGAATTTTCAAACGTTTCTTGTCTTTTATTATTTGATCAACGGCATTTATAGCTAACTCACCTTCTAATCCCACTATAGGAATTAATGTTGGCGGCCGTTTAGAATAAATAAGTTCGATAGTACAAATTTCATAAAGGTTTAATAGACTTGATGGGACCTGAAAATGAAAGCCATCATCTCTTTTGTCTAAACGTACATAAGTCTTATACATCAACCATACATAAGTAATACCATCCTTAACAACCGCATAAGGTGACAATAATAAATTGGAACTATCAGGATACTTAAATGAAAAATCATAAAGGCTATCGTTGATTGTTATTTGTTTTATTGAACCTGCAATTGTCCTGGTATCACTTCTAAAATCATCGAAGCTTTTGTAAATACAATCTGCTGTAACCAAGTTTTTCATAATTGGATAGTTGCGCCAATCTTTACTTAGTGTTGCTTTTATAGAGGACAATGTTTCTACAACTTCTGTATTTGTAAATTTGAATATTGAAGTATCTTTTAGAAATTTATTCTTTTTATAAGCCTCATTGTTTTTATTGTTAAAGCCGGCTACAGCAGCTGTTATCAATTCATTCAGAATTGTAGCAATTGTTTCATCATAATATTTTAGTTTATAGTTGTTACTAAATTCAAGTAGTTTGATATAATGGTCGTTTGCCATTTTAATAAATACATCTGCCTTTACATTCAAATGATCTCGGGCATCGTACATAAAGTATTCTTTGGGGCCACCTTTTCGTTGAATAAATACACGGTTAGTTGCCCTAAGCTGTTTTAAGTTAATTACAATTGTTCCGGTATCTTTTTTTAAGGGAAAAAGCAATCCATCATAATATTTATGAATTGCAACAGAAGCAGAAGGAAGTAAGTTGTAATAATGAACCGGATATGCTCCATCTTCAATAGTAGAAATATTTGAAGTGTTTAACCTGCTATCAACTACTTCAATTTCATTGAAAGGAACAGTCTTAAAATTAAGGCGTTTATCCGTTAACAGTTCAATAGAAGAATCTGTTTGGGACCATAAATTGATATTAATTGAAAGGAGAATAATTACTAGTGTTAAGTTAAGTATATAATGACGTATAAAGTATTATATTTGTAAAACCCCATTTACAAATGAACTTATACACAATTAAACTAACAAAGACCG
>JAYTDC010000066.1:0-8911 GCA_043736115.1 Segetibacter sp. | reverse complement strand
TTTTAAACCAAGGCGATATGCAGACGATATCACAAAAATGAAAAAAAATAAACCAAAAAAATGAATGGAGATTGGATACTTTTAACACTGAATAGTTACTAATTTTCAAATATTATCAAAACAAATTAATTGTTAAGCAGTTGCAACAATCCCTACTCTTAAATTTTTATGTTCATTTTTTATCCCTTCATTTAAAATGAAAAGAGCAAGATCTTCTGCCGAAATGTAATTTAAGCCACCTTGAGGTGCTATTGTTTCAGATACAATAAAATTTCCTGTTGCATCCTCATCTTTTATAGTTGGCGGGCAAACAAACGTCCAATCAAGATTACTTTGTTTTAGTGTGAGATAGGCTTGCAGGTGCTCGTTTCCAACAGCTTTGTATTCTTCAGGATAATCTTTGTTTTCTAAAAGGTATTTGCCATTAACATCTTCCAAAACGCCTAATCCACCTAATGCAACTATGCGTTTTATGCCAGATTTTTCCATTTCATGCACAATAGTTTTTATACCAAGGCTTCTTGTTTTATCTTCTCCATCTACAGAACCACCTAAAACTGAAATAACAATATCAACATTGTCGATTGCATTATGTACATCAATATTATTAATTACAGATCCTTTTGTGGCAATAAGATTGTCGTTTCTTAGATCCTCATCAATTAATTTTTCTACGTTTCTTCCAAATGCAATCACCTGATGACCAAGTGCAAGACCATAACGTACAATTTGTTTTCCTACCATATCTGATGCACCAAATACCGCTATATTCATACTTTATTTTTTATATAAAATTGCAATATTAAAATTTGCAGAAAATTATTTTTTAAGTTTTGCAATTTCGATCAGTTCATTCATATCAATACCCTTTGTATAGTATTTTACTAACTTACCCCTATTGTTATATAAAGCTGAAAAAGGGGTAAATTTAACGTTGTAATATTTACTGAAAATATAGGAAGGGTCTCTTCCCATCACTATGGTGGGAAATTTATAAATTTTGTAACGTGCGGCAAATGTTACCATGTCTTCAAAGGACCTGCTTGTAACCATGACAATCTGAAGATTTTGTAATTTATTAATGTGCCCTAATATCTCGTCAGTTTCCAATTGACAATGACCGCAATCAGGGCTAAAATATAAGATTAATACAGGTGTTTTTTCTCGAAGGTTGGTATTAAAAAACCATGTACTATCAGGTTGTTGTATGCTAAATGTGGGAATTACTTTCGTTTTTTGAAATGGTGCTAATGTATCTATTGATTGTATATTGCTGTCATCTTGTGCTAAAGCATACAAGTTTGATAATGAAAAAAAAGCAATTAAAAGAAGTAAGCGCATACCATACTATTATTGCAAATATCCCTCCATTTTTTGTTGCAAAATCCTTAATTAATAAAGGGTCTGTTCTATGCTAAACAATGCTTTATTTTTCAATCCGTATTTTTGCTGCAATCATTAATAAACCATAGCCCTATAATAATATGAATTTTAACCTAAGTCAAATACCCGAACGTACTCAACAACCCCGCAAAGAAGGCCTTACCATGGTAATGGATAAAGGACTAAGCCTGCAGGAAGCTCAAAATCTGGTAAGTGTAGGATGGCCTCACATAGACATAGTAAAGCTGGGTTTTGGAACTGCGTTTGTAACACCAAATGTTAGGGAAAAAATTGAAGTTTATCAGAAAGCTAATATGGCTGTTTATTTTGGAGGTACACTTTTCGAAGCCTTTTTAATAAGAAATGCCTTTCAGGATTATATAGAGATGATGAAAGATTTTGGAATCAGCCATGTAGAAGTGAGCGATGGCAGTATAACTATTCCTCATGCTGAGAAGTGTGGGTATATAGAAAAGTTGACAAAATTTGGTACCGTATTAAGTGAAGTGGGTAGTAAAGATGCAGCACATATAATACCACCCTATAAATGGATTGAGTTAATGCGTGCCGAATTAGAAGCCGGTTCTACCTATGTAATTGCCGAAGCCCGTGAGGCAGGTAATGTAGGTATATACAGAGGTTCAGGTGAGGTAAGGGAAGGTTTGGTACAGGAAATTCTTACTCAAATACCTGCTGAAAAAATTATTTGGGAAGCACCGCAAAAAGCTCAACAGTTATATTTCCTTGAACTTATAGGGTGCAATGTTAATCTTGGCAATATAGCCCCAACAGAAGTAATACCACTAGAGGCTATGCGTATTGGTTTGCGTGGAGATTCGTTTCATTTTTACCTTGATAAAAAATAATTATCCATGAACCGTTACGGTATAGTTGGATATCCATTGTCACATACGTTTTCACCAAATTTTTTCAAAGAAAAATTTGCCACTGAAAAGCTTAAGAATTATTCCTACGAAAAGTTCCCTATTGCAAATATTAACCAACTGCCCGATCTTTTAAAAACACAGATAGGTTTAAAAGGGCTTAATGTAACAATACCTTATAAACAATCTGTTTTACCCTTTTTGAATGAATATGACAAGGTCGTTGAAAAGATTGGTTCCTGTAATTGCATAGCTATTGGTGATGGTGTACTCAAAGGCTATAACACAGATGTAATTGGTTTTGAAACATCATTACTCACTGCCTTAAAACCTTGGCATACTAAGTCTTTGATTTTGGGTACAGGTGGTGCAGCTGCTGCTGTAAGATATGTTTTAGATAAATTGAAAATAGACTATTTATCCGCTTCGCGAAATGCTAAAGCAAATCATTCTATTGATTATACAGAGATATCTTCTTCTATCATTGATGAGTATAAACTTATCATTAATACTACACCATTGGGTATGTTTCCAAACATTGAAAGTTATCCAGACTTACCCTATAATGCAATAACAAGTGAGCATTTTTTGTTTGACCTAATATACAACCCTGAAGAAACTATATTTTTAAGAAAAGGGAAAACCTGCAAGGCTACAATAAAAAATGGTTTGGAAATGCTAATAATTCAGGCAGAAGAAAGTTGGAAAATCTGGAAACAATTTTTATAGATGAATATTGATTTTTGGATATTTGCGAATATTACCCCGATAATTTCTCAATAGCTTCCGAAGGAACAGGAATACGTTTTTTTGCTTTATAGTCAAAACACATCATCCCGCTTTTTGCTTTACCTGCGGTAATCCAATTCTCATTTATGTAAATTTCCAAAAGGTAATAGATGTCAAAACCTCTTCTATCAAACCCACCTGCAGCTACACTTATTTTTAATTCTTGTCCGTAGGTAAGTTCATGTTTGTATTCTATTGCTGCATCTGCCATAATAAGGCTTGTACCACAAAAATCTAATTCAGAATATTTATGAGAAATTAAAAATTGTTGACGGGCTTCATGAATAAAACTTAAAAAACTATCGTTACCAACATGGCCACCATAATTTAAGTCTGTTACACGTATACTAATATTAGTAGAAAAGGTAAATGTAGGTGGTAATACTATTTTGACTCTTTCCATCAATAATATTTATTTGGTGAAAATAAAATAGCAAATGTAGTATGGAAATCAGAGAATGGTGCTCTTAAAAGTGAGGTTCACAATAAACGCTCATTGATAGGTGAATTCCTAAGAAAAATAATAATGGCAAAAATTATAAACCCGTTAAATAAGGGGTTACTACTATTATGGATTAAATTAATAAATATTTTAGTGAAAGTTAGTTTGATTTTGACCTTTTTTTGTAAAAGAGGTCATTATAATATCGTTTGCTGTTTTATAGCGTTGCTGTTGCAAATTTAGTGCTTGTTCTATTTTATCCCAAACGTGTGGGGGTGGAGTAATTTCTTCAGTAATCATTTTCTCTTTGTTTGGCAATTCGTTATGGTTTGTCAACGCTTTTCTTAATTGTGGGTTTTGTAAGCGGATTTGGCTTCTTGAGTTTTTCATTTTGCTTGTTTTTGGTAATATGCCCTACTAGATGTAGAAAATACTTTCCATAATAACTTACAATTTGAATAGTTTATTGTATTAGACGTTCAATAAAAGAATGGAGTTGCAAACTAGATAATATAATTCCGTAATTGAGATTAGTTTTTCCCATTTTGGGACAAAAAATCTAAAAGTTTACTAACAGCTTTTTTCCTATGACTGAATTTATTTTTTTCACCCATAGTCATCTCAGCAAAAGTTTTATCAGAACCCTCAGGAACAAAAATGGGGTCGTAGCCAAATCCGGAGTCCCCTTTTTTTACTGTATTAATTTGGCCTTTGCATATACCCTCAAACAAAAATTCTTTGCCATCTAATATCAAAGAAATTACTGTTCTGAATTGAGCTTTACGATTAGAAATTTCTTTTAGATTTTCTAAAAGCAAGTCCACATTGGCTTCAAATATTTTTTGTTCACCGGCATATCGGGCACTTTTAACACCTGGTTCTCCGTTTAGTGCCTCGGTTTCTAAACCGGTATCTTCACTAAAACAGTTTTGTTTTGTTAATCGAAAAATTGTTTTCGACTTTTCCGTTGCGTTTTCATGAAGTGTATCATATGGTTCAGGAATATCAATATCAATACCTGCATCTTTTAAGGAAATAACATTGTATAAGTCGCCTACAATATTTTTAATTTCATCAACTTTATTTTGATTGTTTGTAGCAAAAATCAGTGTTTGCATTTTTTAGGTATAATAATATGATTTTAAGTAATAGATTATTTAATTCTAAAGCAATTACAACAAATTTATTCTTAATACTTTGATTGTATAATTAGTTTTTGTTTTTGCAGTTTTTTTATCCATCCTTCAGGTAAATCAAGGTTCATAGTCTTTTCCATTGATTTAAGTTTAAGTTCTAAATAAGTTTTTATTATTTGTGATAAGCCATAAAAACTCTTATCTACTACTAAAGTTTTTTTATTATAACCTTTATGATGAAATACAATCGACGATACAAGATTATTATAAATGACTGATAAGTTTGTTTCGGTTAAAGTTTTATAAACAATGATCGGTTCTACAATTGAGTCATGGTCCAGATCATTTAATTCGATAAGACTATCTAAAAAAATAATGTTTTGAACCCCAACTAAATAGTCGGGTAATGCTACTTTTTCAAATCCCCACATTTTATTCAATTTGCTATTTTCCATTTTAAAATTGATAGCTATAGCCTTAATGTTTGATGGCACATTATTTTCTAATTTATATGGGCCTTTGATTTCATTAAATACAGTGAGATATTTTCCTGACTTGTCAGCATATTGATAGATTTTTAAAATTGAATCTTCAAGAAAGAATTCCTTTTTTATGGAATCGTTTAATATTGCAAATTTATTCTTGTAAGTTAATATTCCAGATGATTGAGCCTTTGATAGTATTGGGTTGCAAACCAAAATTAAAGAAATACCAATAAAAAAAAGAGGTGAAGAAATGTTGTAATTGTTCATCAGTATTAATTGTATAAATGTAATTATTTTAGGGTTTAAAAACCTACCTATACAAGCTATACAGTTTTAAATAAACACCATTACTCCATCCAAAGCCATCCTGTGTTGGATATTCTCCGCCACCACTTGGCAAATGAATGTCTTCTACATTGTACTTCTCTAACATTTTGCCAGTATTAGCATAAACCGTTTCATTGACTGCCATCCATCTGTCAGCAATAACTTTGGCAGTAGTGTTGTAATTGTAATTAGTTAGTCCTTTAATAGTCAGGTATTGTAAAGGTGCCCAACCGTTGGGTGCATCCCACTGCTGATGGGTATGGTATGGAGTGGTAACTACACCGCCATCTTTTAAAAACATTTGTTCAACCTTTTCTTTTACATAGCCTGCTTGTTCTTTGGATGCAATATTTACAAACAGCGGCATAAGTCCTGCCAATGCCCATCTGTTGGTTGTATGTTTTAGTTTAAACTGATAATCAAAGAAAAAATGTTCATCATTGTTCCAAAAATGAGCAAGGATAGCCACTTTTCTTTTTATTCCCCTTTGCTTATAAAAGTTCGATTTGTTTTGGTTACCTGATATAGCCGAAGCAGCTTTACTCAAAATATTTTCATAGGCATACAAAAGACAGTTTAAGTCAACGGGAAGAATATCTGTAGTCTCAATAGTATTGATTTGCATGGTATCTGCAAACCAACGGCTGCTAAAATCCCAGCCACTCTCTGCACCTGCCCGCAGGTTTGTATAAGCCATTTTGTCTTTGCCTTTATACATTTCTGCGGTTTCAACATCCTGCATATAAGACTCTTGCCTTGGAGCGTTTACATCATCAAAGTGGCGGTTGAGTATGCTGCCATCATTTAACAGTACAACTCTTCTATAGGGATGGGCTACGCTAACTTTATTTTCGCCATCCATCCACCAGGCATATTCTTTTTGTAAGGCTGTGTAATATTTCTTGTAAATCGGGTCTCCCTTTTTTTCGTGCAGAAGCTCAACCATAAGGGCAAAATAGGGTGGTTGCGAACGACCGAGATAATAGTTTCTGTTGCCATTAGGTATGTGCCCATAAGTGTCAATCAGGTACTTGAAATTGTCCAGCATATTTTCTATTAAATCATACCGGTTGCTAACTGCAAGTCCCAACATAGTAAAGTAGCTGTCCCAATAATATATTTCGCGAAAGCGGCCACCGGGTACTATATACTCTTTAGGTAAAGGCAAAAGTGAACTGTTGGGGTTTATGGCATCAGATTTTCTTACCAATGTTGGCCATAAGTCTTCCAAATGTTTTTTTAGCGGAATGTCATGATTTTGGTTGGCGTTTGAAGCAGGAGAGGAGGCAGTTGGAACAAAGAAATTATCGAAAACAAAAGCCCGGATTTGTGCAGAATCATTTACTGAAAGCTTGCTTAACATGTACTTTTTTAGAATGATAGCTTTGGAATATTTTGGAATGGCATCAGTAAATGTTTTATTGTCGCCCAAAGCCATGCTTAACTGAACATCAGTAAATAGTTTGCCCCAGATTTTATCTGCAGTTTCAATCTTTGGTTTACCGTCAGCCATTGCATTAGCATTAAAAACCGGTCTGTTTATTTCGAGCGGCTTTTTGGGTTGCTGACCAAAAACCGGGCTAGCAAAAACAATCAATAATGAGCAGAATAACAAAGTTTTCATAATGAAAAGGCGAAAGTTAATTTGTAACGCAAACTTACAATTATTTCGCCCAATGGCACTTAGTAATTCACTTGTACTACCCCAAAGAATTATGGAATACAGATTCTGTTTTTGATGGCGTACATAACTAATCCTACTCTTGTTTTTACATCCAGTTTTTCAAATAAATTATCTCTGTAATTATCGACTGTTCGTGGACTAACAATCATTTTATCTGCTATTTCTTTGTAGGTCATTTCTGTGCAACAGTATTTAAGAAATTCAATTTCACGGTCAGTAATTGTAATAAGGTTGTTGATTTCGCTGCCTTTATCACCTATGTGATTGATTACATTAATGAGTTTGCTATTTACCAGGTCGCTGTAATAATAACCTGTGTTGATGATGGATTCAATGGCTGATTTTAATATTTCAGGTTCACTGTCTTTTAATATATAACCCCTTGCACCGCATTTGAGCATTCGAATGATGGTGGCATCGTTGTCGTACATACTAAGTGCCAAAACCATTATTTCAGGATGGTTTTCTTTGAGCCATTGGGTAGCCTCAAAACCATCCATTTCAGGCATGTTAATGTCCATAAGTACAAGCTCGGGTGATTCACCTTTGCCCAATTTATTGATAAAGTCTTTGCCATTACTTGCTTCAAAAATTACATTGTGCCCAAGGTTTTTCACCACACCTGCAAGTCCTGCACGTAGCAGGACATGATCGTCAGTTAAAACTATATTTGCCATAGATAAACAGTTTAGTATTGGTTAGTGGTTATTCATTCTCTTTTTAGTTTCAGGTTTATTTCGGTGCCATTGCCTGCAATGGAATTGATGGTTAATTCCGCTCCAATCAGTGCAGCACGGTTTTGCATACTGTGCAAACCAATTCCGGTTTTTTCGGGTGAAATAGTATCTTTATTGAAACCAACCCCATCATCTGCAATACTCAAATCAAAAATATCTTCCCTATATAAAATCCTGATATCAATGTGCCCGGCTTTTGCATGTTTTACTACATTGTTTACGGCCTCCTGCACTATACGAAAGATCACCATTTCCTTTTGTGGTTCCAGTTTATAGCTTTCACCAACAACATACAATTTGGTTTGAAATTGCCCCGTATTTTGTAAAATCTTAAGCTCATTGGCAATAGAATCCTGAAGGCCAAGTTCTGCAATCCTGTCCCCATGAAGGCTACGGCTAAGGTCACGCAAATCGTTGATGGCTTTACTGACCAATTGTTTGGTGTCGTTTAGTTTTTCAGTTTCGTTTGGTAGTAGCGTATTCAGATTAAGCTTGGCAAGACTTAAAACCTGCCCAATGTTATCATGTATTTCCTGACTGATGGTTTTAAGGGTTTGCTCCTGTATTTCTATTTGGGTTTGGAGGATGGCTTGTTCGAATTCTAATTCAAGTGTTTTAATATTTGTCATGTATTTACTATTTTTTTTGAAATACTGAAACCACACAAATACTAAAAAGAATATTAGTATTATGATGACTATAAGTCCGAATAAAATAATATAACTTATTTCTGAAACCTCCATTTAGTATAAAAGTAAGTTATCATACATATATATTGAAAATCAGTTAAATATAAATTTAGTCTTTGTAATGAATGATAAATTGTAGAATAATTTTTAAATAGGTAGTCTGAAGCACTAAATTGAAAAATTCTTACAAGTTGTACTGTCAATATTCCAATAATTAGCCAAAAAAAAGGCTCGTAGAAAGGGTTTGTTAGTTCAATACTAGTGTTAAGTTAAGTATATAATGACGTATAAAGTATTATATTTGTAAAACCCCATTTACAAATGAACTTATACACAATTAAACTAACAAAGACCG
>JAYTDC010000065.1:0-13278 GCA_043736115.1 Segetibacter sp. | reverse complement strand
TCAGGGTTGTTAATGCGAAATGGTATTTGCTACCACAGGTTGCACCTGTGGTTACGCATATGTAACCCCTTCGGGGTTTAAGAAAATAAATTTCATTTTGATTTATGTAAAAGTCTGCAAGGCTTGCATTTGAATAGCCGTGGGTATTACCCACGGAGTAATAAATTATTAAGAAGCAATCCCTGAATGGGTTAAACAAAATCCTACGGTGCAACCCTTTCAGGGTTGTTAATGCGAAATGGTATTTGCTACCACAGGTTGCACCTGTGGTTACGCATATATATCCCCTTCGGGGTTTAAGAAAATAAATTTCATTTTAATTTATGCAAAAGCCTGAAAGGCTTTCATTTAAATAGCCGTGGGTTTTACCCACGGAGAAATAAATTATTAAGAAGCCAACCCTGAATGGGTTGAACAAAATACATAACGCGTAACGCTTTCAAATTATATTAGGGAGGAATTGAGCCGTTATAAATAGTAACTTCATTACAATCCGGCTTTTTGAAGATTACTTATTACGGAAACCCTGCACTCCACTGCAATGCAACCATTGTTTTCAGGTATTTTGTTTTCAACTCTATTAGTTTTTCATAAGCTTCAAGTGCCTTAGTCTCCCGTGTGTTGATGAGGAATAAAGAGCTTTCGCCGTTTTCAAGACGGGTTTGTTCTGCAATCACTAATCGCTGGTAATTGTTGAAGTTGCTTTTTTGTAAAGCAACTTGTTTTTGCAGCGTTAAAATCTCATTGTAATAGCTACGTATTTTTATTTTTATTTCTACCGCTTTTTGATTTAAATCTAAACGGGTTTCTTCAATTTTTAGTTTTGCATTTTTGTATTCCCCGCGCCCTTTTGATATTCGCAATGGCATTTCAAATTTAAAACCGTACAAATAGTTGTTCTCAAACAAAGGTGCATTTCTGGTAGTTTTAATAACATCATATCCTTTGCCAAGCATATTGTAGTTGAAATCAAGTTTGGGTAAGAGCTCCTGAAATTTCAATTTCTTTTCTATGTCTAACGTGTTCAACTTAAGGTTGTACATTAACAAATCAGGATGGCTCTTAGCTGCTGCATCTTCTAAATCAGGCAATGAAAAGTAAGCCTGATAACCTTTACTTTCTAACTCCCATTCAGGATTAGGTATTATGGATTCACGTAGAAAATAGGGTTCATTGGTTGGTGTCCATAAATAGGCTGATAATTGTAGTGCAGCATTTTGAAAAGCCAGCAAACTGTTATTTAACTCATATTGAAATGACTGCAATTGAGCCAATACTTCTACCGTGTCTATGGCGGGCCTTTCTCCATTTGCTACTATCTTTTTTACAAAGTTTAATCGCTGTTCATTTACCAAAACAGTATTGCGGATAATACCAAAGACTTCGTAAGCTCTTACCCATTGCCAATAGGCATCCATAGCATCTTTGATCAGGTTATTGACTATTGACTTTTGTTCGGCTTCAGCTAATAGTTTAAAAATTTTAGCCTGTTGCAAAGCTGATCTTCTTTTGTCTATAACCAGATCTTTGAGTAGGGGTACACTTACGCCAATATAATTAGTTTGCCCGGCTGTTTCAGTTGGGTCTAATCGGTTGCCTGATAAACTTTCTAATCCGCTAAATACTTCTATGCCATACCATGTGGGTACAGTTATATTTGGCGATACATAATTGTAATAATCAAGGCCATTAAATGTTTTGCTACCGGTAGAGGTGGCAACAAAAGGATCAAAAGCACCACGGGAAATTAGAAGGTCAGCTTCTGATTTTTTTATATTGATATTGGCCTGTTTTACCACAGGATGGTATTGCTGAACAATCTTTATAACTTGTTTAGAAGAAAGGGTTTTTAAAGAATCCTGTGCAAAATTAGGACTTGCAAAAATCAAAAGGAAAAATAGAAATAAATATTTGTTCATTACTGTTGTTTTTGGCAAATAAGAATGCTTCTTATTGCTTATATCCATCTTTTGATTCAGGCTTTTGTAGCTGATAATAATCCGGCGGAAATCCATTAATATTTCTCCAGACTTCATACCATATTGGCACATCTTTTAGTAATGCAATGGCTTGCGCACCACCTCCAATTCTTATTTGTTCAGGCCATTTTTTATCAGTAGAATCGGGTGCTACCAATACTCTGAAAAGCCCATTGGGACTAATCGCATTTTCAAAAGCAACTATTTTTCCTCCAAAGGTTCCATAAGAATTGTTGGGCCACCCACTAAAAATAATTGCAGGAAATCCATCAAATGTGAAACGTACTTTTTGGCCTTTGCTGATCAGTGGTAAATCAATTGGACGTACAAACATTTCAACTGCATAATCGGTCTTTTCAGGAACTATGGTACTGATAATTTCACCCTCTTTTACAATCTCACCCAATCCAGATTTTTTAGCCTGAACAAACTGACCGCTTTGGGGGGCAAGTAATATGTACATTCCATTTCTAATGGTATAATTCACTACTTGATTTTCCAGTTTTGCAACTTCTCCTTTTCCTGTTGCTGCCATGCTTAAGCTTTGAAATTTATCTCCTTCGGCTTTGCTTATTTTTTCTGCATAGTCTTGTTGTACGCTGTTTTGTTCTATTTGTACATTAATGATTTCCTGCCGGGTTTGTGCTATTTTATTCTCGGCACTTATTTTTTTTGCCAATGCATTTTGAGTAGCTACATTTCTTTGTTGCAATTGAGTTTGTGAAACCAGTCCTTCATTAAACATTTTTTGCTGTCGCGTAAATTGATCTTTGGATAATTCATAATCATTTGCAGTAGCCTGCAATTCTGCTTTTTCGCCGGTTAGTTTATTCTCCAGTTGTTGTAGTTTATTTTTGAGCTGTTCTATTTTAAGCTTACGCGAATTTTTGAGTGCTTCAATTTGCGTGGTTGCTGTACCTGCCTTGCCCTTATAAAATTCTATAGTACCTTTTTTTGCTTCCAATTGTTCCTCTGTACGGTTAACAAGATTAGGATCAAGATAGTCTTCTTTAATTTCTGAAAGCTGCAAAATGGTGTCGCCTTTTTTAACAAAATCTCCCTCTTTTATCCACCATTTTACAATTTTACCCGGTATTGGCGAAACTATGTCCTGCGGCCTTTGTTCCTGCCTAGGTGTAGTTATATTTCCCTTTGATTTTATGTTCTGTGTCCAGGGTAAAAACATAACAACAACTAACAGAAGCATAGTGCCAATAAACCAATTCTTAACCTTACTTACCCTGTTGTTTCTGTAAATAAGATCAAATGATTTTAAAGGAATTTTATGTGTAAATGAATCCATTATTTGTTCGTTTCTATGTTATTAATTGTACCATTTACCAATTCAATTTTTATATCGCATTGACCTCCAAATGACGGGTCATTACAAACAATAAAAATTGTAGCTTTTGATTTCTTTTTCAAAATGTATTGTTTAATTTTTTCAGTGGTGATTTTGTCTAATCCTTGCCAAGGGCTTTCGAGCAATAATAAGGATGGTTCATTTGCAAAAGCTCTTAATAACAATATTTTTCTTACCAGGGTTGAAGATAGTTTATGTCCTATTGGTTCTATTCTTGTTTCAAAACCTTCACTCAATTGAGTGAAAGTATCTTCTATGCCTAATTCATAGGCAAGAGATGTAATTTCTTCAATCTTTACAGTGTCTATACCCATGCTTATATTTTCCCAAAGGGTTCCGCTAAACAAATCCTGATTGTTCAGAAACATGCCAGTATTTTCTCTGAATTTTTCAAGGCTGTAATTGCCAATCGGAATTTTATTGATGAGAATAGAACCTGAAAAATCATTGTAGCTTCCACTTAGTAATTTAAGCAGTGTTGACTTGCCTGAATTATCAGTACCTGAAATACAGACTGTACTGAATGGTGCTATATTCAGGTTTATTTTATGCAAAATGGTTTCGTTTTTTTCAAATTCAAATGAAACATCTATCAGTTCAAAGTGAATTCCATTTTTGTCTGTATTTAAAGGTAAATTGCCTGAAGGTTCTAATGGAAGTTCAATTACCGAACTTAGTTTTTCTAATCCTGTTATTACATCATAAACACTATCAAGATTGACTATTAATTTTTCTACTGCGTTTATCACCATTAGGATTACTATTTCTGCTGCTATAAACTCACCTACATTCAGTTGTTGATTTAATAGCAGATAACTACCTATTGAAAGTAATGCAGCAGTAATAATTACTTTAAAAAAAATCAACGTTTTATATTGAAACACAAGAACTTTAAAATGCGATGTTCTTGAAAGTAAATATCCGCTAACTTCCTTATCTGTTTTTTTTAGGTTTAAATGACTACCCTGACTAAATTTAAATGACTTAATCACTCTTGCCATTTCTTCTAACCACGAGGCAACAGCATATTTGTAATTACTTTCCTGCATTGCTGTAATGATACCTTTTCTGCTATATAGTACGCCGGTAATCCAAAGGATAATAATTAGAATGATAGCGAACCCAATAAATAGAGGATGGTAAAATGATAGCAATAAAAGCCCAAAGATTATTTGAATTAATGCAACAGGTATGTCAAGTAATAATTTTGAAAACCCTTTTTGAATATTCATTATATCAAAAAAGCGGTTAGATTTTTCGGGCAAGTAATATTTATCTGTTTTTTTAAGATCAAATCTTGGAATGTTTTCTGCTAAGGCAAATGAGTAATTTGCAAAAATCCGTTGCTGAATTTTTTCTATTATTTTCATTTGATTCATTTGAAAAACCCCCACCAAAAAAACCCCTGTTACAACCAATACTATTAATACGAAAATGGATGTCACCATAGAGGCCCCTAAAACAAAACTTATAATTGCCTGTATTCCTAAGGGTACTGATAATTGAACTAAACCACTCATAATTGCATAGAAATAGATAGATCCGATCTCTTTTTTTTCTGATGCTATTAAAAGCCAAAGTCGTTTAACGGGTTGATTTGTATCCATTTATATAAAATTCTTATATTGCAAAAATATGATTTTTTTTTGAAAATGATAGTAAAACTATTATAACATGTAGTTAAAGTAGTTTTAAAGATACATTTACTTTTATTTTGTTTATTTTACTATTTTTGTAAAAATTGTCATATGGATTTTCAGGTTACTTTTAAGGTCAATAGCAGCATTTTTCTCCGCGACCCCGAAACTAGTGAATTGGGGAAACAGATCATAAAACATGCAATAGATCTTATTTATGAGCTTGGTTTCGAGCATTTTACATTCAAAAAGTTGGCCATACACGTTAATACAACCGAAGCATCCATTTATCGCTATTTTGAAAATAAACATAGGCTTCTATTGTATATACTTAATTGGTATTGGAGCTATATTGAATTTTTGATGGATTTTAAATTGCAAAATCTTGAAAATTCAAAGATAAAATTGCAATCTATAATTGACTTACTAACCCACGAACTGCCCGAAAGTTCAGGTGGGTTAGAATACAACAAAAAATATCTTAACATCATAGCAATAACGGAAAGTAGTAAGGTATATCTGGTAAAAGAAGTTAGTGAGATTAATAAAAATGAAGTATTTAAGCCCTATAAAGAATTGTGTGCAACAATTGCGGCAGTTATTTCTGACTATAATTCTGCTTACAAATATCCAAGGTCATTAAGTAGCACTATGATTGAAACATCACACAATCAACAGTATTTTAGCACTTATCTTCCCCGTTTGACAGATGTATCTCAATTTGAAAGTAATAAGGATTTTGTACATGATTTTTTATCCGATTTTGTTTTCAAGGTTTTAGATAAATGATTTTCTATATTTTCTTTCTCAATGCACCCTCAAATCATGGTATATTGTTTATTATTTTCCTTTGATTAAAAGGCTATCTCCCTACCTTTGCCCCACTTTACATTCAAAATCAGAAATAGCTTAATTATGAAGTTTTTTATTGACACGGCCAATCTTGCACAAATTAAAGAAGCCAACGATTTGGGAATTCTTGATGGGGTTACCACCAATCCCTCCCTAATGGCA
The DNA here is from genome assembly GCA_043736115.1 of Segetibacter sp. GTDB lineage: Bacteria > Bacteroidota > Bacteroidia > Chitinophagales > Chitinophagaceae > Segetibacter. The sequence goes on along the minus strand of JAYTDC010000065.1, from coordinate 7,285 downwards.
AAAGAAGGAATAAGGGGCGAAGATGCTATTAATGCACACTACAAAGCAATTTGCGAAATGGTAGATGGTGACATCAGTGCCGAAGTATTAACTACAGAATTTACAACAATAGTTGAAGAAGGAAAAAAACTTGCAGCCATACATCCAAACATTGTGGTAAAAGTTCCTATGATAAAAGAAGGCATAAAAGCTATTAAGTGGTTTACTGATAATGGTATAAAAACAAACTGCACATTAGTGTTTTCTGCAGGTCAAGCTATATTAGCTGCAAAAGCAGGTGCAGCCTACGTTTCACCATTTATTGGGCGTATAGACGATAGCGGTTGGGACGGTATGATATTGATTGAACAAATAGCAAATATATTCGCAATACAAGGTTTTAAAACCGAGATTTTAGCAGCATCTATCCGCAATCCAAATCACATTATTCGTGCAGCTGAAATGGGGGCTCATGTTTGTACCTGTCCTCTTGATTCTATTTTAGGCCTTTTGAAACATCCGCTCACTGATATAGGACTTGCAAAGTTTTTAGAAGACGCTAAGAAAATGTAGGTTCTAAGTGCAAGGTATAAAGTGTTAAGTCTAAGGTGTAAAGTGGTTTTAGGGTTTAATTATTGCATTATTTTATAATTTTTAATATAAAATTTTCCGGTTGCAAGCATTTAATCCCTGATCTGGCATTTATTGCTGCTTGCCCTGTTATTTTGCGGGGTCGCACGTCTGAAGTTTAGTAATACTATTTAGCTTTTATTACATTTTGTTATAACCATGAAACACCGAGCACTAATAAAACTCAAAACTCACTACTGACAACTCATCACTCACAATTGACAACTCATAACTCATAATTCATAACTCATAACTCTCTCCATGGAAATACAAAAATTAAAAGATATTGCAGCACAGGTTCGCAGAGATATTGTACGGATGGTTCATGGTTGCCAATCAGGTCATCCCGGAGGTTCATTAGGTTGCACCGATCTTTTGGTAGCACTTTATTTTGACCACATGAAAATAAACGAAACTAAAAATGATGATGGATTTTTAGCGTTCAATAAAGATGGGGTAGGAGAAGACCTGTTTTTTTTATCAAATGGTCATATATCTCCGCTTTTTTATTCCGTATTAAGTCGCCGGGGTTATTTTCCAGTAAGCGAAATGGCTACTTTTAGAAAAATCAATTCAAGGCTACAAGGCCACCCTGCCACACACGAACATTTACCAGGCATAAGAGTAGCATCAGGATCTCTTGGGCAAGGGCTATCTGTTGCTGCAGGTGCAGCAATTGCTAAGCGTTTACACAAAGATGATCGGTATGTTTTTGTACTTATGGGCGATGGTGAACAACAGGAAGGTCAAATATGGGAAGCCGTTCAGTTTGCACCAAATCACCAACTTGACCATCTGATAGCTATTGTAGATTGGAATGGGCAACAGATAGATGGTTCAACAGTACAGGTAAATGACAACAGAGATCTAAAAGCTAAATACGAAGCATTTGGTTGGCTTACAATTGAGCTTGAAGATGGCAACAATATAGAGCAGGTTATTGAAGCACTTAACAATGCAAAAGCAAGATCAGGCGAAGGCAAGCCTGTTGTAATAATGATGAAAACAGGCATGGGATATGGCGTTGATTATATGATGGGCACACACAAATGGCATGGTGCAGCACCAAACGATGAACAACTGAAAGTTGCATTAAATCAGTTGCCGGAAACGCTAGGAGACTATTAAGTAAGTTATTGGTCATAAAGTCAATAAGTCATTTAAAATTTGAGAGAAAGCAATTAGTTCAAAGCTTATAGTTCATACTCATAATTCATAACTCTAAACTCATAACTAAAAAGAATGCGGTTCACTTCCTGGATAAAAAGGCTTGTTTATCCGTTGTACATTTACCCCCGAACAACAAAAGGCACAAAGCAAAAGCTGCACGAGTTGTTTCAATTATATCGGGCTAAAAAACCCGATTTGTCTGTAAGCAGTAAAGGATTGAAGCTTTTTAGCAATATGGAAGAGGATGGAATTATTTTGAAATTACTTGCTTCCATTTATGTAGAAAAAGGTTTTTTTCTGGATATAGGTTCCAACGATTGTATTAACAGCAATTGTGCAAACCTTGCCTTTAATTTTGATTGGGAAGGGATGTTTATAGATGCAAATGCTCAACTGCTACAAACTGGTAAACGCAATTACAAGAGGTTTGGGAAAGAAAAGAACCTGAAATTTGTGCATAGTTTTCTTTATCCAGAAAACATCAACAATGTGGTAACTGCTAATGTGAGTTCAAAAGAAGTTGATTTTGCAAGTATTGATATAGATGGCAATGATTATGCAATATGGAGAGCTTTGGATTGTGTAAAACCAAAAATTGTTGTGGTAGAAAACAAAATTGAGTACGGCAAATATGATATTGTTGTTCCTGCAATAAACACTTTTTTTGCTGCGCAATGGGGTGCTTCTATTGTTAGCATTTCCAGGGTGGCACAAGAAAAAGGATATACTTTAGTGGCAACAAACAAAGAAGGTTTCAACGCATTTTACATGCGCAATGATTGCCTCGAAATATCTGGTTTGCAACCATTGAGCATTGAAACAGTTTTAAATAATGACAAGATAAAAGCATCCTTTTATCCTGAAAATAAAATGAGTGAACTTATAGAACAAACAAAATCTGTTATTAAATAAATACAGGTTAAACAAAAAACCATTAACTAGATATGGGTTAAACATTAAACCCTAAATATTAAAAGCTAAATTATATACCAATGAAAAAATACACAGTTACAGATAAAAAAGATACACGTTCAGGTTTTGGTGCAGGAATGGCAGAATTAGGCAAGAGCAATCCTAAAGTTGTTTCACTTTGTGCAGACCTAGTAGCATCATTGAAGCTCGATACTTTTATAAAGGAGAATCCCGATCGCTTTATTCAATGTGGTATTGCTGAAGCCAATATGATAGGTATTTCCGCCGGTTTGGCGTTAAGTGGTTTCATTCCTTTTCCCAGCACATTTGCTAACTTTGGTAGCGGTCGTGTGTACGATCAAATCAGGCAAAGTGTAGCTTATTCGGGTACTAATGTAAAAATTTGTGTATCACATGCCGGACTTACTTTAGGCGAGGATGGGGCTACCCATCAGATTTTGGAAGACATTGCCATGATGCGTTCTATGCCCGAAATGACGGTAATAAACCCATGCGATTACAATCAAACAAAAGCTGCTACAATTGCCATTGCTGAATATGAAGGACCGGTTTATCTTCGCTTTGGCCGCCCTGTAATGCCGGTATTTACTGATGCTGATCAAAAGTTTGAAATTGGTAAAGCATGGATGGTAAAAGAAGGAAAGGATGTGAGCATTTTTGCTACAGGCCATTTGGTTTGGGAAGCAATACTTGCCGGCGAGATGTTGGAAGCTGAAGGTATTGATGCAGAAATAATCAACATACATACTATCAAACCTTTAGATGAAGCAGCAATTTTGAAATCAGCGGCTAAGACCGGCTGTGTTGTAACCGCCGAAGAACATCAACTAAATGGTGGTCTAGGCGATGCTGTTTGTCAGGTGCTTAGCCGTAACCTGCCTACACCTGTAGAAATGATCGGTGTTAACAACTCATTTGGCGAAAGCGGTACACCTGCTCAACTTATGGAGAAATATGGGTTGGATGCAAAACATATAGTTGCTGCAGTAATGAAAGTGATGGGGAGGAAATAATAAGTCTGTTTGGGAAAATAATCATCAGTAGTTAATACCTTAGCCTTACTACCAACTTAGTTAAGTTGGCTGTAGTATATTGATAATTAATCACCGATTTGGCTGAACATCTATATCCAATAACATAATCAATGTGCCCTTCAAATTGGGCAATGTTTTTTACTTGTCTTACAAGATAGGTATTGCCCATGATTTCATTCACTTTACACGTCCAAACGATATCTCTGAATGATACTTTTTTGTACCGACAACCGATCACATGTATTGTTTGTCCGCTTGGGTCATGGGTAAAAGGGGATGTGACAGCAGAAATGGTGTGTGTAGCTGTAACCGGATTTTGAAGCGTAAAAATCACATACTCTGTATGTCCTGTTTTCCTTTTTCTTACACTTAATAGTGCATTGGATTCATTACAGTTTTGAGCAAAGATTTCAAAACAAAATAAAATTGTAATAACAAGTAGCAGAAGTTTCATAATAGTAGTTTTGAACTATTAAGTTAATTCTTTTTCTCCAATACACAATTGTCAAAACATTCAAATGGCTTTTTAAACCATAGTTACAACTATATTTGTTAGCTTAATTCTAAAATAATATAACGATATGGCAACCCTAATGGAGCAATTAAATGAGACCGCGGCTTTTATAAAACAACACACTAAGGTTACACCAACAGTAGGTGTTGTACTTGGAAGTGGTCTTGGCAACTTTACTGACGGCATGAAAATAGAAAGCGAAATTCCTTATGGCGATATTCCTCATTTTCCTGTAAGTACTGTTAAGGGTCATAAGGGTAAATTGATATTTGGCGAAATGGGAGGGAAGAAAGTTATAGCTATGGCAGGTCGTTTTCATTTTTATGAAGGTTATACTCCGCAGCAATTGATTTACCCGGTTCGGGTTATGAAAATGCTGGGTGTCGAAACTTTATTTTTAAGTAATGCTGCGGGTGGTACTAATTCACAGTGGTCAGTAGGAGACCTCATGATAATAAAAGACCACATTAGTTTCTTTTCAGTAAATCCATTGTTGGGAAAAAATGAAGAGGAGCTTGGCCCCCGTTTTCCTGATATGAGCGAACCGTATTCCAATGATTTAATAAGTAAGGCTAAACGTATTGCAGAAAGTTTGGAAATACCGGTACATACAGGAGTTTATCTTGCTGCTACTGGTCCAACTTTTGAAACCCGTGCAGAATATCATCTGGTAAAATTAATGGGTGCCGAAGCTGTGGGCATGAGTACTGTGCAGGAGGTTATTGCTGCAGTTCATTGTGGTATGAAGGTCTTTGCAATGAGCGTTATAACAGACATTGGTATTCGTGAAGAGTTAAACACTATAACACACGAAGAAGTTTTAGAAGCGGCAAATGCTGCAGAACCTAAACTGACAGCTATATTTACGAAACTGATAGCAGAAATGTAATCACTATTTTTTTGGTTTACTAATAAAATAAAACAGGGTAAAGACTTCTTTACCCTGTTTTATTTTATCAGTAGTGCATTAAACGTTTATCTATCTATTTAATCAATATTGCCGAACTGTAAATATTCCCTTCTATTAATGCTTGTAAGCGATAGATACCCGAAGCAAGTAAGGTTTGTAATTTTAAATTACCCATATCGCCATTAATGTGTGCATAAGACCCTTTATAAATAATCTGACCAACATTGTTTACAATGTTAACACCATAGGTTCCATTTGGTACATTTTTAAGTTGTACATTAATTGTGCTGTTAGAGGTGGCGTAGCCAACTATAGAGATATCTCCAATTTTATTATTAATGTGAATTTTTACAACCTGACTATATTTTATTTCACCAGAATTACTAATAGATTTTACTCTGTAATAATTATCTCCATTAATAGGTTTTTCATCAAAATTTCCATATTGTGAGAATTGTGTGTTTTTAGCCAGGGTTTCGCCTATTATTGTAAACTGACGGGCATTTTTACTTCTTTCTACTTCATACTTTTTCATATTTGATTCAGTTGATACTGTCCAGTCTACTTGTACTCCTTTATTTTTCTCATAAGCTTTAATGTCAGTAAATGTTAAAGGTAGCGTTCCTGCATTTCTAAATACAATTCTAAAACGTCTTGCAGAATAGGAAGCTGAATCGTTATTAACTATAAATGGAACTAATGAAATGCCATTATTGTTTAGTACTGTTACATTTTGTAGATATGCATCTTCAAGATAGGGAGTAACAAGTGGATCAAAGTTGGATATATTACTTCTAAAGAAGTAATTCTTTGGATTCATGTTCCATATTTTCAAATTTACTGTATCTGCAAGATTTACTGTTTTACGACCTTCAATGCTAAGTAATGAATCCTGACTAAGTATTGATAGATTTTCGTCGGGGTTAAAATATTTATAAGAATCCTCATCTCCTAAGGTATTATCAAAATTATCTGCAAAAAATACAGATACTCCATCAGCAGACTGATTGGTTGTATCTTGTCCGGAAAGCAGTAATTGTAGTGCTACATTAGGTAATGTTCCGGTATTTCTGAAAACTGCTCTAAATTGACCACATTTATGAGATTCTTTTATGGTTAACCGTGCATTTGGTCCACTGTTCTGTACAAAAAAAGCCTGACCGGATTGAATATTGTTGTCTATAGCAGACGATGGATTATTAATACCTGTTAAGGCATTGTAGGTAACGTAAGCACCTCTACCGTTAGTTCCGCTAAGGGTTGGGTCAAAAACATACATTGTTGATGTGACATCTGTTCTTTCAAGGGCAGTCCAATCTATTGCAGATGCATAAGGATTACCAATAAATGTATATCCGGTGTTAGAGGGTGCAAGTTCAGGCATGCCTGCGGTACCACCGCCACCATTTTTTGCAAAAATAACAGTACCGGTTTTTAAGGCACCTGTTGCCCTTAATGTAGTAATTGATGGTGGAGGAGCATTGTTACCAAGGTCTGTATTTCTATCCCCTCTAACCATTAATCTAAAAGGTTCACCTGCATGTAATTGCCCGAATGTATTGGGAACACGTACCCAATTTTGTGTAGTAGTGTTATAACTGTATATAGAAGGGTTGTTGGTATTGGTTGCATCAAATCCGTTAACGCTGCTACCCTGACCTGTTATTTGGGTACCATATCCGGGGTTAGGATTTATGTTAATATAAGGGTTACTGTTATTTGCATTTTCCTGCCAATTTGCTCTTATATCACCAGGGGTATTGACAGGAGCGGTTAAAAAGCGGTAACACCTTTTGGCCGGAATGTATCTTTCTACAACTACATCAGTGGTTGCCACTAATGCTGTATCATGTACTGGTGCAACACGGGCAGTTTTTGATACGGTAGATTTTAATGCAAAATAACCTCCACCAGCTAAATTTCCTTTAGTTAATGTGAGCACATCTGTAAGTCCTAATGAACCTAATACTGCAACTTCTGCTGCAGTATTAATTTGCATATTTTTAATTAAATTAGTTGCAAAGGCGTTTGCAGAAATTTGTTGATTTCCTCCACCATTCATTTCTACTGTACCATTAACTGCATCTACACCAGATGCACTATTTATATATCCTG
>JAYTDC010000064.1:0-2773 GCA_043736115.1 Segetibacter sp. | reverse complement strand
CTATATGGTTGAAAATAAGATAAGCATTGACTTGGTTGGATACGTTAGGACGGAGGCGCGTAGAGTTAAAAACATGGCTGCCAAATCTGGGGGGGGGTACTCAAATAATAGCGTACAAATTGGAGAAATTGAGAAACATTTTCCAATTATTTCGCACGATGATGCTTGGTGCTTTAAAATCGTTAAAAGGCTTATTGGCTGGTATCCAAAAATTTACGATATTATGGAAAATGGCAAACGTGTTTTTAAACACAATAACTGCCTGCCTTGTAAGAATATGAATGATAATGATTTCGCAAGGGTCAAAAAACACTTTCCTGAATACGCCCAACGTGCCGAAGATTTAGCCGTAAAAATAGATGGATATTGGGGAAGAAAACCAAAATCCGATGATGAAGAAAGCGGATGTGCAATTTGCAATTTTGACTAACTTTTAACAACAAAGCAATGCAGCAAGATTTATTTAATGATGTCAGTGCCCCTAAATTAACAGCTTTTAAATTCAAAGATACCGTTGATGGACATACATCGGTAGTTATTGCATTGACAAAGGAGCAGGCAGAAACAGCACTATCTAAAACAACAAGCATAGCTTTTAAATTGATTGATAGCAAACCGATTGAGGGCAACGCATTTGTTCTAAACAATTTCATTTTACCTTTTTAACCAACAAAAAAAACAAAAAAAATGAATAACCAACCACTACCCACTGCACCACCCGACATGAGCAAAACACCCGAAAACTTAGCACGTGAATTAAAAAATGCAGGTTTTAAGGTAGAAACTTGTAAAGGTTTCGTAAATTGCATGTACACAAAACAAAAAGAAAGTGCTGGAATGACTATTGCAGCTCTTGAAATCCGATTTAAAAACAGGCTAGTTAAAGCTAATGAAACCGCAAAAGGGTTTTATCTTGCATTCCAACCATAAAATAAAAACCATGTCTTACACAACTTTTTATGTTACCATTTCATATCTTGGAAACAGACCCGAAACCACAACTGTAACCGATGCTTACAAAATGTACTGCGATTTAGGCGGTGCATTAAAAGCCAAAGCCTTTTCCGAAAAGATAAAGGAAGTTGGTGGTGTTTCTTTAGGATTTGATAATATAAACAAAGAAGCTGAAATTACATTCACAGCGGATTTGTTGACCAAAAATATAAACCCTGCTTGGAATGGAATATGTACGCTAGTGGATATTAGCACCGAGTTAAAACAAAAAGACTATGAAGCCGACTAAGCAACCGAAAGTAAAACCGCTAAAGCCTGAAAAGTACCCTGCTTTTATAGCTGCTTGTTTGGAGATTGGAATGCAGATGCCTATTTGCGCTGCAAACGGTGGTGAATTGCTATTTGCAAGGCAATTTGGTAGAATTTGGCGTACCGACTATCTTTTTTTAAATGATGCGTCAGGCGTGAAATTAGCCGTTGAAATTGAGGGCGGCACATGGAACAACGGAGCTCACAATAGAGGTAGTGGCTATCTGAAAAACGTGCAAAAGTATAACTCTTATTCTTTGCTTGGTTATACGCTGCTACGATTCACAGCTATACAAGCTAAGACGGAGCCGATAACCTGCGCAAAGTGGGTAAAATGTGTTTTAAACGGCACTATTGATGCGAGCTTAATGGAAATATCTGAAGCTGAAAAGTTGGAAGGGGAACGAATAAGAGCAAAGCGAAAAAATAAGGCTTTAAAGCAGCCTATTAAAAAACCGTTGGCGGTTATTGACTTTCCTGAAATACCAACTAAGGCAAAGAAACAAGCAACCGCAAAAGGCATGAGCAAACAAGCTAAATTGTGGTTGGATATTCAAGACAAAAACAAAAATCTATAAACATGAAAACATTGCAAGTTTTAATTGATTGGAGAACTAAAATATTTATGTTCTTAACTGAAAACGACTTTATTTTATACGAAGGGACTGCACTTCAAAAAATGGATTACTTTGAAAATCCAAATTTAGATTTGGGGCTGCTTTTATACAAATTGCCTGAAATTGATAAAAATGGGAATAAAGCAGGTTTTGTTAAAATGTTTTTAGAGCAACTAATGAGCATTCAAATTGCTATGCAAAGGCATTTAGGAAAATCCCCTATCGAGCTATTCAACGAGCCTGTATTTTGGGCTACGTTGCACGACTTAGATACATCGGATATTACTCAATCAGTAGCTAGTATCTACGCTGTTATAAGCCGAAAAGAAAAAGTGGATGCACCGTTTTTAAATTATGCTCTTTGTGGGTTTTATGAAGAATATGCAAAGGATGGGGGATGGATAGCGAACCCTAATTTTGGAGCGCAATTTTTAATTACTCAATTTATTGCAAAATGAGCTACCTAGAAATACTAAAAGCGAGCGGTTTTGATTTTGTCCAAATCGACAACAAGATAGCTATTCACAACGACTTAGGCACAAAGCAAAAGGCTTTGTCAATCGTTAAAAAATTGGCAAAGGACGTGTTTATAGCAGCAGGCATAACGCCTGTATTCATTACAAGATATTGGAAGGGGAACAAAATGATATTCACGCCTTACCGATACAGCAGCACGACAACCGATAAACCCCACCAATACCCTTTTGATTTATCGGATAATTCTACGTGCCGTTATTGCACCCAACCAAGCAGCAACTAATATTTTAAAAATTGTCGCTTAATAGTTTGAAACCTTGTTTTAATGCCCTATCTTTGTTAAACTAACAATCAAAAATAAAAACAATGGCAAAAATAACAGCCTTTGCAACTACTGAATACGGCAAATCAAATTT
>JAYTDC010000063.1:0-3883 GCA_043736115.1 Segetibacter sp. | reverse complement strand
AACTCATAACTCATAACTCATAACTCATAACTCATAACTCATAACTCATAACTCATAACTCATAACTCATAACTCATAACTCATAACTCATAACGATGGCAAGCTTACATACTAACTTTCTCGGCATCACTTCACCCAATCCCTTTTGGCTGGCAAGTGCACCACCTACTGATAAAGCATACAATGTACTTCGTGCTTTTGAAGCCGGATGGGGCGGGGTGGTTTGGAAAACATTGGGCAGTCAGGTAAAAAATGTAAGCAGCCGCTACTCCGCTGTTGACTATGGGGGCAAGCGGGTTATGGGCTTCAACAATATTGAGCTCATCAGCGATCGTCCTTTAGACATTAACCTCAAAGAAATAGCAGAATGTGTGCGCCTCTTTCCCGACCGTGCTATGATTGTAAGCCTTATGGCAGACAACGACAAGGAAAGCTGGCACGAACTGATCAAAAAAGTAGAAGACACCGGTGCACATGGTTTTGAACTCAACTTTGGTTGTCCCCACGGCATGACAGAACGTGGTATGGGTGCATCAGTGGGGCAAGATCCTGAAATTGCCAGAATGGTGGTAGAGTGGGTAATGGAAGCTGCCACAATACCCGTAATAACCAAGCTGACACCCAACGTACACAGTGTAGTGCCAACAGGAAAGGCTTGTGTAGAAGCAGGCACCCATGCACTATCGCTCATCAATACCATACAGTCCGTAACGGGTGTAGATTTAGATACCTTAGTACCCAACCCAAATGTTGGCGGACATACAGCTTACGGTGGATACTGTGGCCCTGCAGTAAAACCTATAGCATTAAAAATGTTGACTACAATAGCCAAGAACCCGGTTACCAGCAAAGTGCCCATCAGTGGTATTGGTGGTATTAGTACATGGAAAGATGCAGTGGAGTTTATGTTGCTCGGCAGCACAAGTCTTCAGGTTTGTACCGCAGCTATGAAGCATGGCTTCCGCATTATAGAAGACCTTTGTGAAGGCATGAGCAATTGGATGGATGAGAAAGGCTACACCAAAACCACCGACTTCATAGGCCTAAGCGTACCTACCGTTACCAGTTGGGAAGAGTTAGACATTAACTATCATCATATAGCACACATTAATCAGGACAAGTGCATACACTGCGGCCTCTGCTACATAGCCTGCGAAGACACAAGCCACCAAAGCATTAACCTGGCCTACGGCAAACCATACAACACCTACACCATCAAAGAAGAAGAATGTGTAGGCTGTAACTTATGTCAGGTTATGTGTCCGGTAACTGATTGCATCACGATGGAGCCGCACCGTGTAGCACCTGAATACATGAACTGGAAAGACTTTCAACGGTTGGGGATGAAGTTGAATGATCATTAGGTGCGGAAGGGGTTGGAGTAGAATTTTTGTACTAAGCGGTAGGGGTACTATTGGGCGGTCGTTGCGTCGCACACTTCAATGATGAGAAAATCAACTTTGTCCACCATTTTTTTAAAAAGCCCATTATGATTAGAAAATATTTTTTAGAGACCAAAATCTTTCATTTTACAGATGATGACGATGAAATAGATCTAAATAAAAACCTGTTTACAATAATTGTAGGAAAAAATGGTACTGGCAAAAGCCGTTTACTTAGTTCTATTGTAAAAGAGTTTTTAAAATTATCTAATAAAGCAAACTTTTATAGCGACTCGGAGATGGAATTTGAAACTTCAAAAACCGGTAAAATAGAATATCAATATGAGCCGAAGAAAATTATCACAGCTTCTACTAGTCCCTTCGATCGTTTTCCCTTGATACGGTATCGAGAGGAAGTTGAAGGCTATAGCTATTTAGGTTTACGTGAATTAACAAGTTACAATTTTGGTCTAGCATATATGTCCAAGATTATGGCTTCCTTAATTGAATCGATCCAGTCTAACAACAAACAAATGGAGGAAATAACAAACGTCTTAAATTATCTTGGTTATACCGATAGAATAGAGATCTCTTTTCATTTTAGGCATCATTCCAAAATATTTGATGAACTGCTAGATGCTGAAAATCCTACGGACGATTTTGAAAAAATTGTATTTGGTTCAAGACAAAACATAATAAATTTCAATAGGCGATTTTTTACCACTAAGGATCCTTCCTTAAATAGAGAAAGGATAGGCCATCTAATTGAAATCTTGAAGCATAAAGAGTTCTCCCAACGTAGTCGTTCATTTAAAATTGAAATCAATAAGAACGGAATCCATTCGGATGACCTTTTTGAGGGATTTGTGGAGGAATTAGGTTTTTTAATGAAATCGGGAATAATTCGACTGAGGGATGTGAGTTTGCAACGAATGAAACCAAAAAGTAGGTATTCAATAAGTGAAGCCAGTTCCGGAGAACAGTCGGTTGTTATGAGCATACTCGGTATCGCCAGCCAAATACAAAATAACTCCTTAATATGTATCGATGAACCCGAAATATGTTTGCATCCAGAATGGCAAGAAAAATATATAAGAATTTTAATTTCAACATTTAAAAACTATAAAGGCTGTCACTTTCTAATTGCTACACATTCCCCACAAATAATATCAAAATTAGATTCTAGTAATTGTTATGTTTTGACCATGGAGACGGGCAATGTTACGAATGCCAAATACCTAATTAATCATTCAGCTGATTTCCAACTAGCAAACATTTTCAATTCTCCAGGATACAAAAATGAGTATTTAACACGAGTAGCCTTAAACATTTTTGCAAAAGTTAGTAAAAGGAAAACTTTCGATTCTGACGATTTAGAGAATTATAATCTACTAGAAAATTTAAGTTCTTCTTTAGACAGAAATGACCCAGTGTTTGGTCTATTCACAGCAATAAAAGAAATGCATCAAACCTATGCCTGATATCTTAGCGACTGTCGAGTATAGTCAAGAATTGCGAGCATTAGTTGATGCGAAACTGAATAATCCAAACTTCACCTATACAAACTGGAGTGATGATGAGTTATTGGGTTTAAGAAGCAGTGTTCGTAAGTTTTACAGGAATGAACAAAAAGGAAAATGTGCGTATTGTAAGAATCCAGTTTCATTACAGTCTGCAAGTAACTGTCATGTAGAGCACATAGTTCCGAAATCTCTTTACTTATATTTCATTTTTGAGCCTAAAAATCTTTGTGTGGTTTGTGCGGATTGTAATGAAATTAAACGGGAGCAAGAAACTCGGGGAGAAATTCCTGATACCTTAAAAAATTGCGCAAAGCGAGTACTCTATCCACGCTCTTCAAGTGCTTTCAAAATTGTTCATCCCCATTTTGATAACTATACGGAGCATATTCAAATAATAGGCGAGTATTACATGGATAAAAGTCTTAAGGGTCACTTTACAATAGGTGCATGTAGATTGAATCGAAAATTGTATCAGTTTGGTTGGGAAAAGGAAATAGTAAGCGAATCAGTCGTACTTGATTTAATGAGTTCTTATATCGATGATGATAACACCATTCACAGGCACAAAATATTAAACAAGCTAAGAGAGATTCTTATTTAACGAAGCCAACAATTATTTCCTCAAAGCACAACAGCCTCTGATGCCTACAGAACAATTTTGTAGTGCCCAACCCACAGTAGCACCACCACTCAATCAAACAACTCCGACCCGAAGGGGCTGTTATTGCCCCCGTCCCCCCACTAGTTTCAGTGTTCCGAAGGACATTGAAATACAAAATGGTTGTAGGTCTGTGACCGGCAAATTTTACCGTGTGTATAAAGATAATTAACAACCTGATTTTTTACCGGACTCAGTCCTAGGTTTCATTTTAGATTTAAGTTGCGCTTCGCTTAAACCTTAAACCAACAGCAACACTTACACTAGTAGGGAATGATGCCGCGCCATTTTAAGTTACACTGTGCCTAAACTTAAACCAA
>JAYTDC010000062.1:0-21963 GCA_043736115.1 Segetibacter sp. | reverse complement strand
AATAATTGTTTTAAATATTAAGCAGTTTCTGTTTTAGGCATAAATGATTTATACCATTCTATATATTTTACAAATCCAATCTCTAATGGATTCTTAGGCTCATATCCAATCAGATTTTTAGCTTTTTCAACCGATAACGTGCCTCGCTTTGGCATTAGTTTATCCTTTGGAAGATAATTGACTTTCATGTCGGGGAAATAGTCTTTCAAAATTGTTACCATTTCTTGCAGACTTCTGCCTGAACCATAAGTAATATTGAAAATCTGCCCTTTTGAGTTTTCATTTTCCATAACATTTATAACCCCACTTACCAGATCGTCTATGTATGTAAAATCAAAACTATCACTACCATCTCCCTTTATATTAATCTCAAGGCCATTCATAGCACTTTCTATAAACAACTGCCCAACTCTTAAACTTACACATCTTTCTCCGTACAGTGCCGATGGGCGTATAATGGTATATGGCATATTAAACACCTGATTGTAAGCAATTACCATTTTTTCACCCGCAAATTTCAATGAGCCATATATACCCATTGGGTTACAAATGGATTCTTCAGTTACAAAACCCTCCGCAAAGTTGCCGTAAACCATACTTGAAGAAAAGTAAATAAAGTGTTCCACCCTGTTTTTAGCTATATCTAATGCATTCTCCAATGTGTTTAAGCTATGATCAAAAGTTGTGTGTGGATCTTTGTTAGAACGGTCTGCATGCGATACCGCAGATAGCATAACTATGATTTGTGGGTCAATATCTTCAATACTTTTAGAAAGCTGATGATAATCACGTGCATCCTGAACAAAAACAGGAATACCGGCATCCTTAAGCAATTGAAGTCTTTGATTCAATATGTCAATATAAAAATCTCTGTTTTTTATTGTATTATTAGTTGATTGAAATGCAAGTATATTATTTACCTGCAAACTATCTATAATGCTAACATTTGCACCACATTTTACTAATGCAAGAGCCATATTGTGACCTATAAATCCAGCTCCACCAATCAGTAGTATTCTTTTATCTTTTATTGAAATCATTTTATTTTATTTAAAGCTTTTTTAAGTGTTTCTGAAATATACATCATGTCTTCCTCATTCAGGTGGGCACCAACCGGCAAGGCAATTGAGTTGTAGCTTATTTTGGATGCTACAGGAAAACTATCTTTGGTATAGTTGTATTTGTTTCTGTAATAAGTAAAATGTGGAACAGGACTAGGATAATAAATACTTGTGCCTACGCCATTATTATTTAAATATTCTACAATCTCCAATCTCTTATCAGCTATTTGCTCATTTAAAATTATTGAGTGGCAATAGTAACTACTTTTAAACTTACCATGTGTAGATTGAAGTAAAGAAATTTCAGAAATTTCCTTTAATTGATTGGACAGAGCATTGTAATTATTTTCACGAACCGTCAAAATATTTTCAATACGGTTTAATTGTTCAACTCCAATAGCTGCATGCACTTCGCTCATTCTATAATTGAAACCAAGCATGGTTACATCATAATGGCCTGGTATTGATCTTTCGCTCACAGTTCTGTCAACTCCAAAAGCTTTTTGTCTGCTTATGGTGTCATAAATTTCTTTTTGATTAGTGGTAATCATACCGCCTTCAGCTGTAGTAAAATGTTTAACAGGGTAAAATGAAAAGCACCCTACATCCCCAAAAAGTCCGGCGTGTTTACCATCAAAATAAGTACCTATGGCTAAAGCACAGTCTTCAACAACGAATAAGTTATGCTTTTTAGCAATTGCCATTATCTTATCCATATCTACGGGCATTCCTAAAAAATGCACTATAGATATTGCTTTAGTTCTAGGTGTTATGGCAGCTTCTATCTGATCAATATCAATGTTACCCGTAATAGGTTCAGCATCAACAAAAACTGGCTTTGCACCTGTAAATTCTACAGCGTGTGCAGTTGCATTATGGGTTTGAGCAGGAACAATAACTTCATCTCCGGCACCTATTTTTTTATAAAAATATGAAAGGTGAAGACCTGCTGTACATGAAGAAACAGATATAGAGTGTGGAGCTCCGGAAAATTTCGAAAACCCTGCTTCAAACTCTTTTGAAATAGGACCATGAACAAGTATATCTCCATCTAAAACTTTTAATACTGCTTGTTTTTCTTCATCTCCTATGATGGGTTTGCCAAACTTGATAATGCGCATAAATTTGTGTTTTTTTATCAGTAAGTTTTTAAAAGTGTGCAAAAATACTGAAAAATGGTTTAGAGATTTTTTATTTTGAAATTATTATTACGAGCTTGCGGTAATAATAATAATAATAAAAATTGCATGGGGAAGAAATGAAAAGCTTAAAAAAGTATCTTATTAAATTCCTTTTTTTATCTACATAGTTAAAGGTAAGATAAAATGTTTTTTTTATTTTTTACTTTTTTATTAAAATATGAATTTAAAAGTTGGAGCTACTAATTTTTATATACTACTTCAGTTTTAAATTCCAAATCTATCTTTCTATCTTCAAATTTTATGTATATAAGTAATTTAAAAAAAGCAACCGATATGGCTGCCTTTTTAATTTAATATTTAAAAAAATTTTGTAGCTGATTATTAATTTAGATCAACTCAAGTTGTTTTAATTTTTCACTATTAATCGTATAAAATTCTTCCTTCAATATACCAACCAATACAACGTCTCTAAATTTACCATTTTGGTAATAATGGTTTCTTAGAACACCCTCCTCAGTTACGCCTAATTTCTGACACATCTTTCTGTTGGCAATATTGTCAAACAAAATATCCCCATATATTTTTTGCATATTTAAACTAGAAAATCCATAATGCAATAACATTAACGAAACTTCTTGACCAACGCCTTTGCCTTGCAAATTTGTTTTCAACTTTAATCCCCATGATACTCTTTGATGTAAGGTGTCAATGTTGTTAAGTGTTGCCAGGCCAATAAGAATTTTACTATTTGCTTCTTTTTCAAAAATGCAAAAAGCCATGTTTTTTCCTCCCAGGCTGTTAAGCCAATCGTATTGGTTTTTCATGGACAGGGGCTTAAAATTCATAAAGGTCATTAGACTCTTGTCCCATTGAATTTCTAATAATTCTTTTAGATCACTTTCTTCCGGCGGGCAAAGTAAAAACCTTTGTGTTTCAAGTACTCTCATGTTAGTTGATTATTTGGTTATAAATTTCATTTAAGGTAAGTATTGGATATTTTTTTTCTTTTACGAAGTTAACAATGTCCAATACCATTTGCCCAATACCTGCTTCCCTATTTCTAAGTTTTTCAATAGTTTCTTTAGAAATATTGTTGAATTCTTCTCTTGATAATGAATCTTTAATCTGCCTCATATAAGGAAGAGTAGGGGAGTTAAAAACAAAGTTCATTGGGTGAAAACTAATGATTTTGATTCCCGGTGCTGTAAAATTATCAAGATATTTATTGAGGTCTAAATTTAATTTATTGTATAGATGGGTTCCATCTTCATAAAAGATTGGGATATTAATTAGCCCTGATTCATGGAGTATTGGCCGTATGTTGGTTTGTAAAATAGTTCCCATGTTAGAAACATATTTGTAATTGAATTCATTGGCCAACAAATGGGTAATGTCTGTAACATCAAAATATCTGTGGCAACGAAAACCATAAGATTCAGGAGCAAATTTTATAACTGTTTCTGCTATTTCTTTAAATGTATCACCATGTGAACTACCGTTTAAAAAGTTCGGGTGAATACCTCTGTCAATGGTGCCTGCCTGAAAATTGGATTCTATTAATGCTGATTCATGCGTAACGAATAGCATTGGTTTAATTTCTAAAGGGTTTATAATATTGAAATACTCCTCCATTACATCTTCAGAAGCCCAATCAATATCTGACGAAAAACAAAAGACAGGTTGTTCATCCCAGATTTGTTTTTTCTTTATTTTATTGATAAGCAGTTCAATTTTTTCATTCATTGTTAAAGATATTTTGAAGTGAATTAAATGTTTTGAAATATAAAATTATAAGGATTAAGTTGTAGGTGGTAAGTTTAAAGATAAATTCTTCTAAGCATATTGTAAGGCTGAAAAAGAATTTAATTCCTTAGATTTTTTTTATGAGTTTAGCTGGTGACCCTACATAAATACCGGGCTCTATAAGGTCTGACGTTACAACAGATCCTGCACCAACAGTAATCCTGTCATTAATTTTTTTGCCGGGAATAATGGTGGCATTAGCTCCAATAAAACAATTTTTGCCAATGGTTACATTGCCACACAAAATGGTTCCTGGTGCTATGTGTGAAAAGTCACCAATAATACATTCATGATCTATAGAACATGAAGTATTGCAAATTACACCATCACCTATATTGCAACATGGGTTAATAGTTGCATTAGCTGCAACCATTACACCATTTCCAAATTCTACATGATTTCCAACAATAGCTTGTGGGTGAATTGCATTAATAATATTGACGCTACAACTGCTCAAGTGCTTAAAAATACGTTCTCTGATAAAGCTATCGCCTATGCAAACAAAGGCTTCATATGATGTACTATTTTCTTTAATGGAAAAAAATACATTTTCACTTTCCAGGTACTTGAGTGAAAATGGGTTTTTTGATTTTATTTCACTTTCACAATAGCCTGCAATTAGCAATTTTGCTGCAAGCAAAATATCAGCAACCACAAATGAATGACCACTATATCCAACCAAAACGATCTCTTTGCTCATGCAGTTTGTTGCGTAGAAGATGTAAAGATATGCTTGGTTTGTAATGCCTGATGGTATTCATCTAGTATCAGGTTCCATAGATGTTGCTGATCGTATTTATTAACGATTATACTTCTTGCATTTTGTTTGCATTTATTGTATAATGTTTCGTCTGTTATCATTTGCTTCATAGCACCATAAAGCTCAATTACATTTTTCGGTTCTATTAACAACCCGTTTATACCATTTTCAATGATCTCGTTGCATCCATTAATATTTGTAACTATAGAAGGTATATTTAAACATCCTGCCTGCATAGGTACATTGGGCAATCCTTCTCTGTAAGATGGAAAGGCTAATACCTGACTTGCAGCAAGAAAAGGCCTTACATCGTCCTGATAACCTGCATGTATAATGGAAGGGTCAATCTGAATGGCAACAATAGTTTCTTTTGGTATAGGATCTGTCTCGGGCTCAAAGGGTCCAACTAACATTAATCTTATGAAAGGGTAATCTTTTTTAAGCATTGAAAATGCTTCAATCAATTCAACAATGCCCTTATCCTGTACTACCCGCCCAATAAAAATGAATACAAACTGATTATCTAGTATGTTATATTCTTTTTTGATTTTCGAGGCTTTTTCAATAAGATCATCGGTTAAAGAAAAGTGGCTACTGTTAATGCCATTGGTACTACCATTTCCTATTACCTTAAGTTTTTCTGGTTTGCAATACTTATGTTTAAGTATATAAGTTTTCAAATTTATACTTACAGTAAATACTTTTGTAGCTCCCATAAGTGTGATCCGTTCTACTATATCAAGTACTTTTCTTTTTATTCCAGTTGTTTCCATAAGCGGCAAACCTGCTACTGTGTGTAATCTAACCGGAACCCCTGCAATCTTAGCTGCCCACATACCTAGTAACCCTGCTTTGGGTGTATGTGAATGCACTATGTCAGGTTTTAATTGTAAGAAGACCCTTACCAGTTTATACAAAGAAACCAAATCAGACAATGGTGAAATAACCCTTGTCATGTTAACCGGAATAAATGTGCTTTTTTCTCTGTTAGATAATTGCGTTGCTTTTTCTGTATTGCTACTAATCATGTATACATCAAAACCGTTTTCCTGCATAAACCGCAATTGCCCGGTTAACAGCTTTTCAAGCGCCATTGATATTGTTGTAATTCTTACAAGTTTTGGTTTGGTTTTTATAGGGGCTTCCACGTTTTCTTTGTTGATTTATTAATTCCTAAATTATTTATTAAGGTTTGAGATGGTTATTTTTATTTCAAAAATGGACTTAAACGTTATCCATTTTAAAATTTCTCATTACTGCCTTGAACTTGCCATTTTTGCTAAGCGGAATATCATCTACAGCATGTATTTTAATATCCACTACAGTACCTAAACGTTCCCTAAGATTATCCATAAATTTCTTTTCCATTTGTGGAGTATATTCTTTAGTAACAACCTGGTAGATATCAATTTGATCTGCTGAATTTTGAACTATCTGTGATTTTTCTATACCACTTAATCCTTTGTATGCGGTATCCATTCTTCCCACAAAACCCCTGTCTTTGGTATAAAGTATATCATCCTCTCTTCCTATAATATCTTTTATGCAAGGCATACTGCAACCACAGGTACATGGGGTATCATTGTCTTCCAATACTACCATATCTTTTGATCTGTATCTAATCAATGGTGTCTTTAAGTTTCGGAAGCTGGTAATTATTAATTCTGCGTATTCACCGGGTTTCGCAGTTTCACCCTGTAGGTTTATAAATTCAAATATGCCCGAATCAGTATTTAAATGATACCGTCCATCTTTACACTCTGTTATGAATGAACCACCTTCTGATGATGCATATTGATTATAGACCCTGCATCCAAATGCTTTCTCAATTTCTATACGTTGGTGCGGAAAAAGTGTTTCGGCAGTAGTTGCAATACCTTTTGGCGAAAAGCCCAGATTAATATTATTAGCATTAATAAATTTTGCAAGGATATAAATGGCAGAAGGATAACCATCAATCAGCTGTGGTTTAAATTGGGATACTTTTTTTACATAATCAGGTATCTTGTCTTCTGAAAGATGGTAAGAAGACATAAATAACTGTTGATCTACCATATTGTAAATCCAGTAGGGTGGGGCATCAACATTTGGCTTTAAAAAAATACGCCCCGAAAGGCGAATGGATTTAAATTTTTCAGGAAGACCTAATGTGTCGTGAAAACGCCGCCATAATGCAAAACTAAGTTGCATAGACTCTTTATCATAATAAACCTTGGTGGGTGTTCCGGTGGTACCACTTGTAAAATTAATGTAATCACGTTTCCTTATTGGGTTGGTATTTTCTAATTCAGCTAATTTTTCTTTAAGTGTGGTTTTTTCAAGAAAGGGAATTTTATTTAATAGTTCAAACGGATTAGCGTTTTCAATATCGGCCAATGTTATTTGGCAATCATCAAAAACCTTTTTATAGTAAACTGTGTATTGACTACATTCTAATAGCAAATTTTGCAATAATTGTTTTTGAAGTTTTTCAATTTCTGAAGGGGTGTATGCCCAGGATTTTCTGAAAAAAATCAGGTACTTATCAAAAAATTCGCCTTTACGAACTTTGTTATTTTTATAAGCTATAATTGAGGTAGCTATATTTTTAAAAGGCGTAGGTAATTTGTAAAATAAATTGGTTAGGTTCATGTTAATTATTCGTGTAGGTATTCATTTTCATATCTTTAATAACCCTTGCCGGATTTCCTCCTGCAACTACCATTGAAGGAATATTTTTACTAACTATGCTCCCCGCAGCAATCACACTACCCTCGCCAATAGTAACTCCAGGTAGTATTATTACATTTGCTCCTATCCATACATTATCTTCAATAACAATTGGCTTTGGTTCATCTACCGTTTTAATTCTGTTTTCTACATTTGGAAATGATAGTTCATGTCCATTTCCATCGATAATTTGGGTATTGGCAGCAATCAGGCAATTCTTACCAATTGTTATTGATTTAAATGCATGAATGCAAGTGCCATGAATTCTTGTATTATCTCCTATTGTAATAATTCCTCCCGCTTTGTCAAGTAATATTTTGCTTGAGGAATGCATATTCAGATGATAGCGACTGTTATCAGAATTAATTACAACATTATTTCCCAATATTAATTTAGCATTCTTGTCTATATATATATGGGGTAATTTTGTGAATTTGATATTTTTGCCAAAAACTATATTTCTTTTCATCAATTTTAAAATGAGAATATAAATTTTACATACAATGAAATAGTAGGATCTTATGATATCGTTCATGTTCCCTGGTTTTCAATAGAATTGTTGTAAAGTTGTTTTCTTAAATAGGTTGCAATACTTATAACTGCAAATAATATCCAAAATTCTCTCTTACGCAAATGATAAGTATAAAACCAACTTACCATACATCCATAAAAAAAAGGTTTAAGATTCCAAAGAAAATCTGCGTAGGGATTTACTTTCTTTTGTTTAGAAAGTCCTAATAGATTGGAAATAAGTAAAATTAAAAATAAAAAGTAAGCAAAGATTCCTATAAAACCTGTTTCGCCCACAATTTTAAAGTAAGTACTGTGTACTTCATGACGGTCATACACTCCCTGAAAACCTCCAATACCCGAACCTGTAAAAGGGTGATTATAAAAAACAGTAAAAGCTTCTTTTAAATTCTGAGCAATAAAACCATCTGCAATATCATTTTCATCATTTAGATTATTTGTAATGCGAGTTTCAATTTTCGCATTAATTCTTGTAAATACCGCAGGAGCAATAGATTCAAGGTTTTGCCATATTAGAAAAATCAAGCCCGATACAAATACAATGATAAAAACGTAACCATATCGCCTCCGCTGTACAGCCGAAAAAAGAATGCAAAAAGTAAAGCCAATATAAGATGATATTTTAGCCGTTAGAAACAAATAAATAATAAGACAATAGATAGCTAAAACCAGTAAAAATTTATGTTTTTTGTCAAGTAATTTTGACGCTGATGAAAAATAGAATGGTAGTAAAATTGTAAGAAATATCAAAATATAGGCACCTGCTTGTCCTGCATTTCTAAATCCCGACATTATTTCACCCGATGCTCTTCCGGGAAATATATTTGGCAAACCGGTGACCATTGCCACAAAACCATAAAAACCAAAAAAGGAGGTAATTAAGCCTGTATATATGATAAGATTTATGAATTGAATAAACCCTTCCGGACTTCTGTAAACAGAATATAAAGTAATAGAGGAGAACACTAAAAATAATAAAACAAGCAACTCTGTAAGTGTTTGACCCAAATTTGCTGTTTCAAAGAGACCAAAAGCAAAAGCAAATACAATGAAAAATGCCGACCGATATCCTGATGTGCTATAAAATTTATTAAGACCAAGAAATACAATAAAAGCAATTGACCCAAACATATCAGCTACTGTAATACGTTTCATTATACCTCCATCTGCAAATGTTTGAGTGATAAAAGAGGTCAGTATTGAGAGGGTAAGAAATATTAAAGAGAACTTTTTCAATTATATTTTTTCTTGAATTAATTTGAATAATTGACGTGCCTGAAAAGTTCTGGTATATTTTTTTAGAAGTTCTTCGTTAATGGGAATTGGTTTATTATATAATCCATTCCTGTACCCTTTAATTAAATCGGCAAGTTTTATGATGTTACTTTCTAAAGTTCCATCGTTTACTCCTAATATGGTTCCACAGTGCAATTCGTTAATCACAAGTGCAAGGGCACTATCTTCGGGGGTAAATGCCAGAATATGCTTTCTTGCACCTATGTATTCGTAACCCTTTATTGGTAGGGCTAATTTATTTCTTTTTTCTTCTGCTGTTAACAACCAAAGAAAGTGTGCATTTTGCATTTCTTCCAATGCATTTTTTCTGCTAATAAAACCAAGAAGGTTAACCGATTTGAAAATCTTATAATTAATAAAGCTATCAAAAATTTCTATTGGAATATTTCCGGCAATTCTTATTTCAATTTCATTTGGCGTTAATAGATTACTCTCAACAAGTCTTTCTAAAGCCTGTAATAACCATTTTGGATTTCTAACTCCTTTATAAAATGATCCGCCATAAAAAATGGTAAGCTTTTGTGATGGAGGTAAATCAACAAATTTATATTCGGCAGGATCGAATCCATTGTAAATAGTTGATGATTTATTAATAATAGTTGGATATTTTTCTCTATAAATTTCTGTCATACCATCTTGTATAAAAGTAAGATGATCTGCATTATTAATAATTTTTTTTTCAATTTGCTTGTCAAAGTGATGGCGGAATAAAAAATTTCCATCTTCGTAATGAAAACAATAGTAAAAATCTCTAAAATCGGCTACCCATTTTACTTTATAGTTCTTTTTTAACCAACCAGCTATTTGATGGTTAACTATTGAAGGCGACGTTGAATAGACATATTTAATATCTGGATTTTGATCCATTATTTCTTTTGCCTTTTTACATGCTTTTTTATACCATGTTATACCTTTATCAGGTATAACCATTTCGCTGCTTACTTTTAGTAAAAATGATCTTAGTTTACTTGTTCTTTTTGCTTTGATTACTGTATTGGTTTGTACCTCTGTTTCAACTTCACCAACCTCTGTTGAGATAATGTTTAATCCCTTTAAATCAGCCCAGTTACTTTTTCCAAGAGAGCTACGGGAGGAGTGACTGGTAAGCACGATGGTTTCTAAAAGACCGAAATCCTTTAGATATTTAGCCATAAAATATGGCCTCTGTGCTGCAGGTACATTATCCGGCGGAAAACTATAGGATATGATTAGTATTTTCTCCATTGTTGTATTAAATTATGCTGTATTTAATTTCAGCAATGCGGCAACAATTTTTCTAGCCGAATGCCCATCGCCATAAAGTTCTAAATTGTAGTTTATATCTTTATTGAGCATATGTAGGGTTTTTGTTTTTATATCATTAGCCATTGCATCTGCTAAAATATTAGCGCCATGTTCTACCAATTCTACCCATTCTGTTTGATCTCTTACGGTTACACATGGTTTTTTAAAAAAGTAGGCTTCCTTTTGTACTCCACCGCTATCAGTAATAACCATTGAACAGTTTTTTAGCAGGTGAATCATTTCTAGATACCCGACAGGTTCCATAGTTTGAAACTCAACTTTTATACCCGTATGAATGATTAACTTTTCTGTTCTAGGGTGCAAAGGCATTACCACCGGAATCTTTTTATTAACCTGATTAAGTCCTTCAATTATTTCTTTAAGCTTGCTTACTCCATCGGTATTTTCTGCACGATGAATTGTTGCAAGTATATACCTTTCAGGTAATTCTTGCTCAGGAGGTTGTGAATATTCTAAAAAGTGAAGGGAAGAATCATACATAATATCACCTGTAAGTATTACTTTTTCTTCATCATATAATCCTTCAGCTTTCAGGTTTTCAATACCTTGGAGGTTTGGGCTAAATAATATTGTACTACAATGATCTGTACAAATCCTGTTAATTTCTTCAGGCATTTTTTTGTTGAAAGATCTAATGCCTGCCTCAACATGTGCTACCGGAATATGCAACTTGGATGCTGCCAATGCACCGGCTAGTGTGGAATTGGTATCACCAAATACTATTACCGCATCAGGTCGGTCATTTAATAGGATCTCTTCTAATTTTTCCATCATTCGGCCTGTCATTGCTCCATGACTTAACCCATTTACAGCTAAATTGTAATGAGGTTTTGGTATTTGCATCTGATCAAAAAAAATATGGCTCATATTTTTGTCAAAATGCTGACCGGTATGTACAATTATTTCCTCTATGCCCGGCGTCTGACTTATTTCACGACTTAGCGAAGCCGCCTTTATTATTTGAGGACGAGCCCCAATTACTGTTAATACTTTCATGATTTATTTGCAGTTGTTACAGAATTGTTCAGTCAATGGTATTTTATCTAAACATTTTTTACATCTTCGGGCTATTGGTTTTGCAGGGGAACCAGCCGCTATAGTATAGGCCTCAATTTTTTTGGTGACTACAGAACCTGCTCCTATAACACTATAGTCACCTATTTCTACTGATGGTAGTACGTTTACATTGCCACCTATCCAAACATAATTTCCAATTCTTATGGGAGGGGCAGGTAAACTTTTGGATAGCTCTTTATAAGAGTGGTTAGCACTAATAAATTGGCATCCCGGTGCCCAAATAGTGCCTTTGCCAATATAAATACCGTTTATTGCCTGATAATAACAAAATCCGCTACTTGCAAAGCATTTGTAAACACTTTCATTTGTATCTTTATCGGCAATAATTATTTTTTTGGGTTGATTGGTAAATGAGGCATAATTAACCAAAAAATCAGCTGTAGAATTTATCCTGAAAATTCTTTTAAAAATTGAGTTGACTACATATACCCCTACTCCCGAAGCATAATATTTTCTTTTGAATGCTCTGTCTATAAATGGGAGGAAACTAAAGAGTCTAATCAGCTCTTTCATAAAAATAAATTAAATAAATAGGTTGCGAGAATTAATACAATAAGAATAAATATAAACTTGTTTAGTATTATGTTTTTAAACCAGGCCAGCAAAAGACCTTCGTGTGTAAGTTGCATAAATGCCCCGACTGTTGCTGCCACCAAGGCTCCATAGGCTATCCCGATTAATCCATTGAAATGATAGAGTAAGAAGGAAAATCCGATATTAAGTACAAAACTTATAAAACTATAAAATGTAATCCATTTTGTTTTACCCGAAGCACTAATAAGTGCTCCATAATAACCATTTCTCCATAACGCTACTAATAAATAGGTTTTAAAAATTGGTATTGCGGCTTCATACTTGGTAGTAAATACAATTCTGATTAATGGACCTGCAAAAATCATTAATACTAAAATGATAGGATAAGTAATGTAGGATATCTTTTTAGTAGTATTTATCCATAAATTTTTTGCGGGTGCAATGTTCTGCTCTCTGTAGTAGCCAACTAATTTTGGAAATATTGATTGAGAAACAGAAGCACTAATCATGCTAAATAGGGGTATTTCAATAGCACCAATTGAGTATATAGCAAAATCGTTGAGTGTACCAAGGCTATTCACAATAGCCTTATCCAGATTAAGTGTAATGATACCTATGAAAGTAGCAATATATAAAGGTAGCCCAATTTTAAAATAAGGGGAAAAGTTGAATAAGCTTGATGTGGACAGTTTCCCCTGCCTGAATATTGTAAACCCCTCTTTTAAAAAAACGGTTATTACAGAAGATAGATAGATCAGGCATATCATGCAGGTTATAAGTATCCATAAGCTGCTTGCTGAAACTTTACTATAATTAAAGTAAATAAAAAATAATTGGACAAGACCTAAAACCAAACATAATATTGCACTATAAAAAAGGTAACCTGTATTATCGCTATTAATAAGAAAGTATCGGATAAGTTTACTAAAAGTAACTGCTCCAAAAATGATTACTGCACCTATTTTAAAATATTGTATATCTGGATTTTTTAAAACTCTAACCAGTAATTGAGAACCTCCCATATACATAAATCCTAAAATGATAATGGAAATAATACTGGTAGCTATAACAGTTCTGATTAAATGTATGCCTACATTTTCTGGTTCTTTGGCTGCAAAGTATTTGAAACCTTCGGGTAGTCCAAAAGATATTAATGGAATACCCAGATTAATTAATAGAATTACCTGTTTCCATGTGGCAAAATCTGTAGTAGTAAACCTACGTGCAAATAGTGCGTCAGCAGCCAGAAAAAGTACTACAGAAATACTTTGTGAAATCATTATGTAAAATGATGATTTCACAAGATTATTGCCTTGTCTTGCTTTAGCTACAAATTGCTGTATTTTACCTAATTGTAGTAAATTGGATAAACTCATTTATTCAGAGCTTCCGCTGCGTATATTCTTTCTATAATTTCTACAACTTTCAACCCTTCTAATGCATTAGTAGTAATTGACGCCCTGCCTTTAAGTACATCTATTACATTTTCAATAACATAATTATGATTTTGAGCGGAGCCTTTATAAGCGCCATAATCATTTCCCGGATTTGTAGGGGCTAATTCAGGCATTGTATAGTCTTTAATATGGCAATATTCGACCTTGTCCATGTATTGCCCCCCGATTTTTACAGATCCAAATTCGCCAATGATTGTCATGGAGCTTCCCATATTTTTGTCCCAAACTGCTGTTGAAAAATTAAGGGCACCCATACCTCCATTTACAAAGTCAAAACTCACAAATCCAGAATCTTCAAATTCTGTCATAGTACTATGGGCATAGTCCTTAAATTTGGCTTTTATATTTTCTATGTCGCCAAATAGCCAATACATAATATCTATGAAGTGCGAAAACTGTGTAAATAAAGTTCCTCCATCAAGGTCCTTTTTGCCATGCCAGCTACCCGGTAAATAATATCTTTCATCCCGGTTCCAATAACAGTTTAGTTCTACAATAAATATTTTACCCAGTTTACCAGAAGTTACAAGGTTCTTTATCCATTGAGATGGTGGGGAATACCGGTTTTGCATAACAACAAAAACATTCCTGTTTACATGTAATGCTTTATAAATCACTTTTTCAGAATCAGCTTTGCTTAAGGACATAGGTTTTTCAATCACCACATTTTTCCTTGCTTCCAAAACCTGTAGCGCATGTTCGGTATGAAAACCATTAGGTGTTGCAATGTTGACAACATCTACATCTATACCTGCTTCAAGAAATTTTTCTAATGAAGTGAAAAGAGGAATTTCGTATTTGTATGCAGTTAGTTCCGATTTGCTTTTAGTATCAATTACTGCTACCAGTTCAGCCTCATCATTAAGATCTATCATTTCTGCGTGGCGCTTACCTATATGGCCAAATCCTACTACCGCAAATTTGATTTTATTTTTTTCCATAAGTTGTGTCTGTTAGTTTCTTTTCAAAATATTTTATGAGTGCCTTAACATTAGTTTCCCTGACATAGTCCAGCACATCTTTGCCGGCTATATCTTCTTTACATGGGTCTGCACCTTTATCAATCAGAAAATCTAGAAATGCAAAATTGCTATTTTCTTTAACTTTTGTTTTGGCATACATTAATACTGTTGTGCCTTTATTGTTAGTAGCATTTACGTCGGCTCCCATTTCCAGAAGTTTTTCTACTATTTTATAACTATGGGCAAATGCAGCTATAACAAGTAATGTCCAACCCTTTTCATTTTTATATTCTAAGTTTGAAAGTTGATGTATATATTTTTCAAAGGTTTCTACATCATCAATAATACAGGCTTGGATGAGATATTGGTAAGTAGTTTGAAAATCCATTTACTCTATGGCTTTTGGTCTATTTGTGCTTTTAAATATGCAGGTATTTTTGCTTCAATCTGCAATTCTAATTCTTCTTCCATTTTGCGATTGTATGCAGAATTGTTTTCAGGTATTGTGCCTTCACCTGCAACAGCTTTTTTTATTGAAGAGTCAATCATATCGAGCTGCACTTCATAAAGCCTTTCTGACAAATCAAAAATAGTATCATCTTTATAGAGAGGTATTATTTTGCGTTCCAAAATTTTGCCCGCATCAATATTTTTATCAATTAGATGTGCTGTAATTCCTAACGGAATATTGTAATGAATAGACCAATATAATGCATCCAAACCTCTGGATTCAGGTATAAGGCCCGGATGATAATTAATTACTCCTATAGAAAAGGCATCAATAATTAATGGCTTTAATATTCTTGCACCTGCTATAATTCCTATACTAAGATTATGTTGCTTTACAATTTCTGCTGCTTCTGCCGAGTTATGTTTCACAACACAGTATGGAATATTTAAATTTTTTGCAATTGCAGCAGGGTGCATAATACCCTGATGCCTTATTTTGGATTTAATAGAAGAATTCGGAATATTTAATTGTACAGGATCAGCTGCAAGAATTATATCAATTTTATAACCCTCGAATAAAAGTCTTGAAATAAAATCTTGTGTTTTTTTATGCGGAAAGTTATATGCAAATAGGCCAAGCTTCATAGAATTAGAGGGGGTTATTTTTTAGGTTTTTTTTTAAGTTCATTTTCTTCCATATATCCATATCCAAAACTATTTCCATATCCATATCCATAACCGTAACCACGCTTTCTTTCAATATCATTTACTACCAAGGCAAAGTTGGGTAATTTATGTTGTCTGTAAATTTCATCTGTTAGTTCCAATTGTTTTTTGTAAGTAAAGCCTTGTCTTAAAACAAAAATGGAAATTTTCGCAAATTTAGCTAACAATAATGCGTCAGTCACAACACCTACTGGAGGTACATCTACTATAATGTGGTCAAAATCTTTTTCAAGTTGTGTGAATAATTCGATTGTCCTTTCGCTGTTAATTAGCTCAGCAGGATTTGGGGGTGTAGGACCGGATCCTATAAAGTACAAGGTATCTATACCTGGAACTTTGATAGTAAGTTCGCCAACATTTTTGCTTCTGTTTACAAGAAATGTACTTATACCATCATTATTATTAAAACCAAGATATTTTGAGAGTTTAGGTTTTCTAAGATCAAACTCAAGTAGAGCCACCTTTTTTCCACCTAAGGCAAGCATTCCTGCAAGGTTAAGAGATATGAATGATTTCCCTTCTCCGCTCATATTAGAGGTTATAAGAATTGTTCTTCCCCCACTGGCTGATTGAACATTCATATAATCAAGATTAGTTCTTAATAATCTGAATTGCTCTGCTATGGGGTGTCTTGAGTTTTCTCTTACAATCAGGTTATTAGGAAATGGACTTCTTCCAATTTCGCCAACTATTGGAGCATCTGTTATAGAGGTTATATCATTTTTGGTTTCTATCTTATTATATAGTAGATACCTGATGTAAAGCAACAAACCGGGAATAGCTATTCCGGTTATAAATGCAAGTATATAGATAAGATCTTTTTTAGGTTTAATAGGAGTTTTTAATGCTTTTGCACTGTCTACAATTCTTGCATTATCTAAATTAGCAGCTTTGCTTACGGCTGTTTCTTCTCTTTTTTTAAGTAAATAAAGATATAATTCTTGTTTTATAGACTGTTGTCTAGAAATTTCAAGAAAGTTTTTTTCTTTTTGTGGTACCCCTTTTATTTGACTGCTAAATAAATCAGTTCTTTTTTGAAGTTGATAAAGATTTATAAGCATAGTTTGTTCCACAGCAGCAAGACTATTAACAATACTGTTTCTCAAATTAGATATTTGAACAGTTAGTTTTTCTACCAAAGGATTGTTTTCTGTTGTAGTAGAAAGTTGTCTTTCTTTTTCAAGTTGTAGGGTGTTGTAATTTTGTACAAGTCCTTCAAAGGTTGGATCCTGTACTGCAAGAGCAGCAGGAATAGTTCGTGAATAGTTTCTATCGGCTTTTAAATAAGATTGCAGACTTCGTAATATATTTAATTGTGCTTCTTGCTTAGCCAAGTCCTGCATAGATTGGCTCGTGTTTTGCAACAATAGCTGCCCTTGCATGCTAATATCTGTTATATTGTTACTTTGTTTAAAATTTTGTATATCCTGTTCTACATTGCCTAATTCTTTTGTAACATAAATAAGGCGGTTATCTATAAATGAAATTGTGCTATCAGCAGTACGGTTTCTGTCATCTGTATTCATAGTGTTGTAAATACGAATAAGTGTATTGATAAGCAGTTCACCTCTTTCAGGTAGATCATCTACAAGTGTTAAATCAATAGTACTTACTGTCTTACTTGTTGGTGCTATTGTTAATGAAGATTGCAAATTTGCTACAGTTTCATCTTTTGTTTGAAATTTTATAATAACTGGGGATGATGTAACCGCAGGATTGCTTGTAAATCTGTAAAATACTAATCTGGCATAGTTCAGGGTAAGAGTATCACCGTATCGGTATGTTCTGGTAATTTTTCCATCATCAAGTTTAAATGAATTCTCATTTACACCGGTGAAGATCAGATTAGAATTTATCGAAAGGCTATCATAAGATACATAAATTGATTTAAGAATAAATGGAAGTTTGGAAAAAAACGTTTCGGTTTGTTTTACAGAACCTTTAGAAAAATAACGAATGGTTAATTGTAAATCAGCTACAGCCCTTTCCATTAAAGATCTTGACCGAAGTAATTCTACTTCATTGTCAACAGAACTTATAGGGTTAAGTAATTCCAAATCGCTGAATATACTACCCTGGCTAATGTCTCCACCTTTTTTTGAATCTTTTACCAATATTTTACCTGTTATTTTAAAAGATGGGGCGGTATATCGTAGATAAAGGAATGCGGTAAAAAGTGACAATAATATAAACAACAGAAAAAGCCACCAGAAATTTAGTAGCTGTGATAACATTACCTGTAGGTTAACACTTTCTGTTTCTTTTCTGGTTTCTAGTTTTACTTGCGGAAAATTTGTTTCGCTCATTTATGCTAATTGTAATTTGAAAAAGGTTTTCATTTATTAATTGATCACACGGGTTAATAAAATGGTTACAAGACTTACAAGAGAAGTTATTATAGTAATATTTCTTAGGGTTGTGCGGTCACTATTCATGATTTTTGCATGGTTAGGCTCAACATAAACAATATCATTTTGTTGTAGATAATAGTTAGACGATTGGAAAATAGCAGAATTGTTAAGATTTAAACGACTCATAACCTTTTTACCTTCTTTTTCCCTTATTAACAATATGTTTTCTCTCTTGCCAAATATGGTTAGGTCACCCGCCATACCAATTGCGTCAAGTATAGAAACACGTTCGTTGGTAATAATGTAATTAGCAGGTTTAAGTACTTCACCTAAAACTGTTATTTTAAAATTTTGTAGTCGAACGGTTACTATAGGATCTTTTAAATAGGTTGACAATTTATTTATTAGTAAATTTTTTGCTTGCACAGTAGTTTTTCCTTCTATTTGAACCCTGCCAATTAGTGGTACATCTATGCCCCCCTCTTTATCTACTAAATAAGTATTGGGCGTGGGGGTACTACCTGCAGGATTATTCATACTATTAATATTGGCACCGGGGGTAATAAAAAATGCATTTGCTTCTGGGTTGGGGCTACTCACATTTATCTGTAGCAGATCATCAGCTTTTATAGTAAGTGCTTTATAACCTGTATCTGCAATAACTAGATTTTGTGCACTATCAGACACGTCTCTAAAATAAGAAAATAATCGCTTATCTGGTCCACATGAGGTCAGTAACAGAACTATAACAAATGGAAAAATTAGTTGTTTCATACTATTATAAAATAATGCTTGTAGTATTTTTAAAATTTGTAATTGATAGGTTTTTTGGAAATAGTTAATTAGTTGTCATTATTAATTTTCAAATCCTAATCTAGATATTGTTTTGTTGTACTCTTTCCATTCGCCAATGTCCATCCATGCACCTTCACTTACAGGAAATACACCAACTTTACCACCCCTGTTCTTAATTTTTTCAATCAGGTAAGTAATATGGTAAAAAGTATTTTCCGGAATTTCGTTAAGCAGGTGTGGCTCCAAGATATACATGCCCGCATTTACCTGAAAGGATATTTCGGGTTTCTCTTTAAATGCTTTCATTTTGCCTCCAGCCTCTGTTTCCACTGTGCCGTATGGTATACTATAATGTTTTAGGGCAGCAACTAAGGTTAACTCGTTTTTATTCTGAAGGTGAAAGTCTAAAATTTCGGAATAGTCTTGTTTAATTAAAATATCGCAATTGGTTACAAAAAATGTTTCCTTCAATTCTTCTTTCAGTAAATGAAGGCTTCCGGCTGTGCCCAAAGGTTCAGTTTCGGAAAAGTAATGCATAGTATATTCTTTATCCGGTATTTCATCAAAATACCTTTTAATCATATCTTTTTTGTAATTTACTGATACAAAAAAGTTTTTTACCCCTGCTTTTACAAAACTATCTGTAATCCATTCAATTATTGGTTTTTCTCCAATAGGTATCAAAGGTTTGGGTATAATGTTGGTTATTGGTTTTAGCCTTGTGCCTTTACCCCCGGCCATTATAACCACGGGTAGGGTAAATTGGGAAACTTCAGGCTCCTGATTTTTAAATATTTCATCCCAAAACCAAATCTCCTGTAGCTCATTGTCAGAATTTAAGATTGGTAAAAATTCCATTCTATATTTCTGCATCAATTGTTTTAGTTCATCTACAGAATCGTCTGTATGACCCAACCTTATATTTTTTCTCAGACAACGTTCTACGGGTTCTTCAAGATCCAAACCTTTTATAATTGCCCTTTGTATATCTCCAATACTCAGTATGCTATAAAATTTCTCATCTTTAAATACAAGCAAGAGTTTGCAATCTAACAAATCCATTTGTTTAAGGGCATTAACAAGACTACTTTCTATTGCAATACTACGTTTCTCAATTTTGTCTTTATTAGGCATTGTATTATTTTATAGGAATGCAGAAATTTATTAGGGGAAAAGTAATTTTTTTTATTAAACTTTTTAAAAAATAAATATTACATTTAGTATGCTAAATATTTAATATGTATAATAGCTTCGCTACCCTCAGTCACATTAAGATGACATAACGGTAATAAAAAAGGCAAATGCCGGTTAGCATTCGCCTTGTTTCCTAAAAATATTACTTATTTAGAACAAATTTAAAATGTAAATCTCTCAAGACGTCTTGGGTTATTATTGTGACACCGCAAATATAAAACAATAATAACAACTTCAAATTATCAATAGCTTATTTGTAAAATCAATCTTTTAAAATTGTTCAAATCTCATAATAATATTTTAAAAAAGTTGTTTGATTCTTGGATTAATACTTTTGGTGTTTTAAAAAATACCTATGCATTGCTATCATTTTAATTAATTTACTTTGTACAAAATTTTTATTGTTATAATGTTCTTATGAAAATATTAGTTACAGGAACGGCTGGTTTTATTGGTTATCATTTGGTTACAAAACTGATAAATCGTGGAGATGAAGTTTTTGGTTTGGATAGTATAAATAATTATTATGATGTCAATTTGAAATATAGCAGGCTTTACGAGCATGGCATACAGCAAACCTGCCTTGTATATAATACGATTACAAAAAGTGATAAATTTGAGAATTATTCTTTTATAAGGTTAAAGCTAGAGGATAAAGAAAACTTAGAAAAATTATTTTCTACACAGAATTTTGATGTAGTAGTTAATTTAGCTGCTCAGGCAGGAGTACGTTATAGTTTGACAAATCCGCAGGCTTATATAGAAAGTAACATAATTGGGTTTACAAATTTGCTTGAATGTTGCCGCCACTTTGATATAAAGCATTTAGTTTATGCAAGTAGTAGTAGTGTTTATGGGCTTAATGAGGAGGTCTCTTTTTCTACATCTTCAAATGTAGACCATCCCATAAGCTTATATGCTGCAACTAAGAAAAGTAATGAATTGATGGCACATGTTTACAGTCACTTGTTTAAATTACCCACTACAGGTTTAAGGTTTTTTACAGTATATGGTCCATGGGGAAGACCTGATATGTCTTATTTTCTATTTGCAAATTCAATTTTGGCCGGCGAACCCATTAATGTATATAATAATGGGGAAATGGTTAGAGATTTTACCTATGTAGACGATATTGTAGAGGGAATAGTACCTGTTATTGATCAACCACCAAAGGGCGACCCTCTTTGGGATCCTAAAAATCCTTTACCTTCCAGTTCTGCTGCACCTTACAAAATATATAATATAGGAAATAATAATCCTGTTACACTCATGGAATTTATTAGTGCAATTGAAAATGGATTAGGAAAAATTGCTGTTAAAAAAATGCTACCTCTTCAGGCAGGTGATGTTTTAGCAACTTATGCTAATATCGATGGATTAGCAGCCGATTTTAATTATAAACCAAAAACACAAATTGCAGAGGGTATTAAAAACTTTTTAAAATGGTATAGAGAATATTTTAAGGTGTAGGTTATCAAATTTTATTAATGCTCAAATGTGGAAAATGATGACTGGAAAACTTTCAGTAAAACTGTGCGACGCAACGATGCTGCTCAAAGAAATAGGCAATGTGGACATAAATGGTTGGTGAATTTTTGGATTATTATTCATAAATATGCGCTGTCAATCTGAAGAGGAAGCAGACTCTGGTGGAGACCAACTTGCCAGCAATAAGATTGATGCTTATACAAAAAAAGGGGTTGGACATTAATTTGTTCAACCCTTACTTTTTTTGGTAAGCAACATGGCTTGAAAACTCATTTCTCGTTGGACAAATAAATGTACCATTTTACAAAGTTTATCCTGTGCT
>JAYTDC010000061.1:0-89842 GCA_043736115.1 Segetibacter sp. | reverse complement strand
TGTACCGCTACCGCTTGCACTGCTTACAAAAAATATTTTCTCAAATCCCAGGCTGTAAAACTCTGCAGCTTCCAGCAATTTAGCGCTGTTGTCTACCTTATTTACACAAAGAAAAACGGGTTTGGTACTTCTGCGCAACAGGTCTGCCACTGCATCGTCCAATTCGGTAATGCCGGTATAGGCATCTACCATAAAGATTAAAGCATTGGCTTCTTCTATAGCTAATTTAACCTGTTTGCGTATTTCGGTCTCAAAAATGTCAGACGAGCCTTCTACAAAACCTCCTGTATCTATTACATTAAATGGCTTTCCTATCCATTCTGCCACACCGTAGTGCCGGTCACGGGTTACACCGCTAACATCATCAACAATTGCCTGACGCTGTTCTACCATCCTGTTGAAAAAAGTGCTTTTGCCCACATTTGGGCGACCAACTATTGCTACTGTAAAACTCATTTTGTATTTAGTGTTTAATGTTAAGGGTTTATGTTACCCTTTGTTCATTTTAATTCCGTTTTTGCTTGCCCCTTCCACTGCTATTTTTTGGGCTTGGGGTGCTGTTTGGGCTGTTGTCTTATATCTAACTACTAATATCTTACTACTCTTCTAACTATTATACCCATACTCTTTCAGCTTCAACTCATCATCACGCCATTTATTTTTCACTTTCACAAACAGTTCAAGAAATATTTTCTGTCCCAGAAATTCTTCAATATCTTTTCTTGCAAGTGAACCAACCTGTTTTATCATTTTTCCGCCTTCGCCCAGAATAATTGCTTTTTGACTTTCACGTTGCACTATTATGTCTGCCTGAATTTTAATTAATGTTGTTTTTTCTTTAAACTCATTAACTAAAACAGTAGACTGATATGGGATTTCATCTCCAAAAAGTTCAAATATTTTTTCCCTGACTATCTCGCCTACAAAAAACTTAGTGGGCAAATCAGTTAAATCTTCCGGATCGTAAAATGGCTGCCCCTCTTTCAGGTAAGTGAGGATCAATTGAAGCAACGGATCCACATTTTTATCGTTTGAAATAGAAATACCGATCCAGTTTTTACAATATGGTTTTTCAGAAAAAAATGTTTGGGCGGCTTCTACCTGACCGGGTTTGGCAAGGTCTGTTTTGGTGGTTACAACTATAGCAGGCACTTTCAGTTTTAACGCTGTAAAAATTGCATCTGCTTCCTGCATGTTGTCGGTGATGTCAACCAGTAAGAGTGCCACATCAGCATCTTCCAGGCTGCCTTTCACAGCTTTCATCATTTTTTCGTGCAACTTGTATTTAGGTTCAATAATGCCCGGCGTGTCAGAAAAAATGATTTGGTATTCCCATTCTTTGTTAAGAAAAGCTTTAATCCTATGACGTGTAGTCTGTACTTTGTGGCTCACAATAGCCATCTTCTCCCCAACTAATGCATTTAGCAGGGTACTTTTGCCTGCATTGGGCTTACCAAATATGTTTACAAATCCAACTTTCATAACCACTAACAATTACCCAAAAACCAAAAGAGGAATTGTATTTACATTTTAATTAAGCGGCGAAGGTAAGGTATAATCTGCTGATATGTTAAGTAACAAAAGCATAGTATAATTATTAATTTTAATGCTAAATTATTTGCATACATTATAAACAATAAATTGACTTAATATTCTTCATGCTACAATTGAAGTATCGTTCGTATATCATTGTACATAAACATTTTAATTCATTATATTCTACAATTTATATGATAAAATAGGAGGTATTAGGATTTTGAAACAATCAAAAGAATTTTTAAAAAAGTTACAATTTCCCTACGTTTTTTCCCTTGTTTACTACATTATCTCCCTACATCATACTACCTTTGCAACGTTTTTTAAAAGTATATTTCTAATACATTTCTACATATGAACTTATTCGCAAAACAAGCAAGGGAATTTTGGGGAAGGCACATTGGGCCAAATGAACAGGAAACATCACAGATGCTGAAAGTAATTGGTGTTTCATCTATGGAAGAATTGATAAATCAAACTGTTCCGGAAAGCATCCGTCTGCAACAACCCTTAAAAGTATCGGGTCCGGTAAGCGAATTTGAATATCTGAATGATTTAAGAAAAACAGCCGCAAAAAATAAAGTATTTAAAAACTATATTGGCCAAGGGTACTATGACACTATAACTCCTAGTGTAATACTTAGAAGCCTATTTGAAAACCCGGGATGGTACACACAGTACACTCCTTACCAGGCAGAAATAGCACAGGGGCGGTTAGAAAGCTTGCTGAACTATCAGACTATGGTGAGCGATTTGACAGCATTACCTATTGCAAATGCATCATTGTTAGATGAAGGTACAGCTGCAGCAGAGGCTATGGCCATGGTGTTTAACCATAAAAACAAACATGAACACATTACCGCTCCTAAGTTTTTTGTAGATGAAAAAGTTTTTGCACAAACAAGAGATGTATTACAGACCCGTGCTACTCCTATAAAAATTGAAATTGTAACCGGCAATTTTTCAGAAGCACAATTAGATGATACATATTTTGGCGCCATAGTTCAATATCCCGATTGCGAAGGTTCAGTA
This sequence comes from Segetibacter sp., assembly GCA_043736115.1. Classification (GTDB taxonomy): domain Bacteria; phylum Bacteroidota; class Bacteroidia; order Chitinophagales; family Chitinophagaceae; genus Segetibacter. The sequence continues at coordinate 87,274 of JAYTDC010000061.1, read as the reverse complement.
AATGATTACAGAACATTTATTGAAACTGCCCATGCTGTAGATGCAAGGGTTATTATGGCTACTGATTTATTGGCACTTACTTTACTTACGCCTCCCGGCGAAATGGATGCTGATGTTGCAATTGGTTCTTCTCAAAGATTGGGCGTACCCTTAGGTTTTGGCGGACCCCATGCTGCATTCTTTGCTACTAAAGACGAATTTAAAAGAGTAATACCCGGCCGCATCATTGGTGTAAGCATAGATGCACAGGGCAACCGTGCTTTGCGCATGGCATTGCAAACCCGTGAACAACACATACGCCGCGAAAAAGCAACGAGTAACATATGCACTGCACAGGCTTTGCTTGCTAACATAGCTGCTATGTATGCAGTTTATCATGGCCCTGATGGATTAATCAATATAGCTAAGAGAGTGAGTCTGTTAGCACAGTCAGTTAGCATAGAGTTGGAAGCAATGGGTTTTGATCCTCAAAATGAATTTTACTTTGATACCATAAAAGTAAAAGTTGCTGATGCTGCTGCCGTAAGAAAAATAGCAGAAGCAAGAGGTATCAATTTTCATTATGAAGAAAATGGTTTCATTACAATATCAATAGATGAAACAACTTCACAGGGCGATGCAATGGATATATTAACAGTATTTGCAGAGCTAATTGGTAAAAGCGAAATTTCTATTTCATTTAACCACGATAGTACATTAGATCATATACCAACATCCCTTACACGAACTTCTTCATTTTTACAACATCCGGTATTTAATACGCATCATACAGAAAGCGAAATGATGCGCTACTTGAAATTTTTGGAGAATAAGGATTTAAGCCTTACCCACTCAATGATTGCATTAGGTAGTTGTACCATGAAATTGAATGCTGCTACAGAATTGATACCGGTAAGCTGGCCCGAGTTTTCTAAAATGCATCCATTTGCACCGGCAGGTCAATGGCAGGGCTATAGCGAAATGATTACAGAACTTGAAGATTGGTTGAGTAACATAACCGGGTTTGCAGCAACCTCACTTCAACCAAATAGCGGGGCACAGGGAGAATATGCCGGATTGTTGGCTATAAGAGATTACCATGCAAGTAGAAAAGAAACCAACAGAAACATAATATTAATTCCTATTTCTGCACATGGCACTAACCCCGCAAGTGCTGTAATGGCTGGGTTTAAAGTAGTAGTTACTAAATGTGATGAGGCAGGCAATATAGATGTTGCAGATATGCGAATGAATGCGGAAAAATACAAAGATTCTTTAGGGGGGTTAATGGTAACCTACCCAAGCACACACGGCGTTTTTGAAGAAAGCATTAAAGAAATATGTGAAATAATTCATGCAAATGGTGGCTTGGTTTATATGGACGGCGCCAATATGAATGCGCAGGTTGGCCTTACTTCCCCCGGCTACATAGGAGCCGATGTATGCCATTTGAATCTGCATAAAACCTTTGCTATACCACATGGTGGCGGGGGTCCGGGCATGGGGCCTATTTGTGTTAATGACAAGTTAGCGCCTTTCCTTCCCACCCATATTATACAAAATATGGTATCAGAAAGACTAATAACATCAGATGGTGGCGAGATAAGATCGGGAGCTGTAAGTGCAGCAAGATTCGGTTCTACAAGTATATTATTAATAAGTTATGCCTACATCAAGCTTTTGGGTGCACAAGGGTTAAAAAGAGCTACGGAATATGCCATACTAAACGCAAACTACATGAAAGCTCGACTTGAAAACCACTTTAAAATATTATATAGTGGTAAAAACGGTACTTGTGCCCATGAGTTCATTGTTGATTTGCGCCCTTTCAAAGCATTAGGAATTGAAGCCGAAGATGTGGCAAAAAGATTAATGGATTATGGCTTTCACGCCCCTACGCTTAGTTTTCCTGTTGCAGGAACTATTATGATAGAACCGACTGAAAGTGAGTCTAAAGATGAACTAGACAAATTCTGCAATGCATTAATTCAGATACATGAAGAAATAATGGAAATACAAAACGGCAATGCTGATAAAACTAACAATGTATTAAAAAATGCCCCGCACAGCATTCATGTAATCACAGCCGATGATTGGAATCATGCTTACAGCCGCAGCAAGGCAGCGTTTCCCTTAGATTTCATACGCACCAACAAATTTTGGCCTTCTATAAGCAGAGTCAATAATACACATGGAGATAGAAATTTAATTTGCACCTGCGAACCGATTGAATCTTATCAGGAAGCACATGCGGTTTAATAAGAGTTATGAGTTAATAATTATGAGTTAAGAGTTATGAATTAAGAGTTATGAGTTAAGAGTTCTGAATTAAGAGTTATGAGTTAAGAGTTCTGAATTAAGAGTTCTGAATTAAGAATAATAAAAGAAGGTTGGCTAATATTAATTAACCAACCTTCTATATTTTAATCTATTAATAACTTTAAAGAAATTGCCATTTCCCGAAGGGGCATATTTAATACTTTATTTTATCTTCTTTGGCTTTCCATTGATCAAAGACTTTTAATGCCTCCTCACGGCCAAGTTGTAAAATAGGTATTTTGCGTTGAGAATGGTCACAGGTGAGTTCCTCATATATCATGGAATCATCAAAGCCAATATTGGCGGCATCTGTACGGCTGTTAGCAAAATAAACTCTAGCCGGCCTTGCCCAGTAGATTGCCCCCATACACATGGGGCAGGGTTCACAGGAGGTATAGATTTCACAATCGTCTAACTGAAAGGTTTGAAGATTTTTACAGGCATCTCTTATGGCCATTACCTCTGCATGTGCTGTGGGGTCATTAGTACTGGTAACCTGATTATATCCGCGGCCTACAATTTCTTCATTTTTTACAATAACACATCCAAATGGGCCACCTTGATTGCCTGTAATGCCTTTGGCTGATAAAGCAATAGCCTCCCCCATAAATCGTTCTTCTCTATTCATTCTAATAAATTTTGCAGCCTGTAAATATAAGCAAAACAGAGAATTAATGTAAAATCTCTTATTCAATCCATTTTTATTTATAAGAATCATTTGCAACCAAATAATAGATTTTTTAAGTTGAAAAAAAGTTCATTTAATTAATACTTTTCAGGTTCAGGGTTTCTTAGTAATCTTTGCAGAAAACAACAATAACTTAGCTTTTTTATTATGGCTATTCTCTAATCTAATTTTATGAAACATATACTACTTTTTGGAGCCGGAAAATCTGCTACTGCACTCATTGATTATCTAAAGCAATTGGCTACTGAAAATAATTACAGGGTAACTGTGGCAGACGGCAATCTTGAAAATGCACAATTAAAAGTAGGTACCCACAAGCTAGTTACTGCTGTAAAAGCTGATGTGGAAAATAATGGACAACGAAAAGATTTGATAAAAACAGCCGATGTTGTTATTTCTTTATTGCCCCCAACGCTGCATTATCTTGTAGCTAAAGATTGTGTACTCTATAGTAAACATCTTCTAACCGCATCTTACATTGACGAAAAGATTCTTGCCTTAAAAGAAGATATAGAGAAAAAGGGATTACTATTCTTATGCGAAATGGGATTAGACCCGGGAATAGACCACATGAGTGCCATGCAACTTATACACCGAATCAAAGCTATTAATGGCAACATACACATGTTTAAATCACACTGCGGAGGGTTAGTAGCACCTGAAAGTGATGACAACCCGTGGCATTATAAAATAAGCTGGAACCCAAGAAATGTTGTTTTAGCAGGTAAAGCAGGAGCAGTTTACAAGGAAAATAATGAGGAAAAGTCTGTTGGATATGAATCTCTGTTTATGTCTGGGGAGCAGGTTTCAGTAAATGACGATTTGGTATTAGCCTATTATCCAAACAGAGATTCATTAAGTTACATTCCCATTTACGGCTTATATAATTGCGAAACATTTATCAGAACAACACTTAGGCATCCTGATTTTTGTTTTGGTTGGAAAAATATCATTGATCTAAAGCTTACCAATGAAACTGCCTCCTACGAAACAGATAATATGACATTGGCAGATTTTTTCAAATTACATTTTGAAATTAATAATTTTGGCGATTGGCTAAATGAAATGTTGAGTACTCGGCTTTCTTTTGCAAAAGATCTTATGAATAACCTGATGCAACTTATGGAAGCTGAAAATGAATTAAGTATTACCGGAGGTACAACAGACGAGAATATAATGTTGGTAGATGAAGAAGGGCAGCTCAACAGCCTTGATGTTGATGATGTAAAAAACAAAGCTGCTTCAGCCTTAAGTTCCAAAATGTATGAAGCAAACCTTACCCTCAAACAATTAATTTTTCTTGGGCTTGACAGCAATGAATTGATTAACAAGGGTAAGTGTTCTCCTGCAGATGTTTTACAATTCATTCTGGAAAAAAAACTTGCCCTTGATGAAGATGATAAAGACATGGTTGTTATGATGCATGAAATAAATTACGAAGCAAATGGCACCAATAATTATATAAAAAGTTGCCTTGTTGTAAAAGGTGAAGATAACATACATACTGCTATGGCAAAAACTGTTGGACTACCTTTAGGTATAGCGGCAAAATTAATTTTGGATGGAAGCATTACAGAAACAGGTTTGCATATACCTATAGATGAAAGTATTTATAATCCTGTGCTTAAAGAATTAGAAAAACATGGAATTGTTTTTGAAGAAACTTTGGTTGGTGAGTTATAAGTGTTGAGTTTAGAGTTAAGTATAAATATTGAATTGTGAGTTAGTAACTTTTAGTTCATAGCCAACTCTTAAATTATCTCTTTTAGCAAATAGTTAAGCTCCTTTACTCCCTCGGTTGCATTTTTTTGGATAGTTGTAAGCATTGGTATATTCCCTACTTCAGGAATAGATTTATCTACAATAAATTTAGGTGCAAAACGGGGAGCATAATTAACCAAACCTGCTGCGGGATAAACAACCAACGAAGTGCCTATTACGACAAATATTTCTGCAGTAGTGGCTATTGCTGCAGCCTTCTCTATCATAGGAACAGGTTCTTCAAACCATACAATGTGCGGCCTTAGTTGACCGCCATCTGTTGCAAAATCACCCAGATTAATATCGCCTCTAATGTCAGAAACGAGGTATTCATTTTTCACACTTCGCATTTTAAATATCTCGCCGTGCAGATGTAGAACGTTAGTACTACCTGCCCTTTCATGCAGGTCGTCTATGTTTTGTGTAATTATTGTTACATTGAAATCATTCTCCAATTCAACTAGTCCAATGTGTGCTGCATTGGGTTGTGCAGCAGCTACATCTTTTCTACGCATATTGTAAAAGTCCAACACCAATTGTGGATCTTTAGTAAATCCGCGTGGCGTAGCAACATCATAAACATTATAGCCTTCCCAAAGACCATCGCTGTCACGGAATGTCTTAAGGCCGCTTTCGGCACTTATTCCTGCACCGGTAAGTATGACGAGGTTTTTCTTTTCCAATTTATAGCCTGATTTTTTAATTTATTGAATGGGTGATACTTTTGTAAAAGCATCTTAAAGATTCATTGAATACTGATAACAATTAATTACCAACAAGAAAAACAGCATTACAAAACAACAGCTTCCCTCCTTCCCAAAACTGTCTGAAAAGAGGATTGTCTGCCATAATAACTACATTGCCACTGCCCATTTCCATGCTACCGAAAATTAAACCATCTTTTAATAGGCTTTTTACTTTTGCGCCGGCAAAACCAGTTACATAATTATCTTTTTTTACAATCCCAACATTCCATCCTTCCTTCAGAAATTCATAAACAGTAGGGTCTTGTTTTAAAGTGTAGTAGTAGTTTGTATACCCAAAAGCAAGCGGATGGCTATTGTCAAGTTGAATGCGATATATAGCACCGGGAATATTGTTGATTACATTATCCCGTTCCCGGTTATCATAACGTTTTAACAGACTATAATCAACAGTATCCTTTGTTTCATCTTTGTCTTTATCAACTTTCACCTTCAGGCCCCAATCGGCATTTTTTGAAAGTTCTTGTGCCGCGCCACCCATTGCTATTAAGTTACCTCCGTTATTTACAAACTCTTTTAATTTTTCTGTAACGCTTTTTGTTTCAAAAACTTTATAGAAACCGTCGGGCATTATCACCACATTATACTTGTTAAGATTGCTCTTTGAAATGTCTGTTGCATTTATAAGACTAATTGGATAATCCAACTGTTGATCAAACAGGTGCCAAACCTCACCTGCTGCTAATGAAGAAGTTTGTTCTCCTGTTATTAAAGCAACCCTTGGCGTTTTCATAAACTTTATATCAGCAGATCCAAAATCCGGCCCCTTCTCCATATATCCTGTAGCCACGGCCTCTACTTCTACTTCATTATTATTAGCCAAATCATTTACAATGCCTGATAAATTTTCAGGATTACCTTTTTGCAATAAAATAAGGGTGCCTTTTTCAAAAAGCTGTTTATTATAGGTAAAAGACTTTTCAGAATAACGAACTTTAATATGCTGCTTCAGTAGTTGTGCTAACACTTTTACACTATTGACTGAATTATATTTTACAAGGTATCCATAGGTTGAAGGCACTTTATCCTTCTCTTTTACCGGTGATTGGAAAGCCTGCATATTAACTGCAGTCTTTACAGCATAGGCATCCACTCCATATACATAAGGCAATGACCAGGCGGTGATATCGTAGGTTACTGAATCTATAAGATTGCTTCTGGGTTCTAATAAAACCCTTGCTAAAACACTCTTTGGCTGATTGCTACTGATTGCTATGTTGTAAGCCTTCAACTTTAGGTTTGCTTCTTTCCCGGTACTGTATTCCAATCCTTTGAGGTTGCTCACATTTGTTGCCATTCCATATTCAATCCCATTTGCTTGCAACAGGTGGGCAATGTTATTGATTACAGATGAGTTATCACTTGTAAGTAAATAAGTTTTAATACTACTGCCAACACCTGACCGGCTATCATCATAGAATTTTTTAAACTCTGCAACAAGCTTAGTAGCATTTTTAGATGCACTTTCTATCGTTGACATTCCTGTAGTAAAATGGTGCAAAACCCTGTCAGTCAATGTGAGAGTATCACCTGTGTTGGTAGCTACCGCCAGGCCGCCTCTGCTATGTCCCCCTTGTTCATATGTCATTCCAATTGCGCCGTTGTATAACGGGTAGGTATCGCCATAAGACGGGTAAAATAAATCAAAGCTTTCTTTGGTAAAATAGAGCCACCCATTGTCATCAAAGTATTTAGCATTGTTTTTACCAATGATGGTCTGAAACTCACGTTGCCATGGAGTTATCACTTCGTGAAATGGTTCTGCAGCCGGTGCAAAATAATAAGGATTATTAAAATATTGTTCATGAAAATCTACATGTACATGTGGCAGCCATTGATTATACTTAATCATACGTTGTTGAGTTTCAATTTGTGTCTGCCATGCCCAATCACGGTTAAGGTCAAAGTTGTAATGGTTGCTTCTGCCACCGGGCCATGGTTCAATATGTTCACGAGATTGAGGGTCTGCATTACCGATACTTCCTTTTACACTATTAAACCAGTTTACATATCGGTCCCTCCCATCAGGATTTAGGCAAGGGTCTATAATTACAACTGTATTTTTGAGCCATTCCTTATTGATTGCATTTATGGGATCAACCAATGCATACAATGTCCTCATAGCTGCCTCGCTTGATGAAGGTTCATTTCCATGTACATTGTAACTTAACCAAACAATAGCCGGGGCACTTCCATTGCCGGTTTTGTCTTTCATTATTCCTGAAAGGCGTAGATTATTTGCCCTTATTTCATCAAGCCGCTGTATATTTTGGGATGATGAAACAAAAGCTAACAGTAACTCACGGCCTTCAAACGTTTCTCCATACTTTTCTACTTTCACCATGTCAGGATAAGCCTGTGCAATAGCCTTTACATAACCAGCTATTTTGTAGTGTGGCGTGTATTGGGTTCCTAATTTATAGCCGAGATAGTTTTCGGGTGATGGGGGTGTTTGGGAAAATGTAGGATTAAAATAAAACAGAAAACAAAAAACTAAATGGAAATAATTGATATTTAAGTGTTTCTTCATAATAAGTAAGAAAAAGCGTATTAATCTTTGAGAGCAAAGTAAGTAATTATTAAATTAGAATTAGTTCGTGTGAGAATTATTAGTCTTGAAATAGAAGCCTTGTATTTTAATATTGCAGCTTTTAAACTTATACAATATTTAAATTGTAAAAAATCCTTTAATCATTGCAGTGTTGGTATTATTAACAGTGACCTGAAAAAAAATTTATCGTTAGGGATATCCTAAAGGTTTAAGATAAAGAAGTAGTCTATTATCTATTTATATTCACCATATACTTTTCGAAGTGCATCAGATATTTCACCTAGCGTGCAATGGTTTTCAACTGCTGCAATTACCAGTGGCATCAGGTTGCGGCCATCTGTAGCTGCAGCGGTTATGTCAGCTATGCATGCAGAAGCTTTTTCCGCATTACGATTAGCACGTAACTTTTGCAATTTATCAGTTTGCACTTGTCTAATACTATCATCTATTTTAAAACCAGGAATACTGTCTTTTTCTTCATTTTTAAACTTGTTAACCCCTACAATTATTTTTTCACCGGATTCTATTTGTCGCTGATACTCGTATGCGCTACGGGCAATTTCTTCCTGCATAAAACCCTGCTCTATTGCGGTTACGCTACCACCCATAGCATCTATTTTATTCACCATTTGCCAGGCTTTTTCTTCTACTTCTCTGGTAAGGCTTTCAACAAAAAAGGAACCCGCCAAAGGATCCGCAGTATCTACAACCCCACTTTCAAAGCCAACAATCTGCTGTGTTCTCAAGGCTATACGAGCTGCTTCCTCGGTTGGTAAACTTAATGCCTCGTCATAGCCATTGGTATGTAGGCTTTGGGTTCCACCTAATACTGCGGCAAGTGTTTGTATAGTAACCCTGCTGATATTATTTTGCGGCTGCTGTGCAGTTAGCGTACTGCCCCCTGTCTGTGTATGAAACCGCAACATCATTGCTTTAGGATCAGTAGCACCTAAGTCTTTCATTATAACAGCCCACATTTTTCGTGCAGCCCTGAATTTTGCGACTTCTTCAAAAAGGTTGTTGTGTGCATTGAAGAAAAATGAAAGCCGCTTACCAAATACGTTAATATCAAGCCCTTTCGCCAATGCAGCCTTTACATATGCTTTCCCATTGCTTAGGGTAAACGCAATTTCCTGCACAGCAGTACTACCTGCTTCTCTAATGTGATAACCTGATATTGATATTGTATTCCACTTTGGTAATTCGCGGCTACACCATTCAAAAATATCTGTAATGATACGCATACTAGGCTTAGGTGGATATATGTAAGTGCCCCGTGCTGCATATTCCTTTAGTATATCATTTTGTATGGTTCCAGAAATTTTAGAAAGGTCGGCTCCTTGTTTTTTGGCTAACGCAACATAAAGACTCAATAAAATAAATCCTGTAGAATTTATGGTCATTGATGTGCTGACATCTTCGAGTTTTATGTTTTTGAAAAGTGTTTCAATGTCTTCAATGCTATCTATGGCTACTCCTACTTTTCCTACTTCACCTTCGCTCATAGCATGGTCGCTGTCGTAGCCTATTTGTGTGGGCAAATCAAAAGCCACGCTAAGACCACTTACACCCTGCGAAAGCAGATAGTGATAACGTTTATTACTTTCTTCCGCGGTTGAAAAACCTGCGTATTGACGCATAGTCCAAAGCCTACCCCTATACATATCAGGTTGTACACCACGTGTATATGGGAAAACCCCAGGCGCTTCTAATGGTTGTAAATCACCAATATCTTTAGCTTCATAAACGGGTTTAATATCTATTCCACTTTCTGTAGTTCTTTTTTCAGACATAAATCAATCGTTTTATTAGGGCTTAAATGATTTTGTAAAAACAAACCACTGTAAAAAATGAAGATTAAAGGATATAATAAGCGAGATTTACAATTACTTAATAATAATTTCTTCAAACAGGCTTAATTATAATAACTTTTTTGCCTCATAGCTAAGTACATCACTTACTACTTCGTGCAATTGTCCTTTTTGATCGGTCATTAGATATTCCAAAAGCAACTTATTAAGATCAAGACCTGTTGCATGCGGAGGCAATGCACTTGCCAACTGATTAACCACCAACATATTTTGCTCTTTCAGGTTTTTTACAGCATTCCACGAATCACTTGAAACATAAATTTGTTGAGAAATGTTGTACTCATACTCTTCCCTAAGGTTGCGTGTTAGCAACACCTGCATTTCACGTGCAGAAAGCCCTCCCTGATTTACCCGGCTAATAAGATTTGGTAGTGCTATACGATCAACTAATAGTGTCAATCGTTCGTATGCATGAAGGCGCAACGTTTTGGTTGCAGGATCGGCTGAGGCTTCGTTGTGTTCTGTTTTAATATTATTTCTTTGTAAAAAAAGAAAAATTAAACCTGCTACCAGTAAGACAATGATAGCAATTAAAAGTAATGTTGAGTTTTCCATTTGCATAACTGCAAAAGTAATGTTTTAGTGTTAGCTATAAAACCCTTATGAATACTAAAAACAATGAGAAAATTTAGACTAAATTCATCACTATTACATTAATGACCTGTTAATGACGATAGTCAAATTGCAAAAGTTTTATTCTTCTTATTTTTGCAAAAATGATGTTGATATGCAAACAGCAATAGAAAGTCCGGTAATACTTACAACGGGAGCAATATCCGAATTAAAAAGATTAATGAATGATTCAGAGTTTGATACTACTCAATATTTAAGAGTTGGTGTAAAAGGTGGTGGTTGTAGCGGGATGACTTATGTACTTGGTTTTGATAAAAAAGAGGAAGGTGATTTGGAATTTAATATCGCAGGTATTCCTTGTGTAATGACTATGGCGCATGAAATTTATCTTTTGGGTATGCAAATAGATTTTCAAGATGGATTAAATACCAGGGGCTTTACATTTACAAATCCAAATGCAAGCAAAACGTGCGGCTGTGGTACCAGTTTTGCAGTTTAAATGATAATAAAATAAATATTCGTACAAAAAAAGCTACCCAAAATTGAGTAGCTTTTTTGATATAAGTGATTCAGTTATTAATATTTCTTATCGTAAAACTGCATTTTTTTGTCGAACATATCATATTCAGCAGCTTTTCCTTTTGCTTTGTCCCTTCTCCACGCATAGATTGCTGCCAAAAACTTGGCTGCTGTGGTTTGGCTGTTTTTTTCAATTTTGTTTTTATCTGCTTTTTCCTCTAATTGTTTATAAGCTTTTTCTAGTGGGTTTATAGCCTTGTCAGATGCAGCAATTGCTTCTTTATCAGCTTGAGCTCTTTTTGCTTTAATTTCTGGTGTTATACCTTTTATATTACTTGCAGCATCAGCTGATTCTTCCCATTGCACATAATAGCTTATAGCAACATTGTATGTTGCCAATACATTAGCAGGATCCAATTCTGAAGCTTTTTGAAATGCTGCTGTAGCTTTTCCGGTATATACTTTTTTCTCTTCAGGTTTTAATTCTTTTATTTTCTTGTCATTAAAGAAAAAATTTCCATAATCCATTGCGGTTTCTGATGTTAATTTATTAGCCCCAAAATCATCATCAAACCTTTTAGTTATTTCTGACAATGATAAATTAGTTGTTATATATTCAAACTCCATATCATTCCAAAAAGTTTTTTCAGGATAAACCTCTTTACCAAGATTTAAATATTTTTTGAAGTTGACTTCATCATTCTTTTTAGTATAATACTGCGGAAGAAAAACATAAATATGTTCATAATCCTTTGCCTTTAATTTCATATCAGCTAACTTCTCATAATATTTTAATGATTCATCTTCCCGGTTTGCGTTTTGTGAACTAATGCCTGCATATAAATTAGCAGTAGTATCAAAAACACTGGTTGTCCATTTATTTTTAATCATTATATCACTAACCTCTACTACATCTCTAAAATTAGCATAAGCTGCATCCCAATTTTTAGCATTAAAGTCATTAATACCATTATTGAAAAACGCAGAATATATTCCATTAATTCCAGCATAATTATCTTCTTTGAATTTTTCGAAAGAAGGTTCCATTTCCAGGTATTTTTTTAAAGCAGGTAACCCTTGTTTAGCAGCATCAGGATATTTTGTTTTTAAAGCATCATTTCCTGCAACAAGTCCATAAATTTCAGCCCTAAGTAAGTAATATTCAACTTTTGAGGAAACTTTTGGATCTACCTGTGCTTTATCAATTTCTGCTTTAGCTTCTTCCAACTTAGCATCACCTCCTGAAATAAATGAAAGCGTAAGTGCTGTTCTAACCTTTTTTAAGTCTTGTGCATATACAGCAAGATTAGATACCATCAATAACAATAACCCAATCGTTATTTTTTTCATGTGCTTGTTTTTTTATATGTTTATTCCTCTACAGGATTTGGTGTTTCAGATTGTTTATCACCTGTTTCAGTATTGTCATTTGTCTCATTATTCTGTGGCAAATTGTCTACAACAGGTTCATTTGTAACATCTGCCCCTTCTGCATCTACTGCAACTAAAGCTGCTTCATCTTCTTCATCTATTTTAGAAATGGCAGCTATTTCATCGCCTTCGTCTATTTTGATTAATTTAACACCTTGCGTTGCCCTACCTGCCTCTCTTATAGCTTTTGTACTTGTTCTTATAGTAATGCCGGATTTACAGGTAATGATTAAATCTTCTTTTCCCGTAACATCTAACATACCAACAAGACTTCCTGTTTTATCAGTTACATTAATGGTTTTCACCCCTTTACCACCTCTGTTTGTTATTCTATACTCATCTATACTTGTTCGTTTTCCAAATCCTTTCTCACTTACTACTAATACATTTTTATCAGTATCTTCTTTGTTGACACAAATCATACCAATCACTTCATCCTTTTCATCGTCTACTTCTATACCAAATACACCAATTGCACCACGGCCTGTAGGTCTTACTTTAGCTTCCGGAAAACGAATTGCTCTTCCTGACTTTATGGCTAACATTACTTCGGACTTACCGTCTGTCATTCGTGCTTCTAACAATTGATCTCCTTCATTAATATTTATTGCATTTACACCTGTAGCCCTTGGTCGGCTAAAATCTTTCAAATTTGTTTTCTTAATAATTCCTCTTTTTGTACAAAGAATTATAAAATGATTATTAACATAATCTTCATCTTCAAAATTCTTTACATCAATAATTGCACGGATTTTATCATCCTGCGGCAACTGCATCAAATTTTGTATTGCCCTTCCTTTAGTATTCTTATCGCCTTCAGGAATTTCGTATACTCTTAACCAATAACATCTGCCTTTTTCTGTAAAAAACATTAAAGTATGGTGAGTAGATGCAACAATCAATTGTTCTACATAATCCTCGTCACGGGTTTTTGCTCCCATACTACCCCGTCCACCTCTTTTCTGTTGGCGGTATTCATCAGAAGAAGTTCTTTTTATGTAACCTAAATGTGAGATAGTTATCACAACATCTTCATCTTCAATTAGATCTTCAATTCTCATCTCGTTTGACAAATAAGAAATTTCCGTTTTTCTTGCATCACCGAATTTGTCTTTTACTTCTTTTAATTCAGTTTTAATCAGATCATATCTTAATGGCTCACTTGCAAGCAATTCTTTCAAACGGGCTATAATTTTCATTAATTCATTAAACTCTTCTATTATTTTTTCACGCTCCATTCCTGTAAGGCGCTGCAATCTTAATTCTAAAACAGCCTGAGCCTGTTTTTCAGAAAGTCCGTTAAGTTGCTGATAATGTTTAGTGGCCAATTCGTCGAATATCCCTTCCGGTAAATGCCAATTTTCTGCTACACTTGTTTCAATAAGTGATTTTTTTGCTTCATCAGGGGTAGAACTTGCTCTGATTATAGAAATGGCTTTGTCTAAATGATCTTTGTCACCAATAACTTTTAAGTACCCTTCTAACAAATGGGCACGGTCTTCAGCTTTTTTCAGTTCGAATTTACTACGCCTAATCACCACTTCCATTCTGAAATCAATGAACTCAACTATGAGATCCCTAAGGTTCATAGTTTTGGGTCTGCCTTTAGTTAATGCAACATTATTTATTCCATAACTAGTCTGTAATTCAGTGTACTTGAAGAGTTGATTAATAATAACATTTGCAACTCCATCTCGTTTTAGATCAACAACTATACGTGTACCTTCTCTTTTATTACTCTCGTTGTTTACGTTAGAAATACCTTCAATGGTCTTTGCATTTACCAATTGACCAATCTTGTCAGTAAGTGCATCTCTGTTTACCTGATAAGGGGTTTCTGTAATAATGATTTGTTCCCTGCCACTTGCTTTTGTTTCTACATGACATTTTCCTCTTAGTACTACTCTGCCCCTGCCTGTTAAAAATCCTTGCTTTACTCCCTCCATGCCATAAATAACACCGCCTGTCGGAAAATCAGGAGCTTTTACATGTAGCATTAAGTCTTCAATAGATATTTCATGATTGTCGATATATGCTACGCAACCATCTATAACCTCATTAAGGTTGTGCGGAAGCATATTGGTAGCCATACCAACGGCTATACCGCTACTACCATTTACTAATAGCTGAGGAATTCTTGTAGGTAAAACTGTAGGTTCCTGCAAGCTATCATCAAAGTTGTATTGAAAATCTACTGTATCCTTTTCTATGTCATCTAGCATAGCTTCAGCTATACGTTCCAGACGCACCTCGGTGTAGCGCATAGCTGCCGGTGGGTCCCCATCCTGATTACCAAAATTACCTTGACCCTCCACCATAGTATAGCGCATAGTCCACTCCTGTGCCATACGAACCAAAGTATCATAGATGGAGGCATCGCCGTGTGGGTGATACTTACCCATAACCTCACCAACAATACGGGCAGATTTTTTGTAGGGTCGGTTACTATAGTTTGCCAATTCATTCATGGCGTATAAAACACGGCGATGAACCGGTTTAAACCCATCACGGGCATCAGGAAGAGCTCTACCAACTATTACAGACATAGAATAATCTATGTAGGCTGTTTTCATTTGCTCCTCAATATTTACCTGTATAACACGATCGTTGTCGCTGGTCTGTAAGGGTTCTATATTTTCTTCCATAATGTATTAAAAAAATGCAGTTAAAACCATTAAAAATGTCAGGCTTTATGCGGTGGGCAAATGTAGTTTTTTTAGGTGGAAAAACCTTATCGAATGTCAAGTGAATTTGTAAGAAAAATGTAATAGTTATTACCTTAAGTTTTGAAGTTAAATTAATTATTAAAAATATATTTAAGTATGCAAAATTCAGTTATTAAATTATCCCGAACTTTACATAAATAGGAGGCACAGGTTTTGCAAAATATGGCATATGAAAAAAGTATTTTTAGCAATATGTTATTTGGTTATAATTAGTTCATGCAAACAGAAAAAAGGAGATAATACTGACAGCGACAAAACCAAAACTGAATCAGAGAAGAAAGTTTCTAAAAGAGATTATAGCATTAATTTAACTAATGCCTATTCTGATATTTTTTTTGATAGTTTGCAATTGGAAAATTTTATTATTTCTCAAAAATTAAATGACACGCTTACCCGGCGGATGCGAAGTTTTTATAATGCCCGAAATTTTCAGTTCGCTTGGTTTGACAGCAAGGGTTTAAGCTATCAGGCTTATAATTTTTGGAACCTGCACGAATATTACACTACCTATAGCAATGATCAATCAATGAATGATAAGAGCTTGAAAAATAAAATGAATTTTTTGGTAGCAGATGAGAACATTAAAGTAAGAGGATCTGATAAAAATTATATAAAAACAGAACTAACCCTTACGGAACATTTTATAAAATATCTTTTGACCAATTACAAAAATGGTGAAATTAAAAGAAAGGAAATGGAGCGTTTTATCCCTTTAAAAAAACAAGATGCTCTTTTTATTGCAGATTCTCTACTTACAAAAAAGCATAAAGACAATAAATATTATAGTGACGTAAATGAACCTTATAAACTGCTTAAAGTTCAGCTTCAAAAATATTATACCATAGCCAAAAGTAATGATTGGCCTATTGTAATTACGAAATCAGGTATATTAAAAAAGGGTATAGTTGCCCCTGAAGTCAGCCTACTAAAAAAGAGATTAATCATTAGTGGTGAAATGCCTGCAGGAGATACTACAGAACTTTTTAATGAAGTGTTAGACAATGCAGTCAGAATCTTTCAAAAAGCTCACGGATTATACCCAACAGGTATTGTTACAACTGCCTTACTTAAAGAATTGAACGTAACTGCATTACAAAGACTAAAACAATTGTTGATTAACATGGACCGAATGCGTTGGGTATTTAATCACACAGATGGTAACCTGATAGAAGTAAATATTCCTGAATTTATTATACATATTTATGAGGGTAAAAAAGAAGCTTTTAATATGCCTGTTGTTGTTGGCAAAGAAGGACACAACACTACCATATTTACAGGTAATTTAAATCAGGTTGTATTTAGTCCATATTGGAATGTAACACCTACGATCATAGCAAAAGAAATATTGCCTGCAATAGAAAAAAATTCGGATTACCTCAATAAAAACAATATGGAACAAACCGGTGTAGATGAAAATGGATTACCCGTAATACGTCAGTTGCCCGGCCCAAAAAATTCTTTGGGTAAAGTGAAGTTCCTATTTCCCAACAGTTATAATATTTACTTTCATGATACACCTGCAAAAGACCTATTCAACTTGGACAAAAGAGCTTTTAGCCACGGATGCATTAGATTAAGCGATCCTACAAAAATGGCAATTTACTTGTTGCGGAATCAAAAAGAATGGACACCTCAAAAGATAAATGAAGCTATGAATAGTGGTGAAGAACAGGTAGTAAGATTAAAAGCTGCTATACCTGTCTTAATAACCTATTATACTGCATGGGTAGATGCTAATGGATTGCTTAATTTCAGAGGGGATATTTATAGACATGATGCTGAACTGATGAGCAAAATGTTTTTATAATAAATTAAGCCAGATAACTCTTATAATTTTACATATAAACCAACGCCAATTGTTTTGGAAGATGCACCAATATGAAAAATGTCTTTTATTTTATTGGTAACAGTTTTGTTAAAAATATTTACTGCTTTATAGGATGCTTTTTTTGTCAACAGTTTTATTATAACTCCACTACCAATAGAACTGATACCAGAAATAATAGCGGCCTGATAGTCTTGCTTTACGGCAGCCTTATCCAAACTTCGGATGACCCCATATGCAGAAATAGCCATTCCTGAATATGAAGCAATTTTGTAAATGGTACGACCTGTTTTATAAGTTTTAAATAACTTATTAATATCAGGATTATTTTTTACCCCTAAAATTTCTGCAACCTTGTTAACGTTAGGAATTTTTACATTTCCGATAAAGAATTTTGGTTCAAAACCTTTATCAACTTTTATTACTGTTCCAAGAATTTGATTTAAATCAATATTATTAAAATCGATTTGGCTGTAAGAAATTTTGCAAATACAAACTAAAAGTATAGGCATGAAAAAATACTTTTTCATACAAAGCGTTTATGGATTTAATAAATAAGTAAAATGGAATTTCTTGTAGCTTCTATTTCATAATCATAGTAGCAATGATTGAAATTTTCAGGCTTTTGTTCGTATAGCGCCTAATACTCGCATTAATATCATAGTACAATTTATTTCCATCCAAATAACCGCGAAGTTCTGGAGTTCCATCACCTGGAATTATTTTTTCAGTTGCATAAACATCTGCAAAAGCAATAGAAGCTACCTTTATGGCATTGGAGTTTGACGTTGAAGAAAAATTGAAGCTGGCATTTTCAAAATTTGAAAGGTTATTTGCAGAATCAGCACCAGAAACAATTTTCATTTTAAGTTCCTTAATCTTCACAGAGGTAATATCACCTGCCCCAAAATTATTACCAGTATTTACCTTTACAATACTGTCAAGATTAAATGCTTGTTCTACACGAGGTAGTGGGAAAGTAGTATATAATGGAATTATGGGGTTGTTAACCGGAGGCAGTGTATAAATAAGTTCAGGAAGTGGAGTTTCTGCACCGGGAAATATAGCTTGAACTGTTTTCTTACAACTAGTAACTACAGACAAAACAAATAATGACAATATACAAGACAAAAATATCTTTTTCATTTTTGAAATTTTACTTCTGAAAATTTTGTATTCAAAAATAGTGGTAAATTTTTATAAAATCAGCACAGTTTTGACATCCCAATTCAATTAACAAAATAAATAATGTTAAATTATCTCATTGAGTGTATCCTTGCTAAGTGGTTTTGAGATAAAGTCAGCTACCTGTGCATACTTTTTTGCTTTTTTATAATCCTCGGGGTCAACTGTAGATGATAATAAATATATACGTGGAAGTTTTGTAAATTTCAATTTCAATATTTCAAATTCTTCCAAAAAATCCCAACCGTTCATAACAGGCATATTTACATCCAAAAAAATTATTGGGGGTAATTGTTGCGATTCTAGTGTGGACAAAAAATCCAGGGCAATTTTACCATTTTCACATGTAATCACTTTTTCTGCAAAAGAAGTGATCTTTATCATTCTATCGCAAACCAGGATTGTGATAGGATCATCTTCAACCAATAAAACTTCTGAAAATTTTGACATTTAATATTTATAATTTAAAATATATTTTAAAAGTTGTACCTACACCAGGTTCGCTTTCCACTTCAATTTTTCCACCCATGGCAATAACCTGACTACGGGTCATGTATAAACCTAATCCTTTACCCTCTTTATGACCATGAAATCTTTGATATAGTCCAAAGAGTCTATCACCGTATCTTTTTAAATCCATTCCTAAACCATTATCTGCAAATTCTACAATTACCCAATTATTTTGCACATAAGAACTGATTTTCATTTCAAGCTTTTTTTCGGGTGAACTATATCTGATAGCATTAGATATCATATTTAAAAAAATACTTTCAATATGTATTCTATTATACACAATATTATCAACCTCACTGAAGTTGGCAAAAATTTCTCCGTTTTGCTGTTTTAACAGGCTGTCAATATTTTTCTTTACAACCAGATAAATATCTGTAAAACTGATGTTTTCCCGCTCAATATTATTATTTGACTTAATAACCAAAACATTAACTAAATCATTCAAAGTTGCATTTAACTGCATAGTAGCATCTTTAAATTTTTCTACCAGTATTTGATTAAAATCATCTGCAGGATTTTCTATATTATATAAGCTCAGGAGACTTAATAAATTAGCAACAGGTGCCCTTAAGTTATGTGAGGTAATAAACGAAAATTGCTGAAGGTCCTGATTGTTTTTGAGCAACTCCTCGGATAAGGCCTTCTGTTCGCCTTCTATCTTTTTCTTTTCAGTAATATCCCTTATAATAGTTGATACATAAGGATTATCATTGCCATCTTTCATACTTATAGATGTAACCTCTACAGGCACATAATGCCCCAAAAGATGTTTTAATAACAACTCCCCGATAAATGCCCCATTGTCTTCTTTTCTTACTTGAAACATTCTTTTTACGGCCAATGAGTTTATCTCTAACAAATCACAGCTTTTTAGGGCTATAAGTTCATTTTGGCTATAGCCTAGCATTTGACATACTGATGGATTTGCAGAAATAATGTCTCCATTTTCATTACTTAGAATGACCCCGTCTATACTATTATCAAAAAGAGATTTAAACTTAGATTCCAGAGTTTGTATAGCAAGAATTGCCATTTTGCTATCTGTTATATCCTGTAAAGTAACTTTGAATTTTAAGGATACATCCGTTTCATTTTTTTCTACAGAGCCTATTGCTAAAATAACTTTTTCAATACCGTTATTTGTATGACACCTAAATTCTAAACTAAAATCATTTCCATCTATAACTGATTTTTGAATACCCTGTAATACAATATCCTGATCTTCTGTATGAATCATGGACTGAAAAGTGCTTAACTCCTGCCAGGAATAATAATCGTCAGGAATTCCTAAGATTTCACAAAATTGTTCTGAACAAAAACAAATTTTGGTAGTAAAATCATATTCAAAATAACCTAATCGTGCAATTTTTTGAGCTGCTTTTAATCTTTCTGAATTTAAAGCTAAGTCTTCCGTTAATTTTTTTCTTTCTGTAATTTCTGTAGATGTGATAAATACCCCAAAAATATCTGTTTGTCCATCAAATAAAGGTCTGAACATATGACAATACACATGCATCATACCTTCAGAATCTATAAAGTTTGTTTCCTTTTCTATCTCTTCCCCATTAAAAACCAATTCAAACATTTCAATGTATGAGCTTATTTCATTACGACTAATTAAATCTAAAACAGACAATCCAGATTGTAAGGGTGCATTATAAAAGAAGGGTGACCGATCTTGAGCTGCTTTATTATAGGTTAAGATGCGTAATCTGCTATTGAGAATAATAAATGATTCTTCAGTATTATTAAGCAACAAAGACAGCCTTTGTTCGGATTGTATGAGTGCATTATCAGCTACTTTTTTTGCCTGAATATTTCTAAAATTCATTATTACGGCCTTAATATTTGGATCGGCCAACATATTACGGGCATTGTTTTCTATCCAGATAAAATCACCCGATTTATTTTTTATTCTATATTCTAGTGTTAGAGGCACCTCGGGTCTTCTTCTTATTTCTATTAGCCAATCCCTTACATTTTCTTTATCATCAGGATGTACAAGTTCAATTGCATTTTTACCATTCATTTCTTGCGGACCATAACCCAATATATTGAAAATAGCATTACTTGTATAAGTATATACTAAGGCAGCATCTGCAAACTGATATACTGTAGAGGAGGAATCAATTAGAAGTTTGTGAAATGAGGATTGTGTAGCTGCATCGCCGGGTACTACTGCGATTTCTTTTTTTTGCACTACTAAGCAAGCACCCTCAAACTTATTTTCTCTATCAGACAGATAGGATATTGTTAGTTTGTAAGACAGAAATTCTTTAGATAGATGTTCTATTTGTAGATTAACACTTTCATGAAAGCCGGCAAAGATTTTTTTCAGATTATGCAATATACTTTCAGGAAGGCATAGGAAATCCTGATCGGTCATTACTTTGCCAATCTGTAGAGATTTTTCGTTATATAAATTATGAAAAAGTCTGTAAAGATTGTTTACAGCTATAATTTCATAATTCTTATCAACGATCAAATAACCTGTTTTCGTTTCCGTTAATATCTTTTCTGTCAAAACCAAGAAAGGAAATTTTCCAGAATCAATATTATCGATATTGGAACTTATCATAGAGATAGACGAAAAATGATCATATTCAACTAATAATTAGAAATACTAAACGAATAATTCAAAATTTAATTATTAGTAAAATACATTGTTTACCCACAAAAATTAAAATATCTGTAAATGTATAAAACAATATTACGAATTACTTATTTTTTCTTCTACAACTACTAAATCTTTAATTTCTACACTCATTGGTAATAAGCCTACCTGTACTATTGCTCTTTTGCCTCTTACTTCTAATACACTTCCAACCTGATAATTATGTTTTATTTTCACTTTTACCCCAACAACAATTTCTGAATTTGATTCGTGGTACTTATTATCCAATTTCTTTGCCAATTTATTTTTTATGAGTTCATTTTTTTTATTAAACAACAAATCATGCATTTGTTGAATGATTTCTTTTTTATCATCAGCTTTTCTCCACTCAAGAATTATTAACTTTATTTTCCTTTCCATTTCCTTCAAATAGGAAATTTTATCTTCTGAAATTTTATTTTGATGTTGTAACAATTCAATTTGTTGGTTGTGCTTTTCTTTTTTAATAAGCTCTGTCATTTCCGCTTTAAGCGACTCGTTTTCTTTTAATTCCCTGTGTAATGCTTTTTCCTTAGCTTCTAATAAACGTAAATCTTGCTCTGTTTTGTTAAGCAATTTATCCAGACTAAAATGATTTTCATCTACTAATTTTCTTGCTTTTGCTATTAATTCGGGAGGAAGGCCAATTCGTTCAGCTATAGAAAATGTGTAAGAACTTCCGGGCTTACCTATGATTAATTTATATAACGGTAATAAGCTAATTTCATTAAAGGCCATGGCACCATTAATAATACCTGCAACCTTACCCGCCATAACCTTCAGGTTAAGATAGTGGGTAGTAACAACACCAAAGGAGTGCTTATGTGCTAGCTCTTCCATAATTACTTCGGCAAAAGCTCCGCCCAGATTTGGGTCACTTCCACTACCTAGTTCGTCTATAAAAAATAAAGTTCTTCCATTAGCCACTTCCATAAAGTGTTTCATATTTTTTAAGTGGCTGCTGTAAGTACTTAACTCAAATTCTATACTTTGTGTATCCCCAATGTGTATCATTAATTGTTTAAAAATACCCATAACAGAGGTGGGATGTACGGGTACTAAAAGACCACTTTGCAACATTATTTGTAAAAGTCCAATGGTTTTTAGGGTTACAGTTTTACCACCCGCATTGGGGCCACTTATTACCAGTATTCGCTCTTTATCAATGAGCGTAAGTGACAATGGAATGGTTTTCTTATCTGTTTTTTTGTTGTAGTTTAAAAGTAGGGGATGAAATGCATTAACCAAATGAATATGTGCCTTGTCAATAATACCTGGCAATTCACCATTTATATCTAATGCTAACCTTGCTTTAGCTTGTATAAAATCAAACTCGCCAACAATATTATGATACTCAATAAGTAATTGTGCGTATATAGATAAATCTGCGGTTAGTTTACGTAAAATGCGCTGCACTTCCCGGGCTTCTTCATTTTCAAGACTATAAATATCATTGTTAAGTTCAAATGTTTCTTCCGGTTCTATAAAAGTTGTTTTACGTGTGTCACTCTCTCCATGTAATATGCCTTTTACCTGTCTTTTATGTTCAGAAAAAACTGCCACTACCCTACGTCCGTTGCTAAAACTCTCTTCAATATCTGCCGCATATCCTGATTTGTTCAGCCTAGCAATTACCTTTTCAAAAATACGCCTAAGTTCATTACGTTTTCTGTAGAGGGACATTCGTATGTGCTTAAGGTCATCAGTGGCATTGTCTTTAACAGTACCTGTTTCATCCAACACATCGTCTATAATTTCAATTACAGCTTTTTCAAAATAACTATTAGCTATTACTTTGGTTAGTGCAGGATAGGCCATTCTTCTTTCACTATCAAACCAACGAAAAGTAGATTGTGTATTGTAAGCTAGCTTTCTTATCAACATAAACTGGTCGCCCACAAGCACCGCACCGGGTATAGAAAGTAATTTCAAATCTTTGGCAATATTGGCGACAAAGTCATTTGGAAAATATTGAGCACTTAAGAGGAGCAACTTAAATTCATGAGTTTGCTGAGTTTCTGTTAGTATATAATCAAGGCGGGTGTGTATACGCAAGTTGAGTGCTTTATTCTTTGCATATTCACTTTTGCAATGATCAATCAACAATAATTTCACCTTATCAAACTCAAGTTGAGTAAGGGCAGACTCCGGAAATAATTTCATAAAACCAAATGTTACTAGCTTATTTTTTCTTAGAAAAAATAATGGCAAAAGTAAAGCCTAATGAATTAAAAACTAAAAAAAGGTAACCTGTTATAGCAAATAACGAAGGCATTTTATTTAATAATCAATAAATACTAAAAAAATTATACAATAAGAATAAATCATTTAATGCTGTTCGTCTCCCTTGTAAATTCTTGTAAGATTTATGTTAGAAATTGGAGCAACAATGAGTGCAAATTTTTCAACAGTAACGTAACTGGTATCTAACCCAAAACTCCGGGCTTCACTTAAACTGTGTTCTTTGAGCCAAAAATGTATTTTCATAATTATTTTTTCTAAAAAAGGCAATTCATTATCGTTGCTTAAATATTTTTCCATTACAACAAATTGAAAGTCGCCAACTATATTATTTTTTTCGAGGCTTTCGTACCTGCTGGTTATATTTACTTCTCGTTGAGCTACCAAATCCAAAACTACTTGTCTAAACATAAGATTAATGCGGGGCTGCTTTCTAAAGCCTAATCTAAACTCAACTTTAATAATATCGTTGGGCATTACATGAATTACGCTATACTCACTTGTATAGGGTTCATCTACTGTATGCACATGTACAAACCAATAAATGTCAGCCCTTTTTGGTTTACCGTTAAGAATAGAGTGCATAATTTTATGCTCAATCTCCTGTGAATTGTCTGCACTACTCATGTACACTAAATGGGTTGCATGCTTGGTAATAGATTTATCTTTTCTAAGATCCTCCATTTTGCCAAGATAGTCTTCTAGAGGTACAAATTCAAGGTATCGGTTTTTAATTTTTCTTGCCCGGTACCATACATACATAACAGAAAAAAGAAATCCACCTACCAGAAAAGTAACATAACCACCGTGCTTAAATTTTACGAGGTTTGCTGCCAAAAATGATATCTCTATAGCCAGATAAACAAAAAGATAGAGAAATACAAAAAATGTATGTGTTCGTCTTAGTACCAGAAAATTTGCAAAAAGAATAGTTGTAGCTATCATGCACATAGTTATAGCAAGACCATATGCAGCTTCCATATTGGTAGATTTTTGAAAATGTAATACTATACCAATACAACCTACAAACAACAAAGCGTTTATTCCGGGTACAAATAGCTGCCCTCTTGCTTCACTCGGATATTTTATTTTCATTTTTGGCCATAAGTTTAGCCTGATAGCTTCGCTGATAAGGGTAAAGGATCCGCTGATAAGAGCCTGACTAGCTATGACGGCAGCACCTGTAGCTATAATAATTCCCGGAATTAAGAACCAATGAGGCATAATACCATAAAATGGATTAAAACCATTATTTATCATTTGCTGTGTTATCTTTTGTCCGTTGTAATGTTTTAATAACCATGCACCCTGACCCAGATAATTAAGCAATAAGCAGGTTTTTACAAATATCCAGGATATTCGAATGTTTTGACGACCACAATAACCTAAATCAGAGTATAGTGCTTCTGCACCCGTTGTACATAAAAATACGGCACCCAAAATCCAAAAACCATTTGGGTAAGTACTTAATAGTTGATAGGCATATTTAGGATTTAGAACATGAAGTATACCAAGATTGTCAGGCAAATGAAAGCAGCCTAGCAGAGCAAGCATTGTAAACCAACAGGCCATAAATGGTCCGAAAAATTTACCTATGGAAGACATACCAAACTGCTGCATAAAAAACAACCCAGAAAGAATTACTATTACAGTAATTATTATGTAATTGTCTGGAATAGATCCAAGTTGAGGAATGTTACGCAAACCTTCAATTGCTGCAGTAATGGATATGGGTGGTGTTATCATACCATCGGCAAGTAAAGCTGCCCCACCAATCATGGCAGTAAAAACTAACCACTTTCGTCTTCTCCTTACTAATGCATATAATGAAAAAATTCCCCCCTCGCCACGATTATCTGCCTTTACAGTTAGGAATACATATTTAATTGTGGTTTGCAATGTCAATGTCCAGATAATGCATGATAGACTTCCTAAAATCAACATGTTGCTGATTTCTTTTCCATTAGTTATGGCATTCATAACATATAATGGCGATGTACCAATATCTCCATATATGATACCCAATGCTATAATTAAACCTGCTAATGAAACTTTTTTGTAAGATGCACTCATTGTTCTTATTGTGATGAGCAAATGTAACTGATGTTAATTTGTTATACATTTTTGTATTATTAAATCATAGTACACATTCCTTATTTCATTGTAGTTATTGTGGTTAACATTTATTAGTAGCAATCATAATTACCCACATTAAATAAATAAGAATTACTCTTAAAAAGGGGCACAAAAAAGCCGCTACAACGTCAAACTGTAACGGCTTTAATTTTAAAAAGACAATTTATTTCATTTTAATTGCTTTAAGAACTTTGAGCTCTAAGCCTTGCCTTACCTCAATCATATAAATTCCGGGAGCCAATTGATCTCCAAATCGTATAGTTTGCTGCGGTAAAAGTTTTGTGGCCAGTACATTTCTACCATTAACATCTACCACCTTAACATTTACAATTTCATTATTTTCAGACTTTATATTTAAAGCAAATACACCTGAAGAGGGATTTGGAAATAGTTGCACATTTAACCCAGTATGTTGTGGAATCATTTTGGTTAAAGCGTTTCTACCATCAGGATTGCATGGATCAAGAGACTGTAAAATAGAAATTGAAGTGGATGCACCCAAACAATTGTTTGCATCTCTTATATATGCTCTATAAGTTCCAGGTTTAAGATTATAATAACTATTACTAGAATTGTATGCTCCAGATGTTCCTAATCTGTATGCATAGGGTAAAGTACCACCTGCACCAGTAAGATCAATAGATCCGTTGTTAGCACCGTAACAAGTAAGATCGGTTTTGGTATTAGACATGGTTACCGCTGTTGGCTGACCAATGATAACAGTGCCATAACTGCTACACCCGTTTGCATCTTTCACAAAAACTTTATAAGAAGCTGCCCTAAGATTACTAAAAACATTATTGGTAACATAACTTCCTATTGTACCTAATCTATAGGAAAAAGGCGCCGTACCAGTAGCAGAAGTAAAAGTAAAAGAACCGGTAGCTTTTGCATAACAAAGTGCATCAGTTTTACTTGTTGTAAAAGAAATACCATCAGGTTGAGTTATAATGATCTGATCACTTATACCTGCACAACCGTTTACATCCTTAATAGAAACCCTGTAACTTCCTGCTTTGAGCCCAGTAAATATATTAGTAGAAACATAGCTTCCTACAGTACCTATTCTATACGTGAATGGACTAACACCATAGGTAGGATTAATGGTTATACTGCCTGTAGCAGAACCATTGCACCCTGTTACATTTACAGATGTATAATCTGAAGTGACCGAAAGAATTGTAAGATGTAATGTAGCTACAGAGTCACAACCACCTGCTCCTGTTGTATTATAATAGTAATCTCCTGACGCTTTGTAAGTTGTTCCGTTCCACAAATAACTATTGCAAATAGACACTGTAGATTCTGAATTTCCGGGAAAAGCATAAACATTTACAGAGGTTTCGGCAGGAGTAGTACAACCACCGGTAACATTTGCATAATAAAGTCCGGGTCCAACGTTGGGTAAGGTAGCGCCGGTTCCAAGGTTTGTACCTGTTGCCCCTGGTCCGGTGTACCAGTTTACATTTGCATTTGTGCCTGATACCCCATTTGCAGTAAGTGTAGTTGTAGTATTAGCACAAATAGGATTAGACGGTAAAGAAACTGTGGTTATTGCATTAGGAACAAGGGTAAAAGAATAATTTGAACCTGCATTATCATCATAACGTAAGATTGCCAAAGAACGGTCAAATTCATTTCCGGCATTTATTTGAGTAAGGGTGCGGGTACTGGTAAATACATAATAATATACAGTTTCCAGACAATTTAAACCCGTAATGTTTGCACTCCAATTGGTATTACTTCCTGTTGCTTCCACAACAGATGTACCAGTTGAAAAATCATTAGTACCCACCCAATACCTTACATATACCTTCTCTTCAGTAGAAGGTGCGTCACTAGTAGCAATATCTACTACAACCGCTCCACTTACAAATGAGTTTGCATTGTGACTTACACTTACAGGCGAATTCTCGGTAAAACCTACATAAAATTTAGCGTTAGTTTGAGTATAACCACAGTCGTTAAATATCATAGTGTAATATCCTGTAGTATTCATATTAAGCCCCATATCATTACCGCTATTAAATGCAGAAATGGTATTTATTGCTCCTACTGCGGCCTGACCAATACCACTGAATACCCATTTATTTTGAAAACGGTCTGATGAAGGACCACTTATAAATAAGAATCCATTACTACCACCCCCAGACATATTGATTGGTGTGGCATCCCCACCAGAGTTTTGAATATTAATGGTTGTAGCCCATTGTCCTCTGCCATCTGTAGGGGTACCACTTACAACAGAAAGCCTTCTGTAGGTAGAAGTTCTATAATCGCTACCGTATGGGTTGGTTACATATCCATTATATGAACCAACAACCTGCACTCTTTCGCCTGAAAAAATATTTTGTGCATCTGCCGATTTTACCAGGGCCGAACAACCTATAAATAAAAGTATTAATAAGCTAACTTTATTTTTAATTAATTGAAATTCTGTCAACCAGTAAGAATTTTGATACTTTGAATTTGTTTTTTTGTACATAAAGTTTGAAAATTTCATAAATGTTTTTGAATTTTAGTGATCGGTGATTTAGAGTTTATAATTATATAATTTGTAAATAAAGAATAAATTAAAGAGTAAAGCTTCAGAGATATTTATTTACATATTAATGAAGAGAACGAATAATTTCCGTTATTAGTATTCCTTATAAAAATAATTGGTAGTATATTTTTTGAATACTAATACAGTATAAAAAAAAGTTCCCATAAAAATATGGGAACTTAAAAAATAATATCTTAAAGAGATCGTGAATTAGGATTGACTTTCACCACCTTCTTCCTGCTGCAACTTTTCTTTAATAGATGCTAATGCTCCCAGATCACCAAGAGTTGCTTTCTCTACTTTAGTCTGTATATTTTTTACAGCTTTAGCAGTTTTTTCAGCTTCAACTCTTTCTTCTTTTTTAGCAGCCTCTTTTTCCTGATGAAGCGCCTGTTCCCAAAGTCGTGTATGACTTACAACAATGCGTTTCTCATTCCGGTCAAATTCAATTACAGAAAACTGCTCATGCTCATCAATTGCTATACTCTTGCCATCTTCCTTCATCAGGTGACGTGCAGGTGCAAAACCTTCTAAACCATAAGGCAATTGAACAGTTGCTCCTTTATCATCTTTGCGGGTTACAGTTCCTTCGTGTGTAGAACCTATACCGAAGGTGTCTTCAAGAGTATTCCAAGGATCTTCTTCCAGTTGTTTGTGTCCTAATTGCAATTTGCGGTTTTCTTTGTCAATACCCATGATGATGATATCAATTTCTTCACCAACCTTAGTATATTCACCCGGATGGTTGTAACGCTTCAACCAGCTTAAGTCGCTAATGTGAATCATACCACCTATACCAGGCTCTAACTCAACAAATACACCATAAGGAGTAATGTTTTTTACTAATCCTTTGTGCTTACTATTTTCAGGGAATTTATTTTCTATTGTACTCCATGGATCGTCAGTCATTTGTTTGATAGACAAACTCATTTTACGGGTGTCCTTATCAAGAGTTACAATCTTTGCTTCATACTCATCACCAAGTTTAAAGAATTCTTTGGCGTTGATTGGTGTGTTGGCCCATGTAATTTCACTTACGTGAACAAGACCTTCTACACCCGGCATAATTTCGAGAAATGCACCGTAATCTTCTATATTTACTACTTTACCTTTTACAACTTCACCTTCTTTGACACCTTCTGCCAATACATCCCAAGGATGTGGCGTCAGTTGCTTAAGACCAAGGCTGATGCGTTTTTTGTCATCATCAAAGTCTAATACAACCACATTCAGACGCTGATCCAATTTCAACACTTCACTTGGGTGGTTGATACGTCCCCAACTGATATCGGTAATGTATAACAAACCGTCTAAGCCGCCAAGATCCATAAATGCGCCAAAGTCGGTGATGTTTTTGATTGTTCCTTCAAGTACCTGACCTTTCTCAAGCTTAGACATAATTTCAGCTCTTTGAGCTTCAATATCGCTTTCAATAAGGGCTTTGTGAGATACTACAGCGTTCTTAATAGTTTCATTTACTTTGACTACTTTAAACTCCATTGTTTTTCCTACAAACTGATCGTAATCAGTTACAGGCTTAACATCTATTTGAGATCCTGGTAAGAATGTTTCCATACCAAACACATCTACAATAAGGCCCCCTTTGGTTTTGCTGGTAACAACACCGGTAACAACTTCTCCGGTTTTGTGTACTTCAACTATTCTTTCCCAGGCACGGAAAATTCTTGCAGATTTACGGCTTAAGTGTAAGTGTCCTTGCCTATCTTCTTTTTCAACTACCATTACCTCTACATCGTCACCGATCTGAAGGGTTGGCAAATCACGAAATTCATTTAACGAAATAAGTCCATCACTTTTAAAACCAATATTGATAACAGCATCGGTTTTTGTAAGTGCAACTACATTACCATGAATGATTTCACCATCGTTAATTTGTACGAAAGTGTTGTCATAGACACTATCATACTTCTCTCTTTCCTCTTTTTTGTAAGTACTAACATTACGTTTGTCAATGCTCCAATCAAAATCGTCATGAGGGGTTTGTACAGCAGGTTCATATCTGCGTGGCTTTTCGGCTACAGCAGTTTCAACAGCTATTTCTTCGGGCATAGCAGCTTCCTCTGTATGATTGTTTTGTGGGGCTTCAGAAGAAACCGGTGTTTCTTCAACAGGTGCATTTGTTGTCGCTGTAGTCGCTTCGGAAGCAGTTGTTTCTGCTACCGGTGCGGTCTCCTGTGCATCAGCGTTTGGGTTAACAATTTCGTTTTCAGACATAAAATAGCCCGGCTTTTTTTATACCGGGCTGCAAAAGTAAGAAAACTTAGTAAATTTATGTATTAAAAAATTGACCTAAAATAACAACTCTCTGGAATTATAATAAGTAATTACACTGATAATTTATGAAATTTCATAAAATCAGAGGGGGTCAATTAATATTTTTCGGATCCTTCAATTTTGGCTTTTTTCTAAATCTAACTGTAGCATTTGTAAGCAATGAACTTGACAGATTTAATTCATATCGTTGACCGCCGGCATATATGATAGCGACTGCTGTATTAGGAGGTATTCTTCCTAAATTTTCGGCAAACATTGAAATTTCATTTACAGCAGTATCTAATCTTAATTTTAGCGTTATTGGTTTACCACTAAGCATTTGAGATAATAGGACAGGTTTTCTATTATAAAAAACAGAAATAGTATCATTATCTATTTCGCCATTGTCATAAAAACTTACGGTTAGGCTATCCGCCTCCACCTCCATAACCGGGGTTATTAATTCAAATGTTCTACGATATAGTTCCCTTATATATTTTTCATTTGGATTTACGGTTCTTTTTATTACAACAGGTACGTTTTTCATTGAATCTTTGCTACTTACTATTGTGCGGCCGGCTTTAAGTGTATCTCGCATTACAATATTTGCCTTTAAGGTATCCTGACGTTTTGCTATTATAATAGTATCCGTTTTTTTAGGTTCTGTTTTTACAATAACGGGCTTAATTGTATCTTTTATGATAATTGGCTTTATTGGAGGAATCTGTTTTAATGTATCTTGTTTAATAACCGGTTTAATAATTTCTACTGTATCTTCTTCATCTATTTCGGATGGTACCTGCTTAGCTGTATCCGGAATATATTTTACAAATTTTATTGTGATTGCAGGGCATAAAAGCCTATCAGCATAGGTAGGATTAAATTGACCGGTAAGTGTTGTTTCTAATAATGAAGCCATTAAGGTAAAATCTCCTTCCATAGCACAATCTGCTCCATTCTTATTTTTAGCTATGTAATTTAGTATCGGGGTCGAGTTTAACTCAAGCCATCTCTTGTCTTCATGATATATACCTTTTATGTTGGAGGTAAAACTATCAGTTTTAAAATAGTAACTAAATGTACCGGTTACCTTATTACCTTTTTGCTTCAAAATCATTTCTGCCAGATAACTATTGTGCTCTCCATTTTTCTTTACATAGCCAACTCCATACCATTCACCTGTTACATCCTGTTGAGCATAAGTTTTTGCGATGCTACCAATAAAAAAACATATTAAAAAAAATATAATTTTTACCCGGGTTGAATTTATTTGGGTGAAAGAAAACTGCATGTTTGTAAAATGATTAAGTGCTTACGTTGCAAACTAATGAAATAAGTGTTTACAACCCTGTCAAAAATATTTATTTTAAGATTCGTTTAAGTTCTCTGTCGGCATCTTTCTTTTTAAGTGAATCTCTTTTGTCATGAAGTTTTTTTCCTCTACCCAGCCCAATTTCTACTTTTACAAGTTGTTTTTCGTTGAAGAATACTTTTAAGGGGATAATAGTGTAACCCTTATCCTTCATTCGTGTTTGAATTTTTCGTAACTCTCTTTTGGTTAGTAATAGTTTTCTATCATGAACAGCAATATGATTATTAGTTGTTCCCAGCGAATATTCTGCTATATATAAACCCCTAATCCACAATTCTTCCTTATGCAGCATGCAAAAACTGTCGTTGAAACTAACCTTACCTTCTCTAATACTTTTAACTTCTGTTCCTAACAACATAATACCAGCAATCCATTTATCCTCTATGGCATATTCATGATAAGCTGACCTATTGTTCATTTCTTTTGTTGCCATTGGGCAAATGTAAAGAATTGGTTTGTTTAGCAGCTGCTTTGTTAAAAATTGAAGTACAATGAAATTTATTATTTTTTGGCAATGCAAATAATTTATTAATCATTACAAACTATACCAGTATTTATCAGCATCAATAAGTGAGCTCATAAAATAATTACATCCCTTTAATTTCGCTAACAAGGTTTTGCAAAACACTTTTTGCATCACCAAAAAGCATGGAGGTTTTTGGTTGATAAAAGAGCATATTCTCTATACCTGCGTAACCAGGTTTCATACTTCGTTTATTTACAATTACCACCTTTGCTTGTTCTACTTCAAGTATTGGCATACCATAAATTGGTGAGGCAGGGTCAGATTTGGCTGCAGGATTTACAACATCATTAGCACCGAGTATGAGTACAACATCTGTTCTTTTTAACTGTTCATTAGCATCATCCATTTCCTGTAATTTATCATATTCAACACCTGCTTCGGCCAGCAAAACATTCATGTGACCAGGCATTCTACCTGCAACAGGATGAATAGCATAGGAAACTTCAACTCCTTTTTCAATCAGTAACTCTTCTAATTCGTGACATATATGTTGTGCCTGTGCTACAGCAAGACCATAGCCCGGCACTATCATAACTTTAGAGGAATAACCTACTATAGCAGCTACATCCATAATAGAAATTTCTTTATAACCACCCTCGGCCTGTGAATTGTTTGAAACACCCGATGAACCACCAAATGCACCCAACAAAACATTTTTGAGGCTTCTATTCATAGCACGGCACATAAGTATAGTTAGCAGAGTACCCGCTGCACCTACTAATATACCTCCTGTTAGCATTACCTGATTACCGTACAAAAACCCTCCGAAAGCTGCTGCCATACCCGTAAAAGAGTTTAATAGTGATATAACTACAGGCATATCTGCACCTCCTATGGGCAATACAAACATTACCCCATAAAAAAGGGACAAAACAATAAGTCCATAAAATAAATATAGATGGTAGGTATAAAAAATAGTTTCGCCATTTATAAGTCTGGGTGTAAATAAAGAAAAGGCAATTATGTAAATTAAAATAACCCCAAACAAAATAAGATTAATGTACTGTTGTCCTTTAAAAGAAAAATCTTTTACACTACCATTTAACTTACCGTAAGCTACTAAACTACCCGCAAATGATACTGCACCTATAACCATAGCTACAATGATGATAAAAATATGTAGATGACCAACAGATTCGGAAAGTAAATAATAACCGCTATTATAGCTTGAAGAAGCACAAATATGCCTGAACTCCATAACTGAAATTAGCATGGCACAAGCACCTCCCATACCGTTAAAGAGACTAACCATTTCAGGCATAGCGGTCATCTGAACCTTTTTGGCAATTAATGTTCCCATAATTGTTCCGACAATCAACGCAGAGAAAATCCATACATAGTTATGTAAAGATTCCCCATTATTTCTAAATAAAAATATTGTAGCAAATATTGCTATAGACATACCTGCAGCAGCTACAAGATTACCCGCCCTGGCGCTTTTGGGGTGTGATAGCATTTTAAGACCAACAATAAAACTTATAGAACCAAAGAGATATGATATTGTAAGTAAGCTGTGCATTTAATTAATTGGTTATTGATTTTAATTGATCTTGGTAATGTCGGGGTAATTTTTCAAATTTTCAAAAAATATTCATATTGAATGCTCTATTCTATATAATTCTTAATAAAGCTTTATTTCAACTTATTTCTTTTTCTTGCGGAACATTGAGAGCATTCTATCTGTTACAACAAAACCTCCAACAACATTAAGGGTACCAAGTACTACAGCTAAAAATCCAATTATTAATGACAGATAATTACCAGCATCAACACGGCCCATAACTATAATTGCACCTATTATTACAACTCCATGTATGGCATTTGCCCCACTCATTAATGGTGTGTGAAGTACACTAGGAACCCTGCCTATAATTTCGATTCCCAAAAAAATAGAAAGGAGTACTATATATACCATTTCTATGTGGGCTGTTAGCCAATCTAATATATTCATAATGTAGAAAATATTTAAACAATGTTTATCAGCAGAAACTATATTGTTCCAAAAGTAAAAAAAGGAAAATTAAAAATAGGATTATTCTTAAGGTCATAAACAACTTCTATATTTATTTGGGCAAAAGGGAATAAGTTTTATTTAGTAATCTCCAATTCAGTAGTTGACTGGCAATTCTTTTATTGGTTTTAATTAGATTTCAGACCACAATGTTATCCATTTTCTATATTATTATAAGATGATTAAGTACAGTAAATTAAAGCTATCCGCCATTCCTGTAAAATAAACTGAATTTTATCAGCAAGCAATCGGACGCAAAACATAATTGACTCTCTTTTGAACTTTTC
This sequence comes from Segetibacter sp., assembly GCA_043736115.1. Lineage (GTDB taxonomy): Bacteria > Bacteroidota > Bacteroidia > Chitinophagales > Chitinophagaceae > Segetibacter. The sequence continues at coordinate 52,524 of JAYTDC010000061.1, read as the reverse complement.
TCTCGGCAATAACACAATATTAAATTTTGAAAAGTGCGATTTAAATGAAATTTTAAAATTATCTAAAAATGACCTTGAAGAAATTATTAATGAAAAATATGCGGTCATAAAATCAGATAAACTCCCGTTTATTAAAGGAATGACCATTCAATAAATTCAACTATTTACAAATCTGCTGGATAATGCAATATTGTAATGCAAATCTGACACACAGCCTCACCTTATAATAACTACACGTAGTGTTTGTAGATTAGAGATTTTTCTCTATTTGCAAATAAAAAAAACAGATTATCAACTTATACAATTTAAAGACAATGGTATGGATTTGAACAAGAGTATGAACATAAAAATTTTTGAAATTTTCCAAAGACTTCATCCACGTCATCACTAATACAGGTGCAGGTATTGGAGTAGCATTATGCAAGAAGAAAGTAACCAACCACCAGGGTATTATTAAAGCAGAAAGTTCGCAGTTATGGCGTAATTTTTTATCTATTTATTTCAATATTAGAGGTATGTTAATGTTTTAGTTCTAGTTTAATCTCTTCAATTATCTATTCTCAAACCTATATATTAAATTGTTAGCTAATGAGTAGATTGAAATAAAAATGGTTGCAGAATAAAATTCTGCAACCATGCAAATTTGTTTGAAAAAATCAACAGTTAGTACTATGTTGAGATGGTTAATAACTCCATTTTTGTCATAGCTAACGGAACTATTAAAAGTGATTTATTACTTAATCTACTTTTCTAACTTTGATAGCTGTAGGGCCTTTACGACCTTCTTCTACTTCAAATTCAACTTTGTCATTTTCGTTTAAAGTAGTGCCACCACTCAATCCTGTAACGTGAACGAACACTTCGGTGCCGTTGTCACCTTTGATGAATCCAAACCCTTTTGTGTCATTAAAAAACTTAACTGTACCTGTCATGATGTAAATTATTTTTATAAAAATATCAAATAATTCCCAACTATTGCTATTTTAATCAACAATTCATGATTAAAAAATTTTTCAATCTACATATTTGGCTATTTTTTTCGTCGATTCAACAATATCAATAAATAAATATTTTATAAAAATGCCTGATGTTAATCACCGTTTTCACTTACCATAACAGTTTTTAAAAATTCCTCTACTATCAGGCACAAATCATTGAAAGTGAGTGTATCCATTTCTAAATTCATAAATGCTAATGTTGCAGGTAATTGAGTTTGAAATTTATTAAAACTATCAATTATATTCAGATGGCCGGGTATAGTTGTTCTTCTTGAAGAGGTCTTTAACCAATCCCTAATACCCTTTATTATTGTATGAGGATCGTTTTCATGGGCTTTAGTGTCAATGCCGCTTAAGTCGGAAAGGTAATTTTGATAACTAAATTTAGTTTTTTCAAATATCAGAGCATTTTTATTCTTTTGATCTTTATCGCCAAATCGTTTGGCGCCAAAGAAAATGCCTGCCTCAAATGGCATATTGAATCGGGGAAAGCCATTTGCATTTAATTCTGTCCGGGAAATGTCGTGGATACTATACCGGGATTTTTCTATAAGGTTCTGAATTTTTTGTAGCCGGTTGTCAGCACCATTATCTTCGCTTAATGCACTAATGGGCTTAAAACTACAACTGTACACAGTAAAAACTATTGCGTGTAAATTAGTTCTGTAATCAGCATCAAAAGGGCAGTTGATAAAAACGTTACTGTTGTATTGCGGATCAGCCATAAGGTGATTAACCCTGTTTGTTTACAACCGTTTTTTTAGAAGGTTTTGGTGAAGGTCTCACTGTTTTGGTATCTTCATGTATCCCCAATACTTTAGCCCATGCTGCTTTTACTTCTGCACGGGAAACAGTTGTTTTCCTCTCCACAGTTTTTAGTCGGGCTTGTATCATACTGTAAAATTAATCAAATTCTTTAAAATAAAAACGAAAAATTAAGCAATTTTATTCTTTTTGCCATCTCCCCCACTCCCGTTATTTTCGCCGCCCTTTATTTGAGTTTAGAGTTTAGGGTTTTGGGATTAGGAAACCCTCATAAGATAAAAACCGAGAAACGAAAGAAACACTAAAATCAAATACTGTACTAATAACCCAATTAACAAATAAACCAATTAACAAATTAACAAATAAACGAATACACCAATATCAAAAAATGATCCCAACAATTTCTTCCAAACTCAACATAAGGGCTGCACAGGTTTCTACAGTTATAGATTTATTGGCCGAAGGCGCCACTATTCCTTTCATTGCCCGGTATAGAAAAGATAAAACCGGTGGATTAGATGAAGTGCAGATTCAACAAATACAAGACGAAGCAAAATTCTTTAAAGACTTTAGCGAACGAAAGGCAGTCATCGAAAACTCCATTACCGAGCAGGGCAAAATGACTGAAGCATTGCAGGCAAAACTGGACAAAGCAACCACCCTTGCAGAACTGGAAGACATTTACCTTCCTTACAAACCAAAGCGGAAAACCAAAGCTCAAACGGCAAGAGAAAATGGACTGCAACCTTTGGCCGATCTCCTTCTATTGCAACAGGATTTTGACATTGCTACCAAGTCGGCAGAATTTTTAAATGACCATGTAAAATCTGCCGATGAAGCCCTGCAAGGTGCCCGTGACATTATTGCCGAAACTATTAATGAAGATGCAATTGTACGTGCAGGTATGCGTAAGTTGTTTGAAAGCGAAGCAACGCTCCAAAGTAAAGTACTGACCGACAAAGAAACCGAAGGCATCAAATACAAAGACTATTTCGACTTTACCGAGCCCATCTACAAGATACCATCACACAGAATATTAGCCATACTTCGTGGTTTTTTAGAAGGCTATCTCCGCATGGGCATTTCGCCCAACGAAGAAACAGCTATTGAACTGATGGAAAGCAAGTACGTAAAAGGCATGAGTAATTGCAGCGAACACATTCGCAAGGCTATCAAAGATGCTTACCGCAGGTTGCTGCAACCCGCCATGGAAACTGAATGCAGAACAGCACTGAAACAAAAAGGCGATGAGGAAGCCATCAATGTATTTGCAGAAAATCTTAGGCAGTTGCTGTTGAGTTCACACTTGGGCAGCAAACGAATTCTTGCACTTGACCCCGGCTATAGAACAGGCTGCAAAGTTGTTTGTCTCGATGAAAAAGGCGACCTGAAAAAAACAAGTCTCATCTACATTCACGAAGGCAACAAGCAGTACGAAGCCGAACAAATTATCCGTGGTTTGGTACAGGAGTACGACATACAAGCCTTTGCCATTGGCGATGGTACAGCAGGGCGTGAAACAGAGCAATTTATCAAAAAACTCAACCTTAGTTTGCCGGTATTTATGGTCAACGAAGACGGCGCATCTGTTTACAGTGCATCCGATATTGCCCGTGAAGAATTTCCTGATTATGATGTTACTGTGAGGGGTTCGGTAAGCATAGGCCGCAGGTTGATGGACCCTTTGGCAGAGTTGGTAAAGATAGACCCCAAGAGCATTGGCGTTGGGCAATACCAACACGATGTAAACCAATTCAGGCTCAAAGAACGCCTTGACCAAACGGTGGTGAGTTGCGTAAATGCGGTAGGCATAAATATCAACACTGCCAGTAAACATTTGCTGGCATATGTCAGCGGCATAGGCCCTTCGGTGGCAGAAAACATTGTGCGCTATAGAAATGAAAACGGCGCATTTACCAGCCGCAAAGAACTATTGAAAGTAGCAAGATTAGGCGGCAAAGCATACGAACAATGTGCAGGATTTCTACGCATCAAAAACGGCGAAAACCCTCTGGATGCAAGTGCCGTACACCCCGAAGCCTACCCGCTTGTAGAGCAAATGGCAAAGGATATAAACGCACAGGTAAAAGACCTTGTAGCCAACGAAACACTCATTAAGCAGATAGAGCCACAAAAGTATATTTCCGAGGAGTTTGGTACGCTTACTATCAAAGACATATTGAATGAGTTGCGCAAGCCCGGCCTGGACCCACGTAGCGAAGTGCAGCAATTTGAGTTTGCCAATATTTACAAAATTGAAGACGTAACTGTCGGCATGATAGTACCCGGCATGGTCACCAACCTCACAAGGTTTGGCGCTTTTGTGGACATAGGCGTAAAGCAAGACGGCCTTGTGCATGTGTCAGAGATAGCCCATAAATACATCAGCGACCCCAACGAAGCACTAAAACTAAACCAACACGTAACCGTAAAAGTGCTGGAGGTAGATATAGCAAGAAAGCGCATCAACCTCTCCATCAAACAAACCGAAGAAGCACCCCAACGGAAAGAAAAGCAGCACTTCAACTATCAAAACAACCGCCCGGCTTTTCAAAAGAAAGAACCTGAAACTACTTTACCTATAGGTGATGCATTGGCTTTGCTGAAGAAGAAGTTCAGTCATTGAGTCAAAAAGTCAATTGGTCATAGGGTAAACGTTGTGTTCATTTATTGAACAGGCAGTTGTTCGTTGATGTGGCTTCATTGGCTGCCTGCCCCGTCATTTTTTGCGGGGTCGCTCCGTTCCTGTTCGGTAATTCTATTGGGCTTTTATCTATGTTACTTTTGAACCCCCGGATTGCAGACCGGGCAAGCTCAAAGTCACAAAGACACGAAGAATCACAAAGTCATTTGAATAGCATTATACATGCACAAAAAAACCGCCCACATCTGTTTTCAGTCGGGGCGGTTTTGATTTATCATTAACCGCAATAAATTGCTGGTTTTCGTTTCAGCCGCAATGAATTGCGGCGCTACGATTCCGCTGGCTGTTAGTCTAAAATCTAAATACTAACATCTAACTTCTTATTTCACCACTACCATTTGCTTAGTATCTATCACTTTACCATCTACCATCATAGAGTAGCTGTAAGTGGCTGTAGCCAAGCCTTTGGTATCTACATTCAAAACGCCTTTGCCAAATGTGTTAAGGCTGATGGTTTTGATTTTTCTACCGGCATTGTCCACAATCACCATTTCGGCACGGGTGGCGCCGGTGGGTATGTTGTAGTTGATTTTGGTGAAATTGCCTGCGGGTGGATTGGGTATGTTTTGCTCTAAGAAAGCAGTTTCAAAATTGACGTCTTGTTGGTTGATGGCCGCAATGTTTTTAGTAGTTGAGCCAGTCAGCAATGCTTTCAGTTCGTTGATTTGTTGTTGCAGGTTATCAACCTTAGTAGCCAATTGTCCATTATCCATTATCAATTGTCCATTCTTTTTATCCAATTCCTGCACAGCTTTTACCAAAGGCACAACAAACTCTGCATAGCGCAGGCCGTACATGTCTTTATCATTTTTGGGTGCATCTACACCGCTGAAATCATAACCTATTTCTTTGGCGGCCTTTTCTACATCCTGGGCTATGAAGCCGGTATAGCTGATCTTGGATTTGGCGTCACGGGCTTTGCGGTCTTCCTCGGTGTTCAGTTGGACACCGGTGTATTGGTCTATGCCAGCTACATTGAGGTGATAAGTGACCGGACGCAACTTGTTAATGAATGTAATGCCGGGTACATTGGCCTCTACATTGGTTTTAAAACGGCCATCGCTGATGGTGGTAAAACCTACCTGGCCACCTATGCTGGTGACAGCACTGTTGCCGAGCCTGACCTCGTTGCTAGCCAAAATTGGGGTATTGAAGCCCAAAGCGGTACTGTTGGTATAAGCCGTAGCAGCATTGTTAGTGCCGTTATAAGCAAAATTACCAACAGCAGTATTGTTGGAGCCGGTGTTATAAGCAAGAGAGGTATTTCCGAAGGCAACATTGCCGTTTCCTGTGGTGTTGTTATATAATGCGTTGTACCCATTGGCAGTATTTTCATTCCCGGTGGTGTTAAGATATGATGCACTGGATCCATGTGCAGTGTTTTTTGCCCCTGTGGTATTAAAGGCTAATGCATTATAACCATTAGCGGCATTATTAGATCCATTGTTATTGTACAATGCCCGGTTACCAACGGCAGTATTATTAGCCCCGGTGGTGTTGCCATATAATGCAAGGCTACCAAAAGCATTATTGTATTCGCCGGTGGTATTCTTATATAAGGCTTTGGAACCTAAAGCGTTGCTAAAACCCAAACCCCCATTTTGGTTAAACATAGCACTGTCGCCTATGGCTACTAAATTACTGCCTGCAACATTAAAGTACAGGGCTCTTGTGCCCACAGCTACGTTAGAATAACCAGTAGTGTTAGATATTAATGCATCAAAACCATTGGCCGTGTTGTTATTGCCGGTCTCGTTTGAATAAAGAGCAGCCCTACCATTGGCGGTGTTGTTAACTCCAGTCGTGTTTCTATATAATGCCGCACTACCATTCGCTACATTGTTATTTCCGGTCGTGTTGGAAAAAAGAGTACCCCAACCATTAGCGGTATTTTCAAAACCGGTGGTGTTAGATGATAAGGCGTTAAAACCATGGGCAGTATTATAAATACCAATGGTGTTAGCTGATAATGCAGCATTCCCCAAAGCGGTGTTGGTAGTACTATTTCCGCCGCCTCTTCCTACCGTAAGGCCATTTACTTTCAGGTCGCTATTGAAAGTCTTAGCCCCTCCAAAAGTTTGTGTACCTGCGGTAACTGAACCACCATTTGTTCCATCTGCCGGAGCAAGTGAAAGGCTGTTGCCGGTAATGACCGCACCATTAGCATTGCTACTTGCAGCAATAGCACCAATAGTGCTTACACCTCCAGAAGTGGAGATCGTTTGCCAGCTTGCCAAACCATTTCCATCACTGGTAAGTACCTTACCTGCCCCCTGTGTGCCATCGGTTATCTTTATAGTGCCCACTACATCTAACCGTGCCGCAGGTGTTGTGGTGCCAATACCCACATTGGTGTTGTCTGTGGCGTTATTTACTCCTGTAATACTTCCTAATACCAAGCTGTTGCTGGCGCCCACCTCTGCATATGCGCCAATGGCTGTAGCATTATTAAGAGTACCTAAAGTTACTTTGGTATAGTTGCCCAAAGCGGTGTTATTAGATCCGGAGTAGTTTGTGAGGAATGCAAGATTTCCTAAGGCCGTGTTGTTATTGCCGGTCGTGTTGTTCTTTAATGCATTAGCTCCGGTTGCTGTATTATTAATGCCGGTAGTATTGTAATATAATGCATCTTTACCAGTGGCAGTATTATCATTACCCGAAGTATTAGAGAACAAAGAAGAGTAACCTGTGGCAGTATTTCTTTGGCCGTTGTTGGAATATAATGCATAATTACCATTGGCCGAGTTTTCATTGCCGGTAGTGTTGGAATATAATGCATAATTACCATTGGCAGTATTTAGAGAACCGGCCCTGTTGTTGTATAATGCCTTAGTACCATTGGCCGTGTTGCTACCGCCGGTGGTGTTGGAATATAATGCCTGATTTCCATTGGCCGTGTTGCTATTGCCGGTAGTATTCGAGAATAATGATTCGCTACCATTGGCAGTATTAGCGTTGCCGGTAGTGTTAAATATTAATGCATTTGTACCATTGGCGGTATTATTAGAACCGGTGGTGTTAGATGATAATGCGTTAATACCATTGGCAGAATTATAAGTACCAATGGTGTTAGCTGATAATGCAGCATTCCCCAAAGCGGTGTTGGTACCAATATTTCCGCCGCCTCTGCCTACATTAAGGCCATTTACCTTCAGGTCGCTATTGAAAGTTTTTGCGCCTGAAAATTTTTGTGTACCCGTAGTAACTACGCCACCATTTGCTGAATCTGCCGGAGCAAGCGAAAGACTATTGCCGGTAATGACCGCACCGTTGGCATTGCTAGTGGCTGCAATAGCACCCACAGTGCTTACTCCAGAGGCGGCGGCTGTTTGCCAGCTTGCCAAACCATTGGCATTGCTGGTAAGTACCTTACCTAAGCCCTGTGTACCATCGGTTATTTTTATAGTGCCCACTACATCTAACAGGGCTGCAGGTGTTGTGGTGCCTATGCCCACTTTGGTGTTGGCAGTGGCGTTATTTACGCCTGCAATGCTTCCTAATACCATGCTGTTGCTGGCACCCACCTCTGCTTGTACACCAATGGCCGTAGCGTTACTAAGTGTATCAGTGGATACCCTTGTAAAGCTGCCAAGTGCGGTGTTATTAGATCCGCTTAGGTTACTGTTGAATGCATTAATTCCTATGGCAGTGTTTGCAGTGCCCGTGGTGTTATTTGATAAAGACCCGAATCCATAAGCTGAATTGCTAACACCACTAGTATTTTTCTGTAATGCGCCGATACCGGTAGCAGTATGATAACTTCCGGTGTTGTTGAATTGTAATGTAGCGATACCGATGGCGGTATTATAAGACCCGGTGGTATTTGAAAATAACGCAACGACCCCTTGTGCAGTATTACCCTCCCCAGTGGTATTGGAATACAGCGCACTATCCCCATTGGCCGAATTATTAGACCCGGTGGTGTTTTTGTTTAATGCCTGGTTACCATTGGCAGTGTTTCTTATGCCGGTAGTATTTGTTTTGAGAGCGTCGGTTCCAAAAGCGGTGTTTAGTGTGCTATTTCCTCCGCCTCTGCCTACGGTAAGGCTATTAACCCTTAGGTCGCTATTGAAAGTCTTTGCGCCTGAAAATTTTTGTGTACCCGTGGTTATCACACCGCCATTTGTTGAATCTGCCGGGGCAAGCGAAAGGCTGTTGCCGGTGATGACAGCACCATTTGCGTTGCTGGTGGCGGCAATAGCACCCACAGTGTTTACTCCTCCTGAAGTTGAGATCGTTTTCCAGCTTGCCAAGCCATTAGCATCGCTGGTAAGTACCTTGCCTGTGGCTTGTGTGCCGTCTGATATTTTAATACTACCTATTACATCTAAGCGGGCTGCGGGGGTGGTGGTTCCCAGACCTATAAACCCATTACTTTTTTGCAAAAAAAACTGGTTGGTGTTCATGGTAATATCACCGGTGTTGCCAATCTTTAGGCGTTCTAATCGGGTGCCGCTGCTGCTGCCGGTTACAAAACTGATGCGTGCCGGTACACTGCCTGCGGCGGGTGTGCCATCCACATAAAAGTCAATGCTTGCAGGGTTTTGAAAGGCCGTTCCATCATAACCGCTGGCAAGAAAAGACATAATATTATCGTTATTGACCGTAACAGCAGGTGCGGCCAAAGTACCTCTTGAACGCCGGCCAATAAATACAGGTCTTACGTTATTTGCAGGAGATGCCATAGAGAGTACAAAATCGGCATTGCCGACAGTGGTTTCGCCAAAGCCTGCATAGAGGGGTGCCCCGGCATTGATCCACGAAGCGGCAGGCACGCTTCCGCTGCCCTGCACAGTTAGTAATTGCTTAGGTGCAGCAATGCCAATGCCTACACGGCCAAGCGAGTCAATAATCATGCGCTGTGTGTTGTTGGTGTACATACGCAGGCTAAAATTGTTGGTCGTGCCCAGAAAAGATGTACCGGTTCCGGCGTTGCCGCTTAGGTTCCATTGCGCCTGTGCGGCGTTCATAGTGCAGCCAATGATGAGGGCTGCAAGGGTCATTTTCAGTTGAGTTTTTTTCATAAACTTCTTTGTAACGTTATTAAAAATTAAGATCCATATATAAATTAATTATTTACAGCACATCTTCAGGTGAACTTATCAAAGTATCAAGGTTATACTATAGAATTTTGGGAACAAAAGAAAAACAGGCAACACACACTTCTCAGTGCGGAGAATCAAAGCATCAGAATCGGTTCTTTTCTTTAAGTCACTAAAGGTATGATAATAGTTCTAAAAAAATATTTCATTACCAGAATTATACACATATAAAAATAATATATTTTTACAATTCCACCTGTTTAAAAACTCCTATATTCTTCACATATTTTCTAATGCAATCAATCGTTAACTCATCTGACATTAAGTACCGTTGGCTGATGCATTCGCAATGTTGAAGAAGAAGTTTAGTCATTGATTCAACAAGTCAATAGATCATAAGGTACAATTGCTATTTTTTGAACCCAAACATTGCTGACCGGGCAGGCCCTAAGTCACAAAGACAAGAAGAATCACAAAGCCGTTTGAATAGCATTATAAATGCAAACAAAAACCGCCCACACCTTTTGAAAGGGGGGCGGTTTTGATTTATCTTTAACCGCAATAAATTGCTGTTTTTCGTTTCAGCCGCAATGAATTGCGGCGCTACGATTCCGCTGGCTGCTAGTCTAAAATCTAAATACTAACATCTAACATCTTATTTCACCACTACCATTTGCTTCGTATCAATCACTTTACCATCTACCATCATAGAGTAGCTGTAAGTGCCTGTAGCAAGGCCTTTGGTATCTACATTCAAAACGCCTTTGCCAAATGTATTGAGGCTGATGGTTTTGATTTTTCTACCGGCGTTATCTACTATTACCATTTCGGCACGGGTGGCACCGGTGAGGATGTTGTAGTTGATTTTGGTGAAATTGCCTGCAGGTGGATTGGGTATGTTTTGCTCTAAGTAAGCAGTTTCAAAATTGACGTCTTGTTGGTTGATAGCAACAACAGGTTTTGCATTGCTACCCTGCAGCATGGCTTTGATGGCAGCGACTTCATTTTGTAATGTAGTAAGTGCTGCGTCTTTAGCAGCCATTCCATTTTTCAATTCGGCAATTGCTGCGTCTTTGGCATTATTGGCAGTACTTAATTCCTGCACTGCTTTTACCAAAGGCACTACAAACTCTGCGTAGCGCAGACCGTACATGTCTTTATCATTTTTGGGTGCATCTACACCGCTGAAATCATAGCCTATTTCTTTGGCGGCCTTTTCTACTTCCTGGGCTATGAAACCGGTATAGTATATCCTGGATTTAGCATCACGGGCTTTGCGGTCTTCATTGGTGTTCAGTTGGACGCCGGTGTATTTGTCTATGCCTGCCACATTGAGGTGGTAAGTGACAGGACGCAACTTGTTAATGAATGAAATACCCGGTACATTGGCCTCCACATTGGTTTTAAACCTGCCATCGCTGATGGTGGTGAAACCTACCTGGCCACCTATGCTGGTGACAGCACTGCTACCGAGCCTGACCATATTGCTACCCGTAACAGCAGTATTGAAACCCAAAGCGGTACTGTTGGTGTAAGCCGAAACAACAATAGAACCGGCATTAAATGAAAAACTACCAACAGCAGTATTGTTGGAGCCGTTGTTATAAGCAAGTGACGTATTTCCGAAGGCAACATTGCTGTTTCCTGTGGAGTTGTTATATAATGCGTTGTACCCACTAGCAGTATTTTCTATCCCGGTGGCGTTAAGATATAATGCACTGGATCCATGTGCAGTGTTTTTTGACCCTGTGGTATTAGCGAATAATGAATTATAACCATTGGCAGTGTTATCGGATCCTTTGCTATTGTACAATGCCCTGTTACCCATGGCAGTATTATTAGACCCGGTGTTGTTGCTAAATAATGCATTGGTACCAAAAGCATTATTGTATGCGCCGGTGGTATTGTTATATAATGCTTTGGAACCTAAAGCGTTGCTAAAGCCCAAACCGCCAATTTGATAGTACAAAGCACTGTCGCCTATGGCTACTAAATTGTTGCCTGCACCATTTGAGTAGAGGGCACTTGTACCCATAGCTACGTTAGAATAACCGGTGGAGTTGAATGATAATGCAAAGTAACCATTGGCCGTATTGTTACTGCCGATGGTGTTTCTGAATAATGCCTTAACTCCGTTGGCAGTATTAGAGTTGCCGGTGGTGTTTGCATATAATGCACCATCGCCATTGGCAGTATTATAAGAGCCGGTGGTGTTTTTATATAATGCAGCGGTTCCATTGGCCGTATTGTCATCTCCGGTCGTGTTGGAATATAATGCTCGAACGCCATTGGCCGTATTATAAATGCCGGTGGTGTTAGCTGATAATGCATATTCCCCCAAAGCTGTGTTGCCAGAAATATTTCCACCGCCTCTGCCTACAGTAAGGTCATTTACCTTCAGGTCACTATTGAAAGTTTTTGCGCCTGAGAATTTTTGTGTACTCGTGGTAACCACACCGCCATTTGTTGAATCTGCCGGGGCAAGCGAAAGGCTGTTGCCGGTGATGACAGCACCATTTGCATTGCTGGTAGCTGCAATAGCACCAATAGTGCTCACTCCTCCTGAAGTGGAGATCGTTTGCCAGCTCGCCAAGCCATTGGCATCGCTGGTGAGTACCTTGCCTGCGCCCTGTGTGCTGTCGCTTATTTTTATCTTGCCCACTACATCTAACCGGGCTGTGGGGGTGGTGGTACCAATGCCCACATTGGTGGCTTGGGTAAAAAATCCTGCTACACTTCCTAACACCAGGCTGTTGCTGGCACCAACCTCGGCAAATGCACCAACGGCAGTAGCATTAGTAAGGCCATCCACCGTTACTCTGGTAAAACTACCCAGGCCGGTGTTATTAGAACCGGTGATGTTTGTGTTGAATGCGTCGCTACCTATGGCGGTGTTGGCGGCGCCGGTGGTGTTGACTTTTAAAACGCCGCTACCTACGGCCGTGTTGTTATTGGCAGTGGTGTTGGCAAAAAGGGCACTTTTTCCCGTAGCCGTGTTGTTAATACCCGTGGTGTTGTTAGTGAGGGCACTTTCGCCATTGGCAGTGTTGTTATTGCCTGTTGTGTTCACCTTAAGCGATTGGGCACCCGTTGCCGTGTTGCCATTGCCGGCTGTGTTCGCCTTAAGCGCAAGGGCACCGGTTGCAGTGTTGTTACCTCCCCCCAGGTTGGAGTTAAGTGACTGGTATCCGGTAGCCGTGTTGAAGAGGCCGGTAGTAATGGCTGCGAGTGCGGCACTGCCCAATGCGGTATTTTCAGCGAGATTTGCGGCGCCGCCTCTGCCTATAGTTATCCCATTGATTAATGCATCACCTTTTACATCTAAGCGGGCTGCAGGAGTGATTGTTCCCACACCTATAAATCCATTAGTTTTTTGTAAAAAGAATTGGGTGGCGTTCATGGTAATGTCGCCGGTGTTGCCAATCTTTAGCCGCTCTAAACGGGTACTGCTGCTGCTGCCGGTTACAAAACTAATACGGGCAGGCACACTTCCTGCAGCGGGTGTGCCATCTACATAAAAGTCAATACTTGCAGGGTTTTGAAAACCAGAGCCATCATAAGCGCTGGCAAGAAAAGACATAATATTATCGTTATTGGCCGTAACAGCTGGTATGGCCAAAGTGCCTCTTGAACGGCGGCCAATAAATACAGGTCTTACGTTATTTGTGGGAGATGCCATAGAGAGTACAAAATCGGCATTACCGGAAGTGGTTTCGCCAAAGCCTGCATAGAGAGGTGCCCCTGCAGTAATCCACGTAGCGGCAGGTACGCTTCCGCTGACCTGCACGGTTAATATTTGCTTAGGTGCAGCAATGCCAATGCCTACCCTGCCAAGTGAGTCAATAATCATGCGCTGTTTGTTGTTGGTGTACATACGCAGGCTAAAGTTGTTTGTGGTACCCAGGAAGGATGTGCCGGTTCCTGCGTTACCGTTAAGGTTCCACTGTGCCTGTGCGGCGTTCATGGTGCAGCCAATGATGAGGGCTGCAAGGGTCATTTTCAGTTGAGTTTTTTTCATAATCGTAGTTTTTGTAACGTGATTAAATATTAAAATCCGTATAGAAATGAATTATTTGCTGAACAGTTTCAGGTACAATTATCAAAGGAACAAGGTTATTATATAGAATTTTGGCAGCAAAAGAAAAACAGGAAAAAACAATTCATCAAGGAAAGAATCAAAGTATCATTAACAGTTCTGATTTTTTATAATCTTAAAGGTATGTCAATTGTTCTAAAAAAAATATTTCATTACCAGAATTATACACATATAATAATAATATATTTTAAAATTCCACCTGTTTAAAAACTCCTATATTCGTCACATATTTTCTAATGCAATCAATAGTTAACTCATCTGATATTGAACAACTCTATAGACTTGACAAATTATTTATTCATATTCATTCTCAATATGGTGTACCACCCAACTTCTCAAAGCCGCAAGGTTTTGTTTCACTTTCCAGAATAATATTGGAACAGCAGGTAAGCCTGCAATCTGCCAATGCACATTTCAACAAACTAAACAATTACATCCCATCCTTTTCTCCTAAAGAAATGCTCCGGTTATCTGATGAAGAAATGAGGGCTTGCCAGATAAGCCGACAGAAAGCAAAATACCTAAAGGCCTTGTCCATAGCCATTTTAGAAGAAAAAATTAAATTGGATGAATTGGCAAATCTTACGCAATCAGAAGTAAGGGAACAACTTAAATCAGTAAAAGGTATAGGCGATTGGACAACTGATATTTACCTCATGTTTTGCATGCAAGCCAAAGACATTTTCCCGATTGGAGATGTGGCGATAATTACTACTGTAAGAGAATTAACTACTGCAAAAACCAAAGAAGAAATATTGCTGCTTTCAGAGAAATGGAAACCATACCGTTCGTTGGCGAGTTTTTTCTTTTGGTATTACTATTTAAAAAAGCGTAACCGAAGTGTTTTGTTGTAGATAATCAGGAGGATAATATTTTCCAACTTAGTCATTATTCCTTTGCATTATCAGCTTTGCAAACTCATTTCTATTGATCATTCTTGCACCTAAACTTTCTAAATGAGCGGTATAAACCTGGCAATCTATCAATTCAACTCCATCATTTTTCAATAGTTCTGTTAAATTAATGAATGCATATTTACTCGCATTGCTTACATGACTAAACATGCTTTCTCCAAAAAAAACATGTCCCATTCTTACACCGTACAAACCGCCGACTAATTGGTTATTCTGCCATACTTCTGCGCTATGCGCATAACCCAATTTATGAAGTTGATTGTAAGCTTCTTCAACTTCATCGGTTATCCATGTTCCCTCCTGCCCTTCACGTGGTTTAGTTTTACACGCTTTTATTACTGAAGCAAAATCTTTGTTGGTTGTAAATTGGAATGGTTTCTTTTTAAGCATTGATTGCATGCTTTTGCTAATCTTAATTTCTTCCGGAAACAAAACAAATCTTGGGTCAGGAGACCACCAAAGTGGCAATGTACCATCGTACCATGGGAAGATCCCATTTTTATATGCAAGTATTAATCGTTCTGTTGAAAGATCGCCTCCAATAGCTAACAATCCATCTTCCAAAGCATCCTCTACAGGGGGAAACCATAATTTACTATCGAGGATGTGGAGGGGCAAGAAGGGTTAATTGGGTTATTGGTTAATTGGTTATTGGTTTAATGGTTAATTCGTTAATTGGTTAATTGGGTTATGGGATGAGGTATGAGGTATGAAATTTGGAAAAATATTTGCATCATTTAAACTTATGCAGTTACTTCCAGAGTAGCATCTATGCCTCTTTCTGTTATGGCGTCGGTTTGGGGTTTTAGCTCATCATAGTCTCCATTTTTTACTGCATACTTGCCCTTAGTGTGTATGAATAAAGCACACTGTTCTGCCTGTTCCTGTGTGTGCCCACATACCTTTATCAGTGTTTCTATCACCCAATCAAAAGTATTGACTTCATCGTTCCAAACCACAATCTGAAATTGCTTTTCTAATCCTATTAAAACATCTGTATCAATCTCTTCGTATGTATCTGTTTGCACGCCCATCAATTATTTTTTGTAAAGTTATTGCAAAACCTGTTCATAGCATTGCTTATGTAAGTATTCAAAAGTGAAATTACCTCAAACAAACCTTCAAATACAGCATTGGATTATATTGCTAAAATGCAATGCTTTTTCGCAATTTTTATAATAATTAAAACCTGTTAAACATTCCCAGACGTTAAATTAATATAACCCCGGGAAGTCATTAGCAATTAATTAGAATTAGTAGCAACAAATTTTTAAATATAGAAATCAATCATTTACACATTATTTTTAAAAACTACTTTTATATAAATGTTTATTTACATTATTTATACCCCAAAAAGACATACTTTTAGTAAGCTCAATATAAAACCAAATTATTCCAGAAAAAAACTATAACAACAAACAATAAATAATCGTTCAAATAATATAAACTATTAAGGCAAGTGAACACAATATAACCGAACCGGTCATTATCCATTTAGAAAAACCATTTTTTATGAAAACACTTATATCTTTTGTAGTGTTGTGTGTCGGAATTGCAAATTTTTCTTTCTCTCAATCAAGACAATGGTCTTGGGTGCACGGTGACAGTTCTATAAATAAATATGGCATTTACGGTATTAAAGGAACAAGTTCGCCAAACAATAAACCCGGTGCCCGTAACCGCTGTAATAGCTGGACAGATTCATGGGGCAATCTTTGGATGTTTGGTGGCGGAGGCAATGCCACTATTAATTCTGGTTATCTAAATGACCTATGGAAATATTCGCCTGATACCAATCAATGGATATGGATGCAAGGAGATAATACTCCTAATAAAAAATCAAATTATGGTACTATTGGTATACCTGCCGGTACAAATAAACCGGGAGCCAGAAAAAATAGTATTACATGGAAAGATGCTTCTGATAATTTATGGTTGTTTGGGGGTTATGGATATAGTTCAGGATCATCTGTAGGAAATCTGAATGATTTATGGAAATATAACACAATAACCAACCAATGGACATGGATAAAAGGTGATACTATAACTAATGCAACAGGTTTGTATGGCACTAAAGGCCTCTCATCGCCCAATAAAAAACCCGGTGCAAGACAACTAAGTACAGGATGGACAGATAGTCAGGGAAATTTGTGGCTTTTTGGTGGATTGGGTTATGATGAAACAGGTGTTTTAGGTAATCTTAATGACTTATGGAAGTATACTCCATCAACCAATAAATGGACTTGGATAAAAGGTGATAGCCTTTGTAATAAAAAAAGTAATTATGGCTTAAGAGGCATTGCCAATGCAGGCAATAATCCAGGTGCAAGAGCGGCAAGTGTTTCGTGGCAGGATGGATCAGGTAATTTATTTCTTCTAGGTGGTTATGGTTACGATAACCTAAGCCCCGGATACCTTAGTGATTTATGGAAGTATAATACCAATACAAACCAATGGACCTGGATTAATGGTAACAATAAAATAAATGTAAGACCAAGTTATGGTGCCCGTGGTGTTCCATCACCCGGCAATAGTCCGGGAGCAAGAGACTTTAGCTATGCCTCTACAGATGCCTCAGGCAAGCTTTGGCTTTTTGGTGGATTTGGATATCCCTCAAATGGATTTGGCTATCTTAATGATCTATGGAAATATGATATGGATGCTAATGTATGGACCTGGGTTAGTGGAGATATGAATGATAATGTAACTGGAATATATGGCATAAAAGGTACTGCAGCAACATTTAGCAAACCCGGAAGCAGACAACAGGGTGTTGTCTGGACCGATCTTAGTGGTGCTCTATGGATTTTTGGTGGACAAGGCTATAATGAATCCACTTTGGGATACCTGAATGATATGTGGAAATATGGTTCAGAAAGTGCATTGCCTGTTCACTTAATATCGTTTATAGGAAAAAAACAAAATTCAAAAAATGTGTTGAATTGGACTGTAGAAAATGAGACCAATTTTGACCGATATGAAGTTGAAAAAAGCAATAACGGTAGAGATTTTACGAAAACGGGTACTATAAAAGCAATAGGCGCAAAAATGTACCAATATGTTGACGAACTACCCGAAATCAAAAACCAATATTATAGACTAAAATTAATAGACAAAGATGGAAAATGGAAATTTAGTAATGTAGTTATTATATACAGCAATAAAACTGATAACATAACTCTATATCCAAATCCGGCTGTTAATGTCTTTTATATGAAATCTGATAAAATTTTATTAGGTAAGGTAACTGTAGATATTATTGACATAAATGGTAAGCTAATTGAAAGCCAATTTATAAATGCTAATAATATAAATCAAGCATTCTATACCAATAATATTCCGCCGGGAACTTATCAAATCAAAATAGGTAACAATGACGGGTATAAAACTCAAACTCTGGTTATCATAAAATAAAATTATTTTAAATAGTATAAAAAAGCTCTGCAAATGCAGGGCTTTTTTATTGTAATACAATGTAAAAAGGGATGAATTAAATTTGCCATTGCAATAAATACAAAACGGATTGGGAGCATTGTTTTTGCATAAATAGATTAAAGCAATTAAATCCTAAAAAAATGAGGAAATTACGCCTCAAATCAATTAAACAAAAACGAATACACTATATGAAAAAATGCTTAGCGATCTTTTTTACATTTTGTTTTGCAACAACAAGCTTCTCTCAAAAAGACTCTGTTGCTTTTAATGTCTATAAAACTAATCTTATAAAAGATGGGGCTATAACAACTTCAGGAATAGCCCTAACAGCCTTGGGAGTCAAATTTATCAACGATAAGCAGCCCCTAAATCCTGCCGAATTGGTTAACAAAACAAAAGAAAGTGTTTTTTTTCTGGATAGAAGCAGTGCCGGATTTTACTCTCAAAAAGCTGATGACGATAGTTATATACCCTTTCAGGCATCATTTGCAATGCCCGTACTTATGGCATTGATCAATAAAAATGAGCGCAAAAAATTTGGTCAGATTATGGTGCTTTACACAGAAACAATGGCAATAACCGGAACATTGTTCACTATGAGTGCCGGCAACATCAACAGAAGTCGACCATACGTTTATAACACCTCATTGACCACAGATATGCGTATTGATAAAAATGCACAAAGAGCATTTTTTGCGGGCCATACTGCGGCAACCGCAGCTGCAACTTTTTACATGGCCAAAGTATTCAGCGACTTTAATCCAAACAGCAAGGCTAAGCCTTATGTATGGGCATTTGCAGCTTCTGTACCCGCATTAGTTGGATACTTAAGGTATAAAGCGGGTATGCACTTTTTAACTGACAATTTACTAGGTTATGCAATTGGTGCAGGAGCCGGTATTTTAGTTCCACAATTACACAAAGTAAAAAAATTGCGTAACGTAAGTTTTGTACCTTATGGCGGAGTAAGTAATAAGGGGTTAGCTCTAATATATCACATTAGGTAACCCCAAAAAATGAAAAAAGAGATTTAACACCTTACAAACAAAACAATAGCAACCTATTTACGGTTTGTTTTAACGATTTTTCTCCTCTTCATGAAGTAATGAAGATGAATTATGAAATTAAACAATCTGATTATTATCGTTTTTGGTAGGTGTTTTTATGATCCAGATAACAAAGGATATTGCTGCATAAATCATAATTACCCCCGTAGCAACTGCTGTAGTTTTAGCTAATGATTTATTTTTTGACACAGAACTTATATAAGCCAAAACTATTATTATTATCAAAACCAATAACTGCTTTTTGTAAACCCGTAGATATCTCATAATATTTAATAAATGTAAACAAAAAAAGAATACTAAAATCTTACCACCAATGAGAAAAAACAATTTAAAAGTTTTTTGAAAACAAAAAAAATATTAAGCTAAGTCTAAAAAGTGATTGTGCAGTTTCAAAATTTGTGGAATTAATAGCTGTTGTTCATCATTGATAACTACAAAATCACAAAGCTTCATTTTTATGGCATCATTCAATTGCTTATCAATTCTTAACATAACTTCCTCGCGGGTTATTTTATCCCTCTTCATAATCCTATTTATTCGTTGTGGTAAGGGAGACTGTACACCAATAATATAATCAAGATGAGCTGCCGTTCCGGATTCGAACATAATTGCAGCTTCTTTCATCACATAAGGCGAAGTCTGCTCGGCCATCCAATTTTCCGCAGCAGAAATAACCGCAGGATGTACAATCGAATTTAAAATATCAAGTTTAACAGGATTTGAAAATACAATTGCAGACAAATAACTTCGGTTTAGTTTATTGCTTTGATAACTTTGCTCCCCAAAATTTAATTTGATTAAATTTATCAGTGTACTATCATTCTCCATTAGTAGTTTAGCCTGCAAATCAGCGTCAAAAACAGGTATTCCCAGTACTTGAAAAATACTTGCTACTAAAGACTTTCCACTCCCTATACCGCCTGTTAAACCAATTTTCAACATTGATTATTATTTATTCATAAATACGAATACTATAATAGAATTAACTTCAGCATAAGTTTAATTTTCTGCAAAAAAAATAATAAAAAACCTTTAGTATTATCAACTATGGTGCTTTTAGTAACAACATAATTGGTAAATAAAATCTATTTTTCAGTTGTTGAGGGTGAAGTAGTTTTGTTCAAAGCATTGCTCCACTCCAGACTGATGGCAGATTTCTCAATTTTAACATAACTACCTGGACTTACTTCCAGTTGAATGGTTGTATTATCATCATTTACTTTATTAACGGTACCATGTATTCCTGCTATTGTAACAATTTTATCACCTTTTTTTATGTCGTTGATAAATTGTTTTTGACTCTTAGCCTTTTTTGATTGGGGACGTATAAAGAACAACCAAAAAACGATCATAATAGCACCATAGAAAAATATAATTGTATTACTACCACCTTTGGGATCACCCATTAAAAATACAGTTTGAAGCATTGTTTGTGTTTTATTAAAATAATTAATTAAAAATTTAGTTTGATTTATTTTCAGATAAAGTATCTTTTACTATTGTTCCATAGAAATAAATGTAATTATCTGTTTTTTCTTTCGTATTTGTTGTTACTCTTATATTTTTCCTGAAATCGCCTTGTCCATCTTTGTGTACATTGTATTCAGCTTTTATTATTCCCGTTTTACCAGGCAAAATAGGTTCTTTCGGATAATCTGCCAACGTGCAACCACAGCCCGGTCTTACATTAATAACATACAAAGGTTTGCTACCCGAATTCATAAATCTAAAACTGATTTCAGCAGTTTTTCCAGCCGGTACATTTCCAATATCTTTTAGGGAATCAATCCATTTTATATTGGTATAATTAGCCGTATCTACAACTTTTTTACTTAAGTCTTTGTTTGATGGGCTATTAGATTGACAAGCTTGCAAAAGCCAAATAGTTATAAAAAAACTAATTGATTTCATTTAGAAATATGTTATACTTTTTGCTTAAAATTTACTTTGTGAATTTTATTTTGCGACTCAAGTTCTTTATGAATGTTATCCAATATTCCATTTACAAACTGACCACTTTGTGGTGTACTGTATGCCTTAGCCAAATCTATATATTCATTGATAGTAACTTTTGTAGGAATTGTTTCAAAAAAAAGCAATTCGCATACGCCCATTTCCATTAAAATCATATCAAGCATTGCAATTCTATCAGCATCCCAATTTTTTAGTTTTGGTTTAATCATTTCCAGGGTAAGCTGCTTTTTATCAATTGTAGTGGTGAGCAGGGTTTTAGCAAAGTTCCACTTATCTGCATTTATCATTTCCTGCAAGCTATAGTTTTCAGGCTTTTGCAGGTAATTCATCATTAGTTGTTGCATCATTTCTGCATCATCGTCCCAATTTGTAAAATACTCCTCTACATGGCTTGTGAAATCTTCTGAAGGAAGCATAAGATTATTAAAAACATAACTAAATATATCCTTTTCTGACTTTTTACTTCTGCTTTGTTCGTCTATGTAGGCCTTGTATTCATCGGTCTCCACCAATAATTTATAAATCTTTTTAACCTGATTCTGAGTATCTTCCACCAAATAAGGTTTCATGTCTTCAACAGCCTTTTTGTAAGACGCACTTTCTAAAATCTTCCAAAGAAATGTATTGCCCGATAATTTGGTATTTACATTCAAATCCTGTTCAGAAGGCAAGTTTTTAGAAGCCCTTTTTAAAGCATCCGTTTCCGCATATCTGCCTACCTCCACCAATACATGTAGTAAATAGGTGAAGAGTTGAATTGTAGAATCAATTTTCTTTTTTAGCAGATTTACCGGATCAACAGAAGTTTGCGTACCAATACCTGCATTAATTGTATAAAGGGTTTGCATCACCTTAACCCTAATGTTTCTTCTACTAATCATTACCTGCTTTACTTTTTAATTGAAATTGGGCTGCGAAGATAACAGGTAAATATCAATAAGCTAATTAACAGCTTGTGTATTTGCTTGTGTTTTAGCAACAGATTTGTTATATTTTTTATATTGAAATACTATAAAAAAAATTGCCAATTCAGTGGCGTTCGATAGATGTCCTTATCGATTGTATTATCCATTGTTCGATTTTATATAAAATTATTTGTATTTATAGGTGACATCAAAGAGGTTCCCGAAGGGTTTTCTGTATGTCAATTGCAGTGAATTGGCTTTCCACGAATACAGTGTATCCCTTCCTGATAGTAGTGTCATTTCGAGATCAGCATTGTTATTTATTAATTGCCAATGAATATATCCAAAATCGTAGTCTCCATTCATAGATAGGGATCCATCTTTATTAAAACCAATTCTTGCATTTTTCAAAAATGCCTTTGCAACATTGTATGTGTATTTAGCCGAATCAGATAAGGTTTCATAGGTTGCGGGTGGATTGATCAGCAGCGTATCAAATATCCAAACCTTATCTGTAAGGTATAAGGGCGTATAAGCTGTATTGCTGATATTTTCTTTCTTACAGGAAGGTGCTATAAATAATAATGCAAAACTAAGTATGAGAAACGATTTGCTATTCATCATTTAATAATTTTTTCGTAAATCAAAGTTAGTTTAATTGAAATTGATAAAATATTAAAAAATATAATCTGCTATCTACAGATTTTTCAAAAACTTTTTCATTACAAAAGAATCACCAACTTGTTTGTCAACCACCCAACCATTTCTTTCATAAGCCCTGGAAGCTATAATATTTTTTTGCTTTACCCCAAGACATAATACAGTCTTATTATGAGTAATTGCGAACTTTTCAACATAATCAAGCAAATCATCTACAATACCGTTTCCCCTAAATTGTGTATGAACAGCAATAATGGTTATTGCTACAGAATGTAAATAATCCTGAAATTCTTCCGGAACTATTAATTTGTTTTTAGTTAATTTTTTCTGGAGTAATCTCAATTTATTTTTTATAAAAACAATGCTATAAAACCATAATTCTTTTTTGAAAAACAAATTCGGCCTTCTTAAAAGCCCTGTAAATGCATCTTTTATAGCAAAGTTTAGGATACCGCTCTTACTCCCATCTCCTATAAACTGAGGCATAAAACCACCTACAAAACCAATAACATTTCCATTATTTTCCACATGAACCAAAAACCTGTTTGGATTAGCTAAAAACCATTGTAAAGATTTTTCAATACAGGCTGAACCAAGTTTTACAGCAAAGGAATCAGGGAAACATATAACCTGACATTTTGCTATTGAGCTTATATCATTATGGGTAGATATTAAAATTTCCATAAGATGGTTAAAACATTTTAATATTTGCCATATTCCATTTTCTAAAAAATATATTTGGAATACAAAACTAAACTAATGCTTTTTTTCAACGGTACAAAACCATTTCAATTCGATAACAGGCTTTTCAGAATTTGGTATTTGCGAAAACTTTACTTTCATATTCTCAAAAATGATATGGTAAAGTTGGGGTTTAAAAATACTGCAATCACCCAATTTCCATTTGCATTTTCTGATGCAGATGTACCCCCGGCAATTACGCTGGAATTTACAAATCTCTGCAACCTAAAATGTAGTTACTGTACTTCGCCACTAAAGGAAAGACCCGTTGGTCTTATGAAAAATGATATTTTCAATAAAATCATAACCGATATTCGATTATTAAAAATATCAAGGGTAAGAATTGTAGGTAACGGCGAACCAAGTATTCATCCGGATTTTGCTGAATATTTAAATGAATTAAAAAGGGTAACACCTGTTGTTCAGCTAACTTCAAATGGCAATTTTGTAAAACCACGCATTTTATACGACATTGTAGATTCGGGTATCAACCAAATAAATGTATCGGTAGATGGACATACCAATAACGTTTATGAACAGTACCGCCCGGGTGGCAAATTTGGAAAGTTGGTTGAAGACCTCAGAGAGTTAAAAGCCTACAGAGATCAAATGAAAAGTACCCTATTAATCAACATAAGGGTTATGATAAGTCCGTCTGAATTTAATCAAATCAATGAGATTATCGCCTTTTGGCAACCCTTGGGAGATGTTGTAAGCAAGCAGTTTATTGTAGACCTCAACCATGCCACTACTACCGGTTGTTTTGAAACAAATGACCAAAAAGGCCGTTACCCAAAGTGCAGTCTCCCTTTTAAAATTCTTGATATTCATTGGAATGGAAATGTACCATTGTGTACATACAGCATAAAACAAAGCGGTCTAAAAGAGGGTGTATTATTAGGAAACGTGGGTACTACAAGCCTTTATGATTTATGGAATCACAAGCTTATAAAACAATACAGAAATGCACACAGAAATAGAATTTCTGAAAAAATGCCATTGTGTAATGGGTGTATTGGGACATAAAAAACATTAATACTGCAACAACGCTTTCATTTCTCCCTCTTGTATCAAAGCATCAAGTTCGGTTGTTGATTTACCTGTTTTTTTAAATCCATTAAGCGCATATCGCTCACTTAAATAAATGAGGGTATCATGGATGACAGGTCTTTTTATACCCTCAATTTTATGCAATTCCTCTACCGCTATAGGTTTATTGTTACTTTCTGCATTTGCATGAATCAAGAGCAAACTTTGTGCAGGACTATGAATTTTAAAAGAATTAAGCTCTTCTAATGCCCTTTGAAACTCTTTTTGCAATATTTTCAAATAGGTAAATGTATTTTGAAAATATCTCTTTGATATCCTATAAGGACATTTTAAACCCATTTTTATTTTTTCTTCCGCTAGACTCCAATCACCAGTTTTTAGCAAAAAAATACAATACATATGAAGTTCTACATAATCTCCTTCAGTTTTGTAATTTGTTTTTTGAACAATTTTTTCAAATTCCACAAAACGGTTGTTTTCAAGTAACAATTGCATTTTGCCTCTTTTGCTATAATCATCAAATGGGAATAAGTGTAATGCTTTTTCATATTGTTCCAAAGCTTGTTCTAATTCGCCCATATCCCTCAATACTTCTGCACGACCACTATAAGCAACTCTATCATTACTGAATTTATTGATTGTTTCATCGTATTGCTTTAAAGCTTCTGATGATTTACCCATATCTCTCAATACCTCTGCACGGCTAGTATAAGCAAATACATTATCTCTAAATTTCTTAATTGTTTCATCATATTGCTCCAAGGCTTCTGATGATTTACCCATATCTCTCAATACCTCTGCACGACCAGTATAAGAAACTACATCCCCACCGAATTTATTGATTGCTTCATTATATTGTTCCAAAGCTTGTTCTGATTTACCCATATCTCTCAATACCTCTGCACGACCACTATAAGCAACTGCATTATTACTGAATTTCTTGATAGTTTCATCGTATTGCTTCAAAGCTATTGCAGATTTACCCATATCTCTCAATACCTCTGCACGTCCATTATAAGCAACAGCATCATCACCAAACTTTTTGATTGTTTCATCGTATTGCTTCAAAGCTTCTTCTAATTTACCCATATCTCTCAATACCTCTGCACGACCACTATAAGCAACTGTATCTTTACTGAATTTTTTAATTGCTTCATCGTATTGCTTCAAAGCTTTTGCTAAATAGTTTTGCCGATGAAGCAAAACCGCAGTTTGACTATATACATACTTATCTTCTGAATTTAACAACCCGGCATATTTCAAAAGCTTTTCAGGAATTTCAAATTGACTTTTTTCAATAAATATTGTAGCTAAATCACAGCATGTCTTACAAAGGTGTTTGGGATGTCCAGATCTCAATTGCTTATCTGCAACCGATTTAAATTTATTGAAAAATTCTTTACTATTAAAATCATTTTTAACGAGCCATTCTTTCATTTCTCTCACTGTCTTTTCTATATCTCCATCATAATCTTTGACAATCCTAAAAGCACCTCTTTTACCAAGTTTCTTGTCGTGAGTATTTTGTTTGTCGGCAAAGTATTTTTCAATGAGTTGTATGATAGGATCTGAAGTATTATATTTATCATCGTCTTCTATTACACTTAATAAATTATAGCCATTTAGTACAATTTGATGGATATTATTTAATTTATTCTGGATTTCATAAAACAATTCCTTATTGGTGAAAATGTGCATTTCCTGCATAGCTGGAATTGCCATTAAAACCGCTTCATCGTATATTTTTTGTGAATGATGAAATAAAGCATTTGTAAATGCGGCATAGCAACCATTGTCAGTAAGAACACTATCTATGTATTCCTGTTCTGAACTGTTTAAATTTAATAAAATAATAAATTCGGTATAAAAGCAATTGAAAAGGTTTGACTTTTCTTTCAATTCCTTATAAAAACCCGCCAGTTCTTTTGAATGGCTTTGCTTTATAGTAGCAAGAAATGTACTGTCGAATAATTCTGGAAGTGCAGTACTATACAACCGGTTTTTAATAAAAGCTACCAGGTCTGGGTTATTTGAAATTTGAATATCCAACAAGTCAGCAATGCCGCTTCTATACTCATCAGATAGAGAAGTATCCATTACTTCAAGTGCCATGCTTAAGGATTCTTGCTTTGCATATTCATCTGCAACAAGAGTTGCTAAATCACCATCACTATTATAGGAAATCTCTTTAATTTCCGGATTAATTGCTTTTAATTGAGAAAAAATATAACTATCCAATACATTTCTCTTGCCTTTGATTCCATCAAGAATCTCTGCATTGTGCTTACCAAAAATTAAAGCCTTATTTAAGTTGGTTGCTATGTACGCTGTGTTATTCATTAATAACATTCTACTTTGAACTTTTTTTGTAATTCCACTAGTTGAAGTTGACCTTTTTTGCTAAAAGTCTTTACCAACTTTAACGGTATTCTTATCTTCTCAATTGCAGAGCCAATAATTTTTCCAAAAATATATAATTCTATAAACTCATCAGTTAATCTATTTCCAGACGATTTTAAAATCAATCTTGCTAAATCCGAGTATGTTGAATCCTTATGTAAATTTAAGAATAATTTCGATAAAGAAAGTTTAAAAACATCGTGCCAAACTGCCATACATCCAGCGGGTAAAGGTTTATTCCATGTCCATCCCTTATTAGAGATATCATCAATAAAGAAAAATGAGTTCTTTTCAAGGGCAGAAGTCCTTTTTTGTATTGACAAATCTTTCAAAATGATAGTAATGTCACCATAAGACATTATTCCCTCTTCATCAATTGACAAAGCAGAATAGATAATGTCAATAGCGGAACCAAAAAGAATTGTATCAGCTAATGTACGGTTGACATCGTTCTCAAATTTAGCTTTCATTCTAGCTCCATTTATTAGCTGTCTTCTATAGCTTTCGTATGAAAAATTATTTCGAATAAGCCATTCCCATAAAAATTCAAATTGAGTATTAATTATGCCTTTCCCATTTTTCTTGACAGCAATTTCTAATTCATCTCCTTTATCTGATAAACTATTTTTTAATAAATGGTCTTTAGCTAATAAATACCTTTCTTCTAATGCCTTGATTTCTAAAGGCAAAGATGCCCTTCTAACATTAATGGTTCCCGGTATAGACAGTCCACAATTGCTACAAACAATTTCGTTAATATCATTTGATCCTGAACAATTTTCACATAATATTTGATAGTAATTACTCATAATAGCAATTCTTGCTAAAAACGAAAATAGGTAAATATCAGTTACAACCTCAATATGAATAAAGAATATAATATCTTTTATACCAAGGAATCAAATTGAGTTTACCAATCCAAAAATCTGTTCCTTTGAACCTACAAACAGCCCAATTTGTCCAAACAAAACCTAAGAAAACTTTACAAACAGAAAAGATCAGAATTATCTGCTTCGCAAAAAATGAAGTTGGATGATTTGTTATTGATCCAACTACAAAGACTACCACTCCCTGAAAATATTGAGACGCTCCTATCCTATTGGCCACATGAGCAACAAT
Organism: Segetibacter sp.; assembly: GCA_043736115.1. Taxonomy (GTDB): domain Bacteria; phylum Bacteroidota; class Bacteroidia; order Chitinophagales; family Chitinophagaceae; genus Segetibacter. Next base: position 24,654 of record JAYTDC010000061.1, on the reverse strand, counting down.
TGGAACCAAATACCCATTTATTCAACCGATATCTCCAATTTGCTATTCCAAATTTAATGATTGCATATCCTGTTGTAAATGCAACTACACACGAAATGCAAGCTGCGCATGCCCATGATGAAACCAAATTTATAGAAAATCATTTTGGAATACACGAGCCTGATCATAATTCTGATGAAATAATAGCCCCAATGGATATTGACCTGATTTTTGTACCCTTACTGGCATTTGACTCAAAAGGGTTTAGAGTAGGATACGGCAAGGGGTATTATGACAAATATTTAGCAAAATGCAGACCGGATGTTTGCAAAATCGGTTTTTCATATTTTGAAGCTATTGATAAAATTGAAGATACAAACCAATATGATGTACCTTTAAATTATTGTATTACCCCCGATCGGAACTATGAATTTTAATTTTTACCTGCTTAAGTCTTTCAGAATATTACTTTTTCCTTTTTCGTTGCTGTATGGCCTAATTGTAATTATCCGAAATTACCTTTTTGATAAAAACATACTGAAGTCATACGCCTTTAATCTGCCTGTCATTAATGTTGGCAATCTGTCTGTGGGCGGTACAGGCAAGTCACCCATGGTTGAGTATTTAATAAAATTATTAAAAGAAAAGTATGACGTAGCAACGCTTAGCCGTGGATATAAACGAAAAACAAAAGGTTATGCATTGGCAAACACTAATACTACCGCATTAGAAATCGGTGATGAACCTATGCAGTTTCATGTTAAGTTTCCACAGGTGACTGTTTCTGTAGGAGAAGAAAGAATTGTAGCGATTCCACAACTTCTTCACGACCGGCCCGAAACAGATGTTATCATTTTGGATGATGCTTTTCAGCACAGAAGTATTAAGCCCTCTTTCAACATAGTGCTTACTGACTATAACAACCTTTTTACAAGAGACTTCTTTTTGCCAACAGGTGATTTAAGAGATCAGCGATCCTCCTATAAAAGGGCTGAAATTATTGTAGTAACAAAGTGCCCCCCGGGTATAAATGAAGGGGAAAAGCAAAAACTAATTACTGAAATAGAACCAACTTCATCGCAGCAAATATATTTCACCTGTATTGAGTATGGAACACCATATCATATCATTAACCACAACCTCAAGTTTATTACAACCCAACAGGAACTATTGCTTGTATGTGGCATAGCAAATCCTGAACCTTTGAAAAACTATTTGATGCAGCAGGTAAAAAGTTATATACAACTATCCTATACTGATCACCATATTTTTACAATAGATGATTTGAATCAGATAAAAAAGAAGTTTGACGAAACAGAAGGCCGAGACAAAATGATTATAACAACAGAAAAAGATGCCATGCGGTTAATAAAATTTAAAGATGAATTGTTAGAAATACCTATATACGTGTTACCGGTAAAGCACCGTTTTCTTTTTGACGAGGGAACGCTATTTGATGCACATATAATGGGAATTGTAGAAAACTTTATAAATAAAAAAAATGAGCAGGAAGCATAAGCCGGAAAAGGCAAAAAAAAACGATCAGGGTCAGCCTAAAGGTACCCTTGAAATAACAAGAAGCGGTATAGGCTATGTTGTGGTTAAAGATGATGATGGAGATGTATTGGTACGGCCTAATGACTTTAATACAGCAATGAACGGTGATACAGTAAGAGTAAAAGTAACCAAAGAAAACGGTAGAACAGGAAGAAAGGAAGGCCGTATCACAGAAGTTATTAGCAGAAAACAAAGTGAATTTATTGGCCACGTACAGGTGAGTGCAAATTTTGCTTTTTTCATAGCTGATGGGCAAAAGGGAATTCCGGATCTATTTATTCCATTGAATAAATTGAATGGTGCACAGGACAAAGAAAGAGTATTGGCCAGAATTACTAAATGGGATACTACCAACAAAAAGCCAGAAGGAGAAGTAGTACAGGTATTGCAGGAAGGTGAAGAGAGTGATATTGCTATGAAAGAGATTTTGGTAGAGAATGGCTTTCCGCTTGTATTTGATGATGATGTAATGGAAGAAGCTTTGCGCCTGCCCGATGTAATTTCTTCTGCAGATATTAAGAAGAGAAAAGACATGAGAGATGTTCTAACATTTACCATTGACCCGGTAGATGCAAAAGATTTTGACGATGCCATTTCCATAAAAAAAATAAAAGAAGATCTGTATGAAATAGGTGTGCATATAGCTGATGTAAGCCATTATGTACAACCCGGAACAGTATTGGATGATGATGCTTATAAAAGGGCAACATCGGTGTATTTACCCGACAGGGTTAATCCTATGTTGCCCGAAAGAATTTCTAACGAATTATGTTCGCTTCGGCCTAATGAAGATAAGCTGACATTTTCTGCAGTTTTCCAGATTAATCTTAAGGGTAGTATCAAAAGCTTTTGGCTGGGAAAAACCGCAATACACAGCGATCAGCGTTTTACCTATGAAGATGTACAGCAGATAATTGAAACCAAAGAAGGAAAATATGTTGATGAGGTGCTGCTGCTTAACAATCTTGCACAACAATTCAGGGCAGAGCGTTTTAAAAAAGGTGCTATTAACTTCTCCTCAACCGAAGTAAGATTTAAGTTAGATGAAAAAGGTAAGCCAATTGGTATTGTAGTTAAGGAAAGTAAAGAAGCGCATCAACTGATAGAAGAGTTTATGTTGCTGGCCAATAAAACAGTTGCAGAATATGTAAGCAAACAAAAAGTAAACAAAACCGAAGTACCCTTCCCCTACCGTATTCACGACTTGCCCGATGAAGATAAAATGACACCTTTTATTGCTTTTGCAGCACGTTATGGTCACAAATTTGACATTTCCTCGCCACAAAAAATTGCATCTAGTTTCAACTCAATGCTTCAGGATGTAAAAGGCAAACCGGAGCAACATGTATTGGAACAACTTGGTATAAGAACTATGAGTAAAGCTGTTTATGCTGCTGATAACATAGGTCATTACGGCCTTGCATTTGAATTTTATTGTCATTTCACATCACCCATTCGCCGTTACCCCGATGTATTGGTGCACCGCATATTGGAAAGCTGCCTGGAAGGCACACCTATTTTTGACAAGAAAATGGCAGAGAAATGCAAGCATTGCAGCGAAAATGAACGCAGTGCCATGGATAGCGAACGGGCTGCCAATAAGTACAAGCAGGTTGAGTTTTTAAAAGATCATCTGGGCGAAGAATTTTTAGGAGTTATAAGTGGTGTGGCAAGTTTTGGTTTTTGGGTTGAAACCGTGGACCATAAATGCGAAGGCCTTGTAAGCATTAACAGTCTGATGGATTATGACGATTTCAGACACATAGAATCCGATTATAGTTTGGTGGGTCGGAGAAGTGGACGTAAATTCAGAATGGGTGATAAAGTGCATATCAAAGTAGTAGCAGCAAATCTTACCAAACGACAGTTAGATTTTGAATGGGTTTTAAAACAATCAGACGATTCAGAAAACCTGGCAGAGACAGAACAAATAAAAATTTCAGATAAAAAACAACGCAAAGGAAAGGTTAAAGAAAAAACTGGTAAACGCAATAAGTAGAGAATTATCAATAGTATCCATAAGTTTTTGATACCTCATCATCCATTTTTTGAATTTGCAAAATTAATGGTACTATTTTTGATTTTCCACAGCAACAATAAAAGAATACTACATGAAAAAATGGATAATAGCAGTTGCATCATTTGCAATTTTACATACTAGTCAGGCCCAGGGATTAAAAGGGTTTATGAAAAAAGTTACCGGTGACAGTAGTTCAAAAACCTCCCTTGGCAATATCATAGGAGGAGGAGACAATCAGGGCGGCTTATCCTCATCAACTATTGCTAATGGATTAAAAGAAGCTTTAGAAGTAGGTACCCAAAAAGGAGCTGAAAAACTATCGGCGGCTGATGGTTTTTTTAAAGATGCAGCTATTAAAATATTAATGCCCGATGAAGCACTAAAAGTAGAACAAAAGTTAAGAAGCCTGGGTATGGGCAATCAGGTAGACAACGCAATACTTAGCATGAACCGTGCAGCAGAAGATGCAAGCAAAAGTGCAGCCCCAATCTTTGTAAACGCCATAAAACAAATGAGCATACAGGACGCTGCAGGCATTTTAAAAGGAGGAGATTTTGCAGCTACAGATTATCTGAAAAGTAAAACAACTGCAAATCTCACAGAAGCTTTCAGACCCGCAATTGAAACATCTTTGGCCAAAGTTGAGGCTACAAAATACTGGAATACCGTATTCTCAACTTATAATAAATTCAGTTTACAAAAAGTAAATACAGATCTTGTTGCTTATGTTACTGAAAAGGCCCTTGCAGGACTTTTTCACGAAGTGGCACTTCAGGAACAAAAGATAAGAAAAGATCCTGCAGCTCAAACAACGGCTTTGCTAAAACAGGTTTTTGGTAAATAATATCCCGGTTTTATTCTAACAAATAATATGTCATGAAAAAAATATTAATTGTATCAGCCTTTATTCTTACAGGCTTTTCAAGCTGCGAAACAGCAACACAGGTACTTAGTACAGTTGGTGGTGTGTATGCTAATGGCGGCCTTACCAACGGTGATATAGTTAATGGGTTGAAACAGACTCTTACCATTGGTACTCAAAATGGCACGAACAGGCTTTCTGTGGTTGATGGATTTTTTAAAGATGCTGCAATAAAAATACTACTCCCCGACGAAGCTAAAAAAGTTGAAAGTACACTACGTAACATGGGCATGGGTAGCCTTGTAGATAAAGCAGTACTAAGCATGAATCGTGCTGCTGAAGATGCAGCCAAAGGTGCAGGCACAATCTTTATCAATGCTGTAAAGCAAATGACCATAACTGATGCAGTTAACATACTGAAAGGTGGAAACTTTGCAGCTACCAATTATTTTAAAGAAAAAACTACGGCTGCCCTTACTGCGTCTTTTAAACCTGTTATAGACAATGCATTGAAGAATGTAAATGCCACAAAATACTGGAGCGATGTAACTTCAGTTTACAATCAGTTCGCTTCTACAAAAGTAACCACAGACCTTAGTGCATACGTTACCCAAAAAGCTATGGATGGCATATTCTATCAGGTGGGCCTTGAAGAACAAAAAATAAGGAAAGATCCTGTTGCACGAACTACAGATTTATTGAAAAAAGTTTTTGGAAGCGCTATGGCGCAGGGGAGTTAGAAGTTATGAGATTAGAGTTATGAGGATAGTTAAAGGTTATAGCATTTATAATGCTATTCCTTTTAATACCACTTTAGGCAAAAACTGACTAACATCACCACCATTTCTAATTACATCTCTCACCAAAGTAGAAGCTACAGAAGTGTATTGCGGGAGGCAGGTTAAAAATATTGTTTCTATTGTTGGGTCAAGTGCTCTGTTCATATCGGCAATTGCTTTTTCATACTCAAAGTCATTCACGTACCTTATACCACGCAATATATATTTAGCACCAATTTTTTTACAACAATCTGCAGTTAAGCCTTCATAAACAAGTGCATCTACTTTAGGTTCATTCTTATAAATTTCTTTTATCCACCCCAGTCTTTTTTCATCGGGATACATGGGTAATTTGTTGGCATTTTTTCCAATGCCTATAATTAATTTATCAAACAGTCCCAGTGATCTGTTTATTATGTCTATATGACCTAGTGTAACAGGATCAAAAGTGCCGGGAAACAAACAAATTCTGGACATTAAATTGATTTATGATAATTAAAGGATGATATTAGTTTTCCCGGTTAGCTAATAGATATAACACAGACATTCTTACAGCTACCCCATTTTCTACCTGTTGTAAAATTATGCTTTCACTTCCATCAGCAACATCGCTATCTATTTCCACACCGCGGTTAATAGGGCCGGGATGCATAATTACAATCTTTTTATTTAAATTATCCAGTACTTTTCTGGTAATTCCAAAAGCCAGATTATATTCTCTTAAAGATGAAAATAAGGGTTGATTTTGCCGTTCAAGTTGAATACGAAGCACATTTGCAATATCGCACCAGGATAATGCTTCCTCAATTTTGTAGGTAACTCTTACGCCTAATGCTTCATGTATATATTTTGGAATTAAAGTGGGCGGGCCTGCAACCATTACCTCCGCTCCCATTTTCTTCAACAAATAAATATTGCTTAATGCAACTCTGCTGTGCATGATATCTCCAATGATTGCAATTTTTTTCCCTTCCAGGTTTCCAACAGCCTCTTCTATAGAAAAAGCATCCAAAAGTGCCTGTGTGGGATGTTCGTTTATACCATCCCCTGCATTAATAATTGGTACGTTGATATGCTTTGCCAAAAAATGGGGTGCCCCACTTGCACTATGACGCATCACCACCATATCTACCTTCATACTTAAAATATTATTAACAGTATCGAGCAGTGTTTCTCCTTTAGATACTGAAGAGGAACTAGTGGTGAAATTGATTGTATCTGCCCCTAACCTTTTTTCTGCTAGCTCAAAGGAAATACGTGTACGGGTTGAGTTTTCATAAAACAGATTTACTATACTAATATCCCTAAGAGATGGAACTTTTTTAACAGGTCGCTGCAATACATCTTTAAATTGTTGGGCTGTAGTAAGTATCTGTCTGATATCTGAAGCCTGCAGGTTTTTTATTCCAAGAAGATGAGGAGTAGAAAGTGTCATGTATTGTAGTTTCGCTATAATTGTATGTTTTAATATTAACCCATTCAAAATCCAGGAATTGTTATATCAATTACAATGGAATTTTCCGTTTTAAATAAATTACTCCATCACATTCACAGCAGTTATATCATCCTTTTGTTTCCAACAAACTACTACTTTCTGATTAATAAGATCATCCACCATTTTACCAGTATAATCAGGCTGTATTGGCAATTGGCGACTAAATCTTCTATCTATCAATACACATAGTTCTACGCTTTCCGGACGACCAAAATCAAGCAATGCATCCAATGCAGCACGTATGGTTCTACCGGTATATAATACATCATCAATCAGAATAACCTTCTTACGCTCAATGGTAAAATCTATACTTGTTTTATTAGGAACTTTAATTTCACGCCGCACATCATCACGATAAAAAGTAATATCCAAAAGTCCGTAATGGATTATTTGATCCGGCAAAGAAATTCTTAATTCTTCTATTATTTTATCGCTCAAATATATTCCTCTAGGTTGCAAACCAATAATTACAGTATTGGTAAAATCCGTATGATTTTCAATTATCTGATGAGACAGACGCTTTATTGTTAAATTTATTTGAGGCTCCGTTAAAATAGTCTTCAATGAGGATTTATTTTAGGTAAAAATAAAAGAATATCAGCAATGATACTATGGTAAAGTTTCAGGGTTATTTTCATTTGATATAAATTATTTTCCAAAAGATGACATTTCAAAATTCAAGATAAAAAACACCATTATATTATCTATACCCTCATTGCCTGAAATACTTCTATTTAAGTTGAAAAATTATTGCTTCATAAGGCCTAAGCATTATTTGCATAGTCGAATATCTATTTGATCTTAAAGAAGAATAATTAGTTAGTACCGTTTTGGCATCTATTAAGTTTAAGCCCGTATTTACTGTAGCATTTGTTGATGAAAAATTTAATACAATCAACATTTTCTGCCCCATATATTCCCTCGAATAGGCATAAATTTTAGTATTTTTCTTGTCTATTAAAGTATATTTTCCGTAAACCAAAGCTCTATTTTCCTTTCTTAGTTTTACAACTTTTCTATAATAATTAAGAACACTTTCAGGATCTTTATCTTGTATGCTATAATTAATGTCTTTATAATTAGGGTTTACTTTCAACCAAGGAGTGCCGTTTGTAAAACCTGCCTGATTAGTATCATCCCATTGAAAAGGTGTACGACCATTATCCCTGCTTTCAAAATGTATTCGTTTTATAAACTTTTTCAAATCTCCTCCAATAGCCTTTTGATGCCGATATTCATTTAAGGTTGGCATATCCTTGTAATCTTCTATTGATGCAAATCCTGCATTGGTCATGCCGAGCTCATCACCATTATAATAATAAGGCGTTCCCCTCATGGTCATAATAAAAGTGGTAAGCATTTTTGAAGACAGTTCTCTGTAAGGTTTAGAATCATTGCCAAACCTGCTCACCATTCTTGCCTGATCATGATTGGCCAGAAATACAGATAACCAACCATTATCAGCAAATGCACTATCCCACTTACTAAATACATTTTTAAAGTGTAACAGACTATACCCTCCGGGCTTAGCAATATCAACACCTTCAAATGCATATGCCATATTTAACTCCTTTCTTGATGCATCAACCAGATTATGGGCGTCTTCAAAAGAATTGCCGGCACCTTCTGCTACACTCATTATATCATACTTTGAAAGTACTTCATTATGCATTTCCTGTAAATAACCATGCAGGTTACCCTGCATTGCATAATATAAAATGAAATTCTTTTCAAAACCTTTTGGAAATGCCGGAAAGGTGGTGTCTTTCGCTGCAAACTGAAAAGCATCTAATCTAAAACCATCTATACCTTTCTTTGCCCAAAACTTCATGATATCATAAACCTCCATTCGTAGGGCAGGATTTTCCCAATTGAGATCAGGTTGTTTGCGGGAGAAATAGTGAAGGTAATAAGCATTAGTTACTGAATCGTACATCCATGCGTCGTGATTAATGTCAAATAAACTATATCGGTATGGAGGTTTGCCATTTTCAGCATTCCACCAATGATAATAATTACGATATGGATTGCTTCTTGAACTTCTGCTCTGTTTAAACCATTCATGTTCATCGCTACTATGATTGACCACCAAATCCATCACTAGTTTTATACCCCTTTCATGCAATCCTTTTAATAAATTATCAAAATCATCCATTGTACCAAACTCTTTCATTATGTTTTTGTAGTCACTTATATCGTATCCATTATCATCGTTTGGTGAACTGTATATTGGGTTAACCCAAATAGCATCTACTCCTAATGATTTTATGTAATCCAATTTAGAAATAATTCCTTTTATATCACCAACTCCATCTCCATCACTATCCTTAAAGCTACGGGGGTAAATTTGATACACCACAGCTTCTTTCCACCATTTGGGAGTATTACCTTCGATAAAATTTCCTGTTTGAGCGCAAATGTTTTTAACAGGAAACTGCTGAAGAAATATTACTAAAAGAACAGCTAGTTGTTTCATTTTATTTTTTTATAGATTTATCTTAGTTATTGGAAACAAAAATAACTGAAAATGACGCACAGGCCACATACATTAATACCTTCTTTATGATTATTCAAACCGTTGAATTGACATTATATTCACTAAATTTATTCATAAATAACATGATAATAAAATAAAGAGCGAATACTCTAAAAAGCAATAAAATTTGTAATTCCCAATTCTTAAATGTAGGTCTCTCCCCTATCTTTGAACCATGAACCTCGAATTCAACAAAAACGAAGATGCCCTAAAGCTGTCTGTCAGCAGCATGAATCAGCAATATGAAAAAATAAAACTTGGTGGTGGAAAAAAAGCTATAGAAAAACAACACGCTACTAATAAACTTACACCAAGGGAACGACTAGAGTATCTTCTTGACAAAGACAAACCATTTATAGAAATTGGCGCATTTGCAGGTTATGAAATGTATGCCGAACAAGGTGGGTGCCCTGCCGGCGGAACAGTTGCAGGAGTTGGCTATGTAAGTGGCCGGCAGTGTGTCATAGTTGCAAACGATCAAACTGTTAAAGCAGGTGCATGGTTCCCAATTACAGGAAAGAAAAATCTTCGTATGCAGGAGATCGCTATGGACAATAACCTGCCTGTTATCTATCTGGTTGACAGTGCCGGAGTTTACATCCCCTTGCAGGATGAAATATTTCCTGACAAAGAACATTTTGGCCGAATTTTTCGAAACAATGCAAAGATGAGCGCTATGGGTATAGTTCAGATTGCAGCCGTTATGGGCGCCTGTGTTGCCGGTGGGGCATATCTGCCAATCATGAGCGACGAAACACTGATGGTGGAAGGCAACGGCAGCATCTTTCTTGCAGGCCCATACCTGGTAAAAGCCGCTGTGGGCGAAGATGTAGACAGCGAAACACTCGGCGGAGCCAACACACATAATGAGATAAGTGGCATTGCAGATTACAAGTTCAAGACAGAACAGGAATGTCTTGATCAGGTCAGAAAATTAATGGATAAAATTGGCAAACCTCACGATGCTGGCTTTAGCAGAAATGCCCCCGTTTTGCCATTAAAAGATCCAAAAGAAATCTATGGAATGTTTCCCGCAGGCAACCTGAAACCTTATGATATGCTTGACATAATAGAGCGTATTGTGGATAATAGCGAGGTAGAACAATTCAAAGAACATTATGGCAAAACTATCATCTGTTCCTATGCACGTATAGATGGTTGGGCAGTGGGCATTGTAGCCAATCAAAGGTTGGTGATGAAGAACAAAAAAGGCGAATTGCAAATGGGCGGTGTTATCTACAACGATAGTGCAGACAAGGCGGCAAGGTTCATTATGAACTGTAACCAAAAGAAGATTCCGCTGGTATTTCTTCACGATGTAACAGGCTTTATGGTTGGCAGCCGCAGCGAACAGTCGGGTATAATAAAAGATGGCGCAAAACTCGTCAATGCAGTTGCAAACAGTGTTGTCCCCAAAATAAGTATTGTGATTGGAAATAGCTATGGCGCAGGTAACTATGCCATGTGTGGCAAGGCTTACGACCCACGTTTTATCTATGCATGGCCTACTGCAAAAATAGCTGTGATGGGTGGAGAACAGGCGGCAAAAACAATGTTACAAATTCAGGTGGGCGGTATGAAAGCCAAGGGACAGGAGGTAACTCCTCAAGACGAAAAAGCCTTGCTGGACAAAATAAAAGGAAATTTTGAACGGCAAACCACCGCCTACTATGCAGCTGCCCGGCTATGGGTTGATGCAATTATAGACCCTGCAGATACACGTAAAGTCATTTCCGAAGGAATAGCTGCTGCTAATCACCAACCTAAGATGGAGGAGTTTAAGTTGGGAGTGTTTCAGGTGTAGATGAGTAGCAAGATGTTAGTATTTAGATGTTAGACAAATAGCCAGTCTAATAAAATGTTAGACTAACAGCCAGCAGTTTTGTGTTGTGATATTTTTTGCCCGGCATTGGTGCAATGATGATACTTCATAGGCGACGCTCCATTCATGTTCAGTAATGCTATTTGACTTTTTCTGTGTTTTGCCCCAAAAATTTGATTGTTTTGCATTTAGTGAGTTGAACCACAGAGACAGTCAGACAAAGGGGTAGCACAGAGGCTTACTTAACATTACAATCTTAACTAAAAACAACCGTGACTTCCATCTCCCCGTGCCCCCTTGCCTGCCCCGTCAGCAATGCGGAGGTTAAAAAAAAGTAACAAGAAACAACAAACAAACAAATGTCAGCAACAAATCAACTAATCATTTACACAGACGGCAGTAGCCGTGGCAATCCCGGCCCGGGCGGTTATGGTGCCATCCTTATGTTTGGCAACAGCCGCAAGGAACTAAGCGCAGGCTACCGCAAAACCACCAACAACCGCATGGAACTACTGGGCGTAATTTCCGCATTGGAGGCATTGACCCGCCAGGATATCCCGATTACAATTTATACAGATAGTCAGTACATAGTCAAATCTGTGCAGCTAAAATGGCTAGACAAATGGGTCAAAACCAATTTTGCCGGAGGGAAAAAAAACAAAGACCTTTGGATGCGTTATCATACAATGTCAAAACATTTCAAAATTACTTTTCATTGGGTAAAAGGTCATGCGGACAACCCCTTTAATAACCGGTGTGATGAGTTGGCTACTACTGCTGCTGATGGGGGTAATTTATTAGTGGATGAAGAATACGAAAGAGAAAATTAATTATTAATAGAAATTGAAAACTAATGATTGTTGAATTATTCAACGACAAAACAGTTAAGGCAAAAGCCCAGACAGAAACTTTGAGTAGTTGGCTATTGGAAAATAAAATCACACTAGCCGAATTAATTGCATTTGCTGAAAATGCTAAAGACTCCCCCAAAGCTACTTGTGTTGAAGCCCTTGAATTTGCATCTAAGCAAAACCCTACAATAGTTGACAAAAAGAGCTTTCAGTTTGTAACCGGAACTTTGACTGCAAAGGCTCCAAGAATAAAATGGGAATCAGCCAAAGTAATTGGGAATGTGGCTCATTTGTTTAAAGATAAACTAGATGAAGCTATTACCAACCTGCTCACCAATAGCGAATACGAAGGTACTGTGGTTCGCTGGAGCGCTGCATTTGCTTTAGGAGAAATTATAAAGTTGAAAACAAAACATAACAAAGAATTGATCCCGGCAATTGAAGCAATCTGTAATGCGGAAGAAAAAAACAGCATCAAAAAAATATACCTCGCAGCGTTGAAAGAGTTGTGAGTTGTGAGTTGTGAGTTGTGAATTATGAGTTATGAATTGAAAATATTGTCTTAATACTAAATACTAAATACTGAATACTAAGTACTAAACCCTAAACATTAAACACCAAATGACTAAACTTAGCATAAACATCAACAAATTTGCAACACTGCGTAACAGCCGTGGTGGCAACAATCCTAATGTGCTGAAAGCAGCTTTGGATGCAGAAAGGTTTGGCGCTGATGGCATAACTGTTCATCCCCGACCTGATGAGCGCCACATTCGTTACGACGATGTAAGGCAGATAAAAGAAGCTATCAAAACAGAGTTTAATATAGAAGGCAACCCACTTGAACAATCATTTGTAGACCTTGTGTTAGAAGTTAGACCAACTCAAGTAACATTGGTACCTGATGTATTGGGCCAACTAACATCAGACCACGGATGGAATACTATTCAACACAAAGATTATCTTATAGAAATAATTGAAGTTTTCAAAAATGCTGGCATTCGCACTTCTATTTTTGTTGACCCAATTGAGGATATGGTTACAGGTGCAAAAGTCACCGGCACCGACCGTATAGAATTATACACCGAAGGATACGCCAAACATTTTCACGACAACAAAGAACTGGCTGTAAAACCCTACATCAAAGCAGCTATTTCAGCAAACGAAGTAGGTTTGGGCATAAACGCAGGTCACGATCTCGATTTGCAAAACCTTAAATATTTTGCCCATCATATACCCGGTTTGATGGAAGTTTCAATAGGCCATGCATTAGTTTGCGATGCACTTTATTTAGGATATGAAAATGCAGTGCAGTTGTACAGGAGACAATTAATGTAAAGAACAATAATCTATTTATTACCTGCAGCTTTTATCATATCGGCATAATGATGAACGAACATACCATGCGTCGGATTTTTTGCAGCCACCAACATTGCTGCTGCTATATCCTTAGCCAACATGCCTCTGTATTTTTGTATTGGTCCAATAAATAAAGGCCCAATCAGATTCATTACACCTTTAGCCATTAATTCCATTAATCTAAATTCCTTTCTGTCACCCAATACCAGGCTGGGCCTGAATACATGAAAACGCTCAAATTGCAGGGCAGCTATTTCATTTTCAACTTCTCCTTTAAGCTTCAAATAAAAATTCATAGAATGAGAATCAGCCCCTACTGCCGAGACTAAAAAATAAGATGCAAAGCCGGCATCTTTACCCATCTGTGCTGCATGCACAGGAATATCAACATCAATTTGTCTGTATAATTGCTTATTGCCCTTTACCTTTTTTTGTGTGGTTCCAACACAACAAAATATTGCATCACCTTTACCCAACTTAGCTCTGTAATCAGGCAAAGCATTAAAGTCAACTATTTCTATTTCCAGTTTTGGATGCACAAGTGTCACAGGCCTTCTTACCAAAATCCTGACTTTATCAAAAGCAGGATCTTCTAGTAACAGATTAACCAGAAACTGACCTGTTAATCCTGTAGAACCTAGTACTACTGCTGTTTGTGTACGCATGTATGTATTTTTAAAACATGAAAGTTACGAGTCTTTATTTAAATAGGTTTTTGTAAACTTTAGTAATACAGTAATCTATTAAAAATGCTTTACTTTACTTTCTGCATAATTAACCTTGCAATTATTTTATATAAATGGAGATACAAGAGAACATTTCACTTAAACCTTTTAATACTTTTGGTATAGATGCAAATGCCAGATATTTTTCCCGATTTAGTACAGTAGATGAATTAGGAGAATTGCTTGAAGCTTATCAATCGTTAGAACACATTATTTTAGGTGGAGGTAGTAATATTTTAATAACACAGGATTTTAATGGACTGATAGCTAAAAATGAAATGAAAGGCATTTCAATAATAAAAGAGGATTCAACCTATGTTGATGTAAAATGTGGTGCCGGAGAAAACTGGCACAAGTTTGTTCTGTATTGCATAGAAAATAATCTGGCAGGTGTAGAAAACTTAAGCCTTATACCGGGTAGTGTGGGTGCAAGTCCTATGCAAAATATAGGAGCGTATGGTGTTGAAATAAAAGATGTTTTTCACGAATTGGAAGCATGGCATATTTCTGACAAAAAGCTTGTAAACTTCACTAAATCTGATTGTGAATTTGGTTACAGAGAAAGTGTTTTTAAACGCCAATGCAAAGGGCAGTTTGTAATTACAAATGTTACTTTCCGCCTGTACAAACAGCCGGTATATAGTACTTCGTATGGAGCTATACAGAAGGAACTGGAAATAAAGGGTATTACAAAACTGTCAATTAAAGCTATATCTGATGCCGTGATTAATATACGTCAGAGCAAACTACCCGATCCTGCAGTAATAGGTAATGCAGGAAGTTTTTTCAAAAACCCTACCATTCCTTTGCAACAATACGAAAAGCTTAAAACTGCATTTGCAGACATTGTGGCTTATCCTTCTAATAATGAAATGAAACTTGCTGCAGGTTGGTTAATAGAACAATGCGGATGGAAAGGATTCCGTAAAGGCGATGCAGGATGCCATGCAAAACAGGCTTTGGTTTTAGTAAACTACGGCAATGCTAAGGGCAAAGAAATCTTTAACCTTTCTACAGAAATTTTGCAAAGCGTAAAGAACAAATTTGGCATACTATTAGAACGAGAAGTAAACGTGATTTAGAAACTAATAAACAACATTGCCGCAAATGCATTGAACTAAATTATAAAGAACTACAACACTTTCATTTTAAAATTATTGAATATGCGCCTATACATTTTAGTTTACTTATCTATTTTATCTTCTTTAGCAATAGCGCAGGATTATCCTGATTATAGAAGTAAGAAAGAACTATTCATCAGAATTCAGGAGAAAGATATTCGCAGCGATATTGCTTCATTCAGCATGGGAGGAATAGAAGAAAGTGTAGGAAAAGAGCCTTTAAAAACCATACCTATATCAGATTATGGCAAAAATTTTATTTCGTTTGAAGAAAACAATATTAAAGTTACTATTCAAACCGCGCCTTTTGATCAATCAAAGCATAAGTACACCTATTACGATCCTGAAACAAAAGACTATTTACTTAAGATAGATAGCAAACCTTATTATGGTGATTATGGTAAAATGCCGTTAACACAAGTTTCAGCGGTTACGGTTATAATAGACCGGGATACCATATCCATACCTGCTGCAGCCTACAATGATTTATGTAATCCTGTACTTACATTTAACGAAAAAGGAAAAGTAAAATCGCAAAACAAAGTTTTTATATCAGCAGATGGAAGAAAAATATACGTTTACTTATTAAAACCTGAAAGTGGAGGCAGTTATGAAGCAACATGGATAATTCAGGATAAAAAATATGTAAAACGTGTGGTTGATTTCGGATTTTTAAAATAAAATGAAACAGGATATTTTATCTTATAACAAGTCAATCAATCACTTAAAAAAAAGGTGCATAACTTTTTATTAAAATTTTGAAATTTTAAGGTCATTTTCTTGTGATTGGTAATATTTGAGTTTAACTTAGAGTAATATTTTGAAAGAAATATAACAAAGCCCGGATGATTCCCCGGAAACGCAAGGTCAAACTTGCTAAGCGTTTCAAAACACACTATTTGTTTGCCGAAAAAGAGACAAAGTTTTGAAACAAACCAGTTTTTATTTAGCCCGGGAGGGCGTGAGACAACCAACGGTTTCAATTTCAAATGACCATTGTCAAGGAAACCAAAAGGAACAGTTTCATAAGAAATACTCCCTTTCATGTACAGGCAGCCGAAATCTCAAAGCGAGAATCCGACTGCCTGTTGTGTTTAATTTTGGTAACCTACCCTTATGACAAAGTATAAAGCCGCCTATCAAACAAAATTCTGCCGCTGTTGGTGTTCTTCACCAACAGCATCTACATTATGTTGTATTTTCTGCCGCTGTTGGTGTTCTTCACCAATAGCATCTACATTATGTTGTGTTTGCAGGTGAAGAACACCGTGCAAAGGCGTAACGGCGCTACTAATCTTACTTTTTTTTGCTAACACTAACAGAGACAAAAAATCTCAAAGCGAGAATCCGACTGCCTGTTGTGTTTAATTTTGGTAACCTCCCCTTATGACAAATTATAAAGCCGCCCAACAAACAAAATTGATGGACGGCTTTTACTTTTAAAACTATAAATCTGTCTTATTGAATTACTAATTTTTCTGTTTTAAACTGATTTTCCGCTATCATCTTAATTAAATAAACACCTTTAGCCAAGCCTGTTAAAGGAATATCTATCATTTCACCTGCGGTAACAGTGTGTCTTGAAACAGCATAGACGACCTTGCCATTGTTATCATGTAATGTGAATGAAGCATTGCCCAACCCGCCGCGGATTTGAATGCTTGTTTTCCTGGTGGCAGGATTGGGAAACAATGCCCAAGTAGCACCTGTCATATTAAGCTGCACAATTGCCGAGTATGTGAACTTACCATCTTTGTCAACCTGCATAAGACGATAATAATTTTTGCCAATAATGGTTTTATTATCGGTAAACAAATAAAACTGACTTGTATTGGGACGGCTGCCCGCATCTACCTTGCCAATACTTGTAAACCTGGTTCCGTCCATGCTTTTTTGCACATCAAAATAGGCGTTGTTCATTTCAACAGCAGTTGACCAGTTGAGGATGGATGTGTTGTTTTTCTTTTCACCGGTGAAACTTAGCAGAGTAACAGGCAACATGGTACAACCTTCGGTTATGGTGTCAACAATTGCAGTGGTGCTTATTGCACCATTTGTGGTCAACATACGACCGGCAATAGTGTCGCCTGTAGCCAGGTTGATAGCGGCATTGTTACAAACAACAGTACCTGCAAACGATGAATAATCATTGATATTGACTGCCCCTTCTATCTTCCAGAATACATTTTTCGCTTGGGCTCCGTTGATCAGTTTTACTTTAGAAAATGTGCTCGTTGTGAGGGCCCCGTTTATTTTTATAACAAATACAGCATTGGCATTTCCCTGTGCATTGAGGAATACTGTACCATTGAACGCTGTAGCAGCATTCATAAGGTATGTGTGCGGCGTAAGCACCAGGTTGTTACCAAACTGGGCCGGATATAGCAGTTCAATGTCTTTGGGCAAGGTATTGAGGTAGTTATAGGCATTTAGCAAGTCTGCTGCACATGCCGAAGTTGAACCATCGGGAATAGGATGAATTATTCCATTTACATACAATGCATTGTAACCCGTAGTCAATCCTACGTTTGTTCCAATATGACCTGTAACACGGGTTATACCACTATTGGTAACAGAACCATTGCCGGAAAATATTGCGTAGCAAACAGCGGTGCCAAGATTGGGTGCTGCCGGACCTGTCAATGTAGGGCTGCCACAGCCAATGGGTGTGTAAGCCAGAACACCGTTAAGCGTAACTGCACCTGATGTGGACAAAGCCCTGCCTTCCAATGTATCATTGGTACTTAGGTTGATGGCTGCGTTGTTGGCAACAATTGTCCCTTTGAAAGAAGTGGCAGGAGCTATACTTACCATACCTTCTACTTTCCAGAATACATTGCAGGCCTTAGCCCCATTGATCAATTTTATTTTAGACAACGCATTTACAGAGAATGCAGCCTGAATCTGAAAAATGAATACAGCATTAGTATTTCCTTGGGCATTTAAGGTAAGGTTACCATTTAAAACGGTAGCAGCTGATGATTTGTAAACACCTGCCGTAAGTGTATCATTATTACCCAGCAATGGTGCAGGAAAGAATGTAGGAATGGCCGTATTTAACTGGTTGTAGGCGATCAGTAAATCTGATGCAGCCTGATTGGTAGCCCCATCATTGTCATGCATTACACCGTTCACGTTTCCAAATCCCGTACTGGAACCACTGTTGGTACCTACATTGCCGGTTACCTGCGAAACACCACTGTTTGTAACAGCTCCGGTAGAAGTAAACAATACAAAGCCTGCTGCTGTTCCGAGATTAGGAGCCTGCGCATAACTTAAAATAGGGAATGAAAACAAGCTGACAGCTTTAACCAATCTTAGTAATTTTTTTTTCATTTGTTGCTTTAACATGGTAATAAAATTTTAAAATTCCTTCGCTGCAATACAATGCGTGTCAAGGAAATACTCCTATGATACCGGCAAAAAATCTGCAGGTCAGAATAATCGGACAATTGTTCAATAAATACGATTAACGGATAAAATCTTTAGATGATAAATAGTAGAAGAAACCGGGAGACTTACTAAATAAAGGATACTCGATACAATATACCTTTCAACTACCATGCCTCCAATAATACAAGATTTATTGCCTGCAATGGTGTTTACCTGGGGCATTCATTTAGCAAAACCGATGATAGAAACAACAATGTGGGGAAATATATAGTGGGATACATGTTGATAGACCACTGTGGCATCTGCCTCCTTTGGGGCTTTTGGGGAAATGGGGTTTGGGAATGACAAGGGAATAAAATCAAAAAGACTGAAATATCTGCCCATGCTGGAGTTTTATCCATGTTGGTATTCTGAATTAAAGGTTGCTAACATCGCCATTGCAGGGTGCTACTCAATCATAACTTTTTACAGGAAACACCCTGCAACGGCGCTACTAATCGTGCTTTTTTCTGTTAACCCCTGCAAGACAAAATAATTCTAACACGGTTTTAGAACTCCAGCGGAGTTCAATATTTTTAGAAAGAATAGTTTTTCCGCCCATGTTGGGTGTTCCACATTACAAGATTTATCATCTACATTTTTACCCACGTTGGCGTTCCAAATTAGAAGTTGATAGCATGCCATTTCAAGATGGTACTAAATCATAAAAGTTTACAAGCACCTTTAGTGCAGGTGATATATTATTCCGCTGTTCGGAAACTCCCTGCAAATATATTTTTACCAAATTGTACTTTTCAAACGGAAGTTATGATCAGGGAAAAGAGTAATTTAATCTGATGCAACTTTAACCCGTCATGCTCTGCTTCATCAAATGATTTAATGATTAAATTAGCGTTATTTACAAACAGCTTTTTTACTAATCTTCACTACTATTATGGCGCAATACTCTATCAGTGAAATTGAACTTTGGGATAAGTTCTATAGGAGAAATTTTATCAATTGTTTATCCGGTTACAAATCTGTAAGTCTTATTGGTACGGTAAGCAATGATGGACTGACTAATCTGGCCATTTTTAGCAATATTGTTCATATAGGTGCAGACCCCGCACTGATTGGCTATATTAATAGACCAAAACAGGCAGCACCACATACCATCAGCAACATAGAAAAAACCGGGCAGTACACCCTCAACCATATCCACCCGGGCATATTAGCAGCAGCACATCAAACAAGTGCAAAATATCTTTTAGAAGAAAGTGAATTTTCTGCAACCGGACTTACTGAAGAATACAAGGCAGGGTGTTTGGCTCCGTTTGTAAAAGAAAGTAAAATTAAATATGCCTTGAATTTGGTAGAAATTATTCCTATTCAACACAACAATACTTTTTTTGTGATTGGGGCTTTGCAAAATGTTTATTTACAAGATGAAAGTATTGTGGAACTGGATGGTTTTATAAACATTGCAAATGCCGGCAGCATAACATCACTGGGTGTGGATGCCTACTACACTACCGATAAAATAGTCCGCTATCCTTATGCAAAACCCGGTGAAAATTATACGAACAATGAATAACTTTTTTGCCAATTTTGGTATCAAAAATACGGGTTGATGGCCTCGCAGGGTGTTTCTGCCGCTGTTGGTGCTATAAATTACAAGTTGATAGCATCGCCATTTTAGGATGCTACTAAATAATAACTGTTTAGAGGCACATGTGTTGCAGGTCATAATCCTACAAAATGCGGGAGAACGGCTTTATTAATCGAGCTTCTTTCTGCAACACCGGTAAAGTTAAAACAGCTTGTGTTCAACTCCTAACGGTGTAAAAAAACTAGTAGGAATTACCCTCATCACCAAACACTAAACATTAAACATTAAATCCCCTACATTCTCTCCGGCACTGCAATTCCCAAAAGCCCCATGGCTGTTTTAATAGTATGTGCCGTCAACTGTGCCATTTGCAGCCGCAGTTCTTTCTTTTCTGCCGATTCTGCATTGGCTATAGAATGTTCACTATAAAATGAGTTAAATGTTTTAGCCAGATTAAAGACATAAATAGCAACTTTAGATGGATCAAACTCTTTGGCAGCTTCCTCTAACAATGAGGGAAATTGCTCCAAATGAATCAAAATTGTTTTCTCCATCAGCAATAATTCAGCAACTAATGGATTGCCTTTGGGTTGCTCCTTTCGTAAAATACTTTTAATTCTTGCATAAGTATATTGTACAAACGGACCTGTGAATCCATGCATTTCAATACTCTCTTCGGGATTAAATACCATTCGTTTTTTGGGGTCAACACGTAGCAGAAAAAACTTCAATGCCCCAAGTCCAATCGTGTTGTACAGTTCTTTTAATTCTGCAGGTGTAAAACCTTCTGTTTTGCCTTGTTCTTTAGTTTTTTGTTCAGCTATTGCAATCATTTCAGCAACTATATCATCAGCATCTACCACAGTACCTTCGCGGCTTTTCATTTTGCCGGTAGGCAGTTCTACCATGCCATAACTAAGATGTGTTATACCGTCTGCATAGGGTTCACCAAGCTTTTGCAAAATCAGCTTCAACACTTTCATGTGATAGTTTTGCTCATCGGCTATCACATATATGCTTTGGTCTGTTTTGAAATCTTTGTACTTTAATTGTGCAAGTCCAAGGTCTTGTGTCATGTAAACAGAAGTACCATCTTTGCGGAGCAACAATTTTTCATCAAGTCCATCAGCGGTCAGGTCTATCCACACACTTCCATCTTCTTTTTTGAAAAGTACACCCTTTTGCAAACCTGCCTCCACAATGTCTTTGCCTAACAAGTACAAATCACTTTCGTAATAAGTTTTAGAAAAATCAGTACCTATTGTATTGTAGGTTGTAGCAAAGCCTTCATACACCCAACTATTCATTTTGCGCCACAACTCCACCACTTCTTTGTCACCTTGCTCCCACTTCAGCAGCATTTGTTTTGCTTCCTGCATAATTGGTGTGTGGTTGCGGGCTATTTCCTTTATCTCGTCTTTTATTTCGCTTTGTTTCTGTGTGTTATTTTCGGTTTTGGCTTTATCCAAAGCGGTGAGTAATGCTGTAAGTTTTTTTTGTTCTTCTGATGAAAAATTGACCAATTGATTGTTCATTACTTCGTCAATAACCACTTGAGCCTGAACTTTCAAATCCCCTTCGAATTTTACATAATAATCTCCTACAAAATGGTCACCCTTTTTACCTTCAGATTGTGGAGTTGCGGCATTGGCGTGCTTTTGCCAGGCCAGCATACTTTTGCAAATGTGAATGCCACGATCATTTACAATACAGGTTTTTACTACTTCATTACCGGTAGCTTTCAGTATAGCAGCAGCACTCCAACCCAGGAAATTGTTGCGCAAATGACCGAGGTGAAGTGGCTTATTGGTATTTGGTGAAGAATATTCCACCATTATTTTTTTTCCTGTATTTTCAGCTTTTCCAAAAGTTTTATTATCATATTGACGATGAAGAAAATCAGTAAAAAATGCTTCAGATACCGATAAATTTAAAAATCCCTTGATGACATTAAATGCCGTAAATAGCAATGGATTGTTGGTTACCAAATATTCACCCAACTCCTGCCCTACTGCCTCCGGAGATTTCTTTAATTGCTTTACAAAACCAAATGTTACAATGGTATATTCTCCATCAAACTCGGGCTTGGTTTCGTTTACCAAAAGTTCGTTGGTTTGCATATTTATTCCATACAAATTTTGAATGGCATAAACAGCAGTTTCTTTTATTTTAGTTACGATATTCATTTTTTTGATTTGATGCTTGTTATTGCGCAAAGTAAATAATCAATATTCAAATTTGCTTTCTGTTTTCATCATAAAAATGCCTTCCAGCCTTTTCATTTTTTCTTCTCTAAACAAATTATTGTTGGTGAAGAACACCAAGAATGGCTTGTGTGGGTTTGTTTTTTTAAAATGCTTTTTAGCGGGTTACTAAAAGAACAGAAATAAATCTAACCTAAAATATTAACCCCTTTAAAAAACAACCATAGCCGTAAACAAAAAAGGTTCAGACCGTATGTCCAAACCTTTTTAATATTATTAAGATTACTTCACGGTTATTGTTCGGGCAGTGGATTTCTCCTTGATGGTACAATTACAGTTTCGTCTTCACTTAGATACACCCAAAAATCATACAGTTCATAAATATCACCCGGTGTTTTGGCACCACCATTCTCTGCATTGCGGTCATAAGAACCAAGGATTAATCCATTGTATTTAATCTCTTTCAATTTTTCCTCTGTTGAGAGTTTTTTGAAGCTATCTATATCCATTGTTGCTGTCATTTTTATTGTTGAGATCTTTATATTTTTCAATTTGCAGTATTGCAATAATGTTGAAGCAAAACTAACAACACATTTTTGATATACCAAATAGAAATCATTTTCAGAAATTCATTTACGCCGGCAAATTATGGATTTGAAAACAATTTGACTATTAATGTCTTACTTTTTCAGTTCTCTGTTGTGGAGTGTGCTGACCACGTGGTTGCCCTATAATCTGTCCTCCCTGATTATTTTGCCTTTGTGGCTGTACGGGTCTTATGACCGGTACCGGCTTTTGTGCAGGCTGAACATTTGATGGTGGATTAACCTGCCTGTATGCCGGATCGTTTCTGTGCTGCATCTTTTGAGGGTCTACAGGGGGAGGTAATTTTGTTATTATACTATTATCAGCCGCAGGTGGGGGCTTTATTCCACCTGTTTTAATGGGCGGGGACGGAGGCAATTGCTCTGATGGCAGCTCTATAGTGCCGTTGCTTCCATTTACTGTGTGTGGTGAGGATGGTTGATTTTTTGAAGGTATAGGGGTATGAATAATGGTAGTACTGCTGCCACCTGATGTTTGTTTTACAGGCTTTGTTGGATTTGAATGTAATACAGCATTATCTTCAACAGTAGCTTTGGTATTGCCTTTTACAGGTTTTATTCCTCCAGTAGGCAAAGTGCCAATATTACCACTTTGACCTGTCTTTTTTTCGTCTAAATTCTTAACTCTTTGGGGTACTGCCTGTACATTACCCACATTGGTAACCTGTGGACGGTATATCTCAAATTTGTTGTCCGTCTTGGTTTTTCCGGGGTTATTTGTACCTGTTATTGTCAGAGGCTTTACAGGTCGGTGTGTATATTTTTCTACCTCACTGTTTTTTGGGCCACGATGATAATATTCCTTTTGATTATAGGTATTGTAATTGTTAATGATAACAATGTTTCTAACATTATTACGAACTACAAATCGGTTTAGGTTTCGGTGACGAATATAATTGTGAGGTACATAACACCAATAATTGGCAGGCGCCATCCAACTATTACCAAAACCTAAAGTAATGCCCGGCGAAAGTGGTGCCCAACCATAATAGTTGCTGTTGCTGCCCCACTGCACCCATGCCGGTGCCCATTCATAACCCGGTACCCACACCCACCCCAAAGCAGGTTCTAACAGCCAACGGCCATAGTGAAACGGTGCCCAACCCCAACTGTAATTTGATGCCCATGCCCAACCGTCCACTGTAGGCACCCAATAGCCGTTTGTTTCATAGGGTCTGAAACCCTTTGCCATAGCAGGTTGCCATACATAACCATAGCCGGGATAATTGATCCAGTTGCCATAGGGCTGTAGCTCGTTGTAAAATGCCTGATAGGTAACCTCTGACTGTATGTTTTGAGCAAGGGTTGGTTGCACAGAAGATACAGTTGCAAACAATAGAAAGATATATAGTAGCTTTTTCATGGTAAATATTTCAATTACATTTATACTGCAAAAGCTTGTCCAACTAAGGTTTTAAAATGTTAATTTGAATAGTGCCCTATTGAACTTAATAAATTTTTTTTACAAAGATTAAGGGATACGGGCATTAACAAAATAAATAATCCTATGGTGCTGATAAGAGGTTTTTCATTTTTGTAAAAACACCAAAAATTAAAGCCCAAAATGGTATGGACAAAATAAGAAAGATAGAAAACCTGTATTTGATTTGTTGGCTTATAAAAGATATGTGTTGGATGATGGGTTTTAAAAGCATAGCAGTATTTATGATATTACCAACATTGCTCATGGCATTTTATGTAATGTTTCATAGTAATAAAAATATTGGCTTTCTTACGGTGAATATTGCCATGATTTGT
>JAYTDC010000060.1:0-56495 GCA_043736115.1 Segetibacter sp. | reverse complement strand
GATTTGATAATAATATTCAAAAAATAAAAAAGTAATAAAAATGAGTCTTTTAATTGCCGTTCTACTTGTAGTTGCAGGCCTAATTTTATTGCTATTAATTATGGCTTTGTTTATTAAAAAAGAACATTATGTAAAACGTGAAATAATTATAAATGCACCCTTGAAAGAAGTATTTGATTTTTTAAAATTGCTCAAAAATCAGGACAAGTTCAACAAATGGGCAAAGACGGACCCCGACAGAAACTGGGAGTACAAAGGAATTGATGGAACAGCAGGATTCATAATTTCATGGAATGGAAAAAAGTCAGGCGAAGGAGAAAAGGAAATTATAAACATAATTGAAGGTAAAAAAATTGAAACCCAGATTCGTTTTGTAAAACCCATGGTAACTACTGCCAATGTTACCATGGAAACAGCATATATTGCTGATAATCAAACCAAGGTTTCATTAATTAATTATGGTACACTAAAATTTCCAATGAATATATTCATACCTATTGCCGAAAAGAAATTTCCAAAAGATATGGATACAAGTTTATCAACTTTAAAATTGATTCTGGAAAAATGATTGAAAATCTGATTCCTTTAGAAAGCTTCTCCCAAACTTATGCTCAATGAAGAATTACCACTACTAACTCCGTAATCAATCGCTATATTCGTGTTGGACCTTTTATTGAACTTTACACGTAAGCCTGCACCTATTGCAGGATGTGGTAAACTTAGTCCATTATCAGATGGGCCGGAGTTCATGTTTAAATTGGTAAATACAACATAGCCTAATAAACCATTCTTAGTTATATCACTTCTATATTCCCCTTCTACATAAAATAAATTTTTGCCACGGTAGCGGTTTATCTCTATTCCGCGGCCTGACTTCTGATTGGGTTCGTAACCTATACCCGGTAAATCTAAATAGGGAACATTGTTGTCAAGAGCCATCCATAAATAGGACCAAAGTGCAAGCATTCTTCGCTTATCTCCCGGAAGGGATTTGTATTTTCTAACATCAAGGTATATTGATTTCCAGGGTTCGCTATTGCCAAGCATAGAAGGGTTCATTCTATAAATGAGGTTAATATAAGCACCGGGCAATGGATTGATAGAGTTGCTTCTTGAATCGTATAATAGGTTAATAGTTAAACCAGAAGAAAATGAGTTGCTGTTATAGGCCGTACCGTGTTCATGACCCGTAAACTTTACAAGGCCTGTTGAATCGTCGTTTGCTGTTTTAATACCTATATGATAGTCTAGATTATACCCCATACCAGCAAGAATATATGGTCTTAGTTGTTTCAAAACTGTTTGATAGAAACGAATGTATTTGTAATTGATGAGTAGCTTTTGGTTCTGTACATTATTAGCTTTTGTGCCAAAAATATATTCCGGAAAGTAGGAGAAACGTGTTTCACCTTGAATGTTCCATAAGTTTTTATTCGTGTATAAATTTGATGAAAATGAGATTGCGTACCTGCCTTTGAAGTTGGTATAAGGCGAAAAGTTAACTTCCGACAAATTTGTTTTTCTACTGCTACCCAGATAAAAACCGGCTTTGGTTGAAGTAATCAAAATTTTACCACCGCCCGGTAAATTTGATGAGGTAGGAATCAATGAAAAATAAACTTTTTTCTTGCTTTTCCTTTTTGTTTTTTGAGGGGAGAACCGAAAATTATCCTTGGCAACATCTATTAAATCAACCTGACCTGTAGTGTCTGAAATCAAATCATCGTTATACATTCTTTGAGCACATAAAAATTGCTGAAAAATGATGCAAAGTATAAAAATGCAAAGGCCGAATTTCACTTGAAGTAGTATGTTTTATATTGCAATAATATGCTGATTAGAGAAATGGAAAGTTACAATTTTTGCTTAATCTACAATAGGCAAAATATTTGATTTATTGTGTATTATTTAGATGAAACTGATTCAATTAATGTAAGCAAAAATGTTGATTCTTCTATAGCTAAAACACTATGAGGAATACCTTCATGCAAAACAATCATTTTTCCTGTAGATAACTCTACTGATTGTTCATCTGTAGAAAATCGGATCAATCCTTCCATTACCTGCACTGTAATCATACCTTTTGCGGAGTGCTTAGCCATTTCTGCATCTTTGTGTAATGCTATAAGGACTAAACGCAATCCGTTTGACTTAAATAAAGTTATTGCATTGCGGTCATTTTCAATCCATGCTTTTTCATTTTTGATTTGAGATTTATATTCATTCAAATCAAGATTCACCAATGGTGCATCAATAATTCTGTTTCCTTCAGGGCGTTGTGGAGTGGACTCGTTGCTTTTATTTTCCATAAAATGTTTTTGAGGAAATGTTGTTGATTAATAATTTCTTGACTTATTTAATTGGATGTATAAAAAAACTATGCCTATGATAAATTATTGAATACCTAAGCTATGTAAATGAGCAAAATCAAATTTGCTTGTAGTTCTTAAGTGTAAGATTTCTTAATTAATATCCTATAAAACTAAAACCTATTACTTTAGATATAATCTATAATCACTCAATATTACTTAAAAACTGATAATATAAGTTTCCTTACTGAAAAGGATATGTTGAGCAATGATCTATGAAACACAATGAAATTATAACCAACCTACAATTCATAAATGCTTATGAATATCGCATTATTTCAGTGTGGTTACAGAATTCATTACCCCTTCTTTCAAGGCTTAGTATTTGATTATATGTGCATGCAAAATTTAGACAGCATTAATTTAATTTTTATGAATGTCAATCAATCAGCTAATCCGTTAGTTCCCGCACAGCAAAAAGGAGAGCAATCTGATACATCCTATTGTGTTAAAATAAAATCATTGCCAAAAGCACAGGGGTTTTACCAGGTGGCTAAAAATCGTTTATTACATGTGTCAGATTGGGATAAATTGTGTGGCCTTGTTACTGCCACATTTACCTTAGTGGATAATAATGGCAACACATTGAACCGTCATGCTATTGAAGGTGATTTTATTAGAATAGACATTCCTGGCCCGGGAACCACTGCAGGCCATGGATTTGACTGGGTAAGGATAGAAGCTATTGAAAGTACCAACACCACTCCCTATAAGGAAGAAGTTGCTATGAGGGTTCGTCCTGCAAAATATCCCAAGGGGAATAATGTAACAACCGCACATTTTTTTCGTGATGATGCTACAAGTACGTTTTCGGTTATTCGCAAAGGGAATATAATTAAGGCAAGTGTTAATGGGAGAAATGAATTGGTAAATATAAAGCAGTCAAACATTTGGGACAAGATTAGAAAGATGTTTACAGCAATAGGTGCCATGCTTGGCTTGTCAAAGTCTCAATGGAAAAAATTGGTTAAAGGTATTTTATCACCTGCCTAATGATAATTTACTCATAACAGGTTCACTATCTTTTACGAAATTAATTCCCCATCAAATCAAATTTGTTCTTTGGCCTCCGGTCTTCTGCCCAATTAAAACCTCGGACTTTCATTTCTCTTGGGTTTATTTGTCTTATAGGCGATAAGGTACCTAATAAATTATTTCTAAACACAACCTTGTAGGGTTTTTTATCGCGGAAAGTAACATCTATTACATCTGATGTTGAACGGTTAACACCAATAAATCCGCCTGATTCATCTGCTGTATAGTAAATGTTTTCTGCACTGCCTTTTGCCCTTACAAAATCTATATTACCATCTTTAAACAGGCCGTTAATAGTATTGCCTTTTATCTGATTGTACAATTCCTTATCCGCCTTGTTAATAGCTATTGCATTTTCAAAAGCATAAAACCTTTTCGGTTTTTTGTTTTCTGTAAAAAGATAAATAGTATCGGCAATAACCTGATTTTCTTTTGCCCACACTATTGGATTTTTAAACAACCTGAATGTAGAATCTTTGAAACTATAAAACATGCTATCGCCAACTGCCTGCATACTGTCAGAGAAAATTTTTACATTAAAATAGCCTTCAAAAAAACGATTGGTATTGCTATCAGTCTTAACCGGTTCAGCTTTCTTTGGTGAATAAAGCGTATCAGAAATATCGGGTACTACTCTAAATTTTTCCAACTCTGATAGCTTGCTAGAGTATAAAGTGTCCGCTGATATGAAAATACTATCGGCACCTTGTTTAATAATGAGTAAAGGCTTTTGGGTAGCTAAAATAGCTCCCGTCTTATTATTTGACTTTAGATTATTTGCTAAAAGTATAAATGGGTTAGCTGTATCTTTACTTTTATATCTTACGCTTCCCTGTGCATCGCCAAAACCGGTAGCATCATCAAAGGCCATGTCGTCTGAGGTAATGGTGTAATCTTTATCATCAACTATTGGCCTTTTACCAAATACAGCTTTTTTGTTGCGCATATCATAGTAGCCCTCACTGGTATTTACTGTTCGCTTTCCGCTAATGATTTTTGTAGGAACAGTAAATCTGGCAAGTTGCGTATAACTATTGTAAAGTAGGGTATCAGTATAAACCTTGTACTCCGGGTCATTCAGGAAAACTTTTTTCTTAAAATAAATATCTCTTGTATCGCCGTAATACCATGCTTCGGTACTTGTAAGAACTGTACTGCCATTTACTACCTTACCGCCCTTATAATAGGTGCCAATATGTGTAGCAGTATAATACTCCAACTCGTCAGTTGTGAGCACCATTTTACCATCTGTGAGCTTTACTTTATTCTTTAGATAGGCAACTTTTTCTTTGCCAAGATATTTCAGGTATTGTGAGTAGGTATGCACACTGTCTGCATCGTTAATATGTATATTTCCAAAAGCTTCTATAGTATTGAGCGATTGATTGAGGACTGCGCTATCACAATAGAACAAGGTTTGTTCTTGTCTGATTTGTACGCCACCTGCTAGTGATATGAAATCGCCAACCCCTTCTATTTTTTGAAAATTATACCGGTCTGCAACTATGATTTCTAACTGCTTTCCTTTGCTGGTATCGGGTAGTGTTGGGGGTTGTGCATAAAGGGATAAGGATGAAAAACAGGCAAACAAAACTGAAAGCAGCTTCGTCATTGCGAGGACGACGTGAGAGGACGAAGCAATCTGCTGATTGGTTATTTTTGTATGTTGTTCATTTTTTATGAGGATTGCTTCGTCGTGCCTCCTCGTAATGACGGGGAGTTTGTCCATCTTTGAGTCGAAGCAGGAGGAATCAATCTGCGGATTGGATACGTTTGTTTGGCGTTCATTTTTTATGCGGATTGCTTCGTCGTGCCTCCTCGCAATGACGGGAAAATATTTCCCAAACAGTGTAAAAAGCTGCGTAGCATTACCCAAAGTACAAGTGTGCGATCTCGCAGAAAAAGCGGGACAGGCTGATACAAAAGCCTCCTCATTGCTCCATTGCCGGTACAATAAAACAATTCTCTTCAATGAATTGAATATTGCAGGTTTCAATAAGGGTAAAATGTTTATTGGGCTTATTTTCATTTCATACTTACAGCCGAACTATCGGGCACGGGTAGTGGCGAAGTTAAATATTGCTGCTTCCCTTTGCCGCCAAAAATAGAAATGCTAACATATCTTTTAGGATTGACCCTTATATCGTCCATTAATATATTTAGGCTGCGGGTTGTTTTAGCAAGATTGTCGTATAGCTGATTGTCGTTGAGTAAACGGCCAATGCTGCCATCTTTGCTATCAATTTTTGCAACTGCACTATTTAAGCGTTCAACAGTTCCCCTAAGCTGGTTGACTGTTCCGTTTATGTCAGCATTGCTTAGATTGCGGGTGGTAGTTTCGAGATTGGTAATGGTTGAAGTTATTTTATCATTGTTCTTTGCGAGGCCGCCGGTAAATGATTGAAGATTGTTCATTGAGGTGGTCAATGCACCATTTTGCTGGTTCATTAATCTTTGCAGTGCATCTGCACTTACTACAAGACTTTTGGTAATATCATTTATGTGTACTACAACCTGCTGCATATTGCCTTTGGTTGCCGGATCAAATATGGTGTTAACATTTCTAAGGACTGAATCAAGGGTTTGCAGCGTGTATTTAACCTGATCTACTACAGGTGTCAGTTTAGCTTGCATTTCACCAAGCATTCCCGGTACATCCATAGTTGGTATGGTATCATGATTTTTAACATAGTTGCGAGATGTACCCATGCTTATAGCCATGCTTGATGTACCCAAAGGGTTTGTTTGTATTGAGGCTATAGAATTATTAGGAATGTTGAGTTCTTTACTTAATTTGATGGCAATCACTATTGTATCTACATTTTTGTTGGTTTCCATCATTTCATAAACTGCACCTACTTGTAAGCCATTGATAAATACGGGGTTAGAAACCATTAAACCTTTTGTAGACTTTACTTTTGCATAAACAAAGTTGCCGGTTTTGAATAAGCTTTTTCCTTTCAGGAAATTAAAACCCACTATCAGGAGGGTAATTGCTAAGGTTGTAAGTGCCCCTACTTTGGTTTCATTATTGATCTTCATGTTGTGTTATTAATACTTAGATGCTTTTACAATTCGTGTTTGCAAAAGTCATGCTAAGGCAAAAATAGTACATAGTAGCTACTATTTCATATAAACTACGTGTTTTGAAATAGTACATTATTAAAATTTAAATAATATACCTTTCCACATAAATATTCCTTTTATCTAAGTCTCGGGAAATTATAAGGGTAATGGAATAATCAGAGTTTATTTGCCAAAACATTTTAATTAAGGAAGTAAATAATAAGAAAATGAAAGTAGTGATAATTGGGGCAGGCTTTGCAGGATTAAAGGTGGCAAGATGCCTGAATAATGTTAATGGTTTTGATGTGTTACTCTTAGATCAATATAACTATCATCAGTTTCAACCTTTATTTTATCAGGTGGCAACTGCGGGATTAGATGCTAGTAATATATCTTTTCCTTTGCGTAAACTTTTTCAAAGGAGTAAAAATGTACGTATAAGGCTGGCTAAAGTACAATCTATAGAGATTGGTATCAATAAATTAACAACGGATATTGGCGATATCAATTATGATCAACTCATAATAGCTACCGGTGCTGATACAAACTTCTTTGGAAACAAACAATTGATGGAACATACTTACCCTATGAAATCCACAACTGAAGCCCTGCAAATAAGACACCATTTGCTTAAAAATTTTGAAGAAGTACTTTCTACTACTGACGATGAGGAAAGACAAAGAAAAATGAATATTGTGATAGTGGGTGGCGGACCTACAGGTGTAGAAATGAGTGGTGCTATTGCTGAAATGAAAATTCACAATCTGCCCGGTGATTATCCTGAAATTGATTTTTCTCAAATGCAAATTATATTACTTGAGGGTAGTGGAGAAACACTTGGGCCTATGAGCAAAAAATCGCAGGATCAGTCAAAGGAATATCTTGAAAAACTTGGTGTTAAGGTTATGCTTAATAGCAAACTTGAATCTTACGATGGCAAAACTATTGTCTTAGCAAGTGGAGAAAAAATAGAAACATCCACTGTTATTTGGGCAGCAGGCATAAGAGGAAATGTACCGACGGGTATAGACACAACATTGGTAGTAAGGGGCAATCGTATAAAAGTTGACCGGTATAACAAAGTAATGGGGCAACAAAATATTTTTGCAATTGGTGATGTTGCTTTTATGGAAACACCTACATACTCTAATGGACATCCGCAATTGGCTAATGTTGCAATCAACCAGGGAAAGGTGTTGTCAAACAACCTAAAGTCAATAAACTTAAAAAGCACTCAACTGCAAGAGTTTGAATACAACGATAAAGGTACTATGGCAACAGTAGGCAGAAACCTTGCTGTAGTGGATATACCAAAACCTAAACTCCATTTTGGTGGGTTTATAGCCTGGGTAATATGGATGTCGCTTCACTTGTTTTTAATACTTGGGGTAAAGAACCGTGTACAGATTTTCATCAACTGGATTTATAAATATTTTACCCATGACCAGAGTTTGAGATTGTTATTCAAAAGTTATTACAGAGATGATAAACAAAAAGAGTGAGCATTAGGTTTTATTTAAAAGAGGCAAAAAGTTATCTTGATATTAATATCTATCCTTGCTCCAACTTGCCAGAAATGTAACACACAAACCTACAGCTGCTATCAGCGCAAAAGAAAATCTTAAGCCTGAAAATCCGGCAATCATACCAATAATCGGTGGGCCAATTAAAAACCCTAAAAAACTAATAGAAGAAACAGATGCCAAAGCTTTGCCGGGAGACATGTTTGTAGATTTTCCTGCGGCACTATATACCATAGGAACAATAGATGAAACACCGGCACCAACTAGTAAGAAGCCTATTAATACAGGGTAGAAGTATGGAAAGACAACAGCAATTAGTAACCCTGTCATGATGGTAAGGCCACTAATTTTTACAATTATTTTAAACCCATACCTGTTGGTAAAATGATCTGAAACAAATCTGCTTGCAGCCATTGTACTCATAAACGCTGTGTACCCGGCACCAACCAAAGCAGGGGAGGGATTAACTACTTTTTTAAAATAAATTCCACTCCAATCAAACATGGTACCCTCGCAAAGCATACAGCAAAAAGCAATGAGCCCAAGCACAACCAAAGATTTATCGGGCAATGTAAACAATGGTGTTTTTTCATTTGAAGTAAAAGTATCTGGTAACAAATATCTGTTGGCTATAGCGATGATGAGAAGCGATATTATGCAGACTATGGTGAAATGCTGGTAAGGAACAAGATGTAAAGAGTTCATCAATATACCTACTGCTGCACCTGCGAAACCTGCCAGGCTCCACATACCATGAAAGGTGGCCATGATTTGTTTTTTATACAAAAGTTCAACCCCTACTGCCTGTGTATTTACAGAAATATTTCCCGCATTGCCAATAAGCCCAAAACAAAAAAGTGACAAAATCAGTTGTATGTGATTAGCAGACAGACCTATTGTAATCAGAATAAGGCCATACAGCATAGAGACTATGCACAAAACTTTTTTGCTGCCATATTTTGCAACCATAAAACCAGCAAAAGGAAGGGATACAAATGAACCTGCCGGTAAAGCAAGTAAGATGAAACCAAATTGCCCTTCGGTTAGTGATAACCGCTGTTGTATATAAGGAATACGGCTTGCCCAGCTTGCAAAACAAAAACCAAGCAAAAAGAAGAATGCTGCAACACCAAGCCTATGCGCCTTATTTGATCTTAGTGCTTTGATATAAATTTACTTATAAGGTTAAAGAATCTGATTGTCTATTTGTTCTTTGCAAAATGCATTAAACTCTGCTTCTATTTCTTGTGTAACATCTCCATCTATTTCTTTTTGATAAAGTTTATTGTTTTTTTGATCGATTGTTAAAAGCCCATCCTTTATTACAACGTTTGTAACATCGGCCCACTGCAGGGTTTTACGGGGTAGAGAATTAAAAGAAATTTCACCTTCTGAAAAACCAATTTCAGGAGGAAATTTTACTTGTTTTTCCAGTATTGCTGCAAGGGCATATAATATTGCCATAAAAACATTTCGCTGATAGCCAATAATCCATCCTACAGCAGCAAGCAACAAACCAAGCCTAAAATAAGCAACTCCATTTTTCCTTTTATTAAATATGGTGATTGACCAATTGATAACCATTGCTGCAATTACAAAAATATAATTAGTGGAGTTTGAAGGATAGGAATAAATGAAAAAGCCAAAGGCTGCTATAGCAAATACATACAGCAATTGACTCACCTGATCTGCTAAATTATCATTGCTTTTCTTTAGTAAGATTAGGTAGTCGTAAGTTTTTTGTTTATCGCTGTTATTCATACTTCTTGATTTGATGCAATTATAAAAAGTTTACTTTTTAAATTTATGATACAGTTGTTTGGCATCAGGAGTCAACTCAAGGTAAAATACAGCAGCTATAAAAATTGTAATGAATACCATTGTTCGGCTAATGATTGCTAACCACCCGTCTAAGCTTCGAAATGCAAAAAAAGCAATTGCAAAAGCAGCAGCCGCCACAAGTAATGAGTACAATGTTTTGGCATTAAAAGGTTGCATATTGAATTTTCTTCTTAAAAATTCAAAGCGGATAATATTGTAAATTGTATATGAAATGACTTCTGCATAAGCGGACCCAATAATATCATATTTCTTTATGAGCAAATAAGTAACAGGAATACGAATGGCTAACAAGACAATACCGCTGATAAAATCAAACCGCCAATAAACTGAAGTGCCTATTATAATATTATTGATTCCGGTACCTGCATCTATAAGTCGGGCAATACCAAGTACAAACATCACATTTATACCATCTCTGTAAACTTCCTGTACATGAAGTACCGTAAATGCATCGTTAATATTAAGCCATATAATTCCAAAGATGAATGAAGCCATTAATAACAGGTTGATGCAGCTTCTTTCGTAAATACGGTTGATTTCAACAAAGTTTTTGTCCTTCCATGCCTGTGCCAATACACCTGTACTAACTGATTGAATGCTGCGCTGCGGTACCTGTACAAGATTTGCTGCATATTGGGCAAGGTTAAAAACGCCTGTACTACTCAATCCTTTCAAACTAGCTATTATAAATGTATCAATAGTTTGTGCAACAATCTGTATCATCACCCCGCCATAAATCAGCGAACCCATGGTCAGCATTTTCTTTTTAAACTTTCGTGTAGGATGGCTTACTTTAAAGGTGATGTGAAATTTACCAATCTTAATCAGGTATGCAAGAATGATGAGAAATAGAGCCAGGTAAAGAAATGTGAAGAGTTTTATAAAGGTGTCGAATGAAACCATTTTGGTCATGAAGAGTACCACGAGAATTAATACGATTATTCGCATTCCCGTCTCTTTTAGAAAGTTGGCAAATACTGTTTTTTGCAGGCTCCAGCAAAAAGATTCAAGCACTGAAAAAAACAGCATACCAAAACCAAAAGGGAAAATAAGGTAGTAGTACTTTAGAATTAGAGGTGCTCGTTGTATATACTTTTTTACAACTAATGGTTCTAGTAAATACCCACCAACTAACACTAGTAGAAACCCAATAAAGGATGCGGATAAAGCCCAGGTAAGTAAGTCGTTTTCCTTATCATCTACATTGTCTTTGTAGTAAGGATAAAACTTATAAACTATGGGAATCACACCTAGGCTTCCAAATACAAAAATATTTTGTCCAAGGTCATAAAACACACGGGTAAGTCCAAACTGATCGGGAGTAAAAGAACCAGTTTTTGTAAAAAAATAAGTGTTAACTGCACCAATTGCAAAGCCCACATAAACCAATAAACTGCTGATGATTGCCTGTTTTCTAATATTTGCCATTGGTTAGAGCAGCTAAGGTTTTTGGGTTAATTGTTTTGTTTTTATGTAATAATAATTGTTGTCTGCTGATGAAATAATTGAAATATCACTATCATGCTTCAATTTTTTCTTACTCCATTTTTCTATTGGCTTCAGCTTTACTAAATTTTTCCCTTTTAGCAAAAGGGGCAAATTAAACCCTTTTATGCAGTTAGTCCAATGGTAATATAATTTTCTTCTTCTGGTGTTGAAATAGTACTCTAATACAGGAACTTGAATTGTTCTAAGGTATTGGTCAAATATTTGGTTGAAGTTAATCCCGCTTCTATCGTTAATGTATTGTTCTACTTGTTGGGTAGTAACCGTTTGGTGGTGAAAATCATTATTCAGCCCTCGAAGCATGTTTCTGAATTTATTATCATCCTGCATTATATATCTGATCATATTTATCATATTGGAGGCTTTATTATACATATCTCCGCTGCCCTCATTATTAACACCATAATATCCAATGATTGGGATGTCATTTTTAATTTTTTTTCTTAACCCTAAACAGTACTCCTGTGCGGCATCTTTTCCAAACATGTTTTCAATATAAAGGGTTTCGCTGTAGTTGGTAAAACCCTCATGAACCCACATGTCGGCTATATCTTTTGTAGTAATGTTGTTCCCAAACCATTCATGACCGCTTTCATGTACAATAATGAAATCCCATTTTAAACCCTGACCTGTAGCACTAAGATCCCTACCCAAGTATCCATTTTGGTAGCGGTTGCCATATGCTACTCCACTTTGATGTTCCATACCAAGAAACGATGTCTCAATCAATTTGTATCCATCTTCATAAAACGGATATCTGCCAAACCAATATTCATGACTATGCAACATTGGTTTCACTTGTTCAAATTGTTTTTTTGCTTTCTCAAGGTTATAATCCAACACCCAATATTGCAGGTCAAGTTTTCCCTCTTCTCCCATCAGTGTGTCAGACCATGATACATACTTACCAATGTTCATTGTTACATCATAAGTGTTAATTGGATTTTTTACAACCCAGTTCCACATATTAAATCCATTAGCCTGCGGCAAAATATTTTGTAATCTGCCATTGCTTACTGCCACCAAAGAATCAGGTGCTGTCAGGTGTACATATACACCACTGTCCGGTTCATCGCTTTGGTGGTCTTTGCATGGCCACCATACACTAGCGCCTGTACCCTGACAGGCTGTACCTAATATTGGTCTGCCCAGAGTGTCATTGCGCCAAACCAATCCACCATCCCATGGTGGTCTTTTTGCTTCAACTGCATGACCATGATAGTAGATTGTAATATGCCTAATGCCCGGAGAAATTTTGTACATGGCCAAACTATCCCGTATGTATACCCAACATATATTGTTGTCACGGGCAAATTTGTAATTAATATTATTTTCCCCAACCACACTATCAACTATCAATGGTTGCTGAAGATCAATCTGCATATTCTTTACAGCCAATGATTCAAAATAGGTGATGATTGTTTTTCCGGTGATTGTCCTATTGTTGAAATCAGGTGCAACAGTAATGTCATAGTGCAGTACATCCCAACCTAATCTGCCTGCTGTTATGGAACCTCTTAATGTATCTACGTTGGTAAATTTATTCTTTAATTGAAGCAGTTGTGCTTTCGGGAAAAGAAATATGCAACAGTATATTAAAACAAGAAAAGACTTTTTCATTTTTTAAAAATAGTAAATTGTTTTCTGTGGGTAAATGAAAATCATCTTGGTGTTTCTTCCCAAATATTATCTGATTTGTTTACATCAGCAATATACAGGCTACCTAAGGTCATCTTTGTAACTTTTTTATTACTGGGAAAAGTCAATGTAGTGAACTTCTTCCCATTTTCCCATGCACCAATATTGCGATGGAGTTTTAGCTTACTATTGTCATCAAAGTTGATGTTAAGGTCAATAGGTACAGGCTTTGTGCCTTTCTTTTCAATTGTTACCATGTATTCATTTCCTTTCTTATTTACCTTGTTTATACCAAGATCAGGATAACCGTTTTCAAAAAACCATTGTTTCCAAAACCAGTTTAAATTTTTGCCGGTGGCAGTATTAATACAATTAAAAAAATCAAATGGCATAGGGTGTTTGCCTTGCCAGTTTGCTATATAATAATGCAACGATTTGAGAAATAATTCATCTCCTAAATAGTCCTTAACATACAGATATCCCAATGCAGGTTTTACATACGAGTTTAGGAATAAAGCCAAGCCATTGAGCTGTGTTGAGGGAGTTGTAATGGGCAAATCCTCTTCATAACCTGCTAAACTTTCGTAACGCCTCATTCCATAATCATCAGCTATTGTAGTGTCAATTATTGAAGATATAATCCATTCGCCTATGGTAGCCCAACCTTCATCCATCCATGCATATTTGGTTTCGTTTATGCCCATATAAAACGGAAACATGGTATGAAATACTTCATGGTCAGTAGTTGTAATGGCATCAAATCTTTCCAGGTGTATATCATTTACCATCATTGGGTACTCCATTTGGTCAAGGCCTTCAAATACAGTAATGTGAGGGTAGGGAAAGGGCCATTTTGGAAAGATAAAACTCATGGCCTTTACTGTTTCAAAATTATAATGCAATACATCGAAATAATCTTTGTGGTTTGGATTATACACTGCATCAGTTCTTGTACGGCGTTTAGTAATGCTATCTACCACAAGACTTTTGGCATGCCATACATAATGATTGCTGGTAGCAAATACAAAATCAGTAACTTTTTCAGCATCAAACATCCAGGTATTTTGGGAATTTTTTTTTGTAATGTTTCCTTCAGCAATATCAAGGCTATCTATAATTACAACAGGAGTGTTTGTGGTTTCGGAAAGATGTATGCGTTCACAAAATTTACCATTAAAAACTTCGTTGCAGTTTTGTAAGTTCCCCGTAGCCCAAACAATAAAATCTTTGGGGACAGTAATAGATACTTTGAAATGTGAAAAATCATTGTAAAATTCTTGCGTTCCAATGTATGGGGCACGGTTCCATCCATCTATATCGTCATATACTGTTATACGGGGAAAGAAATAAGCTACAAAAGCTGAATTGGGGTCTATTTGTCCGGTGCGGTTGTGCGAACCTTTATTTAAAGTATAATTGAACTTAAGTTTTAATTCAAGTTTTTGTTTGGGATATAGCGGTACTATTTTCAAAGACATATTTGTGCCGTCAATGCTATAAGCTATGGTTGATTTGCCTTCAACCTGTATGTTTTCTATTTCCATTCCTTGGTTCAAATCTTCGGGTGATATTTTCCAAAGTGAAATCGATCCTTTCTTGTATAAATTAGGATATAGCTTGAAAACAATTTCGTTTAGCGTATCCGGGCTGTTGTTGGTGTAAACAATAGTTTCCTCGCCTTTTAATAATAGCGAAGCAGGATTAAATACTACATTAATATCATAATCAGCAGTATTTTGCCAGTAAGCAATTCCCGGATTTCCTATGTTGCTTCTCGTGCCTTTTTGATATGCCTTTTCTATATTTCTTGGTATAGATAAATTTATTTGAGTGAATGCTGAAAAATTTATTAGCATAAAGAGATAAAAAATATATTGATTCTTCATAGTCATACATTATTTTTCAAAATTACATGAACAGCAATTAATTGTAGTGTTTCAAAAGTTTTTTGTAGTATTATGTTTATGATAGAAAAGGTTGCAGGTATTTATCACTTTATATTTTAAAAAAAAATTTATTTAAATATCACTTTTGAAAATTTACCATAAGAGTAATATTATTTTTAAAAATAAAAGTGCTGAGTTAACGGTGATAAAAATTTTATAGCTATGAATTTAGGTATTTACATAACAGGACTAACTGCTAATTTTGCAATCTAATTTTATTAAATGAAGCGTTTATTACTCCTTTCCTTTTGTTTTATAGTATGCATTGTAACACCGCGTGCCCAGGTTAAAATATTATTTGATGCCACAAAGGCAGAAACGGCTGGCAATGCGGATTGGATAATAGATGCGGATGCTTTTAACATTAGCTATAGTAATGGCCCCGCAACTATTGGTTGGGGCAATGATGCTAATGCGCAACAGACTCCAACACCACTGCAAGGAAATATTACAGCAGGTACAATAGAATCATTCTGGAAAGGTGGTTTATCTTATTGGGCTGTTGATTGTGTTAAGAAAGGTTATCAGGTTGCAACATTGCCTTATAATGGATTGATTAGTTATGGTAATGTTTCTAATCCACAAGACTTAACTAACTACAATATTTTTGTAGTAGATGAACCTAATATTTTATTCACAACAAATGAAAAGGTAGCTCTTATTAATTTTGTTCAGAATGGCGGTGGTCTATTTATTATTTCTAATCATACCCAATCTGACCGCAATAACGATGGATACGATTCACCCGAAATATGGAATGATCTGTTTACTAACAACGGAATAGTAAGCAATCCTTTCGGTATAACCTTTGACTTATCAACTATTTCAGGCAATAGTTATAACATTTCTACTAATATAAATGATTCATTGCTTCATGGAAGTAATGGTAATGTATCTCAGGTATTATGGAGTAGCGGTACAACTATGACTTTAGATCCTGCTGTAAACCCAACTGTAAAAGCATCAGTATATAAAACAGGTAGCAGTAATGCAGGTAATACCAAAGTTATGGTAGCTTATGCAAGATTTGGATTAGGAAAAATTGTTGCATTTGGTGACAGTTCGCCCTTTGATGATGGTACAGGTGATACTAATGATCAATTGTACAATGGATATATTGCAGATGCAAATGGCAATCATCAGAAGTTAATAATGAATGCTACACAATGGCTTGCTACAAATACAACCTTATTATCAGGACAGATTAATTTTAATTGTTTTAGAAAAATGAAAGATGTAAGTATAATGTGGCATACGCCTACTGAAATAGGCCTTTCTTATTTCAACGTACAAAAAAGCTATAATGGAAAGGACTTTTTCAATTTAAGAAATATAAAAGCAACAGGTGCTTCTAATTACTCATTTATAGACTCTGATGTTAGTAAAGCAGACAAACACTATTATCGTCTTGAAGTAGTTAATAGTGATGGTTCAAAAACTTACACCAAGACAATCGAAGTTAAAGGGCAGCCATCTAGCCCCATTTTATTGTACCCTAATCCTTGTAAAGAAATTATCTTTTTTAGTGAACCTGATGTTAGCAATGTTATAATAAGAACTGTATTGGGCAATATAGCTTTAACAAAAACAAATATTACTAATGGACAATTAAATTTAAATGCCTTACAAAAGGGTTTGTATTTTATAGAATTTATAAATACCAATGGTTATATTGCAACCGAACGTTTTATTAAATTGTAATCTTAATGCCCAAATAATTTTTCTAAAATGAAATACCAAGGCTCAAATATCCTCCCGATATAAATTCTATTTCATTAAAACCCGGCTAAATTTCAATTCTTAACAAGGTGTTATTGCTATATTTTCTAAATCTAATATTAGCCCTCGCATAGTAGGATTGTAAGGTGTAATCAGGATAAAATAAGTTAAATCCCCTTTGGTCATCCCTGAGTTCATTAACAGAAAGATAGTTAAGGTCTATTCCAATTTCTAAAAATGAGTTATGTTTTCTTTATAAATAATAAGCTCCAACACCTGTTGTATAAACAGATAGGTTATTAGAAAAATTAGAACCTGCCACAACTCTAAAGCCTTTATTAGTCAATTTGTAATCGTAAGTCAGATTATAGAGCAATCCTGTATTACCTAATTCAAATGATATAGCCTGATACTGTTTTGAATAATTAGTTTGTGCATTACTTTGAAGTAAACTGATAATAAAAAAGATAATAAGCATAGAATAAAATCTTTTCAATAACCACATTGTACTTTTTACTTCAAATTTTCTTTCCACATTATGTAGGATTTAGGGTTGTTTTAATAAGAAAAATATTTTAAATCAATTCTTTCAAAGCCAGGTATAACTTATCTAAATCTTGCTGACTATTAAAAGCCTGTATTGAATAACGTATATAGCATTTATCTTCATGAACCATTAAGGGTATTTGTATTTTATATTTTTCATAAAGTATGTCATTTAGTTTTTGTGGTTCATTTGTTTTTATTGGAATACTGTAAAGTTGTGCTATAAAGTCATCCGTAATTGGGCATAAAGCTGTGGCTTGAAGCAAATCACAAAACCGTGTAGCATTTTGTTGTGTTAATTCACGACAGTATTGTGATGCCGAAGTCCAATCATTTTCATTCATAAATGCAATAGCATGTGGTATGGTAAGAAATGCTGAATAGTCACGTGTGCCCTGCATTTGATGGTAATCAAGAAATATGGAATGGGATGGAGATACACTTTCGTATCCCCAACTAATTACCAACGGATCAAACAAATTCTGTAGTTCTTTGCGTACATATAAAAAGGAAGAACCTTTTGGTGTAAGCATCCATTTATGACATGCGCCGGTGTAAATGTCTGCATTTAATTTGGTCAGATTTACATGTACCTGACCTACTGCATGCGCCCCATCAACAAAGGTCATAATCCCTTTTTGTTTTGCTAAAGCAACTATTTCCTCTACCGGTAATCGCAGACCCGTACTACTGGTGATGTGACTTATGAAAATCAATTTTGTGTTAGATGTAATCCCTTTTATAAATTGATTTATAAAAGTTTCTTTTGTTAGTATTGGAAATGAAATATTATGACGTACATATTTTGCACCCTTTTTTTCACAATAATATTTCCAGGTTTTGTCGCAGGCGCCATATTCAAGATTTGTAGTAAGTACTTCATCTCCAGGTTTCAGGTTTATACTTTTTGCAATAATATTTACTGCATAGCTTGGGTTAGTTACAAAAACTACATCATCCTCGTTGCAGTTTATAAATTTTGCCAATGCCATTCTTGACTCTTTTAAATAAAGAGGCCCTTTATTAAGAATAAAATCAGTAGGTTCCTGTTCTAGTTCAAGTTGAAAACTTTGGTACTTTTCAAATATCGGTTTTGGGCAGGCGCCAAATGCTCCAAAATTAAGATAAGTAATATCATCTCTTAAAAGAAACTGATTTTTAATATAATTGAATGACATTGTTGAATGTATTAATGAGGTTGAAAAGATTATATTTGAAGTTAACTGTTTGCAGGATTTTTCCATTTACAACTCAACCGTTTTATACTTTCCTTTAGTCTGTTGTTTCTGGTTTCTGTTCTTTTTGCCGTTACAATCCACTCTACATATTCCTTCCTGTTACTGAAAGAAAGTTGATTGAAAAAATCAGATTCTAAAGGGTTATTTTTTAAAAGAGTTTTAAAGTCTTCAGGTAGGATTATTGTCTTTTTGATTGGGTCAACGTAGTTAAATATCTCTCTTTCCTTAACTTTTATATCCGTTTTATTATATTCTTCTGTCTTTACTCTGAATGAAAAGGCGGACCATGTATCGTTAAAAGAAATAAGGCTTAACCATTGAATTTCTTTTGCCAACAAAGTATTCCAGCCTTTGTCTCTTGAAAGATCAGTTTGCATTTTTGAGGTAGCCTTTGGGTAATAGCACCAACAGATAACATCTTTATTGAGCAGGTTCATTACTTTGTTCAAGTTTTTTTCCATTTGGGCTTTGTTATTTACAAACCAATGAATCTGCTCAAACTTTTTAGCCTTTGGTGAAATGTTTAAAACTGAAATATCAGAAAATAATTCTGCAAAGCATAGGGGAGCATTAATGGTATATAATGTCATCCCATCTTTAACTCTTAATTTTTGGGCAATCATAATATAACTGATACGTTAATAATAGCTAAACTTATAATAATTTGGAGGAAATAAATATATTGGAATAAACAACCCTAACAAAAAAGAATTTAAATAGAAAGTGGAAATAGTATATGAAAGGTAGTTCCTTTACCTTCTGTCGTTTCAAACCATATTTTACCTCCGGCATTTTCTACTATTCCTTTACTGATTGCTAATCCAAGTCCAGTGCCAGATGATTTGGTAGTAAAATTGGGTGTAAAAATTTTATCTTGTTTTTCTAATGGAATTCCAGCTCCTTCATCACTAAAATTGATAAGTAGTGTCCCGCTAATTATTTTTTGTTCAATTGTAATCACCACATTGCTGTTATGTTCTGATGCCTCTATAGCATTTTGAAAAAGATTTGTAAAAAGACGGTTGATTTGGCTACGGTCAGCGTTAATGATTGAAGGTTGTTGAGGCTTTTGATAATTCAGTTTCAATTTTGAATTGCTGTTATATAAATCTATCAAAGATTTTATTGAATCATTAATATCAA
The DNA here is from genome assembly GCA_043736115.1 of Segetibacter sp. Taxonomy (GTDB): domain Bacteria; phylum Bacteroidota; class Bacteroidia; order Chitinophagales; family Chitinophagaceae; genus Segetibacter. Next base: position 36,924 of record JAYTDC010000060.1, on the reverse strand, counting down.
ATGGCTCCATGCGTACTTTATTTATATTGGCAAATTGCGAAAATTCGGAAGCTATTTTTGCAAGTTGATCTATTTGTTCAACTAAGGTTGCTGTTACTTTTCTAGAAAGTTCTACAGTATTAGGATTTTTTTCCTGAATGGCTTTTTGCAAATACTGTATGCTAAGTTTCATGGGTGTAAGAGGATTCTTAATTTCATGTGCAACCTGTCGGGCCATTTCTCTCCATGCATCTTCACGTTCATTTTTTGCTAAGGCCTGAGCACTTGCCTCCAGTTTTTTAACCATTTTATTATAACCGTTAACCAGTGCACCAATTTCATCATTTGAGCCCCATTGAATTTCTTCGTTAGCACTTCCAATATTAATTTTTTTCATTTTATCGGCAATCAGACTAAATGAATTGGTAATACGGTTTGTTAATAAAACAGAAAAGGCTCCAGCAATTAAAAATATAAATGCATTAAGATTAATGAGTGTTACCAAAAAGTTTGAAATTTCCTGATTTAGTTCTTTTTGAGTATTTAAGTAGGGAATATTTAAATAAGCATAAGGTTTGCCATCATGATTATATATAGGAACATAAATACTTAAAAAAGTAAAGTTGCTTACCTTTTCATCTTGTATTACTTGAACTTCCTGCTTAGATGAAAGCTTGTAAAAAGCATTGGGATCCATTATATTGCTAAGTATCTGCTTCTTGTAAATGTCAGGTTGAGTGGTGGCCTTAAGGTTTCCGAAGACATCATAAAGATTTACATCTACATTTTGTATTTCTGCAACTTCTCTTATATCCTTTTGCAATTTTGCATCGTTTACATTAGAAACATTTGACAGTGCAGCGGTAAATAAATGATGTTTAATTTCATCATTGTCAATTTCATTTGATAATACTTTCATTGATTTAATCAAACGTTCACGATTGGTTTGAGTAAACCTGTTGATATAAAACTTAATTGTAGCAACCCCAATTATAATAAAAGAAAATAGACTAATGAATACAATGGCAGCCTGAATCTGATACTTAATATTAAATTCAATACCTCTTTTCATTTTGTGCAACTGAAATCTAAATAGAACAAGCAGTCGACCGGTTTGAAATAGGATAATTATAAGTAAGAAAGCACCAAATAGATAGGCAAAAAGTGTCAAAAATTCCAGAAATATAGATTGGTAATGTACTGTAATAATCAGTTTTCCGTTTCCAGCATTGTATCTGAATTCTACACTTTTTTCTAATTTCTTTTTTTCGGTTTGTCCTTTTGGATAATTACTTATGGGTATTTGAGATAAAAAATTATAATCCCCTTTACTTTCTACAAGTTTACCCCTGTTGTAAATGGCGTAAATAATATTTTTTTCATCCACATCGGCATTACCTGACATGAATAGTTCAGGGTATACGCTTTGATTTTTAAACTTTTTTGGGTCACCAACAATAAATAAGTAACCCTTAATATTACCACTAACATCCTTTAAATCTTTTTCATAAATAAAGCTAAAAACATTTAGGTCTTTTTCATAATAATATAAGTTAGGTGCTACAGTCTCCCTCCCTTTGTTAATAAGTTTTATTAATTCATAAATTGTAAGAGAATCATCATTAAAAAGTGAAGCGTTGTTTTCGTCAAAAGTATATATACGTGTATCATAGGCATCTGCATTTATTGATAAATAGCGGCTTGATAAGCTATCTTTAATGGCCTTATTGGTAGCCTGATTTTTTAAATTTTGTAAATTAGCCAACAAAAATGAGCTATCAATATCGGCAAGTCCTGTACTGAATATATATTGTGCGTTAGTATCAGCCTCGGTAGCTAATTTTTCAGCTTCTCTTACTCGCTTTTGTTCGTTTACAATACTATTTTGGTAAACAATTAGTGCCGATATACTTACGGCAAAAAATATAATCCAAAAAATAAAAAAAGATGATCGCAACAATGGAATAAAGATATCAGACCTTCTTGATTCCATGATTAGCATATAGACAATAAGCCAAAGAATAACAACCACATTGCTTGAGGTAACATTACTAGGTTGCGAAAAAGAAAAATATATTAAAGCAAGGAGGATTACCAGTAGATAGCGAGTGTAGGAAGGTATTTCTAAATGCTTATAAAGATAGACTAAAATTATATGACTAATATGGAAAAAGGATAGAATAATTAAGCAAAGAATGATGAAACTTAAAAGGGAGAAAATATTAAGACTAAAAAAGTTGGTTACATCAAATGAAATTTGGGAATCATTTATAAGACTTCGAATAATACCTGCCGAAATGAATGAAATACTAATTAAAATAATAGTAGCAATAAATGCGTTAATCCAGGCTTTAAATCCTTTAATTGGTGTAAGTTCAAAAATAGAATTAACAGCAGGGGATTTTACAAAGCTAATAAGCCAGAAAATCAATATTGTATTTATAAATAAATCTCCCAGACTTGGGTGTAAAAAATTGGATCCGTAAATTGTTGAATCAAAGAGGGCAAGGTTGCGATAAAAAAAGGGAAAATGAAAAAGGTAGCTTATGAATCTCATAATAAACAATGAAATAAACAAGAACATAAAACCCAAACGCCAGCCTTTGTCCTTAACAATATGTAAAGAAAGAATATTTAGCCATATAAGAAAGAATTCAATGCCCATGATTCTAAACATCAATGGCATAGATTCTAAAAAGGTATTTGGCTTTGCATTCTCCTGAAGATAAATTAGGTGATTCCCCGAGCCTGTATTAATACTGATTGAACCCTTTGTTAAATTAGGAACATATCTGAGTTCTAAATTATCTACAGGAAACTTAGATTGAAGATATTTATTATTAATACCGTAATTCCAATATAATGGAACCATAGAACAATAAATAACAGTATCCTTATTGGTAGTTACAATAGTTTTTTTAATTACTTCAAAATATCCATTAGTTTGAGTTTTAGCGTATGCGCCATCATTATTCAATAGCACCTTTTGATCAGGCAACATTTTGTTGCTATTCCAATATATAAGTTTATTTTTACTTATACTGTCTTTTGCATAAATGAACAAACCAACTTTTTCGTCCGTATATTTATTAAATTGATTGATTTTGCTATTTAATACTTCATATAAAAAAGACGAATCGTTTTGAAATTTTAAAACCTTTTTTTCACTCTCAACAATATACTTTTCTAGTTTTTTTTTAACAATTTCTGGTGAAGAGGTATAAATAGAGTAATTAGAAAAAATATAAGATAGCATATAAAAAAAGGCTGCTATTAAAAGCAGATATCCATTTTTATTGAGACTTTTTCTAATTATTTTTATCACTCTTATTATTTCTTTTTATTTCAATCCAGAGCAGGTCCATTTCTTCTAAAGTCATATCAGCCAAAGACTTATCAAGTTTTTGAGCTTCCTTTTCCATTTCAGTAAATCTATATATGAACTTTTTGTTGGTCTGTTCCAAAACACCTTCGGCGTCTATCCGCAAAAAACGTGCATAGTTTACTAAACTGAATAATACATCTCCAAATTCTTCTTCTACATGAAGCTTATTTTTAGATAAAACCGCCTCTTTTAGTTCAAGTATTTCTTCTTCAACCTTTTGCCAGACATCTTCTATTTTATCCCACTCAAATCCAACTAGCTTTGCTTTTTCTTGTATTCGGGCAGCTTTTATAATTGCAGGTAGCGATTTTGGCACTCCGCTTAAAACCGATTTTTTTCCTTCCTGCATTTTAATTTGTTCCCAATTCTTTTTTACATCCTCCTCATTATTGACCTCTACATTACCGTATATATGTGGATGTCTTCTTATGAGTTTTTCACAAACACCTTCAATAACTTCCTGAAGAGTAAAAGCATTTTCTTCACTTCCAATTTTTGCATAAAATAATATGTGTAAAAGTATGTCACCTAGTTCCTCTTTTATTCCTACCCAATCTTTGTCAGTTATTGCATCTGTAAGTTCATAAGTTTCTTCAATGGTTAAGGGTCGCAAGCTTTCAATTGTTTGCTTTTTATCCCACGGACATTTTTCTCTAAGCTCATCCATAATCTGCACAAGCTTCAAAAAACTATTTTCTAGATTCATTATATTTCTGATTAGTAATGCTGTAAATAAGGTTCATGAACTCAAATTATAGTTAAATTAAATCAAAACAACTTATCAAATTTAATATACAATAAATTCTATTGAGTAGCATAGTTCGGCCTGTTTTTCGTAAGGTTATTTAAAATAATATAATTATAAAAAATTAAATAAAAATACAAACAAAAGTATGTCTGTATGTTGCAAGAATGTGCAATGTTTTTTCGTTAACATTTCAGCCATTATTTTTGATATGTCCAATTTAATAAAACATGAAAATATTTGCCTTAAGTATAGGTTTACTTTTATCTGCATTTGGATTAAATGCACAGTTTTACTATCAAGATATATTGGTTACTAAGCAAACCAATCAACAATATAATTTATACCGAAGTTTGGAAATAAGAAAAATTACAGCAACCAGTTATGATGGAAATGAAATCAGTGAAGATTTTGTACTGGAACAAACCTTTTCCGGTGATGGTAAACAGGTTGTAACCCGCACTGCATCTATCAATAACGAAGAGTCTTATTTTATAAGTAGTTACACCAATAACAGGCTTTTTCATACTGTTGATAGTAGTAAAAATGCTATTAATACTGTAATATATAATTATGATAATTATGGAAAAATATTAAGTATAGAAAATACAAGCAAGGATTTTGATGGTACTTTTACCAATACAGAAAACCACATTTGGATTTACAATGATCAAGGTTTGCCTCAATCAATGCTAAAAATAAGAAATGGTACAGATACCACATTTGTATCATTAGATTATGACGAAAATGGTAATTTATCTGAAGAAAAGTGGCAAAAGAAAAATAATAATATAGAAAATTACTACTATTATTATAATCACAAAAACCAGCTTACAGATGTAGTTCGTTATAATGCCCGAGCACAAAAACTACTTCCTGATTTTATGTTTGAATACGATAGTTTAGGACATTTGTCTCAAATGACCCAAACACAAGGAGGTATTGCAAATTATCTTATTTGGAAATATTTATACAATGAAAATGGATTAAAATCAAAGGAATTAGTTTACAGTAAAAACAGAATTTTACTCGGCAGAGTAGAATACAAGTATAAATAGGGATAAATTTGAAGTTTTGTTTTATTTTTTCCTTGCAAAAAAAATAAATAGTTCTATATTTGCACCCCTAAAAGGAAATTACATCGTAAAAATATGAATAGAGCAACCCGGCCCTTGGTTGGGGAGGTTCTAAGAAATATTGTTACGTTAAATTGAAATACTGGCTGCGTAGCTCAACTGAATAGAGCATCTCACTACGGATGAGAAGGTTTTAGGTTTGAATCCTAACGCGGTCACCACAAGAGATTATTCAAAAGGTAGTCTCTTTTTTTATGTTTACAACCTATAAACATTATTCTCAAAGTTTAGATAAATTCTATATTGGATTTAGTGGTTAATCAATGGTAGAGTGGTTGTCAAAACATTTATCAAATCATACAGAAAAGCCTAAGCAATAAAACGCTAAAGTAAAATTAAAGGCTTAAAAAGTATGGTGCGTTTGAGGGAATTAACCTATCTTATTTTATACATTTATAACCACAAACTAGCAATTCAAAACTCACATTTCCGCCACCCACTTATCCCTATCATCGGGACTAAACTTCCATGGGGCAAAGTTGTTTTCTACGTTGCCAAACATGGCGTTCCACTCTTGTGGGGCGTTGCTTTCTTCCATAATCAGTTGGCGGCGCATTTGCACAATAATATCCAACGGGCTTATACTAACAGGACATTCTTCTACACAGGCCTGACAGGTTGTACAGGCACGTAGTTCCTCTACAGTAATATAGTCGTGTAGCAGCGTTTTGCCATCATCCACAAATGAACCGTTTTTGTTAATATTACGACCCATTTCTTCCATACGGTCACGGGTATCCATCATAATTTTACGTGGACTCAACAACTTACCTGTAATATTAGCCGGGCAGGCAGCAGTACAGCGACCACATTCTGTGCAACTGTAGGCATCCATCAGGTTTTTCCAGGTAAGGTCGGGAACATCTTTGGCGCCAAATTTTACAGGTGGTTGTTCCCCTGTGGGAGCCAATTCAGGCTGCATAGCATAAAGTACTTCGTTTTGTATTTCTTTCATATTGGTCAGCTTGCCTTCGGGCTGCAGGCTGCCATAATAGCTGTTTGGGAATCCAAGAATAATGTGCAGGTGTTTGGAGTAAGGCAAGTAGTTTAAAAATGCCAATACACCAATTATATGCAGCCACCATGCTATTCTTTCAATAGCTACCAAAGTTGCAGGATTCATTCCTTCAAATGCATTGAAAAGTAATCCGGAAATAAAAAAGTTGCCGGTCTCCTGATAGTGACCGTATTGCTGTGCTTGTAAGGCTTTGTCCACACCATTCATAAGTAGGAATAATGACATTAATACAATTTCCACAAACAAAATAATATTGGCATCCTTGCGGGGAAAGCCGTTGAGTTCAGGTTTGTCAAGGCGTTTTACTTTTAAGATATTTCTACGGATAAGAAACACCACACAAGCCGCTAAAACCAGAAAAGCCAATACCTCAAAACCATTAATGAGAAAAGTATAAACAGGCCCCAACATTGGGGCAAACAAACGATGAGTGCCTAAAATACCATCAAGGATTATTTCGAGTATTTCAATATTAATAATGATGAAACCTGCATATAGGCAAAAGTGCAAAACTGCAATCAATGGGTATCTAAACATTTTTTGTTGGCCTAGTGCCAACAACACTACATTGCGCCATCTTTGCTGCGGGTCATCAGTGAGGTCAACATCTCTACCAAGCAGTATGTTTCTTCTAATATTTTTTACATTTTTGGCAAACAACCAAATTGCTCCGCCTATGAGGAGGATAAATAAAATTTGCTGAAAAATTTGCATAGCTATTAATTACAGTGCAAGATAAGTAACCTATTGTTATTGCTTATTTTTGGTGGAAATAAATACAGTATTTAGTATTAAGTTTCTAGTATAAAGTATTAAGACAAAACCAATAAACCAATAAACTAATTAACCAATAACCCCAATTAACCCAAAATGGCTAAAACACAAATACTTACTAAAGAAGTAGCTGAAAGAAAAATGGAACGCATTGCTTTGGAAATAGCTGAAGAATTGTATGGCGATTCAGATGAACTTATCATAATAGGTATTGCAGGTAGTGGAATGGTAATAGCGGTGGGGATATACAATTTGGTAAACAAACTTTTGTCTATTCCCGTTCGCATTATCTCCTGTTCCCTAAATAAAAAGAGACCTGATATAATTACTTACAGCGAGGATTTTGACTTTACCAATAAAAATGTGTTATTGATAGATGATGTTACCAATAGCGGACGAACCATGTTGTATGCTTTAAAGCCATTGTTGCAATTTTATCCCAAAAGGATACAAACGGTTTCATTGGTGGAAAGAATGCATAAAAATTATCCTGTGAAAATTGATTATATTGGACTTTCTGTAGCTACAACTTTGCAAGACCACATACAGGTAGAAGTAGATGGAAGTGAGGTTGTTGGTGCATTTATTTTGTAAAATAATTAACCTGACAAAATCTAATTAATTCTTTTTTCGTTTATGAGTAAACGGCATGGTTATAGACGCTAATAAATTATGTAGCAATACCTGCATCATTAAGCATGAAAATAATGTCATTATTATATAAAAGTAAAGGCATGAGGTCAAAAGAAACTACCCTTAAAACCCTCTCAGAGTTCACTCCACAACAGGAGCGCATTCATGCTAACTTACATATTCTAGGTATTTTTTTCGGTATTTTCGGTGTGCCGCTTCTTATATTTTCGGCATTAAGCAAAGATGCATATTCACTTTTAGGGATTAGCATTTATGGGGTTTGCTACCTTATGGTTTTTGTTTTTTCTTCGTTATATCATTCATCTACAAATAAAAAAATTAAAAGGCTGTATCTTAAGCTAGATCGCATAAGTATCTATTTTCTAATAGCAGGCACTTATACGCCCCTTATAAAGTTTTATGTTTTTAATGATGACGGCATTAATATGTTAAAAATATTGTGGTGTTTGGTCATTTTAGGTATTTATTTTGAGATTCAATTTCCCGATCGTTTCAGAGCAATTTCTGTTGTTTTTTATCTCTTTATGGGACTGATATTTTTATTTCTTCCTGTAGATTTAATTGGGTCAATGCCTCCTTATATTGGCACTTTGGTAATTACAGGGATCGTTTTATATGCAATAGGGGTATTCTTTTACTTATGGCATCGTTGGAAATACCACCATGCGCTTTGGCATATATTTGTATTGTCGGCCAGCATATTTCATTATATGGCTGTGTTGCGAACTCTTGAGATACTAAAATGAGATTTTTGAATAATTGCAGCTTATTTTGAAAAATTCAGCGAAATAAAGATACATTTTCACTCCATTTCCCTTACTTTTGCAGCCGCTTTGCCAAAAACAAAGCTGACATTACCCACAAGGTTCCATAAGAGTCCCGTCTGTTCGGGAACACCAGCAGGGTGTAATCTAATAAGATTATTTAATGCCAAAAGTAAAAACAAACTCAAGTGCCAAGAAGAGGTTCAAAGTAACCGGTTCTGGCCAAATCACATTCCAAAAGGCTTATAAGCGCCACATTCTTACTAAAAAATCTACCAAACGTAAGCGTAGTCTTCGTCAGAAAGGTATGGTTGGGCCTGCTAACCTGGATTTCGTGAAAAGACTGTTGAGGTTAAAGTAGGAGCCTACTATTTCCTCTCAAGGAGGACTAAAATTCAAAAGTAATTTAAATTAAAAAATTGTTGTTGAGATGTATGGCTTAACACCTTACCCTTAACACTTAAAACTTTAAAATATGCCACGTTCTAAAAATGCGGTAGCATCAAGAGCCCGGAGAAAAAGGATACTTGACCAGGCCAAAGGTTATTATGGTAAGCGTAAAAACGTATATACCGTAGCCAAAAATATTGTTGAGAAAGGTATGACCTATAGCTATGTAGGCCGTAAATTGAAAAAACGCGAATACCGTACCTTATGGATTGCACGTATAAACGCTGCTGTAAGAGAAGAAGGAATTACTTACAGCGAATTTATTAATGCACTTTCTAAGAAAGGGTTTGAAATAAATAGAAAAATTCTAGCTGATCTTGCTATGAATGAGCCTGCTTCTTTCAAAGCATTGGTTGCTTCGGTAAAATAAAACATCAAACATAAAATGTTATAAAACCGGTTCGTATTGCGAGCCGGTTTTTTTTGTTTTAGATTATTAATTTCAAACTATTAATTTTACCAAGTAATCTTTTTTTGTTTAACACTAAAGAATGAACTGAACTACATCAATGAATAATACTTACACCGACCTGGTGAAGCAGACTTTCCATTTTCCGCAGGAAGGATTTCATTTACAAGACGATTATTTGCAGTACAACAATGTTGATATAAAGGCATTGATTGATAAATATGGTACACCGCTTAAGCTTACCTATTTGCCTAAAATTGGTATGCAAATAAAGAAGGCTAAAGAAATGTTTGCCAATGCTTTTAAAAAGCATAAATATGAAGGTGCCTACAACTACTGCTACTGTACCAAGAGTTCGCATTTTTCATTTGTAGTAGAGGAAGCACTTAAGCATAATATACACCTTGAGACTTCCTATGCATATGATATTGAAATAATAAAAAAGCTTTTCCAAAAGAAAAAAATAACCAAGGATACCTACATTATCTGCAATGGTTACAAACAAAAAAATTATACCAGGCGTATTGCTAACCTGCTCAATACAGGGTTCAAAAATGTTTTTCCTGTTCTTGATAATATGGAAGAATTGGAGGCTTACCGTAAATCGGTAAAAGTGCCATTTAAACTAGGAATAAGGGTTGCAGCTGAAGAAGAACCTTCATTCCCGTTTTATACCTCAAGATTGGGTATGAGGTCAAAAGATATATTAGAGTTTTATGTAGATCAAATTGAGGGTTATGAAAATAAGTTTACCCTTAAAATGCTTCATATTTTCTTAAATAAAGGCATTAAGGATGATATTTACTATTGGAGCGAATTGAATAAGGTGATTAACCTTTATTGTCAGTTGAAAAAAATTTGCCCAGAGTTGGATAGCATTAATATTGGTGGGGGTTTTCCTATTAAGCACTCCTTAGGTTTTGAGTACGATTATCAGTTTATGATAAACGAAATTGTTGGCAACATAAAAAAAGCATGTAAAAATGCAAAGGTTCCAATGCCAAACATTTTTACAGAGTTTGGTAGTTATACAGTAGGAGAAAGTATGGCGCACATATACAGTGTTATTGGGCAAAAAGTGCAGAATGACCGTGAAAACTGGTACATGATTGATTCATCATTTATAACTACACTACCTGATACATGGGGTATTGGAGAAAAATTTTTAATGCTGCCCATAAATAAGTGGGATGAAGAATATCACAGAGTAGTACTGGGTGGTATAACTTGCGATAGTCATGATTATTACGATAGTGAAGAACATATTAACGAAGTCTTTTTACCCAAATTAATGGGGGAAGAACCTTTGTATGTCGGCTTTTTTCATACGGGTGCCTATCAGGATCAGATAAGTGGTTACGGTGGTATAAAACACTGTCTGATACCAAGTCCCAAACATATTATTGTAGGGCAGGATAAAGACGGTAAACTAAAAGATTGGGTATATGCCAAAGAACAAACTGCGCAGAGTATGTTGAAAATATTGGGATATATGTAGAAAAACTTTTTAGTTTAAACCAATAATTACTAATTATGACAGCCTTTTGTAAATATATAATTGCAATGTATAAGCCTATTGTAATACCCGCTTATACCCTCAATAAACCCTTTATCAGGCTTTAAGAAAATTTTTCAAACCTCAAAATTGTAGCGGAAATTATATTGGTACATTTGCGACTACTCAAAAAATCCTTATGGGCTGGACATTTATTATTCTCTATATCGTTGGTTGGCACATTGGTATGTATGGCATGTTTAAAAAGGCAGGCATTACGCCATGGAAAGCATTTATACCGTTTTACAATACCTGGCTGATTGTTGAAAAAACAAACATCAGTAAAATATGGTTTTGGTTTCAATTAATTCCTATAGCGGGTCAGTTTATTACAATATGGATTACCATTATTTTCGTAATGCATTTTGGGAAATTTAACCTGATTCACCATACTGCAGCCGTATTTATTCCGTTTGTTTATCTGCCTTACCTTGGATTTAATAAAGAGGATAAATATGTGGGCCATGAAGCTGTAAAACGGTACACAAAAGGCACGGCAAGAGAATGGATAGATGCCGCTGTATTTGCTATTGTTGCTGCTACACTAATCCGCACTTTTGTTTTTGAAGCCTATACTATACCTACAGAGAGTATGGAAAAAACCCTGTTGGTAAATGACTTCCTTTTTGTAAATAAAATGAGCTACGGACCCCGTATTCCTCAAACACCAATTTCATTTCCTTTTGTTCATAACATAATGCCTTTTAGTACTACAACTCCTTCTTATACAAAACTGGTACAACTGCCTTATACACGTATTGCCGGCTTTCAACAGGTAGAGAGAAATGATGTAGTTGTGTTCAATTTCCCGGCAGGAGATACTATTATTAACCTTCCTGAATTCGGTTCCAAGATTCCTTATTATGATGTATTAAGAACCCAATACAAAGGCAACAGAGATGCTTTAATGGCAGAATATCCAATTCACGTACATCCAATGGATAAAACTGACAACTATATAAAAAGGTGTATTGCAGTTGGGGGCGATACGCTTATGATTGTTAATGGTAAAGTTTATATTGATAGTAAGCCCTCGCCTATACCTTTAGCTTCACAAACTGAGTATTTGGTAGAAACTAATGGAAAAGCTTTTAGTGACGAATTTCTGGAGACCCAACTACATATTAACGTTGATGATCCCAAAGATCAGATTTATGCTTACCAAGGTAAGCCTAACACTTATGTTATAAACATGACACCTGCTGCCGCTGAAATTGTGAAAAAGCAACCTAATGTTATAGCGGTCACTTTTTTCTTCAATACCATGCAGGGAACTACTTTTCCTTACTCTGCCGGCAATACCTGGAGTGCAGACAACTTTGGGCCATTGTTTGTACCTGCAAAGGGTAGTACAATCACTCTTTCGGCCGCCAACATTGACATTTACCGAAGGTTAATAACTACCTATGAAGGCAACAAACTGGAAGAAAAAGAGGGCAAATTCTACATTAATGGACAGGAAACAACCACCTATAAATGCAAGTGGAACTACTATTGGATGATGGGCGACAACCGCCATCGCAGTCAGGACAGTCGCTATTGGGGCTTTGTGCCGGAAACCAATATTGTTGGCAAAGCCTCTCTTATTTGGTTCAGTTGGGAAAAGGGGCCAAGATGGAACCGTTTGTTTAAAAGCATAAAATAAATTAACTTAGCACATCAATTTAATAGTCCTTCCCAAAACCGGGAAGGATTTTTTGTCTGATAAATCTTGCGAAATATGAAGAATGAACAGTATAGTTTCTCGTTTGAGGTCTATGATTCCATTGATGATTTGACTGAAAATGATGCATGGTTGCTCAATGAAGCCCGGGAAGTCACCCAACATGCTTACGCACCATACTCACACTTTCAGGTGGGTGCAATTGCCCGGTTACATAACGGCGAAATAGTTGCAGGCAGCAACCAGGAAAATGCAAGTTACCCTGTAGGATTGTGTGCTGAAAGGGTTTTGTTGGCTTCGGCGGCCTCCCTTTTTCCCAAAGTTCCTATAGATACTTTAGCGATTAGTTACCACAATGAAAACGGCGATAGTAGTCATCCAATATCTCCCTGCGGAATGTGCCGTCAGAGTTTGTTGGAGTACGAATCAAGAGTTAAGCATCCTATTCGTATTATTCTCGGGGGGTTGTTAGGCAAAGTATATATCATTGAAAGAGCAGGCCAATTGTTGCCATTGAGTTTTACAGCAGAAGATTTGAATGCATAAACATTGCACTACTGCTTCTATTGTTTTTGAAAATCATTTAAGCATTCTTTACAAACACATGTACAATGTTGTTCTTGCCGGTATTTCTTTCATCAATAGTAAATTTGTCCAAACCTTTTATGAGGGGAAGTAATTTTTTAAACCCATAATTTCTTGGGTCAAAGTCGGGTTTTCTTTTAAGGATCAGATTGCCAAGGTCGCCCAGAAATGTCCATCCATTTTCATCAGCCAGATCGTTGATACTGTCTTCAACCAATTTAACCAGATCCCGGTTATTATTACTAAAGGGTTGAATGGGGGTGGGAAGTGGTGTCTGTGGTAAGGTTTCAGGCTCGGGGGGAGTATTTTTATTACCCTTTTTTCTTTTGGTATTTTTTACTTCCACCTTTTCGGGCTTATCAGGTTCGTTCCAGTTTTTGAGTATTTCAATATAAATGAATTTATCACAAGCGGAAATAAATGGAACAGGCGTTTTCCTTTCCCCAATACCAAAAACCTTCATGCCGGCTTCACGAAGTCTTATAGCCAACCGTGTAAAATCGCTATCGCTGCTTACAATGCAGAACCCATCTACACGGCCTGAATAGAGAATATCCATAGCATCAATAATCATGGCAGAATCCGTAGCGTTTTTGCCTGTAGTATAACTATATTGTTGAACGGGGGTAATGGCACTTTCCAGTAACACGCTCTTCCATCCGCTAACTGTGGGCTTTGTCCAATCGGCATAGATTCTTTTGAAGGTTGGGGTGCCGTACTTGGCTATTTCTTCAAGCATGCCCTTAATGTTGCTGTAGGGTACATTGTCAGCATCTATAAGCATAGCAAGGCGCAGGTCTTTTATTGGTTCCATAACTGCAAGTTAAACTTTTTGAGAATGATTTTATGTGGCAAATGCTTTTTGTAACTATAACTACTAAAGGATGTTGTGGTCAATTTTAATACTGTTATTGTTGATATTAAGTTGAAAGGGAAAACATAGATTTGTAATTCTCTCCAATTAGACAATTGATTAATAAAACCTGATTATACTATGGACAAGAAAGGATTATTTGAATTGCAGGGATATTTGGTTTTGGAAAACTTCAATACCCATGAAGCTTGTGATGCTTTAATGAATCGCGGTTTGGAATTAGCAAATAATTTCAATTTTGACGGGCATCCATCTATATTTCAGACAGACGAACAAACAAGAACGAGTGATGATTATTTCCTGAATTCAGGCGATAAAATTTCTTTCTTTTTTGAGAAAGATGCTTTTGAGAAAGAGGGCATATTAAAAACCGATCTTTTTCATTCTCTTAATAAAATTGGGCATGCACTCCATGACCTTGACCCTGTTTTTAATTCATTTTCAAGGTCACCACAACTAAGAGATTTGGCCAATGAATTAGGCTTACATGAGTCTGTAATAATTCAAAGCATGCTTATTCTTAAACATGCAAAAATTGGTGGGGTAGTAGATGTGCATCAGGATTCAACGTTTTTGTATACCGAACCCAATACCTGTATTGGCTTTTGGTTTGCCTTAGAAGATGCTACTATTGAAAATGGATGTCTTTGGGCAAAGACCGGTGGACATAATACGCTTCTTCGTTCATGGTTTAAAAGGAAAGCTGGTGGAGGAACTGAAATGTTGCTATTAGATAATGAACCTTACTCAACCGATGGTATGATACCGCTAGAAGTTAAAAAGGGAACTTGTATAGTGTTGCATGGTCATTTGCCACATTACAGTTTGCCAAACACAAGTGGCAAATCCCGTCAGGCTTATGCTATACATACCATAAACCCGGGGGCTAAGTATCCTGAAGAAAATTGGCTTCATACCAATATGGATTTATTAAAAGGATTTAATTAAAACCAAAATTATGCAGATAAAATATGGCTGCACTTATTGGGGAAGTGATTATCTGACTCCTTCAGAATTTGTTTCAAAGGTTATAGATGCAGGTTATAATGGGGTAGAGGTTTTTCTGCAACCACCAGATAAAATTTCTGCTGAATTTATTGTTGCATTAGATGAAATAAGGAAACAAAAGCCTGACTTTTTCCTCATTGCATTGCAACTAACAATACCTGTGAAGGAATCGGTGAAGGAATATATTGCTAAAATGGAAAATAATTTTCTTGCACTTGCGGAATTGAATCCTTTGTTCATCAATTCGCATACAGGCAAAGACTACTATTCGTTTGAAGACAATTGTCGTGTAATTGAGGCTGCACAAAACATAAGCCTTAAAACAGGAGTAAGGGTAATGCATGAAACCCATAGGGGAAGATTCTCATTTCATGCTGCAACATTATTACCCTATCTTAATAAATTTCCTGAAATGAATCTTGTAGGCGACTTTTCTCATTTCTGCACAGTTTCTGAAAGTATGTTAGAAGACCAACAAGACATCTTAAACGCAATCATCCCTCATATAGGTCATATACATGCAAGGGTAGGCTATGAGGAAGGCCCACAGGTAAACAACCCCGCCGCACCTGAATGGAAAGAGCATGTACAAACGTACATGAATTGGTGGCAGCAAATTGTACAATACAGAGAAAGCAAGGGTGATGAATCTTTTACTATAACCACAGAATTTGGGCCATTTCCTTATATGCCCACTGAGCCATTCACAAAAAAGCCTTTAAGCAGCCAATGGAATAATAATCTAATTATGTTACAAGAATTGAAAAAGAAGTTTGGATAATTTATTATTATGGCAATGAGTATTGCTTCATCCATGCCCAATGATAACGTGCAGCTTCAAGCCAATGCTTGGTACCCTCAGGATATGCGTGGCGCAATTCATCAACAAAAACATACCTGAAAATATTTAAAGGATTGCCCGAAGTTCCTACATAAGACCCCACCGTAAGATAAGAGGTATCTCCTGAAATATTATAATTTGGGTTTAATGCAAAATTACGAATATGGCGATCTGCTGATGTGTGAAATCTATTATTAACATTGGCAAGCGGAAATGTACCATTGAGTACCAGATTGAAATAACTTAAGGGTACTTTCGGCGCCCAATTACCGGGACCCCAATCCTGATTACCAATTTGAAACATTACCGGTAATTTTCGTTTAGGAGTATAGGTTGTATCCAGATAAAAGCTTCCTGCATTTTCTACAATTGCTGCAAAAACATCACTCATTTCTATTGTACATTTTGCAGCCATTTGACCACCATTTGAAAAACCTTCAAGATATAATTTTGAGGAATCAATCTTAAATTTTGACTTTAGTTCAGTAATGATTGTTTTTATAAACTTTATATCATCACGCCCATTTTGACCCGGACAAAGCGTCCATTCTGCCTCAGGCAAAATATTCCATTTAGTGGTGTTTTTTATTTCCCCTGCATCTGCAATACAGTATCTCCATGATGATGGGAATACTGTAATAATATTTTCTTCTTCGCTTACTTCAACCCATCCTGATTCATTATAAAATTTTTCGCCATTTCCACTTGTGCCATGCAACATAAAGACTACAGGAACTTTTGTAGTGCCATCGTAGCTTTTGGGTACATGTACATAGTATTCACGAACATCGTTGTTTACAACAGTTAAAAATTTATTCTTCCCTCTTATAAAACTATTGGTTGCACTCATCATAAGGGTCCAATTGTTACCACTCCAAACATAGTATCCTTTTCCGCCTTCAAGGTCAGGATTGGTATTAAATACCAATAAAGATTGGGCTGGATTTGGAATGGTTACACTATCAAGCAGGTTGAGTAAAAATACACGAGGTAGCAAAACTCCTCTATTTGTACTATTGATATCAAGCATAGCACTTGAATTTGGCGGTGTGCCTGTTTTGTTTATACTTACTTGCGAAAAGCTTAGTATAGAGTTGAGGGTAAATAGTAGAATGAAAAGTACTTGTTTCATTTGTTGTTAGTTTTAAGTTTTTAAACTTTCATGCAGGTGAACAATAGGAATTTTGGAATCTTGAAAAAGGAAATGAATAATGTAATTATTGCTGATGAATAATGAATTTTAGAAACATCCTCGGATAATCTTAAACTCGTTAAAAATAATTCTTTTTTTAAAAATCACAATTAAAAGCAGATACTTTTGCTACATAAATTATAGTTGACTTTCAAATTAATTCTAAATAGATTATGCACAAATTTGATTCTGGAATTTTTTTTAAATCAGTATTATGTTTACCGGTATTCGTCTTATGCCTTCAGTCTTACAGTCAACTAACAGAAAAAAACTATAAAGTATATTCATCTAAATTGGCTACTGAAGTAAGCATAAATAAAATTGTAGAAGAGATGAAAGTTTATGATGTATTGTTTTTCGGAGAGGAGCACAATGATTCGGTTACGCATTATCTTGAAGCTAAAATGCTTGAATTTTTATTTCAAAAATTTACAGGAAATGTTTCGCTTTCCCTTGAAATGTTTGACCGGGATGTTCAGACTGTAATGAATGAATATCTGAAAGGTGGAATCAGAGAGAAGAATTTTTTAAAAGATGCAAGAGTGTGGAGCAACTACAAAGATTACAAACCATTGGTAGAATTTGCAAAAGCTAATAATGTTGATATTATTTGTGCAAATGCACCAAGCCGTTATACCAATCTTGCCGGAAGAAAGGGGCAGCAGGCTTTAATGGAACTATCAGAGGAATCAAAAAAGAATTTTGCACCGTTGCCGTATGATACAGCCACCGGTTTTTATTATGATAAGCTTCAGCAAATGAGTGGTCATGGAAATGCGACTACTGATACTTCTAAAAAAATGCCTGCCTCTATGCCTATGGGAGGTTTTAATTTGATAGTCAGTCAATCTCTTTGGGATGCAACAATGGCCTGGTCCATTTCCCAATATCGAAAGAAGCATAAAGGCAAAAAAATATTGCAGGTAAATGGCCGCTTTCATAGCGATGAAGGATTTGCAATAGTCACACAACTTAAAAAATATAGCCCTAAAATAAAAGCCCTTGTTATTTCGTCAGGTACAGACGAATCGTTTCCAAATATAGATTGGAGTAAACACAAACAGCTTGGTGATTACATTATTATTACCGATCCATCTTTTCCTAAGTCATTTAGTGAATAGACTTAGGGTTCTAGTTAATTTAAAATAAACATTTCTGCTAAAATAGAAATTCCAAAATCGAATCAATCGATAAGGCAATCATTCAAATGAATCTTTGTAAAATAAAATACAACCTAATACCTTCATTATCTTTTAAAAGAAAACCATGATTCATGAAGTACTAAGGGACTTGGTTGAATAGTATCCATGTCATACAACACTAGTTTGCCTGTAGTTAGTTGTAGTATTTTAGTAGAAATGTGATTAGTATTGTTTATTAATCCTTCCAGTGTAAAAGGACTAATCATAAATGAAAGTGAGTCATTATGAATTGCATATGGCAAATTATAGTGTGAAACATTTATTACAGAAGATGAATTGCCTGAAATATAATTTCCCGTTGTGTTAAGTCTGTCAGCTTTGAATTCTATGCTGAATGCTGACCCTGTAGAGGATTCATATAAAGTGTCGCTGAAGTAATTATATGTAAGTGTTGACGGGTTTTGGGTTGTATTTTTTGTGATTTTATTTACTCCAATCCATTTGCCAAGTATCAAGGATTTTGTATCTGCTGCAGGTGAGTCTTTTTTGCAGCTGCAAATCATAAATAAGGCCGATACCAAAAAAATGTGTATGGGAGTTTTTTTCATGAAAACATTATTTTTTTAAATGGGAGTATCAAATAATAAAAATAAGTTGTCTTAACCAAAATCAATTATTTTACTTTAGAAATATTTCGTCTGCCTTATATAATCTGATATAGAATTAGTTTCCTACTCATGAATTTTTCGCCACTCAACAATGTTGTCGTTAGTCAGTTTTATTACTAATGTTTTTGTATGTAAAGGAACGGGTAAATTCCATAATTGTGTTTTATGTATTGTGTAGAAAAGAAAATTACCATCACTACGGTCGGGTTTGCCTAATGTATTTAAGATCTCATTTTTAGTTAAACCCTTCAACCTAATACTATCAATTAAATCTTTAAGCATTACATCTCTAAACAAATAATTTTCATTCTCTTGAATTTTCCATTTTATACTGTCAAATTTTTCATTAACATCTACTGAATTAGAATTACCTGGGTGATTTTGGCAAGAGTAAAAAATGCTTACAATGAAAGTGTAAAGAAAAACTATTCTCATAGTATTAAATCTAAGTCTAAACGAACAAATTTAAAGTATTTAAAAAGTTATTGCAATGGAGCTTGCGATTACATAATTTTGACTAACACTTTTATTATCCATAAGAAATATTTTGTCTGAATTGCCCAACCAACGACCTTCTACACGACAGGCAATATTTTTGCCTGGTAGGTAGTCAATGTTTAATGAAAGACCCTTAGTTGTAAATCCAATTGTTGATAATGTAGAAATAATGACACCTTTTTTGTCCTGATATAACTCTGCCCTTAGAGCCGAGTACCACTTACTTGTAAGCATATAGCGTATAATAATTACCGGGCTAAACCAAATGTTGTATTCATCACTTCCTTTTATTCTTTGTTGGGTACCAATATCAAAGCCACCCAAAACACCTAACCTTTTAGTGAGTTGAGACTGAACATATAAATTGTTGAAGTAGCGCATTCTCCTTGAAGTATCGGGGTCGTCTGTACCGATAAATGTACTCCAGTTTATAAGAAGCTTATCGTTTTTTGTATATTTAATTTGTGTTCCAAACGAGGGCAGTGAGTTTCCTGTAATTTTTTGAATGCGCTGCCATCCATTACAGACAAGTGCCGTCCATTCCCAATATTTATTTGGCGAATAGGTAAGTTTTGCACCTGATAGATAGTAAGGAGAATTTTCAGCAAGTAAAGAACGTGTCAAGGTCCAACAGTCTTTTGATATTGCACTTTCAAAGCCAATGTGAGAACCAATTATACCGGCATCTATCCAAAGATTGTTTTTCTTATTGAGGGAAATACCTGCATTTGCTTCTGATATATGTTGTAAGGCTGTGGGTTCGTAAGCATAATTATCCATTACATAACTGCCTGTATGCAGGGCAATATTGGCTCTATATTTTGCATGTTTTATACTAGCTTTAATAATACCAAGATTGAGATTGAACTCGCTGTGTCGGTTATGATTATATAGAAAAGGTTGTCGGTGATTTGTTTGTGGTGTATTGAAATCGTAAGCGTAAAATACATCTACATAGCCTGAATAGGTTAATTCCGGTTTTTGTGCCCAAACACTGCTATCTGTCTGACTGTATACTGGGTAGGCGTAGATTAGTAGTAAAATTATGGATTGAATTATATGTTTCAATATCGCTTTGAATTGGTGAATAATTGATAAATGTATAAATAATAGTTTAAGAAGGTTATTCATCAATCTCTTACCCATGATTTTATTCTTAGTAGCTTTATCTTATTAATCATTGATTGATTTTTATTTGCATTTATCAAATTTCTTTTATTTCCTGAATATTTCACCCTCATTTCTATTCAGAGTTGTAAATAATCCAATTAAGTGTTTAATTCGCATTGTGATATGTTCATTACACTCATAGCACTTTTTTCTCCCAAATAATAAATTAATAATGATGAAAAACAAATTACTGATTGGTCTGTTGACGGTGATACTATTTGTAGCATGTAATAACAACTCAAATAATACTGAATCAGATTTTTTGACAAATAATATTGATACAATAATTAATCCTGCAGATGATTTTTTTGACTATGCAGAAGGTAATTGGATGAAACGGACAGAAATACCCGCCGAGGAAAGTTCTTGGGGAATTGGTAATTTGGTGAAAGAAGAAATATACAACCGTTTAAAAAAAATAAACCAAGAGGCAACAACCAAAAAGTTAGTAACGGGTGTTGAGCAACAAATTGGTGACTTTTGGCAAAGTGGTATGGATTCAATTGCTTTGGAAAAAGAAGGACTTAAACCTTTGCAACCTGAACTTGATAAAATCAAGAACATAAAGGATATAAGTGGATTGTTAGCTGTTGCAGCAGATTTTCACAACAAAGGTATAAATGTTCTCTTTAGCGACTATGTAGCACAAGATGATAAGAATAGTGAAATGTATTCCTACATGATGACACAGGGTGGACTCGGTATGCCCAACCGTGACTATTACTTTAACACTGATGCACGTACCGAAGGGGTACGAAAGGCATATAATACTTACCTTTTCAATACTTTTATTCAGTTAGGTAACGATAGTATTGGGGCATCCTCCAACGCTTCGTCTGTATTTGAACTTGAGAAAAAACTTGCCAACAACAGCCGTAAATTAGCAGCCTTACGTGATCCTTATAAGAACTATAACAAGATGGATGTTGGCATGCTTTCAACACTTGCTCCAAGTATCAATTGGAAAGATTATTTTACCACAATACACGCAACAAAAATAGATTCTGTAATTGTTGGTCAGCCCGAGTTTTACAGAACGCTTAGTACAGAATTGAAAAATACTCCGCTTGAACATTGGAAAAATTATTTGCTATTTCATCTGTTAAGGGATAATGCAGCTTTTCTTGATAATAAAACTTTTGATAACAATTTTCAATTTCGCAAAACACTTAGCGGAGCAACTGCGCCACGTCCTCGTTGGAAACGTGTAATAGATGCAGAGTCAGATGCTATGGGAGAGGCTTTGGGTCAAATATTTGTAAAAGAGTATTTTAATGAAACTGCTAAAAAGCGTTATTCAGATCTTGTAGAAAATATTAGAGATGCCTACAAAGAGCGTATCAACAAACTGGAATGGATGAGCGATAGTACAAAACAAAAGGCCATTTCCAAACTAACAGGGATTACCAAAAAAGTAGGTTATCCTGAAAAATGGAAAGACTTTAGTGCTTTGAAAATAGACCGTGGTGCATATGTACTAAATATGCAACGTGCAAGTGAGTGGTGGCACAACTATATGATAAACAAACTAGGTAAGCCAATAGACAGAACCGAGTGGGACATGACACCACAGGAGTGGAATGCTTACTATAACCCTAGTAACAATGAGATAGTGTTACCCGCAGGCATATTTGCAGTTCCCGGTATGAAAGATGAAGACCTGGACGATGCCTTTGTGTATGGCTATGCAGGTGCATCTACTATTGGTCATGAAATAACACATGGTTTTGACGATCAGGGCAGGCAATATGATGAAAAAGGCAACCTTCAAAACTGGTGGGTAAGCAATGATGAAAAACAATTTAGCGAAAGAGCTAAAAAAATTATTAATCAATTCAATGAATATATTCCTGTAGATACATTGCATATAAATGGAGATGCTACACAGGGCGAAAATATTGCAGATCTTGGTGGTGTACTAATAGGCCTGGATGCATTCAAAAAAACAGAAACATACAAAAACGGAAAGAAGATTGGTGGACTAACACCAATACAACGCTACTTTTTAGGCTATGCCTATAGTTGGATGTTTAAAATTAGAAAAGAAACCCTGGCCAACCGTATTATGACAGATGTACATTCACCTGCCAAAGAAAGGGTAAATGGTCCGGTGGTAAACGTGCCTGAATTTTATGAAGCTTTCAATGTAAAACCCGGTAATAAAATGTTTAGGGCAGATAGTCTTCGGGTTCATATATGGTAATCAAAGTATTTTTTAATTGAAATATCTGCTTTACTACGAAAATGGGTTACAAAGCCACAGGCAAACTTTAGAGTTTTTAGGCATTGCTAAAGTTGTTAGGGTATGTGAGTATTGTAAGCGTGTCGTAACTATTTTATTATAAATCAAGTTGGTTCTATAATAAGCCCTTCAAATTCTATTTGTTTATTGGTAAATGAAATAAGATTATTTCCTACCTCTTCTTATTCTGTCTGGCTAATTCTAAATATTCTTTCTGCTATTGAATGTCCAATTTAATTCGTTATTAATCTGATTTCGCTTTCATAAAAAATAAAAATTTGCGAAACCAAATAGTTGCGCATATATTTTCAACCGAATGGCTGCAAATATGAAATTTAATACAAAATGAGAAAAGACATTTTCAGGCGATAGCAGACCCTACAAGGCGGTCAATAATTACCTTAGTAGCATTACAGGCAATGACTCCAAATGCAATTGCTGAAAACTTCAACACTACCCGTCAATCTGATTCCAAACACCTTAGAATATTCACAGAAATCCAACTAGTAAAGCAAGAACAACAAGGCAGGGAAATTTTTTATTCATTGGAGCTTTAAAAAATGAAAGAGATTGATATTTGGTTAAATCAATTCAGAAAGATTTGGGAAACCCGTTTTTATCAACTGGACAAAGTATTATTAAAAATGTCTGCCGAAAGGCAGGCTATAAAAAGCTATAAAAAATGATAAACGAAAAGAAAACCAATAATGAGGAAAATCATAATTTGATTTTTGATTTTACAGTTGACAAAAAAGCAAAAACAGTTTACATATCCCGAGAATTTGCTGCTTCACTATCGCTGGTATCGGATGCATTTACCAAACAGGAAATACTGGATCAATGGGTAGCCCCTGCACCTTTTGTATCCAAAACAAAATATATGAATTTTGAAGTTGGGGGAAAGAATTTTACGCAATGGTAAGCCCGGAAGGAGTAGAGCGTTGGGCTGTTCAGGCGTATACTTCCATTACCCCAAAAACTAATTTTAAAATGTACAATTCTTTTGCTGACAAAGATGAAAATCCTGAATTGCCGGGTTCTGAATGGGATTACATTTTCAGCGAACAAAACGGTATAACAAAAGTGAGGATATATATTTATAACTAATCATTTGAGCGAATGGATAGTTTAATGGCAGGTTTTAAACAGGGATTTACAATGACACTACAAAATCTGGAAAATCTCCTGACAAGATTATTCGTATAAAGACATTGTTGCATTATATCTAAAATTTATCTAGTAATTCTGGATTAAATATGAATGTAAAAGAACAAAGCAATGCGTATAATGACAGCCTGCCTGAAACAAAACCGTGTGAGATACAAGAACTGCATTACATCATTTTACCAGAAATGCCTGTATGTAAATTATGGTTTCTGAATGGCAAAGTCGAAAATGGTAAAATAGTTGCTAATCCTAATATTGGATATGGAGCATTCTTTTTAAAATATGCTGATGGTGCAACAAAAGAGTTTTATCAAATAGGTTTGAGTGCTAACACAAAAGGGGTATCAGAACAAATATTTAATAAAAGTATTTATTAGCAATCAAAGAAATAAGGAAAAATATTGCTTAAAAAAAACGAGCGGCGATTAGGCCGCTCGTTTTGTTGAGTCATATCCCTAAGGGGGTAACATGTAGTTTTTAATTTGCTTTACGCAATAGAATTTTACAAAATATTAATTTAAAAGTTGGTGTTTTTCATATTCTGCACTCTCCTTACAACATAAAGATGATATTGTTTAGAATGGTTTTAAACATTTTAGTAAGGAAGTGTATAAATTTATGCTTTTGAGAAAGTTAAGAACATTGGAAAT
The DNA here is from genome assembly GCA_043736115.1 of Segetibacter sp. GTDB lineage: Bacteria > Bacteroidota > Bacteroidia > Chitinophagales > Chitinophagaceae > Segetibacter. The sequence continues at coordinate 12,355 of JAYTDC010000060.1, read as the reverse complement.
TTTTATGGAATTATTCGTAGTCCGGTAATCATCAGACTTCGTTCTACATTATTAATTTCAGCAACATTTGGTAATTCTCCCCAATCTGCGAATCCTGCATCATGAAAAAGCTTTAAACTAGGTTCGTTATGTTTAAAAATGAATCCCAACAAAGTCTTTATACCAAAATCGGGTGCTATTGCAATAATATGTTTCAAAACCTTTTTACCCAGACCTTTGCCTCTAAAGCTTTCATGCAGGTAAATACTGATTTCTGCAGTGGCATTGTATGCAGGTCTTCCGTAAAATGATTGAAAACTCAACCAACCAATAATCTGTTTCTCTGGGTTTTTTACAAGAAGTAGGGGTCTTTTTACCGCATTGTGTTGCTTAAACCATTGTATCTTACTTTTTATACTAACAGGCTTTGTATCAGCTGTTACCAAACCAGAATCAATAGTTGAGTTGTAAATTTCAACAATTTTAGTAAGATCGGTTAACAGGGCATTCCTATAAGTAATTTCCATAAAAATGTTGAATCTCGAATTGACTTATTTTAATATTTAGGAAATAGTTTAACCTGCTTTTTCTATTATAAAAAATGGAAAGTTTGTTGAATTCGCCATCCAACCTTTTATTTTGGTTTCAAAGCATAGGTATTTTAGGTTTGTTTAATGTGCTGATTTAAACTTTTTTATTTCCTCTGTAAGTTTAGGCAATACTTCAAATAAGTCGCCCACTACACCATAATCAGCAGCTTTAAAAAACGGAGCTTCAGCATCTTTATTAATAACAACTATAGTTTTACTTCTGTTAACACCCGCCAAATGTTGAATAGCACCTGAAATACCTGCTGCTATGTATAAGTTTGGGGCAATAGCAATACCCGTTTGCCCTACGTGTTCATGATGTGGGCGCCAATGTGAGTCTGCTACAGGACGGCTACATGCAAGAGAAGCATCTAAGGCCTTAGCAAGGTCTTCTACAATACCCCAGTTTTCAGGGCCTTTTAATCCACGACCTCCACTTACAACCCGTACAGCTTCAGTTAATGGTACTTCGCCTACCACTTTGTCAGTACCCGTTACTTTTATTTTGGAAGTTTCGGGGGAAATATTCAGTTGGCTAACTTCGGCAGTACCTTCAGTAGGTACTACTTTGAAAGCATTCATGTTGAGAGAAATGATTTTTATAGCTGTGTTTAAAGATACATTAGCAAAAGCCTTTCCGCTGAAAGCAGCTTTTTTCACTACAAACCCTTTGGTAGTATCAGGTAGTTCTATGGCACCTGGCACCATACCCGCTTTAAGACGAACAGACAGTCGGGGTGCAATAGCACGTCCGGTGTTGTTATGAGAAAGTATCAGCACATTTGCAACTGATGCTGCTACTGCTTCTGCAATTACTTTTGTGTAAACCTGTGCATCAAAATTGTTAAGTGCATCATTGGCAACCTGATGTACTTTTTTGATACCATAATTTCCCAAAGCAGCAAGATTGTCGCTCACATTACCTAATACCAATGCTTCGGCGGTAGTGCCCAATTGTTCGGCAACTTTAGCCCCATAAGCCATTGCTTCAAAAGCTGATTTCTTTAAATGGCCCTCTGTTTGATCTGCGAATATTAAAACTGACATATTAATTTGAAAATTTGAAAATTTGAAAATTGCTCAATATTTCGAAATGTAAATTTTCACATTTTGAAATTGAGCCATTTGCTAATTAAATTACCTTGGCTTCTTCATGCAGCAACCTTACGAGTTCTGCCATATTATCCGGACTTATAATTTTTACGCCGGCCTTTGCAGGTGGCATTTCAAAACTACTGATGCTGGTAAGGGGTTCTGTTGCAATGGGTTCCACAACTTTGAGCGGTTTGGAACGTGCAGCCATAATTCCCCTCATGTTGGGTATTCTTGCTTCTGCCATACCTTTTGATGCGCTTACGACTATTGGCAATGCTACTTCATTTGTTTCTTCGCCACCCTCTATTTCGCGGTTTAAGATGGCATTTGTACCATTGATGTCCATTTTTGTGGCAAGTGATATAAATGGCATTTCTAATAGTTCGGCAACCATGCCCCCAATTGATGAATTGTTGTAATCAATAGTTTCTTTACCGGTTAGAATTAGGTCATAACCACCGTTTTTGGCCACATCAGCTATTTGCGATGCAACATAAAAACTATCATCAAGCGTGGTGCTGTTTACACGTATAGCCTCATCGCCACCAAGGGCAAGTGCTTTGCGTATAACAGGTTCTGCATCTGCGCCTCCTACAGTTATAAGGTGAATGACAGTTGCCGGATCTTTTTCTTTAAATTCTATTGCACGAACAAGTGCATACCATTCGTCGTAGGGATTAATAATCCACTGTACCCCATTATCTTCAAATTGGGTATTACCATTTTTGAAGGCTATTTTTGAGGTAGTGTCGGGGGTTTTACTGATACAAACTAGTATTTTCATAAAAGCAATTTTTTATTTCCGTGCAGTTTGAAAGGAACAGATAATGCAACAATATTCTGACTAATTTCGTTGATTAACTGACCTCGTTATTTCTGCTTTGTGAAATGTATTTTTGAGGTGCAAATATAATAGACCTTTGAGGTTTGATAATTGATTGTTTAAAAATTATGGATAGAATTAGTAAATTGGTTGAATACTTACAGTCCTCACCTAATGACAGTTTTTTACAACATGCGCTTGCATTAGAATATGTAAAAGCAGGAAACGATGCCGATGCACGGGAATTGTTTGAAAATATATTGGAAAGAAACCCTGATTATGTGGGTTCCTACTATCATTTGGCTAAATTGCTTGAACGTTCTGATGAAATAGATCTAGCTAAAATTTGGTATGAAAAGGGCCTTGCTGCTGCAAAAAATGCCGGTGATACACATAGTTTTAACGAATTGCAAATGGCTTGGGAAGATTTATTGGATTAAATATATTGCTCTTTATTAATTCTGGATTTTTTGGGGAAGGGCAATTCTCCTTAATTAGACTTCTGTTCTGTCACTTGCCGGCTTCATTGTCGGCATCCCGATAAGTACCTTTTGAATCGGGACTTGTACTATATCTTTTCATGGCAGATATTTTTTTAGCTTGGTTTCCTATATAAATGGTATGAATTTATAATGGTTTATAACTCCTTTTCCATTATAAAATCGTTCATAAAATATCCGTTACCAATATCTATATCCTCTTCACTTATTATCTCAAAATCATTTTTTTTGTAAAAATGTTGTGCATTGTTGTTTCGGTTTACATTTAGTTGCAAATGGGTTCCGCCCATACTTTTAGAAGTAGTTTCCGCTACTTTCAACAATGATTCTCCCAACCCTTTTTTTTGATTTCCGGGAAGTACATATAATTTATGGAGTTTGTAAATGCCCTTTTCGATTTTAGAAAATGCACAAAAACCAACAGCTTCATAATTGAGCAAGGCAAGAAAGAAATAATGCCTGTCTTTCATTTGCTGCTCCAATGCTTGGTGACTATACATCATTTCCAACATATAGTCCAACTGCTCTTTACTCAAAATGGAACCATAAGCCACCGGCCATGTTTTTGCAGCAATATCCCTGATGAATGGAATATCCTCAAACGAAGCAGGCCGAATATTTAGTTCAGATGAAGGGTAGTGGTTGGTCATTTTATTAAGTCATTGGTCAATAAGTCAATTGGTCATTGGACAATAAGTCAATGACAAGAACTTTATTGCGGAAGGTTTTCTAAAATTTTCTTATAGTTAACTTTGTCTCTATTAATGGTAAACGGTTGTCTTCCCCTTGCCCTGGTGTTTATCAGTAATTGGTCTTTTTCAAAAAGAATAGTAACTAACTCACCCCAAGAAAAATAAGATATTTTAGTGATAGCGACAATTTCGGTTGAATCCTTTGAAATAATTGTCCAACCCAATTGATATATTATCTTCTCGATTATACTTTCACATGCATGATTAGGTATATTAATGACCTTGAATGTTCGTTCACTTTCAATTCGTTTGAAAATAAAAATAGTTAACCAAAGTCCAAGGCACAATAAAGTAATTGCTGTTAAAAAAAAGCTGTTTAAAAAGTTGTTTTGGTAAATATGTCCAAATCTAATCCCACCAATAAACATTGAAAAAGCCACAAAACATATCCCAATAGGTGCAATTAAAATAAAATAGCGTTCAATTATGTCCCACAAACTGAAAGCAAGTTTATGATGCAAAAGAATATGTTGTCTTTCTTCTTTGTTCATAAGTTAGGGCAATTCGTACGATAGCCAGCATTTCATTTTCCCATTGAGCTATTTTCAAATTTTCAAATTAAAGCGTAGCGAGGCTTTCCTCAATTGTTTTAATCCTTGCTTCGGCATCGGCTTGTTTTTTTCTTTCCAGATCTATTACTTCGGGTTTGGCATTGGCAACAAATCTTTCGTTACCAAGTTTCTTCTGCACACTTATCAAAAATCCTTTTTGATGTTCGAGGTCTTTGAGCAAGGTTTCTTTTAGAGCAGTTTTGTCTATTTGCTTTTCGCTTTCTATGTAAAACTTATCTTTCTCAATTGCAACTACCGTTGTATCCGCCACAGCATCATTTACATAATGAATGCTTTCTGCATTCACCTGTTTTGCAAGAATGTTTTCAATCGGTTGATACACCTCTTTTTTCTCTGATAAAATGTGTAGTTTGATGGTTTCTTTAGGCTTCAGTTGATTTCGGCTTCGTGCATCTCTCAACGCTGTGATTACATTTTTCAATAGTTCCCCTTCGGCTAAAATTGACTTGTCGGCCGCTACTATTTTTCCAAACTGTTTCACACACAGGTCATCTTCTTTTTGCGAAAGCAAATGATAAATTTCCTCTGTAATGAAAGGCATAAACGGATGAAGTAGCTGCATCAGTTCTTCAAAGAACGCTACTGTTTTTTTATAAACATGAGCCTCAATTGGTTGCTCAAAACCGGGCTTAACCCACTCCAAATACCAGCTACAGAAATCATCCCAAATGAGTGAATAAACAGTTTTTAAAGCCTCACTCAATTTGAACTGTGCATACAGGATTTCAAGCTCACTTCTTACCTCGTTCAGCCGGTTTTGAAACCAGTTGATAGCGAAATTAGGCCTCACCCCAGCCCTCTCTAAAGGAGAGGGAGAAAGACCCCCAGTAATAGATTGTTCATTGTTCACTGTTCCCTGTTCATTGCTTTGTTTTCCTTCCCACATCTTCAGCAACTTGAGTGCATTCCACAGCTTGTTATTAAAGTTGCGACCTTGTTCCAGGCTTGTTTCGTCAAACAATAAATCATTTCCCGCAGGGCTTGATATCATAATGCCAAAGCGGACTGCATCTGCACCATATTTATCTATCAGCTCAAGCAGGTCGGGGCTATTGCCGAGTTGCTTACTCATTTTTCGGCCTAGCTTGTCGCGAACCATTCCGGTAAAATAAACATCGCTGAAAGGCTTCTCATTCTTGTAATGCATACCCGCCATAATCATACGGGCAACCCAGAAAAATATGATATCCTGTCCCGTTACTAGAACAGCAGTAGGGTAATAGTAGTCGTATTCTTTATTGTTGTCCGGTTGTGAAATGCCATTGAAAACTTCCATCGGCCACAGCCATGAGGAGAACCATGTGTCCAGCACATCAGCATCCTGGGTAAGATTGTGAGTAGTGAGTTGTGAGTTGTGAGTTGTGTCCTCACTCACTACTGCCGTCTCACTACTCACTTGTTTCAATGCCTCTTCCAAGTTTTCTCCCACATACACATTGCCCTTATCATCGTACCATGCGGGTATCTGTTGGCCCCACCACAGTTGGCGGCTGATGCACCAGTCTTTTACATTTTCCAGCCAGTATTTATAAGTGGCTAAAAATTTATCGCCGGGGTGTATTTTGATGCCGCCGTCTACTACTGCATTGAGTGCAGGTTCGGCCATTTCTTTCATTTTGAGAAACCACTGTGTGCTGATGCGTGGCTCAACTACTGCACCACTGCGTTGGCTATACCCCATACGGCTTGGGTATTCTTCTTCTTTCAGTAAATGTCCTTTCTCGGCTAATTCGGCAATGATTTTTTTGCGTGCCACAAACCTTTCTACACCCACATATATCTGTGCCGCTTCGCTCATGGTGCCATCTTCGTTCAGGGTGTCTATTACTTCAAGATTGTGCTTTAAACCAAGGTTGTAATCGTTAATATCGTGTGCAGGAGTCACTTTCAAAGCACCTGTACCAAAAGTCGGATCTACATATTCATCAAAGATGATGGGTATGCGGCGGTTGATTAACGGTACAAAAGCATATTGCCCTTTCAGATGGGCATATCTTTCGTCGTTAGGATTGACACAAATAGCGGTGTCGCCCATAATCGTTTCAGGACGTTGCGTAGCGATGGTGATTTGAGTTGTAAGTTGTGAGTTGTCAGTACTGTGAGTGGTGAGTGGTGAGTGGTGAGATTGTGGATCACTCACAACTGCCTTCTCACTACTCACAATTCGGCTTTCTACTTGATACTTAATATAGTACAATTTGCCCGTCACATCTTTAAACTCAACTTCTTCATCGCTTAGTGCTGTTTTGGCGGCCGGGTCCCAATTGATCATTCTTGCACCTCTGTAGATTAACCCTTTTTTGTACAAGTCAACAAACACTTTAATAACGGCCTTATAATAATGGTCATCCATGGTGAATGTAACCCGGTTCCAATCTACGCTGCATCCAAGTTTTTCTATTTGGTTGTAAATAATGCCGCCATATTTTTCTTTCCATTCAAAAGCATATTTTAGAAACTCTTCACGGGTAAGTGTGTTTTTGTCTATCCCCTGCTCCTTCAGCATTTGCACCACTTTAGATTCGGTGGCGATACTTGCATGGTCGCTGCCCGGCACCCAACAGGCATTGAAGCCGCTCATACGTGCCTTACGCACCAATATATCCTGCACGGTTTCATTAAGGGTATGCCCCATGTGCAGCACACCGGTCACATTTGGCGGTGGTATAACCACTGTAAATGCCGGTCTCTCATCAGGGGTACTGTTGAAATAGCCTTTGCTTTTCCAATGTTCATTCCATTTTGTTTCTGTTTCTCCGGGTATATAGTTTTTGCTTAATTCCATTTGATTGATAATTCGTTAACTGGTTAATCAGTTTATTGGTTAATTCGTTTATTGGCTTATTAGTATTGGCGCAAATGTACAAAAGGAAAAGTGTACTTGTAATATGTTGGAGAATGAAAAAGGCCTGCATAAAATACAGACCTTTTATATTATTACTATCTTAAAAATATTACCAAAGCATTTGTTTCGCATCCCAACTATAAGTTGGTAGCAGGCCTTTTGAATTGGTGTTTTCTTCTGAAATCTTTTCGTTTGATTCAATAAACTTGCATCCTTTGGAACCTAAAACAGAAATTTCTCTACCACATTTTGTAACCACTCTTACTCCGGAATCAATATTGGAAAATGTGTTTGTATTGCAACTGTTTAAAAAAGTTCCTGCTATGCTTGTAATTAGTAAAACCCTTTTCATAAGCTAAAATTTGGTTATGCTAAATTAGAATTATTTGAATACTACTTTGTTTTTGAGTTGTTAAAAGCATCAGAATATTCATTAATAACCTGTAAACGAACCCACTTGGTAAAGGTTACATAATCTGGTAAAAATTATTTTTCTAATTGTAAAACCCACATAGTACCCGCCGGTATTGTTGGATGGTCATTGGTATAATACCGTTCATTTCCCCAAACGGATTGGGCATTAGTAAAACCGTTTATTCTTTCGCTATAATCTTTAAAATTAATGGTTTTGCTTTCTTTGGCGGTATTCATGATGCACATGACCGTTTGATTATTGTTATAACGGAAGTAAACATACAAGCCATCTACAGGCAAGTATTGCATCATTTTACCGGTCTTGATAGCCGATGAATTTTTGCGGAAATTGCCTAGTTTTTTTACATAATCCTGCATATCTTTTTCTTCAGGTGACAGGTTATTTCCGGTAAATGCATTTTTTGCATCACCCTCCCAACCTCCGGGAAAGTCGAGGCGAACCTGACCATCATTAATGCCTTTATCCCCTTTCATAAAAATTTCGGTACCGTAATATAGTTGCGGAATACCCCGGCAAGTAAACAACCATGCAAGTGCTAATTTTACTTTGTTAGCATCTCCTCCTAACTCTGTAGCAATTCGGGAAATATCGTGGTTATCTAGAAAAATGCAATTGTTGCCTGCATTCTTATAAAGAAAATCATTGCTTAGGGTGGTGTACAGTTTATTTACACCATCTGTCCATCCAAAGTTGTCTTTTATAGCGGGTAGAATTCCGTAAAACAGTGTTTGAAAATCTGTTGCTCCGGTCAGGTTGCTTTTAAATGGTGTATTGAAAACATTGGCTGTAAAATAAGCCTGATTAGAGGTACCATGTACCCATGTTTCGCCAAACATTGTCATCTTTGGATATTCGTCGTACAATGCTTTGTTGCAACGATTCATAAAGTCAAGGTCATTATAAATGTAGGTGTCTATGCGCCACCCATCAACACCAAATTCCTCTACACTCCAAATGGCGTGTTGAATAAGAAAGTTAGCTACATAATTATTGCTTTGATTTACATCAGGCATTTCATTGTCAAACCAACCGTCTACCATTTTCTTTTTGTCAGAAGGCGCTACATAGGGGTCAAACAGTGTTTGATCTTTGTAATTTGGCCGGGTAAATGTTGGCCACTGATGTATCCAATCTTTAGAAGGCGGATCTACCTGAAAAAAGTGGTGAATGTCCACATGGTTGTACACGGCATCCTGAATCAGTTTCATACCACGTTTGTGTAGTTCGTTGCTTAGTTTTTTGTATTGATCGGCTCCGCCAAAACGAGGTTCTATTTTGTAATGGTCAGTAAATCCATACCCATGCTCGGTACGTGTGGTGCGGTCATTTTCTAAAACCGGTGTCATCCATAAGGTATTGGCACCCAGACTTTCTATGTAATCAAGGTGATTAATAATGCCCTGAATATCTCCCCCATGGCGATGATAAACTGAATCTCTGTTGAGTGTTTGGTCAAGCATACCGGGGATTTTGTCATTGGTTGGGTCGCCGTTGCTAAACCTGTCGGGCATTAGAAAGTATATGAAATCGGCTTGTGTGACGCCCTGTGCAAATGCTGTTCCCTTACCCGGTCTTCTTGCTTTTAGTTCATAATTATACACCAATGGATTGCCCGGTATTTTTACATTTATTTTAAAACTACCCGGTTTTGCAGCAGCACTGATATTGAGGTCAACGGCGAGATAGTTTTTGTTTTCAAAATGGCTGATTTTTTCAACTTTTACACCGGAATAATTAATGTCAACTTTTGTTGCATCCCCGATTTGTTTGCCCCGGATGAGCAATTGCAATTTGGGGTTCTTCATATTTACCCACCAATGGGTAGGGTAGATGGTGTTATCATTTTGTGCTGTTACTGCAAAGTGAAACAGTATGGAAAATAATAAAATTGAAACTGGTTTCATGTGGAAAATTTTTTTGCTAAAAGTTTAAATAAAATATTGCAGAAAACATTGCATTTTGGTTTAAAGTAAAAGTGAGTCCCGAATGACGGGATATTTATGACACAACGAGGTTACATTGAAAAACTAATGTCTGTTACTAAACTTTCATGGTAACAAAACGGAAAAAAATTTTGATTAATGCCCGCCACTCACCACAACACCATTTGATTCATCTTTTGTTTCTTTTACAACAAAATAACAGATTATCCCTGCAACTATCATTAATACCCCTCCAATTTGTACTGCTGCCATTCTATTGTTATCGAGTAAATGTGTCATAATCCAACCAAAAAACAAAGAAGCAATTATTTCCGGTAGTACAATAAAGAAATTAAAAATACCCATGTACACGCCAATTTTATCTTCAGGCAAAGAACCGGCAAGCATTGCATAAGGCATTGACAAAATACTTGCCCATGCAATACCGACCCCTGTCATAGATGCATAAAGCATATATTTGTCATGCACTAAACCAACAGACAGTAGTCCTACAGCCCCACAAAAAAGGCAGAAAGTATGGGTAAGTTTTCTGCCCAGTTTTCCCGCAATAAAAGGGATAAAAAGAGCGACTATAAAAGCCACTATATTATAAAATGAAAGTGTTAGGCCCGCAAACTCAACACCTTTAGTGTAGATAGGGTCACTTTCACTTGTTGCCTGAAACACATTTCTAGCCACTGCGGTACTGTAGTAAAACCACATTAAGAATAACCCCGGCCATGTGAAAAACTGCACCAATGCCAGTTGCTTCATTTTGACGGGCATATTTTTTATACAATGCGTTATCTCGGTTATTCCACCCCCAAACCCTTTGTTACTTTCTTTTACTTTTTCTTTAAAAGAAATGTCTTCAGGTGGGTATTCTTTTGATGTGAGTATTGTGTACAAAACCGCAATAAAAAATATAGCACCACCAAAATAAAAAGAATATTTTACCGAATCAGGAATACTACCATTGGTACTTATTCTTGAAAGCCCAAACCAATTGGCCATCATCCAGGGTAGGGCAGAGGCTATTGTGCCGCCGAGACCTATCATTAAACTTTGCATGGCAAATCCTGCGGTTCTTTGCTTTTCTGATAGTTTGTCTGCTACAAATGCCCTAAACGGTTCCATAGCAATGTTGCCTGCTGTATCTAATATCCAAAGTAAGCCGGCTGCCATCCATAAGGCAGAGCTATTAGGCATAAAAAACAGGCAGATTGTACTTAATACAGCTCCAACAAAAAAGTATGGCCGGCGTCTGCCCCACCACGGATGCCATGTGCGGTCACTCATATAGCCGATTATGGGTTGTACAATCAAACCGGTTAGTGGAGCAGCAAGAAAAAGCAATGGTATCTCGTCAGGGCTTGCTTTTAAGTATTCATATATAGGCCCCATGTTTGCCCTTTGCAAATCCCATCCAAACTGAATTCCGAAGAACCCAAAACTCATATTAAAAATCTGAAAAAATGTAAGTCGTGGTTTACTTACTTTAGGGGCATGTGGCGAAACATCCATTAATAAGGCATCTTCCATGGCAGGCAAGGTTATGTTTTAAAAGTGTAGGTTAAAGTGTTGTTTTTACACGACGGCTTAAAAGTAGTGAAAAAAGCAAAGATTGATAAATGTTTTAGAGATAGATTATCTTTATTTTAATTTCAAAAAAATAGTATCCAGAAACCCAACCTTTGAAACGGGAATTGTTGTATAACAATAATCAGGGTTCAAAATTTAACCACGATTACCATGAAAAAATATTTACCCTTTTTTATCGGAGTGTTATTACTATCACTTACAACAGCCAATTCACAGTACGTAACCATTCCGGATTCTGCATTTCGTTCGCAGTTGAGTATTAAATATCCCGGTTGTTTTAATGGTGCAGGGCAAATGGATACAACATGTGCAGCTATCATAAATGAAACAAGCCTTGGATTTAGCTCTTTTGCTGGTGGCGTAAGCATTTACGCCGCTTTCATCCAAAATATAAATGGCATTCAATACTTTAAAAATTTACAGTCTTTAGCGATGGCAGATTTGCAGATTTCTAAATTCTTATTTTGGCCTCCAAAATTAAAATATATAGGCATATTCAATATGGGCATAGATTCAATACCCAATTTCCCGGATAGCCTTGTTACTTTTGAATGTTGGGTAAACGGATATGGTTTTAATGCACCATCATTGCCTCCTTTACCTATAAAACTCAATTTACTTACAATAAAAGGGGCCTTTTTTTTAACGGCTTTACCACAGTTACCCCCTTCATTAAAACATTTAGAAATTTCAAGTAAGCAACTTGGCTCTTTACCTGCTTTACCCAATGGGCTTGAGTATCTGGGGATTTCTGGCTTACTTCATAATTTACCTGCTTTACCCCCGGGTTTAAAACACCTGGATTGTTGGGTCAATTTATTAGACAGCCTGCCTATATTACCAAATACGCTGGAATATTTAAATGTTGAGGCCAATCCATTTTTAAAGCAATTGCCTCCTTTACCGAATAGTTTAGATACCTTAAAATGTGGTAAGGATTCATCTTTAACCTCATTGCCACCACTTCCACAGGGTTTAAAATACTTAGACCTTCTTGGGTATAGCTATTATCCTCCTCGCGGGGCTACAAATATTACATGTATGCCAAGGTTGCCCGATAGTTTAGAGATATTATCTTTCGAAAGAAATATCATCAAGTGCCTGCCAAATATGAATAATAAAATCATTGCTCAATATGCCGGTCCCGACTTGTCCCCTCTAAAATTAGTGCGTTTTCAAAGTATTGAATATCAGCGTTTTAGTGTATTATTTTTGTAAATTTACCGCACTAAGGCAAGT
>JAYTDC010000059.1:0-49093 GCA_043736115.1 Segetibacter sp. | reverse complement strand
GATGCTGCTATGATTAGTACAGAGAATGTAAAGCAATTAATCCAAAACAATATCAACTATATCGTTGGGGCTAGGCTTGGCAATATTGCCACTGGCCTGCTGGAGAACATTGATAAAAACATCAGCAGGGAAGATGGTAAAAGCATCCGGATAAAAACAGATAACGGGTATCTAATCTGCAGTTATTCTTCGGTAAGATACCGCAAGGATTTGTATGAAATGAATAAACAAATTGAAAAGGCAAAGCAGGTGGTTGAAAAACCATCTAAGAGCAAAAAACTAAAATTTACCAAAACTAATAATCATCAATTAGAAATCAACGAAGTACTTGTTGAGAAAACAAAGAAGCTACTTGGCATCAAAGGATATTATACGAATTTGGAAGCATCTGAAGTAGACAATAAAATGATCATAGAACGTTACCACGAACTCTATAAAATAGAACAAGCGTTCAGAATATCGAAATGCGATCTACAAACCAGGCCGATTTTCCACTACAAAGAGCAACCTATAAAACTACACATTTTGATATGCTTTATGGCATTGGTTATATCAAAGCATATTGAGTTAAAGGCAGGCGTATCGGTAAGAAAGTTCTTGGATGAGTCAAAGAAGATTATCGACGGGCAAATCTTAAATGAAATGACCAGCAAAATCGTAACCATAAAGGCAGAACCAACACACAAAATGAAGGGTATTATCCAAAAATTATTGCCACCGCACTAAAAGGGACAAGTCAGGAGCAAAAAAATTAAGTACAATCGAAAATGTTTCATTCCGGTTTGATTTACTATGAAAGATGAAACTAAGGGTTTTTGTTAGTTTCCTTAATAATTTTTCACAAATAAAGCCCCGCAAAATTGCAGGGCTTTTTGATAGTTTAATTTGGAAAATAGTTTTACAATTTACTTACAACAACATCCTGTACAGAACGGGTAGAGGTGTTCACCACATACTTTTGTTCTAACTGCTTGTTATGGCTGCTAACAGTAATGTAGTATTTGCTACTGTATTGTTCTCCCTTTAGCAATTTGAATTGCTTGTCAAACGATTTTTCGTTGTAAGAAGTGGAGAACAATATCTCATTATTATCATCCTTAACTGTAACTGTAAACCTGGCACCGGTTTCGTTGTTTATTTTTATTTTAAACATAAGTCCATCGTTGGTGCTACCAGTATAATTAATACCAGATTTGTCTGCAGGGTTTTCGTTGGAGCCTGCCTGTACGCTAAGAGATGTCATTAAAACGGATGCAAAAAGTAATGCTGCGCTAATGAACTTTTTTCCTGAAAATTTTAAAAATGCCTGTTTCATGTTTTTTGTGTTTTAAATGAATGAATTAAATAATTACCATCATCTGGTTAACAACCGCAGGCAATACAATCTATTAGGTGGCTTTTAGAAATCGTGTAGTTGAAGGTTCTTGATAAACCTTTTTTCAAAGCTTTGAAGTAATGTGTACACGTACTTATCAATACCAAAGATAAATAAAGGTAACCTTGAAATTAAATCTAATAAACAAGTGTTAGTTAGGGTTTGGGGACTTTAATTTTGATAAATCAATCACTGTCAACCACTAATGATGCTTTTACGGTAGAGTGCTTAACCATTTGGTAACCTAAGGCAGAGGGAAAGATTTTGATTACCGTGGAAAGGAAACCCATTTTGTCTATAAAAATATAACTCGGGTGGTGGACGCTTTTTATTAAAGCAAACAATAAAGGGAGATTTATGAAGGCCTTGCAGCATTAGGATTGCATTTGTCATTATAACAGAATGGATGTATAAAATACCCTAGTTGAACTGCAATGCAGGCAGTCTGTATGTTTGGCCATCATACACAAACAGCTCATCTATTTCATAAGTCCAATATGAAAACAATGGAGATTTTTGTAAGTATTCTTTCACTTCATCTTTACTCTTTGCAGTCATCATAATCCAACTTCTATAACTCTCCATACTTACAGCATAAGAGTCAATAATGCCTTTGTTAATAAGGTAATTAATGTATGTACGATGCGGTGGAACAAGGTTCATAAAAACCTCATCCATAAAGAAGTTAATAGTGACCAAATATTTTTTAAACGGCTCTTCCATGGGGGCAAAGGTTCAAAAGGTTCGAAGGGTTCGAAGGGTTTGTTGGTAAATTGGTTTATTAGTTAACTTGTAAATATGGTATTGTCTCAATACTGAATACTCAATACTAAATACTGTATACTAAGTACTAAATACTAATATCACACATCTGACATCTCCTACACTCTCCAATCTACGATTTCATTTACCCATTCAGTTTTATAGGGAACAGTTATTTTTATGTAGTTATCTGTGTAGCCTTCCATCATTCCACTTTTGGTATTGGCTTCAAATAATACTTTGCGTGTTTGACCAATGTGGAGGCGGGTATGTTCACTCATCTTCATGTAACTAAGGTTGCGTAGTTTTTTGTTGCGTTCGTGGCGTACATTTATTGGTACTACATTATTCATTTCCACCGCTAAGGTATTGTCTCTTTCGCTGTAGGTAAATACGTGCAGGTAACTAATGTCTAACCCGTGAAGAAATTCAAAAGTTTCCTGAAAATGAGCATCAGTTTCGCCGGGAAAACCAACAATAACATCTACACCGATGGCGCAATGAGACATAAGTGTTTTAATCAATTGCACCCGCTCTGCATACAACTCTCTTTTGTAGCGGCGGCGCATAAGACCCAATACATCATTACTACCACTTTGCAATGGAATATGAAAATGGGGCATAAATTTATCGCTGTTGGCCACCAGTTCAATAATTTCATTGGTCAACAAATTGGGCTCAATAGATGAAATGCGGTAGCGTTTTATCCCCTCAACATTCTCCAATGCCTTTACAAGCTCATAGAAGTTTTCTTCATGTTTTTTGTTTCCATCAGGTCCTTTACCAAAGTCGCCAAGGTTTACACCTGTAAGTACTATTTCTTTTACACCTGATGCTGCCAACTCCTCCACATTTTTTACAACATTATTTATGGTATCGCTCCGGCTTTTGCCACGTGCCATGGGTATAGTACAGAAAGAACAATTGTAGTCGCAACCATCCTGCACTTTGAGAAAAGTACGTGTACGGTCATTGATGGAGAAAGAAGAATTGAAGCCACTGACATCGGCAATATCGCAACTGCAAATTTTTGCACTATCGTTTTTTGTGAGTTCTTTCAGGTGCTGTGCTATGTTAAACTTTTCGGCTGCGCCGAGTACCAAGTCAACACCTTGTATAGAGGCTATTTGTTCAGGTTTTAATTGCGCATAACAGCCTGTAATTACAACAAGGCTTTCAGGAGCTTTGCGTTGTATGCGGCGAACGATTTGTCTGCATTCTTTATCAGCATTGTCAGTTACAGAGCAAGTGTTTATAACATATACATCTGCCATGTCGTCAAAGTCTTTCTTTTCAAAACCTTCATTTTCCAACAAACGGGAAAGGGTAGAGGTTTCAGAAAAATTGAGTTTGCAACCTAATGTATGAAATGCCACTGATCTGTTTTCGCCCATAAGGCGGTAAAGATAGGTAGAAGAATGATGAAGAATAATACAAAAAAAAGCTTGTTTCAATAACCCCAACTTGTTCATTTTTCCTCTAAATTTATTTTTTAGAGCAATTAGGGTAAAAATAATTTCAACAATAAAACCTCATTTTCATTTTCGTTTATTAATTTTCCAATATGAATATGAAAAAATTACTACCAATTATACTGTTGGTAATCATGGCGTTGATTGCTATTAGTGTAAAGCAATGCAGAAGCAAGACTGTAGTTCCTAAAACTACCATCAGGCAAAATATTCCTCCAATTTCAAGTAATAGAAGTAAGCCTTCAGTAAATAATAATGTTAACCGCGATGGATTAGACAGAAATCCTGATCATTTGTTTTACTCTAAACATGCCCGTTGCAGAATGAAATGCCGACATATAACACAGCAGGAGGTAAAAGAAATATTGGTAAATGGAACAATCAATTATAACAAAAGTGAATTACAAAACGAACGTGGACCCAAGTACGCAGTTGAAGGCAATACCAACGACGGGCAACATGTCAGAATTATTTTTGCACCTAACACTCAACACACCAACGTAGTTACGGTCATAGATTTGGAGGAAGATTATGCGTGTAGCTGTAATTAAAACATCTGGGAATTTGGCTTCGTGGTCATTCTTTAAGAAATATCTTTCAATTGCCCAATCACCTCTTTGGGGTTTGCAGCACTAAAAACCGTATTGCCTGCAACCAATACATCAGCACCGGCTTTAACAACTGCTGCTGCATTGTCAAGTGTAATGCCCCCATCTATTTCAATGAGTGTTTTCAAT
Source organism: Segetibacter sp. (assembly GCA_043736115.1). Classification (GTDB taxonomy): domain Bacteria; phylum Bacteroidota; class Bacteroidia; order Chitinophagales; family Chitinophagaceae; genus Segetibacter. The sequence goes on along the minus strand of JAYTDC010000059.1, from coordinate 44,747 downwards.
TGTTTATCACTAATCATTTTGCGTAGCTGAATTATTTTCTCAATGGTATGATGTATGAACTTTTGACCACCAAATCCAGGATTTACACTCATGATTAAAACCAGATCTATATCGTGCAGTACATCTGCAAGTAATGCAACAGGTGTATGAGGATTTAAAGCTACACCCGCCTTCATACCCAGACTTTTTATCTGTTGTATGTTACGGTGCAAGTGGTGGCAAGCTTCTATATGAACGGTAAGTACATCTGCGCCGGCATTCTTAAAAGCTTCAGCATATTTTTCAGGTTCTACAATCATGAGGTGTACATCACATACTTTAGTTGTGGCTTTTCTGATTTGTTCAATAACGGGTAAACCAAAACTGATATTCGGCACAAATCTGCCATCCATTACATCTAAATGAAACCAATCGGCCCTGCTATCATTCAGCATGGTGCATTCGTTTTGCAACTGTAAAAAATTGGCAGCAAGTATGGAGGGGGCTATAAGGGGCATTTTGTGTTTAGTTATGGGTTAAGAGTTTAGAATTATGAATTTAGAGTTATGAGTTTATTATTGTAAAGAATTAAGTCCTCATGATTATATATTACACATCTAATATCTAACATCTATCCTCTAATATCTCCTCCAAAGCTATTGCAAAATAAAAAACCACATTATAAAAATGTGGTTTTTTAATTAAGTGCGGAAGAGGAGATTCGAACTCCCATGCCCGGTAAAAGGCGCTACCACCTCAAGGTAGTGCGTCTACCAATTTCGCCACCTCCGCTTGGGGGGCAAAAGTAATAAAATCATTTACTATAAAAAATCATTTGTTTAATACAATTCTAAAAGTAGTGCCCTTGCCTGTTTCAGAGTTTTTTACATAAATATGTCCACGATGATATTGCTCTACAATGCGGCGGGTTAGTGTTAGTCCCAATCCCCATCCACGTTTTTTAGTGGTGAATCCGGGTTTAAAAACCTTGGCTACATTTAATTTACTAATGCCTTTGCCTGTATCTTTTACATCTATTATTACCGATGCAGCTTCATCATAAATATTTATATCTATTCTCCCTTTTCCTTCCATGGCATCTAGTGCATTTTTTAATAAATTTTCAATCACCCAATCAAACAAGGGTGGCGAAATCATGCAGGGTATATTGGTTTCACCATTAGCATTGAGCGAAAAAGTTACCTTGTCGCTTGCCCTCTTTTTAATATAATCTATCATACTGCCAATCTGCTCAACCATATTTTTTTCTTCCAATTTGGGGATGCTGCCAATTTTGCCAAAGCGGTCAGAAATGAGCTTTAACCTGCTTACATCTTTTTCTACTTCGGGTAGTATTTTCTCTGTTCCGGAAATGTCACGCAGTACTTCTATCCACCCCTCCAGACTGGTAACAGGTGTGCCCAATTGATGTGCCGTTTCTTTTGCAAGCCCCGCCCACACCTGATTTTGTGTATTTTGATATCGGCTGCGTTGTGCTATAATGGCTATCACGATAAACAGAAACAAAATGATCAATTGAATTATTGGGTAGTACCGAACCTGTTTTTGCAAATCGCTTTCGCCATAATAATACCTGTTGGCGATGTATGGCTTTTCGCTAATAAGCAAAACGATGGGAGAGTGCAGCTTTTTGAATTCCTCCAGTTTGTCAGCCAGATAGTTTTGATCAGACTTTACTTCTATTGTATCAATATTGAGGTAGTTGCCTGTGATACTGTCCTTCTCATTGGTTTCAATAATAGGAACATCATCGTTTTCTGTAGAGATACGTGTTGCTAGGTTTAAATTAGAATTTTCATTAGCTGTTAGTATGGTACGCTGTGCTTCTACCCAGGTTTCTACTTTTTGTTTTTCTTCGTGGGCAATTTTTTTGGCGAGATAATTTGAATAGAAAATAGTACCACTTACTATACCTAATGCTACCAAAATAAAGACTGTTCTCCAATTGAACCACTGTTGAATCATTTAACTAAAATAGGGATAAGTTTGAAATGTTTGAGGATACAGTCATTTTGTTATCATTTCAATAATATATTTTCCTCAAATATTGTGCTTTTCAATGATTATAATAAGATAATTGATATTAAAATGTGGTTAATAACCGTAGTAATAATTAAACATTTTTAGTATAGTTATTTATTAATAAAAACTAATGCCCGTTAGTTAAATTGAATCATTTTTAGATACTCAATTGCCGCAATTTTCATTTTCCTATATTTGCTTTTTCACCACAAACTAAAAATCTTTCATGGCAAATCAACAAATCCTGAATCTGTTGGGTAGCAAGGCAGAATCTTTGCTTAACCATACCTGTACAACTATAGACAAATCTACTATTCATGCTCCATCGCCTTCGCATGTAGATGATCAGTGGATCAATAGTAACCGTAACAATCAGGTATTGCGCAGCATGCAATCTTTACTTGGTCATGGCCGATTGGCAGATACAGGATATTGCAGTATTTTCCCTGTAGATCAGGGTATAGAACATAGTGCAGGAAGTTCCTTTTCTCCAAATCCTATTTATTTTGACCCTGAAAATATTATTAAGCTTGCTGTAGAAGGTGGTTGCAATGCTGTTGCCTCAACCTATGGTGTTTTAGGTATCATGAGCAGAAAATATGCGCATAAAATACCATTTGTGGTAAAAATAAATCACAATGAATTTTTAAGTTATCCAAATAAGTTTGATCAAAAAATGTTTGGTACCATACGCAGTGCATGGAACATGGGTGCTGTAGCAGTAGGTGCAACAATTTATTGGGGTAGTCCTGAAAGCGCTGAGCAATTGGTGCAGGTGGCTACAGCTTTTGAGCAAGCCCACGAACTAGGAATGGCTACAATTTTGTGGTGTTATACACGTAATAATGCATTTAAAGTTGATGGCGTTGATTATCATACTTCTGCAGACCTTACCGGTCAGGCCAATCATTTGGGGGTAACTTTACAAGCTGATATTATTAAGCAAAAGTTACCAACCAACAATGGGGGTTTCCTTGCTACAAAGCATGGCAAAACAAACAAATTGGTATATGAAAAGCTAACTACTGATCATCCTATTGACTTAACCCGATATCAATTACTAAACTGTTACAACGGCCGTGTTGGTTTAATTAACAGTGGTGGAGAAAGTCAGGGCGACAGTGATTTGCAGGAAGCGGTAATGACAGCCGTAATTAATAAAAGAGCTGGAGGTATGGGACTAATTTTGGGACGTAAAGCATTTCAAAGACCATTTGCCGAAGGCGTAAATTTATTAAATGCCTGTCAGGACGTTTATCTTGATGAAAGTATTACTTTGGCATAAAATATTGTATTCACACAACGAATTAGTTTACAATTTCATTTCATAATTATCAATTATAAATTTGATGTTGTTATTGATGTTCGTTGTGTGATTTTTTATTTTATAAGTTATTAAATCATGCTACATTATTTAAGTGTAGGGAATTTATAACAAGTAATGTTTTAGTATTTATTTTAGGTTCAAAACTGACGCTAATTTATTTTAGACCACAAGTAATGTAGTTTTGTAATTAAAGTCTAATTTTATATCACCAAGAGACCCTTATGAAAAAAGAAGACGAAGAAGATTTTGATGCTCGGTTAACCGGAGATAAAGAAAAGTTGGAAGAGGGAAAGCCACGTTGGTTCAGACGTATTAAAAAAGGCATCCTTACTACTACATCAGAAAAAAAGGAAACTCCCGAGGGGCTTTGGACCAAATGCCCCGAGTGTAACCATATAAGTACCTCCTCTGATCTTAAGGAAAACCTTTTTGTTTGCCCAAAATGTAGCTATCATCACCGAATAGGCAGTGAGGAGTATTATGAAATTATTTTTGATCATAACGAATACACGGAACTTTTTGGCAATATACGCAGCAAAGATTTTCTTGGCTTTACAGATTTGAAACCTTATCAGAAAAGGCTTGAAGATATTTGGTCAAAAACTGATCTTACTGATAGTATGCGGGTTGCAACCGGCAATGTACAAGGTAATGGTATTGTTATAGCCTGTATGGATTTCGAGTTTATTGGGGGAAGCCTTGGCAGCGTAATGGGAGAGAAATTCAGCCGTGCGGTAGATTATTGTATTGAACATAGATTACCCTACATGGTCATAAGTAAAAGCGGCGGCGCAAGAATGATGGAGAGTGCTTTTAGTCTAATGCAACTTGCTAAAACAAGTGGTAAACTTTCTCAATTAACAGATGCGGGACTACCTTACATCAGTTTACTTACCGATCCAACTTTTGGTGGTATTTCAGCCAGTTTTGGAATGTTGGGAGATTTAAACATTGCTGAACCTGGTGCTCTTATTGGTTTTGCCGGGCCACGGGTAATTAAAGAAACTATTAAAAAAGATTTGCCGCCCGGTTTTCAGCGTAGCGAATTTTTACTTGAACATGGATTTTTAGATTTCATCTTACCTCGTTTCGAACTTAAAGAAAAATTGAGTCAATTGATAACCTTGTTTCAGGGTTAACTTTTTATAATTAGCTTTATATATATGAAATTTTATTTGTTGGTAATTATTCTTTTGCCAAATATTTTATTTGCACAGGATTGCAGGTATAATCATAGAATTTTTTCCGGAACAACAATAATCCCTGATGTTACCTATGCAACATCACCGGGTATACCGGCAGTATATTTATCAGAGGCTTTTACCACTTCCCAATCGCTCAAATTAGATGTGTATCAACCAAATGGCGATACTGCACAAAGCAGGGCACTTATCCTATTTGCGCATCCGGGCGGTTTTATTTCAGGTACCCGGTCTAGCGATGATATGGTTTCACTATGTGATTCATTTGCATCAAGAGGGTATGTGACTGCTACTATGGATTACAGAATGAACTTTAATTTGTTTAGTAGCAACAGTGCAGAAAGGGCTGTGTGGCGTGCTACTCAGGATGCAAGTGCAGCCGTACGATATTTTAAAAACAATGCAGCTCTTTATAGAATTGATACAACAAAAATATTTTTCTGGGGCAGCAGTGCCGGTTCATTTATGGCACTAAATCTTGCTTATCTTGATGATTCTGAAAGGCCATCCAGCACTTTTGCTGCAGGACTACAGCCTAATTTAGGTTGTAAAAATTGTACAGGAGTTGTAGGATCCCACACTTCCAATATAGCGGGTATTATTTCTTGTTGGGGAGCCATCAGCGACACCGGTTGGATGAATAATAACACTGTTCCGCTTATTATGTTTCATGGAGATGCAGACGTTATTGTTCCTATTACAGAAGGCTCTCCCTTTAATCTTGGTACGCTGCCAAGTGTTCATGGTTCTGCACATGTGCATGATCATTTGATACGAAATAATGTTTCACATGAATACTATACTGCCGCCGGAGAACCTCATGAATATTGGGGTACCACAAATGGTACATTTTTTACCACAGGCCCCACCGTTTATTGGCAAGATATCATTAATAAATCACGGGATTTTTTGCTCACAACGTTGGGACTACCGGTAATTTGCAATGGAGTTTTACCAATTCTAACACTAGACTGTCGGGTAAAATTTACCAGTCTTAAAACAGTAGAAATTTTATGGCATGTAAAAAATATAGAAAATGCAAAAAAATACATAGTTGAATATAGTACTGATGCGGTTAACTGGCAAATAGTAGGTGAAATAGCTGCTATGCCTCAAAAGATGAACTACAATTATTTTCATGAGCTAAATGCTGTAAAAACCAAATTGTATTACAGAGTAAAACAGGTTTTAAACAATGGAAATTTCTTTTACAGTAAGGTTGATATAGCCAATAATAAAATGGTAAATAGTGAATGGATTATTTATCCCAACCCTGCTACAACAAGTATTAGCTTTGACACCCCCGAAAATAATTATGAAAATAGATTAGCAACTATATACTCTACTCAAGGTGTGGTTGTTAAGCAGTTTTGGTACAAATCAAATTCGATAGTTAATATTTCATCAATCAGTAATGGCACTTATTTTATAAAGCTACAGGGAAATGAAAAAGTTTTTAGATTGGTTGTAATAAAGTAATCTAAAGTGAAACAGATTTACCAAATAAAGAAAATAGAACCATTTGCAAACAAATATTAATGAGCCATCCTCTAACGATCCATTGCATGGAAAAACACTTGAGTTTATCTTAAATGAATTAGTGAAACATTTTGGTTGGCCGCAATTAGGGCAACTCATCAGAATTAATTGTTTTAATAATAATCCGGGCATAAAATCAAGCTTAACTTTTTTACGAAAAACGCCATGGGCAAGAAAGAAAGTTGAAGAACTATATCTTTCCATTTTATAAAAGTTTACTATTCAATTTTATTATCGCTATGAATGATAAACTCTTGAAGCTACAATTTTCCCTTCTTTAATTGTTAGTATTTCTCCAACCCTTAAATCAGCTTCACCAGGTGTTTGGCGGATGTATTCCATAAAAACACGATTATCTTCTGCAGTAAGCACTATTACTTTATAATGAAGATTGGGTAATCGGTCAAATGCATCTGTCCACCATGTTCTCAAAGCTAATTTGCCATTTATTAATCCATTTGTTTCAGGTTGGTGAATTTTAAGTTTGGGGCTGTAATGTTCGGCATGTTCATGGTACATTGACAATAGTTTTTCAATATCATGATCATTAAAAGCATTGAACCATTGCAAGGCTATTTGTTTATTTAATTGCATGATGTGAAGGTAAGTTTATGCTAATCTAAAATTTAGGATTTATCTACTTAGCAAAGGTTTACAAAATTCAATTGTTAATACCTAAGTGTAAAAAGCTTAATAGAAGCACTGCTGATGAACGAAATGCGACCCTCGCAAAAATTGACGGGGCAGGCAGCAACAAAAGTAACATCACAACTCTATGAATTGGTAATAAATATCCATATTACGATTATAAAATACGATTCAGTAATTAGTGGTCAAAATAAAATTGTTGAAAGTATATTCATTTTATTTGAAATCAAATTTATCTGCATATTTTCTGTTGCTTTCAAATATAGGATTTTTGATTTAGCCTTTAAAATTCTAACTTTAGTTAATGATTATTAATGGATCAAATCAGGCAGTTTTTACATAGCAACATAAGTGCCTATTAATAACTTTCAAAATAAAAAGGTTATGAAATCAGTAAAAAAATGTCTTTGCACTGTTTATGTTTTGTTTTTTATTTCTAACTGGGGTTTGCTTAACATTGCCACTGCTCAGCCCAGAACATTGCCACAGCTATTTCCCGTCCCTCCCGAAATTTTACTACAACCCTCAAAGCCAAAACCTCCATGCGATTTTAAGAAAATGCAGGAGATAAAGGCAAATGCTAATGCCGAAAGTTCAAGTGTAATTATTGACTGTAGTTGCAAGCTGGAACCCAATGACGTAATTACCAAACGCCTCATATTTGAAGGCGGCAGATCAAGCCATATTGTATTTAACGGTAATGGTGCCTTGTTGAACGGGGGCGCCGGCACAATGGGTGCAGGGAAAGACATGATAGAGGTTATGAGCTCATCAACGTTTAACAATGGGGTAAGGACGTGGCAGAGACCCACACATATCACCATTAAAAACTGTAGGGTTAACGGTTCTATACGCATTTGGGGAATGTGCAAAAACGGACAAGGTTTGACCTACGATGATAATGGCAAGCAGGTTAATCATTACAAATTATCTTCTTTTAGATCGGGTCATGCAGAAAGGGCCAGATCAAACGCACCAGCTTTTATTACCCTGGACAGTATGACCATTACGGGTACAGGCCGCAACCCGGTTTACTTTTCCCCCGGCGTCTCTTTTAGCAAACTCATCAATTCTATGCTTCTTGGCCATTCCACTGCCGTAGCCCTTTATTTGGATGCAGAATCTACCCGCAACCTTATTAGTAACAATAAATTCCATACTACAACCGGCAATAAACCCTTCGAACGGTGGGACCGGCCTATCATAGCCATAGACGGATCTAGTTATGACACTATTTCCAACAATTTTTTTTCTTCGCTTAATCATGGGGGGATTTATCTCTACCGAAATTGCGGAGAAGGCGGCGTAGTGCGGCATAGCACACCATCCCACAACCACATCATCAACAATGTATTTAACTACAATAAATATAAAGGCGATAACCCGGCTATTTATATCTCTTCCAAAAATGATGATTTCACCCTTACCGGAGTGGGATTTGGCTTTTGCAACGATGATAATGGCTTCCCCTTTGGCAGCAGCGAATCTAACCTTGATTTTGCACGGTATAATGTGGTAATGCAAAACCAGATAATCAAACGTTCGGTGAGCGATATGATAGTTACTAAAAACCCTAAGGTTAATTACCCGAACTATGTAGGCGGCAATACCTCTGTCACTACACCTCTGGAAAGATTATGCGGATGTTATGTTGGAGACCGGGGTTATAAAAATTTTTTTATTACCCATGGAGAAAGCATTGAGGCATTGCAGGTAAGCCCCGATTTAAGGAGTTTCAATTACACCTGCAACAACGGCACCCTCATAAAGACCGGTGAAAACAGCACAGTCACCCGCCACATCTTTGACTGTAAGGTGAGCGATAATAACAATGGTTGTTCCAAAGTGATTGCGTGTCCGGGTACACAAACCATTATTGGTGCCACAGCAGCAGCCAATCTTGAGTTTGGCGATATTACTGATGAAATGATGGCAACGGTACCAACCAATATGATACAGGTGTTAAAAACTTCTGACAATACCTCGGATGGGCTAGCATTTATGGATAACCTGAATTTACGGAGCTTTGAAAAGGTGATCAACAATGTTGATGGGCGGCACGCCATCCGCATAGGCTGCAAAGAAAATGATTCTAATGGAGGGGATTGCCATATACGGGTGTATTTGTATTGCCGGTTGTTTTGAGCAATTAAAACCTGTAAGCTACATTAATGCGCCACCGTTAATCCCTTGCATGGGTTATTTAAACTTCAAAAAGTTGATGTAATGAAAAATCTGTGCTAATACTATAAATCTGGAATGAAGAACTTCCACCAGATAGCGAAAAAAAATGTTGGTTAATGTATAATCCTGTTGTTGGAGAAGCATCAATAGCAGTTGAATCATGTTCTTTTTAAGTAAGTTTTTTTTATCAAAAAAAAGTTGTTACAAACAACTCTAGAAGCGTATTACAAAATTTGAATTCAAAATATTAATCTGCTTTCCACATTTTAATTTTATCGGATTACTCTTTCTATTCGTAGGTTATTAATCATCATATATCAATAAATTCTTTACCCGATATGACTATTAATACCTTTTATCTAAAATTAATCTTGTGGCACAATCTTTTTATTTAAATATTAGACCTAACCAAAATTAAAAGGGGTAAATAATTTTATCACTTTTCTTATCCAAATAATTTTTCCTTTTAAAATATAACCATGGCAAATAGTAAAAAGAAAACTCCCGGTGGCGAAACACACCAAACTGCTCAGGATAATTCAGCGCTTACCACAAATCATGGAATGCCCATTTCAGACAATCAGAACAGCTTAAAGGCCGGTAAGCGTGGGCCTATTTTATTAGAAGATTTTGTACTTCGCGAAAAAATATTTCATTTTGATCATGAGCGCATACCTGAACGCATTGTGCATGCCAGAGGTTCTGGGGCTCATGGTTTCTTTGAACTTTTTGAATCATTATCAGATATAACCAAGGCAGATATTTTTCAACGGGCAGGTGAAAAGACACCCTTATTTGCAAGGTTTTCTACTGTGGCCGGTGGTGCAGGCTCGGTAGATACGCCGAGGGATGTAAGAGGCTTTGCCGTAAAGTTTTACACACAGCAAGGTAATTGGGATTTGGTGGGTAATAATATTCCAGTCTTTTTTATTCAGGATGCTATAAAGTTTCCCGACCTTGTTCATGCTGTAAAAATGGAGGCTAATACAGGCTACCCACAAGCGGGTAGTGCCCATCATGATACTTTTTGGGATTTTATTTCTCTAATGCCCGAGTCTACTCATATGATTATGTGGGCTATGAGCGATCGCACCCTTCCCCGTTCACTACGTATGATGGAAGGTTTTGGTGTTCACACCTTCAGGTTGGTGAATGAAAAAGGCAAATCTACTTTTGTAAAATTTCATTGGAAACCTAAATTAGGTCTTCAGTCAACCGTGTGGGATGAGACCTTGAAATTACAAGCAGCCGATAACGATTATCACCGTCGAGACCTACACGAAGCCATAGAGAATGGGGACTTTCCAGAATGGGAACTTGGTATGCAATTGTTTGATCAAAAGAAAGCAGACTCGTTACCTTTTGATGTGTTGGATGCTACCAAACTTATTCCGGAAGAATTAGTACCCATAAAAATTGTAGGCCGTATGGTGCTTGATAGAAACCCTGATAACTTTTTTGCTGAAACTGAACAAGTTGCATTTCTACCTTCTAATGTGGTGCCGGGTATTGATTTTACCAACGACCCTTTGTTACAGGGGAGACTGTTTAGTTATCTAGATACTCAAAAATCCAGATTAGGTACAACCAACTTTCATCAAATACCTGTTAATGCACCAAAATGTCCTTACATGAATATGCAAAGGGATGGTATGATGCAGACACAGATACCAACAGGCAGGGCAAATTATGAACCCAATAGTTTACTCACAGCAGGTGAGGAGGGGGGACCTAGGGAAAATCCGGCGATAGGTTTCACCAGTTTTAGGGGAAGGTCAGATAATGATGAGCAGGGTGATAAATTGCGCATTCGACCAGAATCTTTTGCGGATCATTATAGCCAGGCCAGGTTGTTTTTTAATTCACAAACGGAAAATGAACAGGCACATATTGCCTTTGCATTGGTGTTTGAATTGTCAAAAGTGAATCTTGAACATGTGCCACCAAGGGTTGTAGGTAATTTGAGAAATGTGTCTGAAGACCTTGCCGTCAGGGTAGCCAAGGGTTTAGGAATATCATTGCCGCCTAAATCACCTGCAGCTAAACAGGCACAGGACCTTCCTGTTTCAGATGCACTTTCCATTCAAAAAAACAGGAAGGAAATTTTGCAAGGACGGTGTGTAGGTATTTTAATTGCAGACGGCAGCGATGCGACCACAATAAACAAAGCAATACAAGACATAACAAAAGCCGGGGGCAGCTATAAACTTGTAGCCAACAAAATAAATGGAATTCAACTAAGTGATGGAACAAAAGTAAAAGCCGACGGTCAGTTGGCAGGCAGTCCTTCACAATTATTTGATGCAGTAGCAGTGATACTTTCTACAGCAGGTACAGAAATGTTGCTAAAAGAAAGTGCTGCTATACAATGGATAATGGATGCCTATGGACACCTGAAAGCCATTGGTTACAGTAAAGAAGCACAACCGCTGCTTGACAAAGCCCATGTAGTGATGGATGAAGGCATTGTTGAAATGAACAAACAGTTTACCAAGGCCGCCGCCAAACGCTTTTACGAACGAGAATCAATGGTACGTAATTTGGCTTAGATATATACAAGATTAGAATTAAAGAAAGCCGGCATCATTGCCGGCTTTCTTATTAGTTATAACCACACTAAAACAACTTTTCGCACCTGTGGTCTCGCCCCGTCAGGGTCTCTTGCGAGGAACTCCGACGTCCTTTTGCAAATAATATAAGCTGTTGGTAAATGTATATCCTGTTGTTCATGAAAAATAAGCAGCGATTAAAATAATAATAATTAGAGAAAATGTTTATTATGATAAAAAATTGTAGTTTAGCAAAGGGGATAATATTATAAACAATGAAATGTTGTATTGACGGCACAACAATATAAAATGCGCAGGATTAATTCACTGAAAATCAATTGATGTGTTTTAATCAATATTAGCATAATGCCGGAAATCAGTGTGTTAGCAGCAATTTTATGAACATACCGATAGTAACAGAAAATTATTACAAAGAACGGGAAGGCGTTTTAAAAATAGCCTTAGAGTTGAACTCCTATGGCTATGTATTTCGTGAAACTTCAAATGGCGACATTGGAATTGACGGACAAGTAGAACATATTAAAGAAAATGGAGAAGCTACAGGAAAAATTGTTGCTGCACAAATAAAATCAGGAAACTCTTATCTAGTTGACAAAGGAGACCATTTTGCGTTTTATCCTAAGGAAAAACATAAAAATTATTGGTCTGTTTTCCCTCTTCCTGTAATCTTATTTGTATATTATCCAAATGACGGCAAAATATACTTTACAGATGTTAGATATCAGTTGAACATTCCAAAGCAAAGCCATTTTTACATAGCAATAAATAAAAAATCAACCTTAAATTGTGTTTCGGCAAAAGATATATTTGAAACAACAGGAGATTTAAGTGTGCCATATTATCCGGCAAATCAAGTATTTTCAATAATGATAAATACAATTTGTCAAAACCCAACTTTTAATATTAGCTACTTGGATTTATTTACTCAAGGACTTACAAACCTATGTAGACATGTATATTTCAGTATGGACTTAGCTTTAGCTATTGCAGAACACAACAATGAAACAGAGTTTGGATTAGGTATTGGATTTACTGAACACGAGTTCTTACATGACTATGCAAAATTTTTGATGAGCCAAAATCTTGCAACAATTAACTATTCTGATTATTTAATTGACTGGAAAGAAAGACAATTACAACCAACTTTCATTTCACCTTTAACAATTAGAGGACGTGAGCTACTTGAATTTATTAAGAAAACTGAAGATAGTTTTAGAACAGAACTTCCACCGACAACATTAGTAAGAGAAAGATATATTGAAATGCAGTTTAGAAGTCAAGATGATTTTATGAGGCTTGACCTAGGAAAGAAATTAAGAGAAATAATAAAAAAACGTTAGTTGCTATTTTATAACGCAGTTTTAAAGAGTTATCTCCAAATTGACAAATGAAACTCTCTTAACTTTGGTTTCCCTATAATAAAAGTAAAATTATGAAAGAGAATAAAAAAGATGAGGTTCAGGAGGGCAAGAAAAAGGAAATTAACAACACTATCGAAAAAGAGAAACCGGAAGTTATATCTGAAAAGTTTGTAGGTCAAATTAAGAATGAAAAGCCTGTTTACATAAACCCGAGTGGCGTTCATGTAGGTCAACTTTTGGGTACTAACGTTTACGCTAACCAACCTTTTAGCACTAACATTTACGCTGGACAACCCTTAGGCACTAACATCTATGCTGGACATGTTGTTAGTTCTCAAAATATTTTTAACCCCACCGTCTTACAGTCAGTTGGTTTGTCTGCTCTTGATACCAATTCGAGGATTTTTGCAAATACCAATGTAAGATTAGGTGATTCTACACTTGATAATCAATTTGCCATTGCCGAAGAGATTACTGACTTAAAAAGAAGACTTAAAAAATCTGCTGATGAATTAAAAGATATTAAAGCTGATAGTGAAAACAAAGAAAACAAAATTGCAGAATTTGAAAAGATTCACCACGAGCTCATTGCGAAGGAAAAAATGAATCACATCTTAACACGAATATCCGAAGATGGAAGAAAGAAATTATTAGCTTCTGACGCTTTTAGGAATTTGTTTGAGGATTCTACCGAATGTGAAGCTGTGGTAGTTTCAATTGATATAAGACGCTCAACTGAATTAATGTTAAAGGCTCGCACTCCTGAACTTTTTTCAAAATTTATTACCCAACTAAGTTCAAAACTGTCTCAAATAATCATTTCTAATTTTGGCATCTTTGATAAGTTCACAGGCGATGGCATTTTAGCTTTCTTTCCGAAATTCTATAGCGGAAAAGAAGCGATAATACGTGCAATTAAAGCTACTACGGAATGCCACGTGCTTTTTTATGAACATTATAACCAGAGTAGGGATTGCTTCAATGTATTCATTAAAGATGTTGGATTAGGCATTGGGATAGACTACGGTAAAGTAACCTTAGTAAATACTCAAAGTGAATTGACAGTTGTAGGTATTCCAGTTGTTTATGCGTGTCGTTTTTCTGGTGCGAAAGCCGGAGAGACGTTAATTAATCAGCCAGCCAAAGAAGAAGTTTTGCGATTAATTCCAAGGTTAGCAACGTTTGTAGAGAGTGAGATTAATATAAAAAATGAAGGTATAGCTTTAGGTTTTCGGGTATATTTAAATGAATCTGCTTATAACATTGAGAACCCAAAGTGGGATGCTATAATTGAGGAATATAAATAATTATTTTTACAAAAAGTGTTGAGCTAATTCCTTGCCAGCATATACGACAGAGCTCAATAAGCAAACCATTAAGACATTTAAAACTAAATAAAATGGTCAGCACAAAATCACCAATTCAAAAAGCTAAAAAATTTCTTTTTGGACAAGCACTTAAATTTTTAATGCTTTTACTGTTGCCTGCTTTTTTACATAGTTGATCAGGTAGTTGTGAGAATGCATATCGTAAGGCTGATGATGCATATGACTACTCAAACAAAGTCTATATGTTTTCAAGTGGTTTAGACGAAGCACAGCAAAATGCAAGACAGGCTAAAAGTGCTTTTGAAGATGCAAAAAAGGCTGCGGAAGAATGCGGATGTGAAGAGGCAGCAAAAAATGCAGATGATGGCTATTCTTATGCAAACAGAGCGCTGATGTCGTCGGATTTAGATGGTGCAAAAAATTTAGGAAGACAGGCAAAGAGTGAAGCAGATGATGCTAAAAAGGCAGCAGATGATTGTGGTAGATAAATATTATTCACTTAAAACTATTAATATAGGGGCAATCAAGATTGCGCCTTTTGGCCCGTTGGGTTTCCTTGATTAATAAATAAATTAATGATAAAAGAAGTTTTAACCACATACTGGAGCCAATCAGTTCTTATTGTTTTGGGTATTTCTTATTTTGTAAAAAGAATCTTTGATAGTAAATCGAAGAAAATTGAAATCAAATATTCTTTGTTTCAGCAACACAAAATTGTTGCAGTAAATACCTTTCTTTCCAATTATGCCAAAGTCGAATTTATGTGGCACAAAGTTCCTCATTGGGATATTCTTGGCAACAAAATATCTGTTGAACAAACCGATGAAATGATATGGCCTCCTTTGTATGCTTTAAAACAATCACTTTTCGAATTGAAGGTTTATTTTTCTGGAGATGATCATAAACATTTTGAAAAGTTGTACGAAAATTTCTTGTCTCTTAATGCAAGTTTACTTTATGCGTCAAATGATTCTATTCATTCAAAAAATATAATTCAAAACGCTAACGCTTTTACGTTCTTGCGAGACAAAACATTTAAGGAAAATAATGGAATAATCAATGATTTAACAGTAATTATTCGACATTCATACTACTAAAACCCTGCTAGCATAAGTGTTCGTGGCACTTGTTGTAGTTTAAGCGAAGCGTAACTTCAATACAATATGAAAAGCAGGTCTTCCTACTGAAGCAGGGAAACTGTTTGACCGGTAGAAGAGTGGCGTATTTGGCTTTTGTTTGTTAACCTGTACTTTTATTTCTTTAATCAGTCCCTACATTTTGTAGGGATTCCGGGCTGCAAGCAATGAATTCCGGTCCTGCGCCAAGCCTTTTTCGTCAGACTGTGAAAAAACTCCAAAAGAGCTTTGATAATGGTTTAAACGATTATCTTTCTCCAAAAGGTATCCGAAACAATAACGAAAAAGCTTTAGTATTTTCACAAACGCTTGTTGCTGCAATGCCCAATGAGCGACCGTAAAAAATTGAACTTTTGGACATTTTTCGTAGATTTGAATAAACATTAAATTATGCGGACACTAAATGTTTCGATATCGGATATTGAATATAATAAGTTCGGTCTTAAGGATGACAAATTAACTTTTACTGATTTCATTGACATTGTTAGCAAAGAATTGACACGCCAAAATCTAAGCAAATGCGTAGAACTTGCAGACAAATATGGCATTTCAAAAATGACAATGGACGAAATTACAAATGAAGTAAAAGCTGTTAGAAAAAATGCAAAGAATCGTAATTGATACGAACGTAATCGTATCATCTCTCATTCAACGTGGTTACCCAAACCTCATTATTAACGACCTTTTTATTGATCAGAAATTTCAACTTTGTATTTCGGAGGAATTATTAGCTGAATATTATGAAGTTTTAGCAAGAACTAAGTTTTCTAAATTCCCAGACTTTTTTATTCGTGCCGAAGCTTTACATGTTGAAATAGAGGCGAAATCGACCAAGTATATTCCGACTATAACACTTGACCTTATTTCAGATGATGACGATAATATGATTTTAGAACTAGCTGACAAATGTTTAGCGGACTTTGTGATTACAGGCAACACTACAGACTTTACATTTCCTACTTATAAGAAAACAAAAATTGTAACTCCAAAAGAATATTGGGAAAATTATAAGCCTGATTAAAATGCACTACAGCCCCCAGCTAGCTTAAGTGTTTTGGTTGCTTGTTGTTTTGCGAAGCGTAACTTCAATACAATATTAAAAGCAGGCCTCCCTACTGAAGAATCGGGACTATTTTTGACTGGTAAACTAAAGACTTATTAGTTATAGTTTAGTACTTTCTTTTACCGTCGTAGAATCCTATGAAAGAGTGCCCTCAATTTTGCACTTATGCCGGGTCAATAAAAAAATAAAAAAGTTTGTAGCAAGAGGTTGAAATCGCAGTAATGATGCTATTATTTTTTCTTAGTATCCGCATGCACCAGTTTGTTGTAATCTATAAAATAAACAAACTTCACACTTACTTCATTGCTGTGGGGTTGGGTTAGTACCTGGCCAATGTTTTGGGTGAGTTTTGTATATCGGTTTAAGTCAATGTTAACGTCGGGGCCGAGGGCATTTTTCCATGCGGCTATGAAACGGCAACCGGGCTTAAAATCCCATGTGTAAAACATATCGAGATTAAAGGTGTTGAAATTTTCATCACTATCGGTACTAAAAGCTATTTCGCTGTTGCGCCATTCTCCTGTTTCATCTACATGATAAAGGTTGGTATAGTTAACCCTGCTCCAATAATGTCTTGCTCTAAAGGTGAGGTTCATTCGTGCTTTAAAATTATATTGTCCGTTTAGTATTGTATTAACATTGAGCACCCGTCTTCTTCCAACAACAGCTTCACCATTTTCATCTTTGTAGGCAAAGCCATTATTTGCTTTATCCAGTTCGCGGTTACTACTTAACTCAAGGCTAAATTTTGGACCAAAGCGATACCTTGCGCCTGTTCTTATGAGTAAAAATGGATCTTTGGGAAGTGGCGATTCTGCAAAACCTAATCCATAATAAACAAACAATCTTTTACGGCTGTCTGTGCTACCAAATAAGCCCGCAAATACGTAAGGTGCTTTTTTTACTTTGCGTCCGTCTGTACGTAAATCAAAATAATCATTTACCCAAAAGGGGCTGCTGTTTAACTCGAGGCTAAGGTCCCAGAAGTTTTTAAAGAGGTGAAAAAAGCTAACGTTGGCTTCTACTTCCTGATAAGCAAAAGGCTCTAACAGACTTGTATGCCTGATGTTGATGCTATAGTTACGGTAATTGAAGTGTTTGTTTGGTGCAAATTGTTGAAATGAACCATAACCTCCTACACTAAATTCATTGGGCGAACGTAGAATGCCTAAATCGTTGGGGTCGTAATATTTACTTTCTATATTGTTATATACACCTCCCTGCCATTTGCCGCTAACTTTTTCAAACTGTAAAAAGGATTTGTATCCGTTATGCGGGTTGCTACCGGTAACATGACTGTAGCGGCCACTAGCTTTTAGGTTGTAGTTATTTTTTTTGTCGAAAAATGAAAGATCTATTGCACTTACATTGGCATCTCTTGCAGTTCCGTTTCTTATGACATTTGTATTAGTAAATGAAATGCTGCTTCTATTCTTGAGTGCCTGATCCAATACTATAATGTTGTAATTGGTGAGGGGTTCTGTTTGGTAATTTACAATATCACCCCGACTGTTTTCAAAGGTGGCGTAAGCAGGTGCTGTAATGGCATTGAATATACCAATGCCAAGGTTTTTGCGGGTACGGCCAGAAAATTTTGTGGCGTTGTACAATTGGGTGCTGCCGGGATTTTTAATGATTTTGTAAGCACTGTCGTACGCTAATTGCATGGCATTGTAATATCCGGATGGTGTTCTGCCGATTCTTCTTGAATAAAAGATACCTGCTTTATTAAATAGCTCTGTACCTTCTGTAAAAAATGGTCGGTTCTCATTGAATTGTTGCTCAAAGGCCGAGAGATTCAGCACTATATTGTCACTTACAGTTTGTCCGAAATCGGGTATGAGGGTCATGTCCATAGTAAAGCTTTCATTTATGCCCCATTTAACATCCATGCCACCATTTTGAAGAAAGTTGTTTAACCTTCCATTGTTTGTAGGTATAGTACTAAAGCCTGTAGAAACATAAGGAAGCAATGACAATCGAAGAGGAGGGTTAAGGTTTTTTAATCCCTTCAATTCGCCAAACTGATTGATGAGGCCGCTGATTTTGGGGTCAACGGGATTCCAATAACTGCTTTCATTGCTTCGACGAATAAAACGAAAGAAGTTGATACCCCAATCCTGAACATTTTTTTTTGCAAATCGCAAACTCATGTAAGGTATTTTCATTTCAACAACCCATCCATCGCTAACCATTTTAACTTCGCTATCCCATACTGCATCCCAATTTCTATCAGTACCATCATTATCACCTCCTGAAGGTGAAATTCTTGCATCGCTCTGCACATTAGCCGAGGTAACACCAAACTGAAATGCATTTTGCTTATCCTTGTAAGTATCCAATGTAACGTAAAAAAAATCTACATCCTGCCTTTGTTCATTATCTCTGGAGGTCAGTTGTTTGCGTATTAAGTGGCTGCTATCATACAGGTATGCACTTATAAAAATTGCTTCATCAGTATAGACCAATTTTACTTCGGTTTTTTGTGAAGAAGGTTTACCAAACGTTGGTTGAAAGACAATAAAATCGGTTGCTATTTCAGCTGATTTCCAGGCCTCGTCATCTAATTTACCATCAATTTTTAATGGTGTAGTTTGCGATGCTGCATGCAGTATTTTTTGAGCTGCAACAAAATGATGCATGAACAAAACGCAAATAAACAAAGCAAATATTTTTTTTATCATTTTCCTGACCACATTTTCAAAGTGCAATAAAGCATATTTTGATGAAGTCGAATTATTGTTTGTGATGAATGGGTATAATTAATAGTTTTATGGAAGTATAAATAAAATAATCAAAAAAATAGTGTTGACTAATCAACACTATTTTTTTGTCTTTCCAATTGTTTTAACAATTGATCCCCCATTTTTTAAATTAAGATGCAGTTAGTCAATTTTTGGTTTGTGAAAAATACAGTTAGTTTCAGTTTTACGAGTTAATACCTTTGTTTTGGTTTAACAAATATGACACATTAATTAAGGTTTTCCTACGGGAAATATCCCCATTATTTTCGGGAGATTTCCCCTTTTTAAGCGGACAGGTAATTTAAGCAGGCAATTATTTAAAAAGTTCTTATTTTATTATATCCTAAAAATACAACCTGATGCTTTATTTGGTCGGGTTATGAACTATTGGGAAAAATATTGGTTATTTCTTTGTAAGTACAATAATCTATTTTTGAACCTTTAAATAATAAGTTATGGGAGTTTGGAGACAATTAGCTGAATATCTCTATATAAAGAAGAGAGACCCAAATGATGAGCGTACACAATGGATGAAATATATGCATGGAATGAACAGAATTTCATTACTTATGTTTCTGATTGCACTGATATTTATGATTATCAGATTAGTATTTCGTAAGTAGAGCGTAGTTTATCAGTATCACAAAATATATATTAATTTAAAAAGCAAAATAGATTTTTTATGTTTTTTTGATAGTTGGTTTTACAGGTAAAATAATACTTATTGAAATTACTATCATAATAATTACTGTTGAAGCCATAGCAGACCAAGCTATTAAATTGAATGTTCCCCAATGTCTCGCAGCTATAGCTGTGAAAGCCCAAATGCCCACTAATGCTGTGCTGTTCAAATGATATTTCCAGATTAACAGGATATAGATAGTACAACCAATTACTATCATAATGATTGCCCAAAATTGCTCTGATATTTTACCTCCGTTCCAACCGAGATAAATAAACCATGTAGCTACACATGCAACTGTTGCAACAATAATCCACCCCAGATAAATTGTTACAGGCCACCAAACCCATATGAGGGTTTTTAAATTTTTTTTATCATACACTGTTAAAAGGCTCAACATGAGTTTTATGAGACTTATTAACAAGATAATAATGAGAATTACGGCGTAGCTCAACATTTCGTTTGTCCAGCAATACACCCATAAGGCGTTAGAAAGGTTGCCTATAGAAAACCATAAACCGGTACGGCTAATAAGTTGTTTGGGGTCGTTTGAGCTTAGCAAGCTAAATTGGTGTACTACAAATCCGATACATAAGATAAAAATCAAACTCCAAATTGAAAATGCATAACCTGCCGGGGCAAATAAAGTGTTGTATTTAATACTAATACCGGCCACAGTTTCAGTAGAGAATATTTTTGCAAATGAACCAAAATTGGCAAAAAGCATCAATAGCAGCGTTAATGCATTGATAAGAACAAGGGATTTTTTACTCATTATGAAAGTAGTTATGAAGCTGTATGAAGCATGTAAAATGGTTGTTCTTTTTTATCTACCTCAGCCTGCGTTTAATATTCCATTTTTTTTAAAGTTGGGGCTTTAACCCATGTAATTACAACAACCAACAATGTCATTGCACCACCAAAAACTACAGATGGAACCACCCCAAACATTTTGGCTGCCAAGCCGCTTTCAAACTGCCCCAATTCATTGCTGCTGTTGATAAACATAGAGTTTACACTCATAACCCTGCCACGCATTTCATTTGGAGTTTTTAATTGAACAATGGTACCTCTGACCACCATACTAATGCCGTCTAAAACGCCACTAAAGAGTAATGCAGTAAATGACAACCAAAAAAGTTGGGAGATGCCAAATGTAATAATACAGATGCCAAACCCGGCCACTGCAAAAAGAAGAGTTCTACCCTGTTTTTTTCTTAAAGGAAAAACAGCAAGAATGATAACTATAAGAATACTACCTATATCCGCAGCACCATTGAGCCATCCAAAACCTATGGGCCCAACATTTAAAATGTCTTTGGCATATACAGGAACCATTGCAACAGCACCGCCAAATAGTACTGCAAACAAATCAAGAAAAAGCGATCCTAATAATTCTTTTGTTCGAAAAACAAATCGTAATCCTTCTTTTACACTTTCCCATGTTTTTTTGTCGCCGGATGTAACTGCTGCAGGTTTTCTTTTAATACTCGTCAATAACAAAAAAGCAAATGCCATTAAAAAAGTTACGACGATTAAGGTTCCGGAGTTATTGATATAAGCAATACAAAAACCTGCGAGTGCATGTCCACATACAGAAGCTGTCAGCCAAGTTCCCTGATTCCATGTTATTGCGTTTTGTAGTGTTTCTTTAGGAATCATTTGTCCTACAATAGCATTAAACACAGGCCCCGCAAATGATCGTATTATTCCTGTGAAGAATACTATGGTGTAAATACCACCAATTACAATTGCTTTACTTACATGTATTTTTAAATAGGAAGTAGATAGAAAAAGTAAAATAACACTGCATAAAAAAAATGCAAAAACACCTTTAAGTAACAAACTTTTTTTCTCACTAATATCAATAACATGTCCGGCGTATAGAGCCAGGGATAAAGCGGGTATTACCTCTGCAAGTCCTATTAACCCAATAGCAAAAGGGGCGTTAGTAAGCTCATAAATCCACCAACCAACAAGCGTACCCATCATGCGCAGACCTAATACAAAACAAAACCTACCTGCAAGCAATCCCCTAAATTCGGGTATCTGCATAGCAGCTATAGGGTTGTTTTTTATATTGATCTCGTTCAAATCTAAATGGAGTTAAGGCAATGAAAAGTAATGTTGACCATGCGGAAAGTCCTGTTTCAGCGCATCCAAAATTACATTTACATGTTTTTCATTATTAATAAAATCTGCATTAGAAACATCAATAAAAAGCGTCTTCATATTGTGCTGCTTTATATAACTGGTATAGGTTTCCTGAATATTAAAAAGATAATCATCAGCAATTGATTGTTCATAATCTCTTTGCCTTTTTTTTATATTTTCCTGTAATTTCTTTACTGGGGCATGCAAATAGATCAATATATCTGGATGAATTAATTGTTGGTGAATGATTTCGAATAATTTTTGATAAAGCCTGAATTCTTCAGAAGGTAAATTTACTTTTGCAAAAAGCAAACATTTAGTAAAAAGATAATCGCTTACTGTAATACTTTGAAACATATCGTTTGTATGCAACAGATCTTTAAGTTGCTTATAACGTTCGGCCATGAAAAACAGTTCCAGTGGAAATGCATATTGTTCAGGGCTTTCATAAAACTTTGGTAAGAAGGGGTTATCGGCAAACTCTTCTAAAACAATTCTTGCATTCAATTTCTTTGCAAGTATGTTGGCCAAAGTGGTTTTGCCGGCACCTATATTCCCTTCAATGGTTATAAAATTGTAATTCATGAAGTGGTGAAAAACTTGGGTCAAACCTACATCAAAAACGGTACACCAAATTGCAATTATCACTGTTGTTATAAACAGTATAAAGTTATTATGTTGAAAAAAATAATTAGGAATGTTGAAATTGCTGATATTTTATTGAAAAATCCAGATGTATTACTGAAACTTTCCCGTTCTTTTTTTATCTTCAAGATAAATTAATACAAAAAACTTTTGTTCGGTAGTTGTTACATTAAAGGTCGGAATATCATTTAAAGACCTTGTATTATTATAAAAATGTTGTTCAACTCCAAAACTTGTATTACCCTTAATTCTTACAGTAACACGCGGTTTTAGAATAGCGACCTGACTAAATCCAGGATTGCCATGATAAGTTGATAACCAATAATAGTAGGCAGAAAATCCAATGCTTGCCCAGTTATTTAAATTCAAAGTCTCATCAATTTTTGCTTCAAATCCACCACCATAATTGTATTGTCTTAATTTGGCATCTAAATCTACTGTAGTATGGGTACTATTACCAACAAGTGGAACAGCAGCAAAATGTAAAGCGGAATATAAATTAGAGCGTTTTGGTAAAGGCAAGTGTGAAATAAGGCCAACACCTAATCCTATTGAACCCAATTCAAACAAGTTATTATCCCAATAATCAAAGTGTTGAAACAATCCTAACATAACATCATTATTTTTCACTTTTACATTCTTACTGAGGATAACCCCATAACCTGTTACATTTTCAACTAATTTTCTGTTTGAATTAAAGGTCAATTCTGTTTTTAATTTAAAAAAGTCAAAGGGTTTACGATGCCTGTCTTCAAAAGGATTGCCATAATCAAACTGAAGATTCAATAAAGTATTTGTAATTCCTGTTCCAAATTTTCTATCCACATTTACTTTATGAATACCGGTAAATAATGTTACATTAAGTGGTTCTTTTTGATAAACTTCTATGGGTGTAATTCTGCTGGTTTTACCTTGAATTAATCTATTGAAAGCCCTGGCAGGGTTTAAAATACCTGATGCAATTTCCCTAAAAACTCTATTGCTTCCTCTTCGGCGATCATTTAATAGATTAGAGCTTAACCTGTAAAATATTTCCCCTATAAAAGCACCGCTCACAGGAGTATTAATAATATCATTGTAAGAGGGGCGGGTATTTTCTCCTAGAAATTCCCAAACAAGACTTCCACCTAAAGCAAAGGGAAATGATTGCCAATAATTATAACCATTACTTCTGGCGACATTAAAGTAGAAATTGCCTGTGTAGGGATGTCCGATAAAGTTGACACCAAATGGGTCATTATCCCATTCAAATCCATTTTTAAAACTATTGCTCCAGGTTGATGGACCAACATGTGCAAAATCAAAATTAAAAATATATCTGTCAATGCCCCAAAGCATGGCATTGGCAACTAAAACACGGGAGGCTGGTTTCCACCATGCATATTTTAAGTTGTAAGCAGGGTCATCATTAAGCAAATCACCATACATATTTACGGCACGGTTTGCTGTATAAGGTTCTCTTAATTCAACATAATTATTTGCTTCGGTATTTGGTAGTTGGGAATAAATTAATGGGCTATCTAAATTACTATATGAATGAATTAATTCTGGCTGAGAATTAGATTTGAAAATAACAAAACATAAACAGGCCGTAATGAATATTTTAATCATAATAAGTTGAGACTGTTTTAAACTTCCCAATTATTAATTGTAATAAAAGCATGCCATCATGTATGAAATGTTAAAGGTTATTTTTTAAGAAATATCTGCATGGCATTTGTTTAAGATGAATAAATAAATCAATTAGCCATGAAAAAAATAATATTCACTATCGCTGTTGTAGCAACATTTGTAGCATGTAACAGTAAAAAAGATGAGAGTACCGGAACTACATCTACACAGAATATTCTAACATCTGATACAGCCGGACTTGCCGAGTATCAGGCATGGAGACAACAAAAAGATCAAATGCAACCCATAGACATGAATGGGGTAGGAGGTGTAATTAGTACACAGCCTAATACTACTATTGCTGTGGCAGCAGAAACTCCAAAAACTGTAACCAAAATTATTTATAGAGATAGAGTTGTAAAATCTAAGCGGACAGCACCAAACAATCAATCTGATGTACAAGCGGCTGAATTTCCAAATAGCTATCCTAGACCTGTTGGCCAAACCAGAGAGGCGGTTTCTAGAAATGATGCCGGTGTAGGAAATAGTGGCACACAGGCAGGAGATGCATCTGGTTCCGGAAATGCTGATGGATCTGTTGTGGTAAACAAACCGTCAGAAGTTCCCCCTAAAAAAGAAGGTTGGAGCAAGGCCGCAAAAGGGGCAGCTATTGGTGCGGCAGGTGGTGCAGTAGTTGGTGCAGTGATAAGCAAAAATAAAGGCCTCGGAGCGGTAATTGGTGGAGTAGCGGGTGGATTAGGAGGATACGCTATTGGCAGATCTAAAGATAAAAAGGATGGGAGATATCTGGTAGTAAACTAATAATGTTTCCGGGTCATGTTGCAGAAAGCACGGGTTAGTAACCTGTGCTTTTTGATTTGGATATACTGTATTCTTAATAAATTTGCGAAGGTTAAAATACTGATACAACAAAATCATTCTTTTGATGTTCTTTGTCCATTTATAGGTTGGCAGAGTTTTTTTAAAAATAAATTTCTCTTAAACATAACTTCATTTTGCCATTAATAGAGTTTACAGAAAAAGGTCTTTATTGTCCACAGGGTGGTTTTTATATAGATCCGTGGAAACCAGTTGATAAAGCACTGATTACACATGCACACAGCGATCATGCTCGGTGGGGTAGCAAATCATATTTGTGCCACAAAGATTCTTTGCCAATACTACAATTGAGATTAGGCGTAAATCAATATGATACTGTTGCATGGGGGCAACTCACTTATATAAATGGGGTTAAAACATCTTTTCACCCTGCCGGTCATGTTATAGGGTCTTCACAAATAAGAGTAGAGTATAAAGGTGAGGTTTGGGTTATAAGTGGTGATTACAAATTAGATGATGATGGCATCAGCGGTGCTTTTGAAGTAGTTCCTTGTCATACTTTTATTACCGAATCAACTTTTGGGTTACCAATATATAAGTGGAAAACACCTAAACAAATAGATGCTGATATTCAAAACTGGATTTTACAAAATATTAAGGAAAACAAAACAAGTGTACTAATTGCTTATAGTTTAGGCAAGGCTCAAAGAGTTATAAAAGCCGCATCGGAGATTACCGATAAATTGTATGCCCATGGTGCTGTTTACAATGTACAGCAGGCATTTATAAATGCAGGTATGGATTTGCCTTCCATTACTAAAATAACCCCTGAAACACCAAAGGGTGCAACTACCGGTGGTGTTATTATTGCCCCCCCTAGTGCCGATGGAACCTCATGGATTAAAAGGTTTGCTCCATCTGTTACAGGTGTCTGTAGTGGTTGGATGCAGGTTAGAGGCAATGCACGCCGCCGTAATGTGGATGCAGGTTTTACCATGAGCGATCATGCAGACTGGCCGGGTCTTATACAGGCGGTAAAAGCTACAGGGGCTCAAAAGGTATTTGTAACTCATGGATTTCAATCCGTTTTTAGCAGGTACTTAAATGAAATAGGAATTGATGCTGCAGAGGTAAAAACGCAATTTGGTAATGATGATGAAGAAACGCTGAATGAGACACCTGCTGAACAGACTTTAACTATTGAATAATCAGGAGTAACCCATGGATAACCTTCCTCTAAATATAGACGATAATACAACAGCTTCAATTGATGGACTTGGTATGTTTGCTGATTTGGTTTCCCTATTGGGCACAAGTACCAAAACGAATGATAAATTACGGGCATTGGTAAATTATTTTGCTACTGCAGAAGATAAGGATAAGGTATGGGTTATAGCATTATTTACAGGCCGAAAACCTAAACGTGTAATTAATACGAAACTATTAGCAGAATGGTGTGTAGAAATAGCCGGCCTGCCGGGTTGGTTGTTTGGAGAAAGCTATCATACTGTAGGTGATTTAGCCGAAACAATTGCGCTTTTACTTCCCGATCCAGAACCCACGAATAGCGACATTTTGCATCCTTTGCATTTTTATATAGAGCAGTTTCAAAAAATTGAAAAACAGGATGAGGCAATAAAGAAAAAATTTGTTGTAGAAAGCTGGAGTCAGATGAACCAAAGTCAACGATTTGTATTTAATAAATTAATTACCGGAGCTTTTAGAATTGGTGTTTCACAAAAAATGATGGTGAATGCAATTGCTAAATTTACAAGTCTTGAACCATCAGTTATAGCACATCGCATAAGTGGAAAGTGGGATCCGCAAACTACCTATTTTAATGATTTACTTGAAGAGGCAAATGGTGCAACAGACTATTCAAAACCCTATCCATTTTATCTTGCTTATGCCCTTAATCATGAACCATCAGAATTGGGAAATATAGAAGATTGGCAGGCAGAGTGGAAGTGGGATGGCATACGGGGGCAATTAATAAAACGTAACAATGAATTATTTGTATGGAGCCGTGGCGAGGAATTGATTACTGATAAGTTTCCCGAGTATCAGGTACTCAATAGCCTATTGCCAAACGGAATAGTATTGGATGGTGAAATTATACCGAGTATAAATAAAAGCCCTTTACCCTTTTCATTATTGCAAACAAGAATAGGAAGAAAAAATATAACCAAAAAAAATCTACAGGAAACCCCAATAACCTTTTTTGCCTACGACCTTTTAGAATATAATTATGAAGATTGGCGTTCACGGCCGCTTTCAGAAAGAAGAAGCAAATTAGAAGAAATAATAAATGCCTTAGAATCAGAAGTTATTATTTTATCAGATGCGGTTCAGGTTACAGATTGGGAGGACTTAAAATCGCTTAGACTTACATCCCGGGAGATGGGAGCGGAGGGGCTTATGCTAAAACGTAAATCTAGCATGTATCAGGTTGGCCGCAAGGTGGGAGATTGGTGGAAATGGAAAGTAGAACCTATGGTAATAGATTGTGTAATGATATATGCTGAAAAAGGGTCTGGGAGAAGAAGCAATCTTTATACTGCTTACACATTTGCTGTTAAAGACGGAGAGAAATTAGTTCCTTTAACCCGGGCATATAGCGGACTCACAGATAAAGAATTTAATGAAGTAGATGCATTTGTCAAGCGCAACTCAATAGAAAAATTTGGGCCTGTTAGAACGGTAAAGCCAGAATTGGTTTTTGAAATTGCATTTGAAGGAATAGCTGCAAGCAATAGACACAAAAGTGGCGTTGCGCTTAGGTTCCCAAGAATTAGCCGATGGAGAAAAGATAAAAAAGCAGATGAAATAAATACGTTGGAAGATTTGAAAAAAATGCTTGACGTATATTATTAATTAGGGCCTACTATAAAATTAAATGGTTAATTATATTTTTCAATTTTAAAAAAACCTCTTTTAACACACTCTAGGGCTAACCCAACTCTTGTACTTACTTTAAGTTTATGAAAAAGTGATTCTCTGTACCCGTCAATGGTTCTTTCACTCAAAAACATTTTTTCGGCAATTTGTTTATAGGTTAAATCACTACAGGCATATTGTAAGAATTCCATTTCTTTATTGCTGATAACAACTTTATTTTCTTCATTTTCATTTTGTAATAATCTACGATAATTTATGTTAATAACATCGCTATTATAATGTCCCTTATCATAAATTTCTAACAAAGCTTTTTCTAACTCATTAGGATGTGCATCTTTAAGCAAATAAGCACAGCAACCGGCTTTTATCATACTAATGACCATTTTATCAGAATCTTCCATTGATAAAGCCACCAATTTCATCATGGGGTACTTATTTTTTAGCCATTCAGCAGTAGCAGCCCCGTTCATAATTGGCATAATTACATCTATCAGCATTATTGCTGGGGCAGGTTTATGAGTACTTTTTAATTTTTCCTGCAAATCTTTACCATTCAATGCTTCTATAACAACATCAAAATCTGTAAACCCCGAAACCAACATACTCACAGACTTCAAAAACAATTGATGATCGTCAACAATTCCTATAGGTATTTTCATGATGAAGTAGTTATTGTTGGTAATTCTATTTCTATAGTGCAACCTTTATCTTCAGTAGACTTCCATTTAATTGTACCTCCAAGTAAATGGGTTCGTTGTTTCATATTAGTGAGTCCTAAACCGCTGTTTTGTATTGGTGTTTTAAAACCTTTACCATCGTCAATTATTTTTAAAGATAGGGCTTCTTTTGATGTGGTAATAATTACATGTATATTAGATGCCTGTGCATGCTTTATAGTATTTTGAATAGCTTCCTGTATTATTCTGAAAAGTATGATTTGTTTCTCATTGGATAATTCAATTTCCGTGGGGCAGGAAAGATTAATATATAGATCATGTGTGGAATTAATCCTTCCAACTTCTGATTTTAAGTTTTGAATCAGGTTAAATTGCAAAAGCCATTCCTGACTTAAAGATTTAGAAAGTGCCCTGACCTCGCTTATTGCTCTTGATAATGATTCATCAGCTGCATACATGGTTTCAGGTACATTGCTAAGATTTTTTTGAGTAATACCCAACAAGATTTTTGTACTGCTAAGTAATTGGCCTATGTTATCATGCAGTTCTCTACCTAAATGGGTCATTGTATTTTCCTGAACTTCTATTTGCGATTGCTTTAATACCTCATCAAATTTTTTTTGTAAAACTTCTTTCTCTTCTATAAATGTATTTTGCCTTCTTTGATAAAAGAAAATATAAACAATAAGCAAAATAGCCAGAAAC
The DNA here is from genome assembly GCA_043736115.1 of Segetibacter sp. Taxonomy (GTDB): domain Bacteria; phylum Bacteroidota; class Bacteroidia; order Chitinophagales; family Chitinophagaceae; genus Segetibacter. Next base: position 15,411 of record JAYTDC010000059.1, on the reverse strand, counting down.
AGTATAGATGCTGTGCCCGCTATAATAATAATAATTAAGTCCTGGGCACTGCTGTGCATATAAAAATTGTGGTATAACCTGTATATTGAAACAGGTTTAAAAAATGGTTTATTTTCATGAATTTTTCTGCCAACTCATGATTAGTCTGATTTATATAATAATAACAGCCCATTACAAATATGATTCCCCCATAAAAAATGAGATGAACAGCATTTAGCCAAAAAATTGTATAATAACGTAATTCAATTTTATAATTGACCTGAAGCATTTGAATGTATAGTAAAATTACTAAAAAACATATCATAAAACACTCTACAGTAAAATCTAAAAAGTGTTTCTCTCCCAATGCATTTTTATTATTATAAAAATAATAGAATACAGCAAAACTATAAATACAAAAACTTGCTAATGATATTTTCTTAATTAATGATGTTTTAAATACATTGTAGTAGAGTAAGAAAACAAAAGCCCCATCTATGTAAGTATAAATGTGAAATAAATAATAAGAATTAATGTTATAGTTCTGCATTACTTCCTCTATTATTTGAGTAAATAGCGATAAAGGCAGCAATGCCATTAGCCATACACAATATGCAGGAAGTCTTTTCCTATTTTTAAAAAGTGTAATAAAACTTAAAAATATAAGAAAATAATAAAAATGTTTTAAACTAAACAAAGGGATTGAATTTTAAGTCTAAACTAAAATTATGGGAGATAATTATTTATTCCATTAGGAAAATCAACTACAGATTCTTTAGGCCACCCCTCTTCTCCATCGACCGTAGTAATAATTTTTTTATTACTATCCAATGGTAAAAAACTTACTGTAAAATTGTTACTAGAATCTATTCCAAAAACAGCAAGTATAGAACCTGCAGAAGCTTGAATTACTTTGCCTAATTCTATACTAGGATTTGTAGCTGATAATTCTATAACAGAAGGAAAAACGGTTAACCCAAAAGGAATACCATTATTAAGAGCTTGCTTTAATGCGTCGTTGTACTGACTAATTTCTTCGAAAGTTGTATTTGCCATATTTTTTTAATTTATTATTATTTACAAATATCCTTCAAAAAAATCATTGGAAGTACGGGAAATTTCCCGTTAAAAAAACGGGAAATTTCCCGTATGTAGGGTTATTTTATTTGTTCATCTTTACATATCTCAAAGAGGCTTTATGGGGGATTTTAAAAACCGGGCTTCCTTAGGGAAGCCCACCTTTGAGAAGAGAAATAATCAACAATTTTAATTATTTCCAATTACCAAGTTCTTAGGGGGATTTATAATATACGGGCTTCCTTTTTAGGAAGCCCTCTTCTTTTATATTAAATTACAACTAATAATTTCCATTAATAAAGTATTTAAAATATTTTTTCTATAATCTATACTGTTACATTTTATTTATTTTTTTTTTGCTTTTTGAGTTTATGCCAAAAAAATCCCAAAACATTGTGTAAGCATAACCGAGCGTTATCTTTTTACTTTTAATTACAATGCTAAGAGTTGTATTCAAAAGTATCTTAAAAATAATAATAACATTCCCAATACTTTATACCTACTTGTTATTTTGGAACTTCATAATTAGTAAATTTATTATAAAAAATCCTTGAACATATGGGAAATTTCCCTTTAAAAAACGGGAAATTTCCCGTATGTAGGGTTAAATAATTTATTCATCTTTACATATCTCAAAGTAGGTATTTCGGGGATTTTTAAAAACGGGCTTTACTTAGCGAAGCCCATCTTTGAGGAGGGAAATAATCAAGTCTTAATAACAATTTTTATTATTTCCAATTACCAAGTTCTTAGGGGGATTTATATTATACGGGCTTCCTTTTTAGGAAGCCCTCTTCATTATAAATAATGTGATACGTGTATCAGCGATTAACTTTAAATAGTATTATTGATAGAAAAATTAAGTTATAAAGCTGGTATTTCATCTATTTCACAGCTTTTGATTTTAGGATAGGCTTTGCTGATTAAACTATTATTACCTCTCAACAATACAAGCAGACTTATGATAGCACACAAAGCCATAACACCTGTCATTGGCAGTGCTGTACCATTATTAAAAAAACTTACCATAGCCGAAGAAAAAGCGCCAATAGCCATTTGAATACTACCTAACAATGCTGAAGCACTACCTGCAGTTTTGGTAAAGGGAGAAAGGGATAATGCTGTAGTATTTGGAAATATGAAACCCTGGCAGCTTAAAAAAATTAAACATAAAGCTATAGTTCCAAAAACATTTAGTATGCCCAAAAAACTTCCTACAAATAAACTTAATCCTGCTAGTGATTGAAAAATCAGGGCAATTTTTATCACTTGCTGGCTTTTATATTTTCTTAGTAAAAAAGAGTTAATCTGACTGCTGGTAATAAGTCCTGCCGCAACAAAAGCAAATATCCATCCGTATTGTTTTTCAGAAACATTAAATAGCTCCATAAATACTGCAGGAGATCCTGCAATATAAGCATACAATCCTGCTGCTGCTATAGAGCCGGTAAAGCAATAAATGTAGAATTGTGGTTCTTTTATTACATTTTTATATCCATTCAAAATATAGCTGGGCTTTAATGAAAAATTAGGATCGGGTTTATAGCTGTCGGGTAATAAGTAATGAACACCTATTAAAATACATAAACACATAAATGCGAGAAAAAGAAAAATTGAATGCCAACCAAAAGCTGCAGTAAAATAACCTCCTAACGTTGGTGCTATTAATGGAGAAACTCCCACAACTAACATTAATGAGGAGAAGACTTTTGCATTATCTTCTACCGGAAAAAGATCTCTAACCATAGCACGGGCAGCTACCAGGCCTGAACAGCTTCCTAATGCCTGTAATAATCTAAGCCAAATCAATTGTTCTGAATTGGCTGCCAATGCACAACCGAGTGATGCAATTATATAAACCATTAGTCCTAAATACAATGGTTTTTTTCGTCCAAATTTGTCAAGTAAAGGGCCATAAAACATTTGGCCAAAGGCAATTCCCACAAAAAAACTACTTAACGATAAAGTTATACGGGCAACCGAGGTATGTAACGATGCTGCAATACCCGGAAAAGAGGGCAGATACATATCAATTGAAAAAGGACCCACTGCCGTTAACATTCCCAAAAGCAAAACGAGTTTGAATTTTTTTGAAGGACTCATATAGATATACTAACAAAACTATGCTATTTGAAATGAACCTTTTTCGTGAGGATAATTGAATGTTATGTCTAATTGTTCATTTCGTAAAATTTTATAAGTATCTATAGTATGTGATTTATATAAATGACCCTTATAATTAAATGTCAATTTTAAAAAGTGTAAGTTGATAAGTAATAGAGTGTTATAGTTCTCTTAGCAAATCCTCTATATCTAAGGCTTTTGTGTACATATCTAAAGACCCGTCTGATTTTTTGGGCCAGGCCTCCATGGGCCTGTCATAGTATAATTCTACACCATTGTTATCAGGGTCATGTAAATACAACGCTTCTGAAACACCATGGTCTGCAGTTCCTGTAAGTGGATATTGGGCCGATTGCAATCTTTGATAAATTACAGCTAAATCTTTGCGGGTAGGATATAGGATGGCAGTATGAAATAACCCTGCAGCATGTAATGGGGCAGGAGGTCCGTTTTTGCTATACCATGTATTTAAACCAATATGATGGTGGTAGCCACCCGCAGAAATAAATACAGCATCATTACCATAATGCATTGTAATTTCAAAACCAAGTAACCCGCAATAAAAATTAATTGACCGCTCAAGGTCTGCAACTTTCAGATGCACATGACCTATACGTGTTTGTTCAGGAATTTTATAATCGGACATTTAGATAGGGTTAAATTAATAAAATGGAAAGAAAAGCCGAACAATTGGATTATTAATTTTTCTGCTAGTCATTGGACAAAAAGTCGCCATCAACAATAAACAGTTTAACTCCATTTTCTGAATAAGATCGATGAGAACTTAATTCATCTGATACCACATAAGTCATTCCTGCTGAAAGATAAACCGAATCTCCATTTTCAAATTCACTGATAAAACTTCCTTCAAGACAATGAACTATGTGACCTTTATGGCACCAATGATCGGCCAGATATCCAGGTTTGTAAATCACTATTCTTACCCTTAAACCATCATACTGTACGGTCTGCCAAAATGATGTACCCTTTTCGCCTTTATGTTCTGTTGGTGGAATTTCCTTCCAATTAATTATTTCAAAGGGTATTTGAGACATAGTGAAGTGTGTAAAGTATAAATGTATTTATTATTCATTAAACAATTAAAAATGCTTTTTAGTAATGTTTAATGATTTGGATAAATGAATGAATAATGTGTAGGCATTTGCAAAAATGAAAAAGGTAAAACAAAAACACTCATCTGTATCCATTCTTATAATTTGTAATATCCATAATGCTTCCAATATTCTCCAATGATTTTCAAGCATTATCTTTACATCCTTAAAAAAACTTGTCATATATGAGCTTAGGATATTTTAGTTACCCCATTCCTGCAAACGAAACCGTACTGAATTATGCACCGGGAAGTGCAGAAAGAGCCTCTCTTAAAAAAGTTATTGCTGAACTGAAAAATGAAACAGCAGACATACCTATGTACATAGGCAGTAAAGAGGTTCGAACAGGACAAACAAAAGAACTACGTCCTCCCCATGAAACCGGACATTTATTAGGCACATTTCATAAAGGAACTGAAGAACATGCCATGCAGGCTATAGAGGCAGCATTGGCTGTAAGAGAAAGCTGGTCAAATACGAGTTGGCAGGAGAGGGCCCATATTTTTCTAAAAGCTGCAGAATTATTGGCTACAAAATACAGGCCTTATATAAATGCAGCAACTATGCTTGGGCAAAGCAAAACTGCCTATCAGGCAGAAATAGACAGTGCCTGCGAACTCATAGATTTTTTAAGGTTCAATGTTTATTTTCTTACAGAAATTTATAAGCAACAGCCCATCAGCAGCCCCGGTGTACACAACCGCACAGAGTGGCGTGGCTTAGAAGGATTTGTTTTGGCGGTAACGCCTTTTAATTTTACTGCTATCGCAGGAAATTTACCTACAAGTGCCGCTATGTGTGGCAATGTAGTAGTATGGAAACCTGCAGATACACAGGTTTTTGGGGCACAAATGATTATGAAGGTGCTAAAAGAAGCAGGTTTGCCGGATGGTGTTATTAACCTTGTATATATAGATGGCGCTACACTTGGTAAAGTTTGTTTTACGCATCGCGATTTTGCCGGAGTTCACTTTACAGGTTCTACAGGAGTGTTTAATGGTATGTGGAAAACCATCGGGGAGAATATTCCTAAGTATAAAAGCTATCCGCGTATAGTAGGAGAGACCGGTGGAAAAGATTTTGTTATGGTACATAAAAGTGCACAGGTAGATGTTGTTGTTACTGCATTAGCACGTGGTGCTTTTGAGTATCAGGGTCAAAAATGTTCTGCTGCATCCCGGGCATATATTCCCAGTAATCTTGCTGAAGAAATAAAGCGAAAACTGGTAGCAGAAATTAAGTCTATGAAAATGGGTAATGTAGAAGACTTTACCAACTTTGTTGGTGCAGTAATAGATGAAAAAAGTTTTGACAACATAAAAAAATACATTGACAATATCGACGGTAAAACAGCCACTATTTTAGTTGGTGGAAAATGTGATAAAACAAAAGGATGGTTTGTAGAACCTACCATAATTGAAACTATAAATCCACGTAGTGTTACCATGTGTGAAGAAATTTTTGGGCCTGTGCTAACTATCTACACCTACGATGCTGATCAATTTGAAGAAGCATTGGAGTTGGTTGATACCACATCGCCTTATGCGCTTACCGGTTGTGTTATTTCTCAAGACCGTAGTGCAGTAGAATTGGCTACTCATAAGTTGAGACATAGCGCAGGAAATTTTTACATTAATGATAAACCTACCGGTGCTGTAGTTGGTCAGCAGCCTTTTGGTGGTGCAAGAGGTAGTGGAACAAATGATAAAGCAGGCAGTATGATAAATCTATATCGTTGGCTAAGTGCAAGAACCATTAAAGAAACATTTAATCCTCCTACTGATTATAAATATCCTTTTTTGAAAGAAGCATAAGCGGATGTTTATATTTTAAGTAAAATGTTGTAAGATGTATTCATTATAATGCCGTTCTAAATGAACGGCATTATGTATTTTATTATAAACGGTTTTTTTGAAAAAGAAAAGAAGAGTTTAATTTTTCTAAATTATGGTGAAAGAATTAATGAGGATGCTTTTAACTTATTATCTTGTTGTCTCTCATTGACCCATAAATGCTATGCAATCAAAAATAAAACCTGGTGTAAGGAAGCCTTCCAAAATTGCAAAATTTTGGAAACTATTAGGTCCGGGATTAGTTACCGGTGCAAGTGATGACGATCCATCAGGAATTGCTACTTATTCGCAAGCCGGGGCAGCTTATGGGTTATCTACATTGTGGACTTCTATTGTTGCATTTCCCCTTATGGCCGCAATTCAACAGATGTGTGCTAGAATTGGTTTGGTCACTTCTCAAGGGCTTACGGGAACACTGAAAAAACATTACCCAAGACCCGTTTTATACCTGATGTTGCTGTTTAGCTTCCCTGCAATTGTTATGAATATTGGTGCAGATATTGCCGGTATGGGTGCGGTTGGCAATCTATTGTTTCCATCAATCAATGCAACAATTTTCAGCGTGTTTTTTACCTTGTTGTTGTTAGGCTTAATTATTTATTTACCCTATCAAAAAATTGCAGCAGTGCTTAAGTATCTATGCATTGTTATGTTGGTTTACTTTATTGTACCATTTCTTTATAAACAGGATTTTGGTGAAATTCTTCATTCCACATTTATACCAACCATAAAGTTTGACAAGAGCTTTATTGCTATTTTGGTGGGCATTCTTGGTACAACTATTTCTCCCTACTTATTCTTTTGGCAGGCCTCTGTAGAGGTGGAGGAAATGAAGCATAAAAAGCACCACTTGGTGGTGAACAAAAAGATTATTCACGAAATGAAGCAAGATGTAGATTTTGGAATGACTTTTTCGGCCTTTGTTATGTATTTTATCATTCTTACTACAGGGACTGTTTTATTTAAAGGTGGGGTACATCAGATAGATACAGTAGAACAGGCCGCTATGGCATTAAAACCCTTAGCAGGTAACATGGCTTATCTGTTATTTGCTGTTGGGGTTATTGGTACAGGTCTTATTGCTATACCGGTTTTAAGTGGCTCTCTCTCTTATATCTTTAGTGAAACATTTGGATGGGAACAAGGTCTTGATAAGAAATTTCATGAAGCTAAAGGCTTTTATATCATTATAGCCATTTCCCTTATTCTGGGACTTTCGTTAAATTATATTGGAATAACCCCAATACAGTCCTTAATTTATACCGCAATACTTTATGGAATAACTGCACCTGTTTTGATTGCTATTATTCTGCACATTTCTAACAATAAAAAAATAATGGGTGAAAATGTAAATGGCATAATCAGCAATTTATTAGGTTTTGCAGCATTAATTATTATGACAGTAGCAGCAGGTCTTTTAATATATTTACAATTGAAAGGGTAGGAGGTGTTTTTATTTTGGAAATAAAGAATTAAAAAATGAAAATTGTAAAGCAATTTCTTGCGGTTGGTATTTTAGTACTTTTATTATCCTGCAATAATAATAGCAATCTTAAATCCCCCAATAATAATAAAACACAACAGTCTTTTGAGTTTCCTGCACCAAAGGGTTGGACTACCGAAAAGATTGAGTTTCCTATATCTTTTGCCCCTCAAATACCTTATAACGGCTATGAATCGCTTTGTTTTTCACCCGAATGGGAATATGTAAAAAGTGACCAACATTGGGCATATGCCTTTGTTTGGTGGCTAAACGATAACCCTGATATAAATGCAGAAAGCCTTCAGCAAAATATGAGTTTATACTATACCGGCCTGTTAAATAGTAACATTGAAAAACGAAACATACCACAAGCAGATATGATAACTCCCACAGCCACTATTATTAAAATTGCTACCGAACCCGGAGATAAAGAAACCTATAGCGGCAGTATAAAAATGCTTGATTATTTAGACTTACTTCATCCTGCCATTTCATTAAATTGCCTTATTCATAAAAAGGATTGTAGCAACCATGTTGCACTGCTTTTTCAGATTGCCCCCAAACCATTTAATCATAGCGTTTGGAACCAGTTGAATGAGTTAAATAAAAGTTTTAGCTGCAAGTAGATGGGGGGTTATGAGTTATGAATTATGAGTTAAGAGTTATGAATGTAGAGTTATTAGCTATGAAGTTTTAAGTATAATGTTTGATCTAACATCTAACCTCTGACAATTTTTGCCTTTGCGGGTGTTAGCAGAAAGGCGATGCCTTTGCAGGTGTTCTTCACCTGCAAACACAACATATGGTGGATGCTGTTGGTGAAGAACACCAACAGCGGCGAAAATTACTTCTTGTTTAAGTGTAATATTTGGTAATTGAATTGAGTGTCATAGTCTTAATATTATTTTTTAGCAGGTTCAATAAAATTAATCGTTTCAACAGTTATATTTTTAGTTTTAGCATTGTTTTTATAGTTCTGTATTATTTCAACTACATCATATGCAATGGATTTTGATTTACTGCAGTCAATAATTACTTTTGAGTTGGCTGGAATTTCATCTAATTCTTTAATCACATTGGCTTTGTTAAAGAATGAAACCTCTTCTGCTAAAACAAGGTGATGTAGTACTTGCCCTTCTTCGGTAGATATTGTTTCTTTCATGTGATGTGAATTGCGGTAACTGTGGCGAAGTGTATAGAAGATGCCAAAAAGTATTCCTACTGTAATCCCTTTTAATAAATCGGTTGCTAATATTGCTACAACAGTGGCTGTAAAAGGGATAAACTGTTCCCAACCCAACTTATACATATCCTTGAAAAGTGCAGGCTTTGCCAACTTGTAACCTACCATTAAAAGTATTGCTGCTAAACTTGCTAACGGAATCATATTTAAAATACTTGCAATAGTGATAGCACTTATTAATAAAAAAACACCGTGGAGAATGGCAGATAATTTTGTTCTGCCACCAAAATTTATATTAGCCGAACTACGTACAATAACTTGTGTAACAGGCAAACCGCCTATTAAGCCTGAAACTACATTTCCTAAGCCCTGTGCTTTCAATTCTCTGTTTGTTGGTGTAATTCTTTTATCTGGGTCAAGTTTATCGGTGGCCTCTACACAAAGCAATGTTTCTAAACTTGCAACGATGGCAATAACAATTGCAATTTTCCAAACTTCAAAATTTTTTAGTGCTGTAAAATCCGGGAAAGTAAATTGAGCAAAGAAGTCTGAAATTGAATGTGGTACTGGTATTGCTACTACTTGTTTGGCATTTAAACTAAAATCAAGTATTCCGTTTTTGTAGAAGTTAAACATTACAATCCCGAATATTACTACCACAAGAGGTCCATTAATGATGCTAAAAATTCTATGTGTTTTGCTTAATACTTTATCCCAAAGTATAAGAATTGCTAAGGAAATAGCACCAATTATTACTGCTCCAGGAGTTATAAAGTCAAATGCCCGGAAAATTTCAGAAAACGTATTTTGTCCGTCCGCCTGAAAAAAAGCATCATCCCCCATTGCGTCCTTATCCCAACCCAAGGCGTGGGGAATTTGTTTTAAAATTATTAGCAGCCCAATGCCCGTAAGCATTCCTTTAATTACAGAAGAAGGAAAGAAGTAGGCTATAAAGCCAGCTTTTGCAAATCCCAAAATCAACTGAAAAACTCCGGCTAAAACAACGGCAGTTAAAAATGACGTCCACGATCCGCCAAGTGATCCAATGGAAGTTAAAACGATTACTGCTAACCCGGCAGCAGGACCACTAACGCCTAAAGGTGACCCGCTTGCAATGCCAACTACAATGCCACCTACTATACCTGCAATAATACCTGCAAATAATGGTGCACCAGATGCTAATGCAATTCCAAGGCATAGTGGAACGGCAACAAAAAATACCACTATACTGGCTGGCAAATCATTCTTCAAATTTTTGAATACGTTTATCTGGTTCATGGTTTTATGATTAGTTTGTGAAGTTAGGGGTATCATTTTATAGGATAGCATTACTATCATAAATAATTGTAAAATAATTTTCCATTAGTTTCGTGTCGTATTTCAGAAAATTACCTCAATACAAACAAAGATGAAATTGCAGTTACAAATAAATATGAATGAGGCTTTGTTTTTACGGAATCCCGAAAATTCAGATTTAGGAAGAAAAATTATACAGCACAGTATTCAATTAATATATAAAAACGGGTTTGAAGTTTTTACCTTTAAAAAGCTGGCAGTAGATATTGGTACAACAGAAGCAGGGATTTATCGGTATTTTGAAAACAAACACAAGTTGCTGGTTTACATAACGGCTTGTTATTGGAGGTGGCTTGAATTCCAGATTAGTTACCATACTAATAATATTATAGATCCAACAGTTAAGTTAAATAGAGTGATAAAACTATTGGCAACTACTGTTGAAGATGATAAGTTAACGAGTTATGTAGATGAAAGTTTATTGCATCAAATTGTTATTTCCGAAGGGTCGAAAGCCTATTTGACCAAACAAGTTGGTGAAGATAATAAACAGCAGTTCTTTAAACCTTACAAAGACCTTTGTGCTGTTATTGGGAATATCATTTTGGAATGTGCACCAAAATATAAATATCCAAAATCATTAGCATCAACCATTATAGAAATGGCGCATTTTCAAAATTTCTTTATGAATAATCTCCCTTCTCTTACCGATTTTGGTGAAAGTAAAGACGAAACTGCAATTATTTCTTTTCTCAATGATTTGGTGTTTTCGAGTATTAAGAAGGTTTAATTGTACGTGTAGTGGTGGTTTTCAAAGTCAACTTTTGTAGAAGCAGGTTTGTCCAATAGGTTTGCACCTAAAATGTTTCTGCGACTTACAACTTGAATAACTTAACAAGCCAACGCTACAAGTCAGGTACACAAAACCCATCTAGCGTAAGTGTTCGTTGTGCTTGTTGAAGTTTGAGCGAAGCGTAACTTCAATACAATATGAAAAGCAGGTCTTTGACCGGTAAACGATTAGATGTTGGTCTTTTAGTTCTTACCTTGTACTTTTTAAATCTTTATAGAGCAGCGGTTCCGGGCTGGACAATCAACAATGCCCTGCATGCACAAAGCACTGTTCGTTGAGCGAAATTTGATTGACAGCAAGTTCATTTTACAAACATTAACATGAATGACGGAAATATACGCAGTACTGCATTGACTTGGTTTATTTCAACTCATCCATCTATAAAGGAGGCAATACTTACTTCCAAGTTTTATACTCGTGACGAATCCTGGAGTAAAACAAAAGTGTGGTTTTTCAAGTACCATTAGAATATGTCGAGCCAAACAAAATAAAGTATTTGCATTTTTTATGTGAAAATCATTTACAGGGAGACGATTTTATATATCTGAAAATACCGACTCTCTTTTTGCTGAAAAACGAAAAATCTTTTGATGTGTCCAGAAAAGAAAAGGTTATGCGACTTTATTTATCAGCTGAAGCCGCAGACATGTTCATGGAGGTTAGAAAAAAAAGCAATATTGATTTTGGAAAATATGTGCAGAAGTGATCTTAACTGACAATTTCCCTGCTAGCATAAGTGTTCCTTGCGTTTGTTGAAGTTTACTGAAGCGTAACTTCAATACAATATTAAAAGCAGGTCTTTTACATCGTTAAATCATATTGAATGAATTGTGAGGTAGTTGTGATTTGCTTTCAACTTCTTTTGTAACTTGGGTCTTTGACATCAGCTTATGCTCAAACCCTGCTGTGTATAATGGATATCTGTTGGTGGTCCAGAATCATAAGCTCAATGTCTTCTATTGGCACTTGCTTTTCTTCGCCGCCTTCCAGCATATTCACCACCATTTGTTCGTGGGTGGTTTTAAGATAAGCAGGGTTGCCCAAGTAGAGGGTGCGCTTAATCATACCATAATGTCATTTAGTCAATAGTCATTACTGGTAAGCAACTATTCATTGTTCATTATTTATTGTTCACTGTTTCTGTGTTTATTTATCTGTTGCAGTTTTTCAATATCAGCCAGGTCTTGAGGTCGTCCCGTAAATTGTTTGCTTAGAATGAGATGGTGATATTGTATGATTGGTATAGCAACTCCATCCAGCAAAAAGTGACTGGCTTGTAAAAATGCTTCTTTGAAAGTTACACGCTGAATTAATGAGATAAAGTCGATCCTTCTGGGCCTTTGCCCAAAAAAAAATACGGGAAAGGGTTTACTAAAATCAACCTTGCCAACATGCTCCATGCCCTCGTCGGTAATACCAAAATCCCGGAGGGCTTTTAAAAAGCAAGCTTTGTTGTCTTCAGATGTTTCCAGCCATACATCCATGTCTCCCGTACTACGTTCATAGCCATAGTGGATTACTGCATAACCGCCAATTAACATAAAACGAACCTTGTTATGCACCATCATTTTTAGAAGCGTTCTATGTTCTTCAAAAAAAATGTCCATGAACTATCTTGTTTTAATTGTTTTGTCAAAAGGTTCTTTCAGAGCTTCTTTGAAAATGGCACAAATAAGCAGGTGGGCATTGGCAAAATGTTCTTGGCCTGTCAGGGCAGCCATTTCTTTTGCATCTGCTTCGTCAGCTTCTTCAAAAGAATTGAAAAATCGAAGACCTGTTCTTTTATAAACCGCCTGCGGCTCGTTTAAATGGTTATCTTCTTTATCGCCTTTGATCATGACTTGGTATTAATATTTAAAGATAGGCAATTGTTTTATGCAAGTTACTACAACCCTGCTAGCGTAAGTGTTCGTTGCGTTTGTTGAAGTTTGAGCGAAGCGTAACTTTAATACAACATGAAAAGCGGTTCTCCCTACTGAAGCACTATCATGTGGACACATTTATGATGTATGTGGTTTTCGCTCCTTCGGAGCGGCGTGTTTATAGCAAATTAAGAATGAGGAAGGTATTAAAGGCTCCGAAGGTGCCTCGTATTCAATGATGTGCTTTGTGGATCAACTCATGCTGATTGAAAGGTTCAACCTGTAAAAGCTCCTTCAGAGCCGGAACAAACAAATTCAAACCTTTTCTATAAACACTGCACTCTTTGGAGTGTTCTAAAAGATGTGTCCAGACGAAACTACTGAAGCACGGACACGGTTTGACCGGTAAAAGAGTAGTATGTTGTTCTTTTAGTTTTTATCTTGTACTTTTAAATCTTTAATGAGCAGCAGTTCCGTGCAGGACAAGCAATGAATTCCACAGCTGCAGCAATACCTGTTTGTTAGCGGCAAACTTTTAGTAAAATCAAAATACTAATGAAATCACCATTTGACAGTATTAAAGAAATATTCTTTGAAAACTTGGATAGTTTAAAAGAAAATCAACGCTATAATTTTGAAAACTCTGAGAAATTCATGTTATGGATAGTTGGATTTTCAATAGGTGGACTTTCAATCATAGTTACTAATCTTACAGCTTTCAATCAGACATTTCAACACAGTATTGTAAAAGCAGTTTTAATACTTCTAGCTATTTCAATAATTTCGGGGATAATATATAGAATGGCCTTTTATTTTTTCCAAATACAATATCAAAGTATCGAATTCTATCTTAAAGGTGCTTTTTCTAATAAAGAAATGATGAGTATGGAGGCAACCGACTTAACCGAGGAACATGATATAAAAGAAGTATTGAGGCGACTAAAAAATGATTTTGATGAAGATGCCTCTTTTATTTTGGATGATTATGCTAAACTCACCGACGATGGAAAGCTTTTCATTTTAAATGATCTAAAAACCCATTATAAAAGAGTGGGTGATTCTGTGAAAAGGGAATACGATTTTTCAATCAATTATGTAAAAAGTATTTATAAAGATGCCTTTGGTTTTTCTGATAAAAAAATAGAAAAATTATTCAAATCAAAGACAGCAATAAAATTGAAGATATTTGGCAGAATAACAACTGTCGCTTTCTTCGTCAGTCTGCTGACCTTTATATCGGTATTAATAATATTATGTTTAAATTTTTGATTCCACAGCTAGCCTAAGTGCTCGTTGCGTTTGTTGAAGTTTAGCGAAGCGTAACTTCAATACAATATTAAAAGCAGGTCTTTGACCGGTAAAAGAATAGCATGTTGGGCTTTTAGTTTTTATCTTCTACTTTTATATCTTTACCCAGCAACGGTTATGGGCAGACAGGAATTCTAATGCCACACCTGACACAAAGCCCCAACGTTGCCTGCAATACGCTTAAAAAAATGGAACCTATTTCACTTTTAACTGACCAAGGAATTTTAAACGAAAGAATTCAAAAGCACTTGAAGTCGCTACCGAATTCCAAATTAAGAAACAAATATTGTGATAGCCTTCTTGATAAGAAGAGACATCTGATAAGGCTTTACAATCAATGCAAGCAATTGAGTTTGGTTTTTGATTATAAATTGGATAGAACACTTCGAAACTTAGATTTAATAAGCATTGAGGAGTTGCAATCTAAGTTAAATAAAAACATAAGGAATGCACGAGCATCTGAAAACTTTTCAATGAAGACTGTAAAAGACCAAAAGAAAAAGGCGAAGAAGGGACAAAATGCAACCAAAGAGCAAAGAGATATTATCCCAATAGTTTTATGGAAGGAGGGAAAGTTGCCCAAAATCACTAAACAAAGAAGGGCACCATGGATAACCATTGTTTCTGCTCCAATGTAGAGTTAACGGCATACGAAAATAATACTTAAGCCATTTTACCTTTATTTCGGAAATTGAATTTTATTAATTGAATAAAAGCTCACTGAAATCAAAGTACTGCAGCCTACATGAGTATTGGCAAAAGATGGGCTGAATGTTGACAACATCAGCAGTAATTCCCTATCAACAGCAGTTTCGGCAGACGATATTCTTATCGGCTTCAACTAAATACATCGGCAAATACCTATACTGAACACGCAAGCCCACCAACCATCTCACAAACAGATAATGTGCTATTTTGCAATACTATTAATGTAAATTTGAACCCTCACTAATAACCAAAGCCAACGAATGTTTGAACAGACCTTTAAAAATATAGACGACATACTGCACAAAGACGCAGGTTGTGGAAGCGAATTAGATTATGTGGAGCAGACCTCTTGGGTTTTGTTTTTAAAATACTTGGACGATTTAGAGAAAGATAAAAAAACAGCAGCCGAACTTTCGGGTAAGACCTACACGAATATTATAAAACCTGAATTTCAGTGGACAAAATGGGCTACGCCCAAAGACAAAGACGGAAAACTCGACCATCACAAAGCGTTGACAGGTGACGACCTGAAAGATTTTGTTGACCTTAAATTATTTCCTTACCTCAAAAAGT
>JAYTDC010000058.1:0-15750 GCA_043736115.1 Segetibacter sp. | reverse complement strand
CCCCAAGGGGTTACCAAATTATCACTGTATTCATAGTCAATAGCCATCCTCAAATTTAAGACACTATGGCATAAATTATTTTACTGCAAAATTTGGGTTTAAAGAAAACGCCACCTATTCCTGTTGCTTTTTTTGTATTTGCTTTATCAACTATTGGTTTTGATATAATTGTTTTAAAAGCAAACCCAAAACAAAAAGAAATAGCAATGGTAAAAAATAATAAGGTTGAATTTTTCATTGGTTATAATTTAAATTTTCTTCAAGTTCAA
The DNA here is from genome assembly GCA_043736115.1 of Segetibacter sp. Lineage (GTDB taxonomy): Bacteria > Bacteroidota > Bacteroidia > Chitinophagales > Chitinophagaceae > Segetibacter. Next base: position 15,481 of record JAYTDC010000058.1, on the reverse strand, counting down.
TAAACTAAATTAAAGTAAAATTATAAACCTTAACAATATTCTATTTTAATCATTTAGTCCCTTACCATTAATAATAAGAGGAATACACTTTTCTATTCTAGCTGCTCTTGTAGAAGTTTGTTTAGCCGCAGAAAAATATAACAGGTAAGCCCTTTGCCTACCCGGCGTTAAAATTTCAAAAGAATTTTTCAAAGACTTATTTTCATCTAATCTATTTTGAAATTCATCTGGAATTTTAAATGCTTTGGGTTTCAATAATTCAATGTTCAATCCTGCTTTTTCTGCTTTTATAGCTTCAGAAATATAGGCTTTTAAAACATACTTACAATTATTTACTTCTTCAACTTTTGTAAAACGCATTTGTCTTGCTGCCTGTACATTTTCTGTCTGTTGAATTAGAATATGTTTATCATCTGTTAACAATGCCCCTTTGAAAAATAAAACTGCACAATACTCCTTAAAGACATGTATTAGTACAATATTTTTTTTGTCTAACATATAACATGGTACACCCCATTTTAACGCTTCAGTTAGTCCACACTCAAGAATGTAATTTCTTAGAAGGCAAATCTCTTCTTTCCACTTTTGGGTTTTCGTAAAATAAAAATTAACTTCTGGATTTATCAAAGTTTTTGTCATGGTGAATAATTAGGATACAAACTATTTTTTGAATAATCTAAACCAGTTATTAGATTCGTTCTGAGTTGAATATTATTATATACATAAGAATAGATAACAAAAAGACCCATAAATTTTAGCTGAATAGAAGGTGTTTCTATTGATCCAAATGCTATCCAACTCAAAAAAGTCTGATCTTAATGCTTGTTGACCCTGGTTACAATGCAAAGCATTTTACAAATTAAATCATATAAATAATATAGCCAATCATTACTTTCTCTTCCTTGAAATTATTTTTTCAATTTCCACCGCAAAAAATATCAAAGATGAAGATGCACAAACTAATAAAAACTCATAAAGAGTTAATGACTCCGTTTTAAATATTGGTTGAAGTAATGGAACATAGGTAACAAGAAACTGCAATAGTAAAGCAATTGTAACAGCTGCAATAAGGGGCTTGTTTGAGAAGATGCCTATAGTAAAAAAAGAATACTTTTCTGAACGAATAGCCAATACGTGTCCCATTTGGCTTAAACATAAGACATTAAAAACAATAGTTTGCCAATGTAATCCATGACTAATAGCCCATGATTGAGCAGCCAATGCAATTCCTGCCATAAGCATACCTACCCATATCATATGCAGTCCCCTGCCATTAGCAAAAACACTTTGTTGCGGTGGTCGTGGTGGCCTGTTCATAATATCCTTTTCTGCTTTTTCAAATGATAATGAAATTGCCGGCAGGCCATCTGAAACTAAGTTTATCCATAAGATATGTATAGGTAACAATGCTACAGGCAAACCAATCATAGGCCCTAAAAGTAGAGTCCACAACTCACCCGAGTTGGTTGTCATCAGGTATTTAATAAATTTTAGGATGTTATCATAAATTCTTCTTCCTTCCCTTACTGCTTTTATTACTGTAGAAAAATTGTCATCCAGCAAAATCATGTGGGCAGCTTCTTTTGATACATCAGTTCCGGTAATGCCCATTGCAATGCCAATGTTTGCTCTTTTTAAAGATGGGGCATCGTTAACACCATCTCCCGTCATTGCTACATAATGACCTTTCTGTTGTAATGTTTTTACAATCTGTAATTTTTGTTCGGGTGAAACACGGGCATAAACTTTTATCTTTTCAACTTTAGCTAAAAAAATATCATTGTCAAAAGTTGCTAATTCCTGACCGGTTATCACCAAATCATTTTCGCTGCTTAAAATACCAATACGTTGTGCAATAGTTTTTGCCGTAAGCGGATGGTCACCTGTAATCATTACGGGTACAATGCCTGCAGTCTTACATTGAGCTACAGCATCAAAGACTTCTTCACGTGGGGGGTCAATTATGCCTGTTAATCCTAAAAACTGCAAACCGGTTTCGTGTATTTCACTATTTGGATCATCAGGCAATTCATCCCAATAGCGATAAGCAAAGCCAAGTATACGATGGCCCTTAGTAGCCATTTCATCTACTTGCTTTTGCAATTGATTTACATCAACATTATCACATAAATTCAACAAGATATCCGGTGCCCCTTTAGTAAATGAAATTATTTTATCATTGTGTTTGTGAAAGGTAGTCATCAGTTTGCGTTCGGCATCAAAAGCAATTTCTTTCAATCTTGGCCATATATCAGGTTTAATATTATTCTCCCTTGATACTTCCATCAACGCTATTTCGGTACTATCTCCCTTTATTATATTATCAGTTCCTTCCACAGCATCATTATTGAGTGCAAATGCATGCAACAATAACACAACTTCATTCTCCTGATTTATTGTTTTCAAATCTTCTCGTCCATATAACTTACCGCTAACAAAGACCTCTTCCACTTGCATTTTATTTTTGGTAAGAGTACCTGTTTTATCAGTACAGATATAAGCCACCGAGCCTAATGTTTCTACTGCCGGTAATTTTCTGATAAGGCTATTAAAACGAATCAATCTTTTTGCGGCCAATGCAAGTGAAATAGTTATTACAGCAGGTAAAGCCTCCGGTATAGCAGCCACAGCCAACGAAATACTGGTCATTATCAATTTAAATATATCCTCTCCTCGTAACCATCCTGCTACAAAAAACAAAACACATAAAAACAAAACCAAAACAGATAGCTTTTTACCAAAGGAAGCCATACGCTGTTGCAGTGGCGTAAGTGTTTCAACTTCTTGCAACAGTTTTGCAATACGACCTAATTCTGTTTGCATTCCGGTTGCAATCACTATTGCAGTTCCTCTTCCGTAGGTAACAAAAGTTCCTTTGAATGCCATATTTTTTTTGTCCCCTAAAGGCAAATCATCTCCTTCTAATGAATCAATTATCTTATCAATTGCATGCGATTCACCTGTTAAAGATGCCTCTTCAATTTTTAAATTAATGGACTCTACAATACGTGCATCTGCAGGTACAGCGTTGCCTGCCTCTAATAAGACTACATCACCGGGCACCAATACAGTAGCAGGCAACCATACTATGCTACCATCTCTGTAAACCCTTGCCTGTGTCACAGCCATTTGCTTTAAGGCCTGCATTGCTTTTTCTGCGCGGTATTCCTGAATAAAACCCACAAATGCATTTAGCAAAACAATAATAAGGATTACAATAGTGTCTGTAAAGTCACCAACAATTCCGGATACAATTGCAGCGGCCAGTAATATCAATATCATTACATCCTTAAACTGCGCAAACAGAATAAGCAAAATACTTTTCTTTTTACCTTCCTGTAATTCATTGGTGCCAAACTGAAGTAGTTTTTCTTCGGCAGTTTTAGTACTTAAACCGTTAAGGCTTGTACCCAACGATTCTAATACTTCCGGTATTTTTATTCTATGCCATTTCATCATAAATAAGTGATTTTAAATGCATACTGAATTTGTAATAAAAGAATATAGTAAACGAGCACCCACAATAATAAAGAAGCAAAATAATACTACACTTTTGAATTATCAACAATTTGCATTCGACTAAAGTTACATATAATAAGGCAAAGTAGATTGATATCTATTTTCACCACTTTAGTTGATGCAAAAAAGGTGATCAATCTACTTTTATCAAATCGAAAAGCTAAAAAAAATGACATTTTATTTAAACCAATAGCTAGAATAAAACAAACACAAGATGAGGCCAAAAACAGATTTGATATAAGATTTTAGAATTGCTTTACAGCAAACAGTTTCTTTTTGCTGAAGTGCATGGCCTTCGTTAAACTTCTCAAACAAAACAGTGTTTTCCATAGAAAAAAGACTGATTATCTTCACCCAATGCAAACAACGTTCTCAACTGTCAGGCTTCATTTAGACATGGTAACTACAGATGATTATGCATTTGTGTCTGCACTTGTTAATTCCTGTGGTTGGTTAGAATTTATAGGCGATAGAAATGTGCATGGCAAACAAGATGCTATTGCATACATCAACAAGATATTGGATGCGCCTAACATTCACTATTGGGTTATCAGGGTTAAGGGGTCAGGCACACCCGTGGGTATCATCTCTTTTATAAAACGGGATTATCTTGATTATTATGATATTGGTTTTGCATTGCTGTCGGAGTATTCAGGATTAGGATATGCCTATGAAGCGGCAAAAGAGGTGTTGATGTTTGCAAGTAATGTCGCAGAACATCATCCTATAGTGGCTACTACTCTAATTAACAATAATAGTTCTATTAAACTGCTTACAAAACTTGGTTTACACTTTGACAAAGAAATAATTGTGGAAAATGAAATATTGCATTTGTATAGTAATGGTTGATTTTCAAAGTGTGCTCTAACCCCAATTTAACTGAGTTGGCAGGAACAAAAGGTGCGAGGTGTTTCACTTAGAGAAAAGATGAAAGCCCCGATAAAAAATAAAATTGGAAATCACAAAGTTCCATTATTCGTGGTGTCATAAACAATTCAGTAGGCTTTATTTTGGTCTTGTCAAGTTGTGATCTGCAGATTGCTTCACTTCATTCGCAATGACGAATACCTTCTAAAATGATAGTTGGATCCTGATATTTACAAACCAAATTTTATTGTAACAATATCTTTTCTGTAACCACTATTCCTTCCTTATTTTGAATCTTTACTACATACAAACCACGGGCAAGTGCGGCAACATCTAGATTTATAAAATTTTCATTTCCACTAATATTTTTTTGCATTGCAAGCTTGCCTGCCCCATCAAATAGTTGTATGGTTTTAATGCTTTTGCCACTTATGTTTAGCTGATTGCTGGCAGGGTTGGGCGTTATATTTATGTTTTCCTTTTTACTGACTTCTACTATTACTGTTGCAGACATTTTATTGGTGCCGTCTTTATCAAACTGTTGTAAACGGTAATATAACTTGCTTACCCCTGCTTGCGCAGTATAATCTGCAAAAGTGTAGGAATTATTGATTTGATTGAGGTTGCATGGTATTGTTCCAATACTTTTAAAAGAAGTACCGTTTGTACTACGTAATATATTGAAGTGACTAGAATTTATTTCATTTTCAGTAGACCATCGCAGGTTTACCTTAGTATCATCTGCTTTAGCGGTAAATGAAATAATATACAATGGCAGCGTACAATCTAAGGCATTTAATCTTTGCCATATTTGGTTACACAACTGAAAAGGTACTTCCAATCCCGACGACGATGGCGCCTCACCCATACGCACAAATAGAAGTCCTTTACTTTTGGCAATACTGATAAACTGTCCGTTTTTACCCAATGCAGCAATCATATCTGCAGGGGCATCTGGCGCATAAGAACCTGGGAATACAAACTGCGAAGTTGGTACCATAAAAGAACTTTTGCCGTTAAGCCACCATAGGTAACCATAAGACTTGTTCAGATTTTGTGAGGTATTCACCATTTGGCGCTTATAGGCTGTATCATGAAGCAGTGTATCTGTATTCCAAATACAATCGTTTTGTATAAGTAGTCCAAACCGGGCCATACTTCTGGGTTTGCTAAAAAACACATTGTCGTAATCCAGTTTTATCCATGAACCGGTCATGCCTGTTTTTAGCTTTAGCTTTTGTGTAGTATAGTTGTTTAATGTTTGCCCTGTTGAAGTTCTTATTACCGAATCGAGCATAGTGTAAGGGCCATTATGATAGGCCCATCGATTTCCTGCATCTGCCAGGTAGTTTAAGCATGTATCAATAGTGCAGTGGTTGTCAGGCACACCATCGTCTAAGCCCGTAGTCATAGTGAGTTGGTTCCTAATTTTTATGTTAGCTTCCTGTGCAGGTGTACAGTTGGTCCAACCTTGACCAAGGTATTTAGAAGAAGTATCGTTTATGGATAAAAAACCTTCCTCCTGAGCTTTGCCGGTAAGAAATGAAGTAATTGTTTTTCCTGCTGAAGCCCAATACCAAAGGCTGTCTTGTGTAAAAGTGCCAAAGTATTTTTCGAGCACAATCTTTCCATCTTTCAACACAATAAATGATTTGGTATTTTCTCTTGCAAGAAAATTATACAACGAATCAACTTTAAAACCACACCAACCAAGTGAGGCAGGAGAAACTGTATCCCATGGTGCTGTATTGTTTATTGGTGGAAAATAAAGGGATTGCGAAAAAGAGTTACTTACAATTAATAACAAAACAGCTAATAAATATTTCCTCATGATAAATAGTTGCAATTTTATGGACGACTAAAAACATAGAAAGTTTAACCAGGTTTTTAATTTTCTAAATACCTCAAATTAAGTATACCGTAGGTTTAATTCATTCCTTTATTCTTAAAACCTCCTTATATAAACGCACAAATTGTTGGGCAATAAAGCCTTTATTATACAGCTTTGCAGCATCAGTTGCAATAGCTTCACGGTTATATTGGTTTAGATTTGTAATCATAGTATGAAGTGCATTAGCTAAAGCTATTATATCTCCGGCAGGCACTAACAATCCATTGCTTTCATTCACCGCCTCGGCTATTCCTCCTGCTATTGAAGACACAACAGGCAAACCACTGCACAAGGCCTCTACCACAACACAGGGAAAGTTTTCGTGGTTGCTAAATAGAAGAAAAACGTCTGACTCACTCATATAACCTGCTACTTCGTGGTAGGGTATTTCTCCGGTAAAATTTATTAAGTTAGTTAAATTATTTTCCTGCACAAGTGCTTTTAGTTGTTCATTGGCAGGACCACAGATTCTACATTCCCAATTTTGATTTTTGCTTTGCAAAAGCGCCAAAGCTTTTATTATACCGATGGGATTTTTTTGTTCACCCAATGCTGATGCGTGTATCAATCGCACTTTACCGCTTGTTTCAGCTTTCTTGTAATGAAACAATTCTGTATCAACAATGTTATGTATGGTTCTATAATTTTTTATAGTAAATATTTCCTGTAATTTTTTTCCTATTGTTGCTGATACGTTTGTAACAGCAGTGGCATGGTTAAATATGCGCCTGCAATTGTTTTGATAATATTTACTTCGCTTAAAAAAATAAAAAGGGGAAGTAATTTCATAATGAGAAGACTGTTCTGAAACAATATAGGGCAACCTGTATTTCTTCAGCAGATACAAAGCCATTAATCCTGCTTTAACCGGCACATGAACATGTACAATGTCGGGCTTTCCATTTTCTTTAATATAGGCCTCTAAAATATTCTTGAAATGTATGTGATAGCTTATGTTGTAGAGAATTTTGTCAATTAAGCCAATACCTGTTGGAGTAAAGTTGAAAGCATGAAAATATTCAGTGATTCCATGTTTTTTGCTTACAGTAGCTTCTTTTTTTGACTTGCCACCATGCTGCAAAATATGTATAACATCTATAGGCACCATAGCTGCTACTGCCTTTGCATGACGCTGAACAAAATCCCCATTATAAGGCTCATACGGATTTGGGTACCAACTTGCTAACCAAAGTATTTTCATGTTGCTATACCTGTTAAATGAAGATTATGTTTTGCTGGCAAAAAGATCTTTATAGGTTTTGAGCCTGAATGTTTGTATAGATAAAATGTCGTTCCAACTGCTGTGGGTCATTTTCATGAATAGCAATAAAGAAACACAAAATGCAGCAATATATCCTACCGAACTTACAAATGCAGCACCTATAATTCCCATACTTCTTATGAGTAAAAAATTGCCGGCAAGTACAATTATAAGACCTGTTCCGGTACTAAGTACATTATAAAAGGGTTTGTTCTTTCCGCCAAAATAAGCCGAAATAATAATGTGGATGCTTAAAAAAAGAATACCGGGCAATAGTATCAAAAAGGGAATATACATTTCACTAAAGGTACCTCCAAAAAGCCAGGTAAACATTTGATCGCTGATGAAATACGACACTATAAAAATTCCTATGTACAATAGTATAAACACACTTACAAGCCGCAGTATCATCTTCACTACTTTGGGATTGTCCTCCATAGCAGCTTGTGGATATACAGTACTTGAAATAATAGAGGGAATAATTAAAAACAACTGACCCATTTTAGCTACCTGTACATAGTTTCCCAAAGACTTTGATGAACACCATGCTTCAACAAAGAGATAATCTATACGGCTTATGAGATAGTAGGCAATATTTGCCGACAAAGCCACAAAAGTAAATCTGAACAACAATTTAAACTCGTGCCGGTTGGGCAATTGCAACAGTTTTATATCAGAATATTTACTCATATATAGTATGCAAAGCCCAATGCCCTGCACAACAAACTGAAGAAAATAAATGTATAAAAACTGTTCACGGTTCCATCCAAAATAACCCTTGGCAAAGAAAGGCACCAAAATTATTACAAGAATATTTACTAAACTCATGTAAATGTTTGGCATTATAAAATCATGTCGGGCATAAAAAAGTGAAGCAAAAAAATTAGTCAGTGCAATGCCAAAAGTGTAGGCGGCACCTGCTACCAAAAGAAATAAATAATCAGACGAAATGTAATGATTGTATATGAGTAAACCAGTACAAACTGCACTTAACAAACTTACCAAAAAAGGCCATAACATAGAAAAATAAGCCAGCTTATGATTAGACACCTGATTACTTGCAGAGAAATAAGTCATACTGCTGTCGAGGCTCAACCCACCGAGTAAAATCACCAGATAAAAGTTGTTGGAAATGAAATAAATCCAACCACTTTGGGTAGCTTCGTATATACGGGCAATACATACATTTAGTACCAGCGTAGTTAAAAAATAAACGCCTCTCCAAATAAAGCTATCCAACAAAGCCTTTCGCATAGCGACAAATGTAACAGAAGAATTGAGAATTGTAAATTATACCTTAAAAACTACCTCCAATGTATTGTGAATGAATCATATAGTTTTATTTAAAGTTCTATAATATTAAAATAAAACGCATTGCTTTTTTGTATGCATATCCTTACCTGCAGATCAATATGTTTTCCTTTCGCAGGTAAAAAAGAAATTTACTTGAAAATTCAAAAGCGCATATTTAAAATTAATTTGCACCATTAATTTTAATCTTTTGCCATGAGTCGTGTTGTGATAAGTGTTATGTTGTGCGTTATTTGTTATTTCAATTGTCCGTACAAAGCCTGTTCTCAAAATTCTAAAATTAAATGCTATTTTAATTATCCGGTCAACACTTCCATATCAAGCGGTACTGATGCGGTTTACCTTTACGGAACCTTTCCTGATACGGTAGTTGCATATATTAACAGAGCTAAATTTACAGTTGATGTTGCATTGTACAATTATACATCGGGGTCTACTAGCAGTGTTGCTAAAATTGCTACTGCTATTAATAATGCTGTGCAAAGAGGAGTTGTTGTCCGGTGGATTTACAATGGCAGTTCAACCAACTCTGGCCTTACCTTAATAAGTCCGTTAATAAATAAATTGGCAAGCCCTACTACTACGGGATATGGTCTCATGCACAACAAATTCGTTGCAATAGATGCCAACTCTACAGACACTGCCGATGCTATTGTAATTACAGGTTCTTACAATTGGAGTACAACTCAAACTTATAGTGACTACAATAACTTGCTCATCATAAACAATAAAGATGTAGCCATTGCATTTTATAACGAGTTTAATAAAATGTGGGGAGGAACAAGTCAAATACCAAACATTACAACTTCTAGATTTGGCCCTTATAAATCCGTATCATCACAAACGCTGTTTAATGTAAATGGAACGCCTGTAGAAGTATATTTTAGCCCAAAAGACAATAGCGACACACATCTTGAAAATGCAATCAACACAGCAAACAGTGATTTATTTTTTGGCATTTATGCTTTTACAGACAATTCGGTTGCCAATGTTATAAAAACAAAAAAAAACAGTGGAGTGCTTACAAAAGGTATTATTGACCAGTTTAGCCAAAGTTATTCACCCTACTCAACCCTTAGCCCGGTTATGGGCAGCAATTTGATTTTGTACAATGGAAGTTATTTATATCACAACAAAACAATGGTGGTTGATGCACAATTACCAACTTCTGACCCGCAGGTTTGTACAGGCTCATATAACTGGTCAAATGCAGGTGCCCATACCAACGATGAGAACATGATTATCATTCACGATGCAAGTATTGCCAATCAATACCTGCAATCGCTTTGTCAGAATTTTGCAGGATTGGGCGGCGCTGCATGTACACCTGTATTGCCTATAATAATTGCATCTTTTACTGCAACCTTAAATGAGAAAAAACCATTACTGCAATGGTCAGTTTTAAGCCAGGAAAATATGGGATATTATGTTGTTGAAAAAAGCACCGATGGTGAAAATTTTAAGGAACTTTCAAATGTAGTTGCAAAGCCGGGTAACAATGCCGCCTATCAATATAAAGATGCTAATTGTAATACGTCCAGCAATTGGTACAGGTTGCGGTTGATTGCAAAAGATGGCAGTATTTCCTACAGCAATATTCTTTTCATAAAGCTGAATGTACACCCCAGGTTGCAATTATTCCCTAATCCTGCAAGTGATTATTTGTTTGTAAAACTCAACCATAATGATATAGAACCTAAAACCATTACTATCAGTGATATTTCAGGAAGAATTCTGTTGCAAAAGAAAGTGAGTAGCATAGAAGTAAATAATCAAATCATTTTAAACATTACCAATCTTGCATCAGGTACTTACCGCCTTACAATTGCTGTTAATGAAACAACAACATCTTTATTTGTAAAATATTAATGCAGTAAAGTTTATAAACGATCTTGTGGTGGAGGTGGCGGCCCATCTTCTTCCATAGGTGGAGGTTCCATCTCATTTCTGTCGTAAGGTGAATTATCACCGGGTTTTGGGGGTCTCCTATTCCCCTCTTTGGGGCCTGGTCGTCCTAATGTTCTTAATACATCATTGATAATACTATCAAACTTATTTTGTTGTTGGGTCGTTAGAATTTTTCTAAATGCTCTAAAATGATACAAGGTTATTGCTTGCTTCTCAACTTCAATTTTGCTTATTTGCGAAGAAATGTTTTGAATTAATGTAGAATCAATTTGCACAATAGAAATATTTTCGAATAATTGGTCATGCAACTCACGATTCTGTTGGTTTAGCCTTTTTATTTTGCTGTGATGAATTTTTCTTAAAGAATCAAACAGAATTATTTGTTCATTGGTTAATCCAACTTCTTTAATAATAAAATCCTTTGTTGATCTTCTTGCCCCTTCGCCTTCAGCGGTTTTCGCTTGCATCCAAAGAAAAGTAAGTGTGAAGACATTCAGCAAAACAAGTACTATCATTATTAATATCCAAAGCCGAGACTTTTGCATAAATTAAAAATTATATATCTTCTCCAGTTGTTTCAATATTATATTCTTGGGCAAAAGCTTCTAAACCTGATACTTTAGTGCTATTGTTTTTGTTTCCTGTAAAACCGGATATATAATAAATATTTACAGCAAGTAAAACTATAACCATGCATACAAGTCTAACCAACCATTTGTTATACATAGCCGATTCCTTTTTAAAAATCGACAATCTGTATTGTATTTTTTCATATAAAAAATGGTTTGCTTCTGCCCTATTATAACCATCTAAACTATTTAAAGCTTCGTCTATTTTGCTTTGTAAGTTTTCGTTACTTTTCATAATAATAAGTTGAAAGTATTTTTCTTAAATTTTCCTTTGCCCTTGATAGCAAAGATTCTATTGCACCAACAGATAATTTTAACACCTCGGCAATCTCTTGTTGGGTTAATCCTTCTATTTTTTGCAATACAAAAGCTGCTTTTTGATTGTCAGTCAACTGTTGCATTGCTTTAAATAGCTGAATAGCCATTTCTTTTTTTTCTGCCAATACACCAGGATGAACAAATTCAATAGATGATTTTTCAACTATACCTTGCATACCAAACCATGACAAAATTGTTGCGTCTCTTTTTTTGCTTTTCTTTTTTCTAATAGCATCTAATGATTGAGTGACAGCTATACGATACATCCATGTACTAAGCAATGACTCCCCCTTAAAATTGTCAATATTTTCAAAAACTTTTACAAAAACATCCTGCAAAATATCCTCTGCATCTTCCTCTACAGGTATAAAACCAAGTATTGTATTATAAAGCCTATCCTTATATCTATCCACCAAAAACCTGAAAGCAGGCTCTTGTCCGTGTTGCAATGCATATAATAATTGCTGTTCGTTCAAGACTGTTGGTAGAAATGCTTTAAATAGTTAGACGGGAAACAAATTCAAATCCTTTGGTAAAGGTGCTTAAGAAATTGTATAAATTCAGCTAGAATTAAATGTTTAGAAATTATATGACCACAAACAGAAACCCCGACCAAAATGTCGGGGTTTCATTTTTATAGGTTTTAATGTTAAACTTATTCTTCAGGTTGAAGGTGACAAGGTTTACCTTTTTTAGGACCACCACCCTCCTCCACTCTTTTGCATGCAGGGGGTAATCTTTTATATGAATCAGCTTCAGCTTTTATTTCGTCAGCATCAAATCCTGCATTTGCAAAGGCGGTCTGTATGTAATTAAGGTTAACTCTGTCGGGCCAATATTGCACTCTCGTAGTTCCGCTAAGCATGTTAATTTGCATTTTAATAATGCCGCTCTCGGTTTGACCAATTTCTCTTGCCATATAATCCTCTAACCTTTGTTTACAAGTCCAACAGCGCAGATTAGGAGTCTTAATGGTAGCCCACTCGGGTTTTCTTTGTTGTGCAAATGCACCAATACCAAAGACTGTAATTACAATTATAAGAATAAATATTTTTTTCATTTTTTGCATAAAAATTTATTTTTAGAATAAATCAAATTAGAGGCCAATCAATTTAAATTTGCCATTTTTAACCATTTATAGGATAATTCCAGTCAGCCGGATGTTCTCTCCACTCCATTAAAATGGATTCATCGTCAGGATGGATTCTCCCTTTTTCTATGGCAATAGAAATGAGCGTACTGTAATCGGTCAACGATTGGCAATTAACATCTGCTTTTTTAAAATTATTATCAGCATCCTCAAACTGATAAGTAAATAATGCTGCCATACCCATAACTTCCAAACCTGCATTGCGCAGTACACTTACTACTTCAAGACTGCTTTTGCCCGTTGAAATTAAATCTTCAACCACAACGGTTTTTTGACCTTTTACAAAATATCCTTCTATTTGATTGCCTAATCCATGCTCTTTTGGTTTAGGTCTTACATAAACAAAAGGCAATTTTAATTGATCTGCAATCATTGCCCCCCAAGCTATACCTGCGGTGGCTACCCCTGCTATTAATTGTGCATCAGGGTATGTTTCATAAACCAAATTACATAGTTCGCTTTTTATGTAATCTCTAACGTATGGAAATGATAATAATTTTCTATTGTCGCAATAAATTGGACTTTTCCACCCGCTTGCCCAGGTATAAGGTTGTGTTGGCCTCAATTGTACTGCTCCGGTTTGCAATAGTTTTTCAGCTACACCATTTTTCTTATTCATACCACGAAGATAAGTTTCAAAAAGCTTTTTATGATATAGGTATTAAATCTTAATTCTTTTTGCAGATTAGTAATTAAAAAATCAAAAATATAATCATACAGTCTCAAAAAATATCAGGCATCATTTTTCAATTTCGCAAAATGCTTATACATAAAAAACCGTTTTCCCTTATATGGAGAAAACGGTCCTAAAAACTAATTGAACAAATTATTCTGCAGAAAGGTATTGAGCATAAGCATATCCTTCTTCACCATCTACCGAGCGAACTAACCACCACTGATCATTAGTACGACTAACTATATCTACCATTTCTCCATGAGCTGCTTTTCCAACAATTGGCTGATCTGTGCCAGGTCCTTTGCGAATATTGAGGTTGGTACTTTCTGTTACAACTTTAGCCTTTGTTACAGATGCATCAGCAGCAACGGTAATGTTCATAACAAGGTCTCCTCCTGAAAATGTAGGATCAATTTCGCCATACTTTGTCCACATATTATCTTTTGCAGTACCACTTGAAGCAGTTCCGTCTATATGTAGCACTCCTTCCTGCTCTGTAACCTGTAGGTTACTAATTTTCTCTGATGCTGCTGCATCAATCAATGCTTTATATTTATCTTGTAATGCCATAATTGTATTTCTTTTATTTATTTTAGTTAACAGTTAATTTATTATCAATCTTCCTAGGTTTTAATGAACTTAAAGTCATCATCAATTTAGGAAGTTTGTCCTTTTTAATTGAACCTGTAAGTGTGATAACACCATCAGTAACAGATGCACTTACAGTTGGATGATCTTTTACGGCATCTTTTATAGCAGATGCCATTGCATCCATAGTTTCAGTTAGCGGTGCAGGTGGGGGTGGAGGTGGAGGAAGTATAAGATTATTAACAACTGATTTTACACCTTTTTCACCTTTGGCTACTTCCTCTGCAGCAGTTTTTGCTGCTTCATCCGCCACAGTTCCTGTAAGCGTTACTACCCCTTCAGATACTGCAACTGTAATTCCAGAAGCTTCTTTTTGTTGAATGGCAGATTGTACATCTGCATCTTTTGGTTTGCAACTTGTAAATGCTATGCTTAAAGCAAATAAAGTAGCCACATAGATTTTAATAATTTTCATTAGTTTAATTTGAGTTTAAAAGATTAATGATTAACAAACTTACTTAATGTACTTGTTATAATATCAAATGAATTTTCATTTTTGTATTGCAACAGACAAAAATTCATCTGAAATAATAAATTTATATCCACATTAATTAAATCTGTTTTAAAAAGAAGACACTTACATACTTTTTTCAATTCTTCCTTTAGGATATAATATGATCAAATTTCACTATTATTTTTTAACCAAGGTTGTCATAATAAAGTTTATTCTTAATTAAGTAAATCGATACTTTTTCTCACCATTGTTCTAATTTCTTCTCGTGCTATTAATCCACTTTAAATATTTTACAATAATTTTTTCACCAACATTTTTAATTTATTAAAACAATAAAAATTATCCCAATTTATATAAATACTATCACTGATTACCTAAGAAGTTATTGCCTTTTGAATTTTAATAAATTTCTAATTATATTTTAAACTTGAGACTATCTCCATTGTAATACCAAATACCATAAATGGAAAATTATTTTTTTAATAAAAACATTTCCCATATTGAGACAAATATTATTTCTACAAACGATTTATATATATAGTTTCATTTGAATTATAAATAACTAACAGGGGATAAACAATTATTTTTTAAAAAAAATCGTTTTTATAATACTCCCCTGTTTAGAAGATTCAGAATATTAAATGAACAGGGAACATAATCTTAATCCCTGCAAGAATTTATGAAAATTAAAATGAAATACCACATTTCTTTTTTGTTGGTCTTTTTACTAATAACTATTTCAACTATTAATGCTCAAAGCGTAAGTATTAATACTACCGGAAATGTTGCTGATACCAGTGCTATGCTCGATATTGCAAGTACCAATAAAGGCTTACTGATGCCCCGAAT
>JAYTDC010000057.1:0-103942 GCA_043736115.1 Segetibacter sp. | reverse complement strand
CACACCGGATATCTCTTCTTGTTTTGTTCTTAAATCATCTATTCGCTGAATTGCTTTAACCAACACTGTACCAATATCATCAAAATTCTTTTTGAGGTAATTGTTCGTAATGTTGAACATTTTGCTTTCACTCTCATCCAAAAGATCAAACACATCTGTACTATCTTCATAAGCATCGCCAATAATTTCTCCGCTTATGCGTATTAGTTCACGTTGTATAAATTTTTGAAGAATTATTCTTGCATGTGCTTCAATATTGGCAGTTGAAACTACCATGTTGGTTAACTTGGTAATAGCGTATGGGCCACCAACCATGTCCAACTCTTCACGCATTTTCAATTCCTCTACCACAGTTAGCATATCTATGGGCAAACTTTTCTGCGCCAAGGATTGAAAAGACCTAAAAATTCTTTGATGAGCATCTACATAAAAACATTCAGGCTTTAAGATTTCAACAACATTGTCAAAAGCACTTTTTTCCAGCATGATTGCACCTAGTACCGCCTCTTCCAAATCTTTGGCCTGTGGGGGTACTTTGCCATACATCATGGTGCTTAGTTCCAATGATGGTTTGCGTCCTTTTTTTCTGTCTTTATTGATATTGGTAAAATCCATTTTTTATTAGGTCTTAGGAATTGTAGGTAAAAATTACATCGCTTTTTCGGGTAAAAATTGTCTTTTTTTGATTATTAAGAAATTGTTACCAAATATTAGCGGGACAGCGAATATAGAGAACTGTTTTCCTCTGCAAAAGCTTTTTTTGACCTATAGTTATCAAGCTTTCATTAACAATTTAATTTACATAAATAAAGGCTAATAATAACAGTCAAGTATGCCTTACTAAGACTATTTTAAAAGATGTCCACATTTTAATAAAGTTTTCCGCTCATTTAGAAACTTAATTCACATTGGTTTGTGCAGAAAGAAATGGGGTAAATAATTAGGTTATCATCTTCAAATTAATTAGCTAAAAAATGAAAAAAATGGCATAAAAACCTGCAAACTTTGTAGCAGCATAGGTTTCAGCATTTATTTTTAAATTTTTGGGTCGCGTATTTTTTCATGGTACAAATACGTCTCTATGGTATAGTAATTTTACTGCCTTTTTTCTATTGTTTTTTAGCTTTTAAAAAAACAAATTATTTTTCATTTTACAACAATAAAAACAGCTAAAAATTCTTGTTTTTACTAACTACATATAATCTTAAAATATAAACGAAATGATGAATTATAAATCACATTGGTATTTTAAGAAATTTGATAGAAAGAATTAATGCAAGGACAAAAAGATTATTGCTGATTGCGGTAAATGGTGAATAGTAAATGGTGAATAGTATTTTTGCAAAAAAAATACTTCAATGACTATTAGCTACAAATGGCTTAGTGAATATCTTCCTGAACAAATTGAACCTCAAAAGCTATCTCAAATACTTACCTCTATTGGATTAGAAGTAGAAAGCCTTGAGCAATTTGAAAGTATAAAAGGTGGATTGCAGGGTATAATAGTGGGTAAGGTTATTGAAGTAACCCAACATCCTAATGCTGATAAACTTAAGCTAACTAATGTAAATATTGGAACAGATACTCCACTGAATATTGTTTGCGGTGCAGCCAATGTTGCAGTAGGACAAACGGTATTAGTAGCTACAATTGGCACTACAATATATCCTACCGTTGGAGAACCAATGACCATGAAAGCTGCCAAAATACGGGGTATTGAAAGTCATGGTATGATTTGCGCAGAAGATGAATTGGGCATTGGCAGCAGCCACGAGGGTATCATGGTTTTACCCAATGAAATTATGGCAGGAACAGAAGCCGGCGACTATTTCAATACTTATTCAGATTGGATATACGAGATAGGGCTTACACCTAACCGTATGGATGCTATGAGTCATTTGGGTGTAGCAAAAGACATATGTGCCTATCTTAGTCATCATGACAATAAAGAGGCAAGACCTATCAATCCTCTTAATGTCAATTTTAAATCAGACAACAATCAGCTACCCATAAAAATTGAAATAGAGGATGCAACTTTGTGCAAAAGATATGCGGGTGTAACTATAAGTGGTATAGAAGTGAAGGATAGTCCGCAATGGCTGAAAGACAAACTAAAAGCTATAGGTCAAAAGCCAATAAATAATATAGTGGACATTACAAATTATATACTTCATGAAACGGGTCAGCCTCTTCATGCATTTGATGCCAATAAAATAGATAATCAAACAATTATTGTAAGACAGGCAAAAAAAGGGGAAGTTTTTATAACATTAGACGATAAAGAAAGAAAACTAGACGATAAAGATCTTTTAATCTGTAACTCCAACGAAGCTATGTGCATGGCAGGTGTATTTGGTGGCGCTAAAAGTGGAATAAAAAGTAACACGACTAAAATTTTTCTAGAAAGCGCATGGTTCAATCCCGGTACTATAAGAAAAACTTCTTTTAGACATGGATTAAGAACTGAAGCTGCAACAAGGTTTGAAAAAGGAGTAGATATTTCTAATGTAGTAAATGTTCTAAAAAGGGCTGCCTTGTTGATTAAGGAAATAGCAGGTGGGGAAATATCTTCTGAAATTGTTGACATTTATCCAAATCATGAAAACAAAACAGAAGTAACAGTTAAATACCATTACCTCAAAAAACTAAGTGGGAAAAATTATCATCCTGAAACCGTTAAACGAATATTAACTGCATTGTCTTTTGAAGTAGTTAAAGAAGGTTTAGACGAAATAAGTGTAGCTGTGCCGTTTAGCAAACCTGATATCACTTTGCCCGCAGATGTAGTAGAGGAAATATTGAGGATAGATGGATTAGACAATATAGATATTACAGGTGCATTTATGCTGACACCTTCAGTAGACACCAACATTCTTAAAGAAAATCTCAAAGAAAAAATTGCCGGTTATCTTACAGGTCTTGGATGTAGCGAAATAGTTACCAATTCTATCACAAACAGCCGTTATTATGATGAAGATAACCTTTCTTCATCTGTTAAAATGATAAATAGCTTAAGTGCCGATTTAGATGTAATGCGACCATCTATGACCGAATCAGGACTTGAAACTATTGCTTATAATATTAACAGGAAGAACAAAGATTTGCTGCTTTTTGAATTTGGAAAAACTTATCACAGTACTGAAATAGGCAAGTATACAGAAAATGAACACCTTACGCTTTACATAACTGGCAATGTTCAGTCAACATCATGGAAAGGAAAAGAAATAAAATCTGATTTTTATTTTGCAAAAGGGGTAGCGGATGCTATAATACGATTATGTGGGTTGTCGCAGACAGTTTATAGTAAGCATTCAGATACTAATTCAAACAGAATAGAGGGCACCGTTGCAAAAAATGATTTGGTATCTGTGGTAGATGTTAGCCCAGAAAAGTTACACTTATTTGATATTAAACAACCTGTTTATATAGTAGATCTTGATTGGAATAGGCTTCAACACCTATCAACTAATCAAAAGATTACTTACAATGAGGTTTCAAAATTTCCATCTGTTCAACGTGATTTATCTATTGTAGTTGATAAGCAAATTACCTTTGAGATGGCAGAAAAAGTGGTTAAGAAAGTAAACTTGAATACCTTACAGGAAATGCAATTGTTTGATATATTTGAGAGCGAAAAACTTGGCAAGGATAAAAAGTCTATGGCTGTTAGCTTTGTTTTTTTAGACGAAAACAAAACACTCACAGACAAAGAAACCGACGAAATGATGGGTAAACTCATCAAAGGCTTTGAAATGGAACTTTCTGCAGAAATAAGAAAGTGATTAGTTTAATTTTATTTGAAGCAATAATTAATCATGAACGATCAGGTTAAAAGAATAGAAGAAAAGGTTCAGCAATTGCTGAAAAAATTTCAATTATTGCAAAATGAAAATGAAAAACTGAATAAAGAAAATGAAAAATTAAAAATTCAGCTACTAAATATTTCTAAAGATAAAAACAACCTTTTGCAACAAGTTGATGTATTGAAAATAAATGTATCATCATGGGATGAAACGGCAAAAAAAGATCTTGAAAAACATATAAATATCTATCTTAAGGACATAGAAAAATGTCTTGCATTGCTTCACACATAATTTATGAAACCCTTGCTTATTCCCGTCAACATAATAATTGCAGACAGAAGTTACCGGCTCAAAATTGATGCAGAAGATGAAGAAATGGTGCGCAATACGGTGAAAACTATCAATGAAAAAATTATTGACTACAAAACTAATTTTGCCGGCAAAGACATGCAGGATTATGTTTCCATGGCTTTACTTTGGTATGCTACCGAACAAAAAAAACCTACAACCGAACAAAGTATCCATGACAATAGCATCAATAAGCTCAAAAAAATAGAACAATTGTTGGATAAAGCAATCCTGTGAAAAAGAACAATCAATGAAAACAAACTTTTTCAGGTCAACAGTTTTGCTCGTTATTATTCTAATTATTCCACTCCTTGATGCGGGTTTTAAAACCCTGCATAAATATAATTATGATAAAACACGTTGGCCTTATATATTTATAGCATTCATAGTAGGGGTTTTGATTTTGGGTTTATTTATTGGTTTTTTTCTCCTTTTTTATTCTTTTTTTCTTGCAAGAAATGGACAGCGAAAAAATAACAGCGAAAATTAACCCATAATTTCAAATTTTTTTTCAACATTATTATTGGAAAAACTATGCTTTAAAAACTTCAGTTTGAAGTTAAATTCAGTTGTATTTTACTCTATTATGCCAATTTAAGTAAATGAATCTATTGCTCCCACGTTTTGTTGTTTATATATAATTATCTTCGCAAACTTGCTACTTGAAATTTTTATTTAATAAAAATCAGGGGATGCTACTAAACGATAACCTTTTAAAAACAAATACACAAAAGAATGGAGATTCTCATATACGCCATAATAGGAGTTGTTGTAGGAATTGTACTGGGTAAATTTGTCTTTGCAAAAAATACCACTAAACAGCTTGAGGAAGTTCAAAAAAGAGAAGAAGAAGCTGAGCAAAGAGCCAAAAAAATAATCGGAGATGCTCAAACCCAAGCCGAAACATTAAAAAAAGAAAAACTATTAGAAGCAAAAGAAAAATTTGTTCAACTAAAAAGCGAACATGAAAAAGATGTAAACGAAAGAACCAGAAAATTAAGTGATTCTGAAAACCGTCTGAAACAGAAAGAAGTATCTATTAATCAAAAGGAAGCCGGTCTCGAAAAGCAACTTAAAGATAATGAAGCAATAAAGGAAAACCTAAATCGTCAATTAGAAGTAGTAGGTCAAAAGAGAACAGAGCTTGAGAAACATCAGGAAGAACACATTCGCCGCCTGGAAAAGATTGCAGGACTTACAGCCGACGAAGCCCGTAACCAACTAATTGAAAGTCTTAAACAGGAAGCCCAAAGCCGTGCCCTTAGCATTCAGCAGGAAATTATAGATGATGCCAAACAAAAGGCCAACAAAGAAGCCCGTAAAATCATCATTCAAACTATACAAAGAACTGCTGCAGAACAGGCAATTGAAAATGCTGTTTCTGTTTTCAATCTTGAAACAGATGAAATAAAAGGACAAATCATTGGTAGAGAAGGAAGAAATATACGTGCAATAGAAGCTGCCACCGGGGTAGATTTAATTGTAGATGATACTCCTGAAGCAATAATTCTTTCCTCATTTGACCCACTTCGTAGAGAAATTGCACGACTTAGCTTACAACGCCTGATTTCTGATGGTCGTATTCACCCTGCCCGTATTGAAGAGGTAGTAGAAAAAACCCGCAAGCAACTGGAAGATCAGATTATGGAGATTGGTGAGCGGACAGTTATAGAATTAGGTATTCATGGTCTTCATAAAGATTTAGTAAGAATTGTTGGTAAAATGCGCTTTAGATCGTCATACGGTCAAAACCTGTTGATGCACAGCCGTGAGGTTGCCAACCTTTGCGGATTAATGGCAAGCGAACTGGGTATGAATCCTAAACTTGCTAAACGTGCCGGACTACTGCACGATATTGGTAAAGTGCCTGATGAAGAAACTGAATTGAGCCACGCATTATTAGGCGCAAAACTTGCAGAAAAGTATGGCGAACATCCATCTGTTGTAAACGCAATTGGTGCCCACCACGACGAAATGGAAATGCAGTTTGTAATTTCCCCCATTATACAGGCATGTGATGCAATAAGTGGTGCAAGACCTGGTGCCCGTCGCGAAATAATGCAACAATACCTGCAACGTATTAAAGAATTAGAAACATTGGCGTTAACTTATCAGGGCGTTGAAAAAGCTTATGCTATTCAGGCCGGAAGAGAACTTAGAGTCATTGTTGAGGCCGATAAAGTAACTGACAACGACAGCGACAAATTAAGCTTTGAAATTGCACAAAAAATACAAACAGACATGACCTATCCGGGTCAGATAAAAGTTACAGTTATTAGAGAGAAAAGAGCAGTTAACATAGCGAGATAAATTAATTCATAAATTCTTCCATAAGGCTACAACGTAAATGTAAATTTAGTTGTAGCCTTTTTCTTTGGGGAAAATGCCCTTTAGAACCTTTACAAATTGATTACATACAACCCCGTAATTTTGCATAAAATACATAGTATGTTCATTAAACAATTATATACCAACTGTCTTGCAGAAGCTGCCTATTACATAGAAAGCGACGGACAGGCTGCTATAATAGATCCCCTACGCGATATTGAAGAATATCTTTTATTGGCCAAAGAAAGAAACACCACAATCAAATATATTTTTGAAACACACTTTCATGCAGATTTTGTAAGCGGTCATTTGGATTTGTCTAAAGCTACAGGTGCACCCATCATTTTTGGCCCACAAACCGAAACTCACTTTGATGCTACAATTGCTACGGATCACCAAATTTTCCCTTTAGGAAAAATAAGCTTTGAAGTATTGCACACACCGGGTCATACCATAGAAAGTACTTGCTATCTGTTGAAAGATGAAAATGGAAAAGACACAGCGATATTTACCGGTGATACCCTTTTTGTTGGTGATGTTGGCAGGCCCGACCTTATTGGTGGCAATGTGACCAAAGAGGAAATGGCATCTTTACTGTATGACAGCCTTCAAAATAAAATTTTGCCTTTGGCAGATGATGTAGTGGTTTATCCTGCACACGGGCCGGGTAGTAGTTGTGGTAAAAATATCGGCGCAAATAAGCACAGTACTATTGCCGAACAAAAAGCTACCAATTATGCTCTTCAACCACAAAGCAGGGAAGACTTCATAAAGACCGTTACAGACGGACTTGTTGCTCCGCCCAATTATTTTCCTATAAATGCAAAAATAAATAGGGAAGGATACGATAGCCTGGATGAAGTTTTGGATAGTGCTTTGAAACCACTTACAGTTGCGGAATTTAAAAAAGCGATCGCTGATGATGCAATCATTCTTGATACAAGAAACGGGGAATTGTTTGCTGACGGTTTTATACCCGGATCTATATTTATTGGTTTAGAAGGAAAATTTGCAGAATGGGCCGGAAGCCTTTTGCCCTTTGACAAATCTATAATTCTGGTAACAGAAGAAGGAAAAGAAAAAGAAAGCATTGTAAGATTAGCAAGGGTTGGATTCACTAAAATTGGCGGATACCTGCAGGGCGGCTTTGAAGCATGGAAACAAAGCGGTGAAAAGATAGACCTGATCATAAATGTAGAAACAGATGAAGTGGCTATGGATATACCTTTTGACCCAAAAATGATGATTGTAGATGTAAGAAAAGAAGTGGAGTATGCAAATGGTCATGTAAAAGGAGCAGTAAGTATTCCATTAGTAAGTCTTTTAGATCCTGCAAGTATGGCTAATATCGAGGACACGGACAATCTGTATATTCATTGCCAAAGTGGTTACCGTAGTTTGATTGCTTCTTCTATTATGAAAAGTCATGGCATACATAACCTCCGCAATGTATTAGGTGGGTGGGTAAAGTTACATGAACAGGAAGGTATAGATACTGAAAAAGAAGCGGCATTACTCAATTAATTTGGGTAATATTTATAAATGATATTTTAGGTTTTTGAATTTAAAAATATGAAAATTACATTGATGATTTTTGGAGTTTTTATAACAAAAAGTATCATAGCACAGTTACCTACAAGTAATTATTCTTTTGTGAATGATTCCACAATTACGAAAGTCAATTACCAATATAAGCCATTCAATTTTTCTTTACCCGCTTCGACAAATTTTAGCAACTATCCGCTAACATCAGCTCAAATAAAGCAACAGGAAAAACAAAAGAAACTTTATAACCGTACTATTAACACCATTACCAATAGTAATCGTAATGGTCTAGTGGGAAACATTATCAGTCTAAGCGGGTGGGAATTGGAAAGATATAAGCCAAAGCCCAAATTGAGCAGGCAGGTAAAAAGGGTTTAACCATTATGGGTACATAATATTTCCTATAATTTTTACTGCATAAAAAAAGTTGCCACCCTATCAGAAGGTGGCAACTTTTTTTTGATTAAGCCGGTAAAGTATTAATTCAAATACCGTCTCAATGTCCATGCTATTGTTTCGTGTTTTTCCATAAGTCCGGTAAGAAAATCTGCTGTGCCTTTATCTTTTATGTTGTCGTCACATTCGTCAATAAATCCACGCAATGCTTTTATAACCGATTCATGATCTTTAAGTAATTCTTTCACCATTTCTTTAGATGATGGGTATTTGCCGGGAGTTTCTTTGATGCTTCCTTTCTCCAAAAACTCACTCATAGTTCCAATTGTAGGGGAACCCAATTTGTTGATGCGTTCTGCTATTTCGTCGATAGCTTCTTCCAATTGATTGTATTGCGCTTCAAACAATTTGTGGAACTCCATGAAGCTTTCGCCATTTACGTTCCAATGGAATTTGCGGGTTTTGGTATAAATGATTACTGCATCTGCCAATACAAGGGAAAGTAAGTCGGTAATTTTTTTAAGGTTTTTGTCTGAAATGCCAATATCTGGTTTCATCTGTAGTTTGTTTTAAATGACTGATACTTATGTGTATGCAATTGGTATACCACGGGGGGAATTCTACTTTGTGCAAACGAGAAAAGGTGTGTTGCCTGTTGTGTAAATGAGTTTCGAGGCTGGCTTTTATTTGTTAGATTTATACAATTATTAAAAAAAATTCTGAATGTTTACAGATACTATTTCTTCTAATGACCTATTGAATCATAGAGATTTCAGTAAAACGATAGCTTCTGGAATAATTCATGCTTCGTTGAATGATAGTAATGGCTTTGTGTTAGGTCTATCTGGTAAATGGGGAAGTGGAAAATCAACTTTATTAAGTTTTATAAGAGAAGAAATAGAGAAAATTTTTCAAAATTCCAATCAAATAAATGATGCTGTATTTATTGATTTTAATCCATGGACATTTACCGATGAAGGGAATATAAAGCAGGCTTTTTTAAAAGAGTTTTCTTCTAGTTTGAATGAAAGAACTAAAATTAAAAAGGCATATGGTCTAGCAAAGCGTTTGGGAAAAGTATTGGAAAGATTTGGAATTAAACCAAAGGGGGGCGAGGTCACAAAAGATATTTTAAGCTTACTTGATAAATATATTGACAATGATACTTCAACTCATTTAAAAAAGTCTATTGACAAAAGTATTGTTCAATCGGGCAAAAAGAATTTTGTTTTTATAGATGATATAGATAGGTTATACCCAAAACAAGTCTTTGAAATATTACAAGTTCTAAAACTAGCGGCTAACTTCAAAAATACTTACTACATAATTGCATTTGATAGAGAAGCTGTCGAGATTTCTATAGAAACACAATTCAAGGATTATGGCAAGAAGTATCTTGACAAGATAATCCAAATAGATTTCTTAATTCCGGAAGCTCCGGCAGAAAAATTAGAGGTGATATTTTTTGAAAATTTACAACTTTTACTTTCCACATTGAAGATTGAATACAACTCATCGACATTTACTTCTTTGTGGTTACACCGGGGGCTTAAACACTATTTTAAAACTTTGAGGGACATTTACAGATTTTTCAATACCCTTGAATTGACATTACCAAAGATTGCATTAGACGTTGATCTTCACGATTTTTTAATTCTGGAAACACTTCGCCTTTATGATTTTGATGCGTATAATCTAATTCATTCAGAATACGGTTTTAGATCCTCATATTTTGGACCAGTTGATACAATGACTTCTCTAACTACTTTAGAAAAATTTAAAAGAATTGAAACAAAAAAGTTAATTCAATATCTGTTTCCAATTGATTTGGAAAACCCTCTAAGACCTCAATCGAATATAAAAAGGCTTCACGATCCAAAGCATTTTGATAAGTATTTTACTTTGAGTATAAATTCCAAAGATGTTAGCGAAATAGAGTTTCAAAGATTTATTACAACCCCTAAAGCTCGATGGAATCAGCTTCGAAACATTCAAGGATATGGAAGATTGAAAAATCTTATTTACAGATTAAATGATAGCTCAATTCTAAATTTCTATTCAGATTGGGACTTTTCAATCATTACGGAATTATATAGTTTCTTAGAAGACTGCGGGGAAGATGTAGAAAACGTAAATGTATATACCGATGCAATAGTAAATTTACTTACCGTTAAAGAAAATGAAAGAATTAAGTATTTTAAAACATTTATTGAATTAATCATTGCGCCTGTAGGTGCTTACAGTTTGAGTAAAACATATTTCTCACATTTCATGGTACTTGATAAAGAATCTGATACTGGCTTTTCACACAATTCTTATTTATTTAAAGAATATTACTTATCGAGACATTCCGATATTTCCGAGAGCTACAAAACGTATTTAGGAGAATGGAAAAACTATATCATATCCAAACTAATTCATAATCCATTGAGTTATTTTACGATGCTATATATTTATGATTATGCAAGACTATTTCCCCTTGAATATGAAGCCGAGTTAAATGGAATATTAAATGACGAAACAAATTTCATTTTCTTTATAAAGAATATTGCCAGAATAAATAGCATTGATAATAAGGCTTTTGGTATTAATGAAAAATATAAAAATATTTATTTGCCAGGAAATTATTATAAGCAATTCATCGACAGGTTACGAAAATCAAAAGGCTTAGAATTAGATAAAGATCAAGGACAATGGAAAGAGTTCCTCTTATCCTATTCAGAAGATTGATTGAGGTTTGTAAAAGTCAATTTCAAAAAATTATATCAACTGCATCTTAGCCACCTTAGGATCTACTTCTACAGTATCGTGTTCAAAGTTGAGTTTGATGCGCCATTTCTGCATGGTGGCTGCACCTATAATGGCTTCTTCGCTTAGGCCGGGAACAAGAAGAAACTCATCGCTTAACAATACATCGTGTAGATAAAAATCTAAGCGAATGCCTTCTTTGATTTCTATAAAATGACCCTCGCTGGCAGTGGAAATCAGGCGGGTTCTTCCAAGGCTGTCAGGAATGCCTAAACCCTCTACATAATCAGGATTGATGCAAGACAGGTTCGCACCGCTATCGAATAGTGCATAAAGGTTCTTTTCGCCTTTAGAGCCTGCAAACAATAATGGGAGTTTTATAACAGACATACTTTTGTTTTTGTAAAAATACGAAAAGAGTTTTGTAAGCTTTTGTTATAGGTATTTGTTAGGATTCCCAGGAAATACGACAGGCTCTCCCGTCTTTGGGTAAATCAATCGGTTGAATTTTCTGTAACCGTTCATACTCAATAAATTCGTGCAGCAGATTGCTTCGTCCTCCTACGTCGTCCTGGCAATGACGTAACAAAACATAGAAAAAGTCAAATAGCATTACAAATCCAGAATGGAGTCCCGATTATAAAAAGCGGGATAGACTGTCGCCTATGAAGCCCAATCACAGCTCAAATGCCGGCTCAAAAAAAGAAAAATATAGGTAAGGGAAACATTGACGCAAAGCAGTCGGGTTTACACCTTATTTTTGCGGCAAAATATGCTCATATGAAAAATACCCCTTTCACAGAAAAACATTTGGCTCTTGGTGCTAAGATGGCAGAGTTTGCAGGTTATAATATGCCTATCAGTTACACGGGCATTAACGATGAACATGCGGCTGTTCGAACCAATGCCGGCGTGTTTGATGTGAGCCACATGGGTGAGTTTATGCTGAAAGGGGAAAATGCTTTGGCATTGATTCAAAAAGTAACAACCAACGATGCAAGCAAACTGACTGCTGGTAAGGCGCAATATAGTTGCCTGACAAATAACAGCGGTGGTATTGTAGATGATCTGATTGTGTATTGTATAGAAGAAAACAAAGTTTATATGCTGGTTGTAAACGCAAGTAACATAGACAAAGACTGGAACTGGATCAACAGCCACAACACGGATAATGTAGAGATGCACAACATTAGCGAAAAGACTTGTCTGCTGGCCATTCAGGGGCCGAATGCTACTAAAATACTGCAATCGCTGACGGATATTGACATTATGAACCTGAAATATTACACGTTTGTCCGTGGCAAATTTGCTGGTGTTGACAATGTGATTATCAGTGCTACAGGCTACACTGGTAGCGGTGGTGTGGAGATTTATTTTGAGGATGGTGCTGACAATGCTGACAAAATATGGAACGCCATTTTTGAGGCAGGTAAAGCGCAGGGCATAAAGCCAATAGGCCTGGGAGCAAGGGATACCTTGAGATTGGAAATGGGTTATTGCCTTTATGGAAATGATATAGATGACACGACGACCCCCTTAGAAGGTGGGCTGGGCTGGATTACTAAATTTAGCAAAGATTTTACCGCAAAAGACATTCTGGAAAAACAAAAAGCAGAAGGTATTACCCGTAAACTGGTCGGGTTTGAAATGATTGAAAAAGGTATTCCCCGCCATGATTACGAAATAGTGGATGAAGCCGGCAAAGTGATAGGGAAAGTAACAAGCGGTACACAGGCACCATCGCTGGGAAAGGCTGTAGGACTGGGTTATGTTACCAAAGAACATGCTGCTATTGATAGCAAAATTTTTATTAAGATAAGAGATAAGCAGGTGGAGGCTAAGGTGGTAAAGTTTCCGTTTGTGTAGGTTGTGGAACCATAAAGGCTCAAAGTAACAAAACAATACCAAGGATTTTGTGGTGAAAATGCTTTTATCCAATTATTTTAAAAGTCGGTTTACAGAAGGAAATCAATACACTTTTCGTCTAAGCAATCAGACACTTTTTTTAACCTTTACATGAAAGTTAGTTGTTTGATATTTCTTTGTTTTTTTGTAAATGCTTTCAATGTTTTGAAAGCACAAACCGTCAATAATTATAGACTGTTCTTTCATCCGACATTTAATGGGCGTGCATTGCACCTGGAAGATTCATTTTACAAAATTAGTTCTACTGACAGCATACGATTCAACCGATGCAGGTTTTACATTTCCGGCATTCAATTATTCAACAATAAACGGCTTGTATACATGGAGGAACAAAGCTTTCACCTGGTAGATGCCGCTGAAGAAGCATCAATGGGATTGATGTTAAAAGCTCCTAAAGACATTTCATTCAACCAAATAAAATTGAACATAGGTATTGACAGCTCGACCAATGTATCAGGTGCTATGGGCGGCGACCTTGACCCTACCAAAGGCATGTATTGGACATGGCAAAGCGGATATATTAATGTAAAATTAGAAGGTCAAAGCAATCTCTGCAATACCCGCAATCATGAGTTTGAGTTTCATTTGGGTGGTTATTTCCCTTATCCAACTTGCAAAAGTGTTGTGCTTGATGTAATACAAAATGAAACCATTAAAATAGAGGTGGATATTTCAAAGTTTATAAACACCATCAATCTGGCAGAACAACATCACCTGATGACTCCGGGAAAAGAAGCGGCTGTTCTTTCTGAAAAATTTATCAAAGCATTTAGCATTGTTCAGCCATGAGAAAAATTACCGTGCTAGTAATACTGCTTGCCGCCGTTTTGGTCGGGTTCAAAGCAGTTGATAAAGTACATTTTAATATCCCGCCAAAATGGCCAAAGCCGGTTTATGACCTTTCTAAAAACCCTTTATCTGAAACAAAAATACAGTTGGGCAGGGCTTTGTTTTATGACCCCGTTCTTTCTTTAGACAGCACTATTTCATGTGCAAGTTGCCACTCGCAATACACTGCGTTTACCCACGTGGACCATGCCCTTAGTCATGGTATTGCAAACAGGATTGGTACGAGAAACTCTCCTGCATTAATGAACCTGGCCTGGGGCAAATCCTTTATGTGGGATGGTGCCATCAATCATTTGGATATGCAGGCTTTGGCACCCATTAGCAACCACATGGAGATGGACGAAAAGATTGGAGATGTGGTGAACAAAATGCAACATTCAAACATTTACCCCAAACTCTATTACAAAGCATTTGGCGATAGCCTCATAACAGGCGAACATACATTGAAAGCCATTTCGCAATTTCTATTGACATTAGTAAGTGCAAACTCAAAGTACGACAGTGTGATGCGGAGACAATCCACTTTTACACCGCAGGAACAGAACGGCTACAAACTTTTTCAACAGAACTGTTCTACTTGCCACAAAGAACCGCTGTTTACCAACCAACAATTTGAGAATAATGGCTTACCAATAGATACAACACTTAACGATTACGGAAGATGCAAGGTTACCGGTGAAGTCAAGGATTCGTTCCTGTTCAAAGTGCCAACATTGCGCAATGTGCAATTTTCAAATCCATACATGCACGATGGCCGTTTTAAACGATTGCAGGATGTTTTAAAACATTACACAACGGGAATTGTAGAAACAAGATACCTTTCGAATCAGTTGAAAAAACCAATCGTACTTACTTCCAACGAAAGAGTTGATTTAATCGCATTTCTCCTGACACTGACTGATAAAACCTTTCTTTTCAATCCCTCCTTCTCCTATCCAAAAAATATTTTTACGCCCAATACGAAGGAATAATTAGTGACAGACGTCTATTATTCTGCGGTTATTTCAAGAAAAAGTTGATGGTGATTGTGTACAATTACCATTTCCCTTCGGCAATACCGGCAGCGTTTCCGGCAACGTTATTGGTTGCCATAATTTAAAATTCACTAACAAAGATCAAAATCGGATGACAATCATTCAATAAATGGCATTAATTTTTATAATTAATCCTTATTTATAATTTGCCTTGGGTAGGTTTTTTAAATTAATTTCCAACCGTTCAGAAATAAAAATAGAGTAATAATCATGAAAAAACTGTTTACAATTTTTACTTTGGTATTATCGGCATTGTTTGCAAATGCTCAAACTAATCCTGTAATAACAGGTTGGTTACAAAATACAACCGGTATAACGGGTCGTCACTATGTTAGAAATAACTACACACCTATAATTGATGCCGACTCCGCAAATGTGCAAACTGTATTGTACTCAACCAATTGGGTATATATAAGAACAAAAGGGATACCCGCTTATATTTCCGGACCTTATTTAGATAACAATCCTTCTGTTGCTACCAGCCAGAATGCCATTTTTAAAATGACCTTGAACCCGGTTAAAAATACGTCCGGCACCTTTACTTCAACCACGGGTGGCAATATCGGGTTGTTTATAAATGGCGTGGCATTGTTTGATTATAGAGATGGCGTATCCTGGAAAAGTTCAACTAACTCTTTGTGTGGTGGACCAATTATGCCGCCTTGTATGGGTGATGGAAAATGGAATAGGGATGCAGTAGTAGGCGAACGTGGCGGGTTTGATTGTTCCAAAGCACACCCTGCTATGGGTAACTATCATCACCACCAAAACCCAAGTGCATTTAAACTTGACCTCAATGTTATTTCTAATGTTTGTACCCTTTATAATTCCGATGGATTGTATGCTATAGACAGTACCGTTCACTCGCCGTTGATTGGCTTTGCCTATGATGGCTTTCCTATTTACGGTGCTTATTCTTATAAAAGAGCTGATACAGCGGGTGGCGAAATTGTAAGAATGAAATCAAGCTATTCGTTGAGGAATATTACTACCCGCACAACCTGGGCAGATGGCACCTCTGTATTGGCCGGACCTCCTGTTAGTGCTACTTATTCTTTGGGGTATTTCAGAGAAGATTATAAGTATGACACAACTACATCAGCAACACCGGATTACCTGGACGAACACAATGGTCGTTTTTGTAAAACTCCAGAATATCCTAATGGTATTTATTGCTACTTCGCTACTGTAGATGCAAATTGGAACTCTGCATATCCCTATGTGGTTGGACCAACATTTTATGGAGTAAAAAATGCAATGAAAGTTAATGCAATACTTGAACCTGTGACAGTCTATTTAACGCCATTACCTGTAAACTTACTTTCACTTACCGGTACTGCTGTAGAAAAAACAAACATCCTTAAATGGTCAACGGCACAGGAGTTAAACAACAGCTATTTTGGTGTAGAAAGAAGCACCAATACTATAAACTTCGAAACGATTGGTAAAGTAAAAGGTGCCGGTACTACTTCAGCGCAATCCAACTATTCATTTACAGATAACAAGCCAGCTGGCGGAACAAATTATTACCGCTTAAAACAAACCGATTTCGATGGGAAGTTTCAATATTCAAAGATCATTTCTCTTGGTAAAAAACAGAATTTTGGCCTGAAGATTTTCCCCAACCCAACTGCTGATTTAATTGTGCTACAGATTGGTGATATTTTGAAGAAAGACTTACACGTAACCCTTACCAATCTTAATGGACAGGTAGTTATGAAAAAGGATTTCTACCAAGGTACCACTATTTGCTTTTTAGAAACGACCACAATTTATGATGGTACATACATCCTGACCGTAACCGGTGATGATCTTAAAAATTCGTATAAGGTGGAAATAAAAAGATAACCAAATCAGCGTTAGCTTTTGGAATAAAAAATCAAAATGATAAAGAAAATAATTTGCTTTGTTAGTGGAGCTATATTTACAATAAGCGTTTCCGCCCAACGCAATGTAATGGTCATTATAGCCGATGATTTAAGTCCGGATTATTTTGGGTTTTATGAAGACCATCAGGACACGGTTGATGTTCCGAACCTTAGGTCATTGGTTCAAAAAGGGATCAGATTTCAACATGGGTATGCAAATCCTGTATGCTCCGCAACAAGAGCAACTATTCTATCAGGGAGATATGGATTTAGGACAGGCGTAGGTGGCATTGTCGGTGGCACCGGTGGATCTAACCCGATAGATACGGCAGAAAAAAGCATTTCCAAGCTACTTAAATTATATAACCCCAATATTGCCAAAGCACAAATTGGTAAATGGCATTTGAGTAATGCATCAGTGCAAAATCTTTTGAACCCAAATAGGTTGGGTTATGACCACTATGAAGGACCATTTATTGGCACCCTTAACAGTTACACCAACTGGACAAAATGTAAAAACGGAGTCAACAGTACTGTAACAAACTACGCTACATCAGAAAATGTGGACAATGCTGTTAGCTGGCTGAAGGCTCAAAACAATAAATCTTTTTTCCTTTGGCTTGCTTTCAATGCGCCCCACGACCCGCTTCACCTGCCTCCTGCTGGCTTTTATACTAACACTACATTAACCGGCACAGCCGCAGATATCAGGACGAAACCAAAAGAATATTTCAAAGCCATGATACAGGCAATGGATCATGAGATGGGGCGATTGTTTGATTCTTTGCGTGCCATTAATAGATATGACAGTACCGATTTTATTTTTATTGGAGACAATGGCAACTCCCCGAGAACAGCACAAATCTCCGATACCAGCAGAACCAAAGGAACTCTTTATGAGTATGGCATTCATGTTCCTATGATTATTGCCGGCCCGTCTGTTGTAAATGGAGGAAGAATGTCAAATGCATTAGTAAACACCGCCGACATTTTTGCCACTTCATTGGAGTTGATGGGACATACAAATTGGAAAAGCCAAATACCAACAAACAAACCAGTTGACAGCAAAAGCATATTGCCAATCATTCAAAATACAGCAACGCAAATTCGTCCGTGGGCATTTACAGAAATTTTTAAATTGACCACCGATTCTTCTGATGGTAAGGCCATGCGAAATGCCGACTATAAGCTTATCAAATTTGACAATGGATCAGTACAGTTGTACAATCTCACTCTTGACCCCAATGAACTACAAAACTTACTGAATGGAACCATGTCCAATACAGACATTGTCAACTATAACTACCTGTGTAGCGAAATGAGTACACTACTTGGTAGTAGTACTATTTGCAGCATTATCACTCCCATCAAATTGCTCTCTTTCACTGGGCAAAGAGTGGATAAGAAAACCATCCTAAAATGGTCAACTGCACAGGAAGAGAACTCCAGCCATTTTGATATTGAGCGAAGCAATGACGCCATTAATTTCAAAAAAATTGGTAATCAAAAAAGCATTGGAAATGCTACCAGCAAAACGGATTATTCCTTTGCTGATAACGCTCCATCAAAAGGCACCAATTATTACCGCCTGAAACAATGGGACAACGATGGCAAATTTAGTTTTACAAAAGTTGTTAGCGTAGTTTTTAACCCTTCGGGAAATGGGTTTGCCATTTACCCCAACCCTTCAAAAACTTTCATACAAATTCAACCCATTGAAGCATTGAAAGCCAGTATTCATGTGGCATTGACCAATGTACAAGGACAAAATGTTTTGGAAAAATGTTTTTCAGCAGGGGCCACAAACTGCCTGTTGAATACAAGTGCTATAGCTACGGGAACCTATTTCCTAAACATTATTGAAAATGGAATAAAGCAGTCTTTCAAAGTTTCAATCAACAAATAACATCAGCGAAAAACTAAACGTACAATCATATTTTATGACCCTATTTTCTAAAAAAAGAAACCTATTTGCTCTAGCATTGCTTTTAGTGATTTCAGCAAATGTAAAAGCCCAGTATAACACATTGTGGATTCCGGATACTTTGTCTGGTACTACTTTCAACCTTAATTTGAAAGATACCTTTTCTCAAATGGTGAACCCGCCGGGTAATCAGACAATTACAGCCGGAATCAACAACAAATTTTGGGGGCCCACCTTGTTTTTCAAAAAAGGCGATACCGTTCATATGAACGTTCATAATTTGCTGAATGACTCTACTACGCTGCATTGGCATGGCTTTCACCTTCCTTCTGTGATGGATGGCGGACCCCACCAGGTCATTCCTCCCGGCACTGTATGGCAACCTTATTGGAAGGTGACCAACAACGCAGCGACTTATTGGTACCACCCCCATTTGCATGAAACTACCATGGAACAAATCACTAAAGGGTTGGGAGGATTAATAATAGTACGAGACGATGTCGAATCTGCTTTGCCTCTGCCACGCACTTATGGTGTTGATGATATTCCGATGGTGTTAACAGACAGAGATTTCAATACTTCAGCGCAATTCTCCATAGTGCCTTATGGCGACAGCATGATTGTAAATGGAACACTAAGACCACAATATACAGTGCCGGCGCAGATTGTGCGCTTTCGCATATTGAATGCAGCCATAGAAAGGTCATACAATATTGGCCTTAGTGATAACCGTAATTTTTCTGTCATCTGCTCTGATGGAGGATTGCTGAATGCACCAGTTTCAGTAAACAGGTACCTGCTTCATGCAGGTGAACGTGTAGAGATTTTGGTTGACTATACAGGCAAAGCCGGGCAAAGTTTCGAAATAAAAGCCTATAACTCTACCCTTGGAAATTTTGTAGCAGGCGGAGAAAATTTTGTAGGCGGACCCTTTGCCAATTATCTTGGTAAAAAGGATTTCAATATCCTGCATGTCAATGTAGGACCACAAACGAGTTCACCCATTACAGTTGCACCAACTTATTTAACGACCAATATTTTATTGAACCCCGCCACTGCAAATGTTACCCGTTACTTAACCATAACGGATAGCGCCGGGGTTACCAACCCACCTATATTGGGGCCCAATGCTTTTATCATCAACCGAAAACTTTTTGATTCCAACTATGTAGAATACCAGGTGCCTTTGGGCAATACCGAAATCTGGCAAATTACCAGCTCTTCAGTCTTCGGACATCCCTTTCATATACACGATGTTGAGTTCAATATTCTCTCGGTAAATGGTGCAGCTCCCGATCCTGCACAGGCGGGTTGGAAAGATGTTGTTTTCATCCCTGGAAAAACGGGTGGTGGACCAGGGGGTGGCGGCACCCCTAGTGTTATCAGATTCATTGCAAAGTTTGAAGATTATGCAGACAGCCTTCATCCGTTTATGTATCACTGCCACATATCGCTGCACGAAGATGAAGGTATGATGGGACAGTTTGTAGTAAAAGGTTCAGGTGCATTTCCGTTGGACTTACTTAGTTTCAATGGCCGGATGGTAGAGAAAAAAGTACAGCTTGATTGGGTAACTGCAAACCAGGTCAACACTAAATATTTTTCGATTGAAAGGAGTGACAACAGCATAAAATGGAGTTCCATCGGCACCATGCAGGCCAAAACTGCAGCGGGAGAAAACAAGTATTCATTTACGGATTACAAACCATTTTTTGGTGTCAATTATTACCGGATAAAATTCGTGGACAACGATGGCAAGTTTACTTACTCTCCCGTTCGTACCGTTTCTACAAGTGCTTCTGCTTTTGATTTCACGGTGTATCCTTCGCCGGTAAAAAACAAGCTCTATTTCGATTTTACAGACCCTAACTACCAGGTTTACTACATGAAAGTATTAGATCAGTTAGGTAGAACAAAATACATGCTTCCACGTCCACAATTACAGAATGGGTTTGATGTTAAAAGCCTTGCAGCCGGGGTTTATTATCTGCAGGTGACCGATGAAAAGACGAAGAATACAGTAACCAAGAAGTTTGTAAAAGAATAAAAATGAGGAAAGAAATTCGCCTTGCGGCAATGTTGACCATGATCGTAACTGTTGGTATTTCTTCCTTTGGTTTTAAAAATGAAGGTGAAAAAACAGTAGCCGATTTTACATTGCTGAATGTGAATGGCAAAATGATATCGCTAAAAGATTATAGCAACGCAAAAGGGTTGATGGTGGTATTTACCTGCAATCATTGCCCTTTTGCAAAGTTGTATCCCAAACGGCTCAACAGCCTCAATAAAAAATATAATCCACTCGGCGTACCCCTGATTGCCATCAGTTCAACTGATACTATTTTGTACGAAGAAGACATGTATCCTCGAATGGTTGCGAAAGCAAAGGCAGACAAAATTAATTTCCCTTACCTCTACGATGGCACCCAAAAAGTAGCCAAAGACTTTGCTGCGCAAAAAACGCCCCATGCCTTTCTTATCTGGAAAGAAAATGACCAATGGACTATCAAGTACAGCGGGGCAATTGATGACAATGGTATGGAACCAAAGCTGGTTCAAAAACATCTTCTTGCTAATGCAGTTGAAACTTTACTACAGGGAAAACCGGTAGAAGAAAGGGAAACAAAATCTATAGGTTGCCAGATTATGTTTAGGAAGTAAGGGTTACTACAAGTATTTTTTACTAAAATAATCAATTGCCCGATCTCCACAGCAGTTAAAAAAGACTACCCACTTATTCAACTCCTAACAGGGGGGTGAAGAACTTTGGAATGGTTGCTTTTGTTTCAGGCACGACTATCTTATAATGGCCGGATTTACTCAACATCTTTTACATTATATTTGTTTGCACGGGTAGAAAACCTAAACAGGGTGCTTAATGGATAACCTAAAAATTATAAGACCGGATTTACTTGAGGAGTACCTTGAAAAAACAGGTGACTTACAACAAAAATTCGATGCACTAAAAGATGCTCAAATAAGTACCGATACGTTTAGTTTTTATACATCGGTCGCTTCTGTATTTAGTAGTAAAATAGAAGGCGAAGACATTGAATTGGATAGCTACATTAAACACAAGGGAATGGGTATGTCTTTTAAACCGAACTATACTAAAAAAATAGATGACTTATATGGTGCCTATGTATTTGCACAAAACAATGCCCTAACTGCAGCCAATATTTCCAAAGCGCACAAGCTATTAGCTAAAAACATTGTAGCAACCAGCCATCAGGGCAAGTTACGAACCCAAAACATGTATGTGGCTACCGATGAAGGACGAATAGAGTATGTGGCTGCTTCGCCATTTGAATTAAAAGAAGAAATGGATAAATTCTACAATGATTTAGACACATTAATAAACCAAAAACTGAATGATGAAGAAGTGTTTTATTATGCAGCTTACATTCACCTGGTTTTTGTAAAAATACACCCTTGGAATGATGGCAATGGACGATGTGCAAGGTTAATTGAAAAATGGTTTATAGCACAGCACCTGGGCGAAAAAGCATGGTATTTGCAAAGTGAAAAGAATTATTATTTACAGCACCAAACCTATTACCAAAATATTCGAAAAATGGGAGTTGAATATGAACAACTTGATTACACAAAAGCCTTACCATTCTTATTGATGCTTCCGGGATGTTTTGAGTTATGAAATATAGTTGAGAATAAACACGCAGTGGAATATTCTGCAAAAAGAGGCCTAATTTTCAACTCCAATCGCCGGAAATAAATGGGATAGTCGTCAAATGACTATTGATATAAATCATCACCCAAATTTTTTTACATGAAGAAATTACTACTGCTTATCTGCTTTCTCTTTTCCACTTATTTATTTGCCCACAACCTTGGCATTGAGAAGGCGGTTCTTCGTCTATGGCATTTGAGCGAAGAAAATAAAACCATTGAAGGTTCGTTTTTCATGTTCAAAGATGGCAATGTTTACATAGAAGACGCTAAGAGTAATGTGGTTCATTTTCCGCTCAATCATTTTTCTAAACAAGACCAGGATTTTGCGCTGCAAAAGAATGCATGGATTGCACAACTGAACAACGAATTGCATGCTACTGAACACCAACCGGTGACTGATAGTCGTTTTTGGATAGTGGGTTTGTTATTGGTGGGTTTGTGGGGGTATATTTTTGCGATAGCAAACAAAAATAAACTCCGCTATTTCACACCAATTCCTGCACTTGGTTTCCTACTGATTATGTATGGCTTTACAGGAAAAGCCATCCGTTCTGTACTTACAACCACAAACCCGCTTACCCTGGATTCTGCCTTTATTCCATTTAAGCCCAATGTTTATACACGGTGGGACAATAATTATTTTTATGTGGAGTCAAAAGGCATTCCCAATCATGGTATGATGCCGGGGATTACGAGTTGGCAGCAACAGGTTCCTGTGCCGCAATGCTATACTGATACCAATGCATGGAGCATACCACTTAACCCGGTTTTGGCAACTACACCTGTGCCTGTCAATCAGCAACATTTTCTTAGAGGTGCAGTAGCTGTGGCAGCAAATGGTGTAGCCATTTTCAACCCCTATACCAACACAGGTGTAGATGCATTTCTTGATGGTCAATTAGACAACTGGGGCGGCCACTGCGGCCGTGCTGATGATTACCATTATCACACAGCACCCTTGCACCTTTATACTTCAGGCCAAACAACGGCTAACCTGCCAATAGCATTTGCCCTGGATGGCTTTGCAGTGTATGGCAGCAAGGAACCTGATGGCATTACACCCATGACAACGTTAGATGCCAACCACGGACACTATGGAGTTAATGGTGTGTATCATTATCATGGTACGGCTGCTGCACCTTATATGATTGGTAATATGGTGGGTAAAGTAACAGAAGATGCCACGTTGCAAATAGTGCCACAACCCAAAGCATTTGCTGTGAGGCCGGCGCTGACACCGCTTTCCGGGGCTGTTATTACAGGCTGCATTCCCAACGGTACCAACAATGGTTACAGCCTTACTTACACCCGAACAGGGCAGAATTATAGTGTAGATTATAGTTGG
This sequence comes from Segetibacter sp., assembly GCA_043736115.1. Lineage (GTDB taxonomy): Bacteria > Bacteroidota > Bacteroidia > Chitinophagales > Chitinophagaceae > Segetibacter. The sequence goes on along the minus strand of JAYTDC010000057.1, from coordinate 80,138 downwards.
ACAAATTCGGGGAATTTCACATTCAATTTTGTGTCGCCTACAGGTACTACCACTTCCACCTACAACAACAAGCAAGGGCATAATTGCACTATTCCAACAGGTCCGTTTCCGCTTACGCTCATCAGTTTTACAGCAAAATTGGTCAACAATAAAGTATTGCTTAATTGGTCTACCACCAACCAATTCAATTCAAAATCGTGCATTGTAGAAAGAAGCGTAAATGGTTTTACATGGACAATACTTGGTTCACTTCCAACTGCTAATACACCGGGTGTCCATGCACAATCCTTTAGGGATGAAGCACCAAAGGCAAAGAATTATTACCGCATTAAATTCCTTGATAATGATGGCAAGTTCACTTATTCAAACACCCAAGTTGTTGAATTGAGAAAGTCTGAAACAGGCGTCATCATTTACCCAAATCCAACAAACAATGGCTTTTCACTCCAATTGGGCAGCAATGTACAGGATAAAGATGTGCAGCAGGTTTCCATATTTAATCTGAATGGCGAAAAGGTTTTTGAAACGAAGCAATACAAAAGCAAGATGGATATTAACCATTTGCCCAAAGGCACCTATCTCGTCACTATCATGCTACCCAACAGTCAACTGAATAAAAAATTAATCGTCCAATAACCAAGCGCTGCCTTATCATTTACCATGAAAAAAATCCTACTGCTCTCTGGTTTCATTGTAGTTTCTACATGCATTTTTGCTCAGCCTGTTATCAAAACAATGCTACGCCTGCCCGATACCGGCGAGAATACCAGCTATACCAACACACCCAGAGAGGATGCTGATTACACAATCAATCCGCCTTTTTTTACGGCTAATGGAAATGGTACCGCAACTGATACCGTAACCGGCCTTATGTGGCGGCAAACAGACGGTGGTGAAATGACCATAGAGAGGGCTACAACTTATTGCGACAAGCTTACATTAGGCGGCTATACAGACTGGCGTTTGCCCAATCCACATGAGGCATTCAGTATTCTCAATCATCAGAATGCAAACCCGGCAATTAATACTTCAGTGTTTCCAAAGACAGGTGCAGAGTATTGGTGGAGTGGTGTAAGACAAGTCAATGACAACAACAAAGTTTGGTGCACCAATGCCGGAGGAAGAATTGGCAATCATCCAAAAACAGAAACCATTAGTGCAGGTGGTACCAAGAAATTTCATGTAAGAGCGGTGAGAGATGTAACTCCGCCAACTACTATTCCCAATCATTTTACCGACAATGGTGATGGCACGATAACCGATAATCTTACAAATTTGGTTTGGCAAAAGTTGGCATACACTGATAGTATAACCTGGGAACAGGCATTGACTTATGCCGATTCATTAACATTGTCGGGCTTTACAGATTGGCGTTTGCCCAACATCAAAGAGTTGCAATCGTTCAACGATGAAAGCAGGATAAACCCATCCGTGAACAACACCTTTTTCACCAACATAGCCACCAACAAATATTGGTCATCAACCACATTGCCCAACCATACCACATGGGCATGGTACCTGAACACACAGTTTGGCATTACCACTTATGATGTCAAAACCATCAGGCATTATTTGCTGTGTGTGCGGGGAAATGAAACTGCATTGCCATTAACACTATTGAACTTTACGGCCAAATTAGCATATAAAAAAATACTGCTAAACTGGAAAACAACCAACCAAATAAACACCAAAACCTGATAAATGGTGAATTAATGAACAAATTGCTAATTGAGAATAACAATATTTTTTAAAAGGAAAATCCAATAAAAATTTATAGACTTGTAAAAAACTAACTCAATAATCTAACAATATGTCAGCATTTAATTATTGTGAAACTGTAGATCAAGTGTTGGGTACAACCTATTTTAAGCACAGGACTTTGAGAAGCTGCCTTGACCCCGGATCGGCGGAATGGGAAGATGCGACTATGGAAGAAAGAAAAGAGGTTTTAAAGCGATTGGTGGCTTCGGGAAATAGTCTGCAAAATATCTTTTTGGATTATAAAATCACCTACATCGAAATGAATAAAACCCATGTATCTAACAATCTTGAAAATGGACTTGCTGCAGTTCTCCAATATCTTTTGGAGCAGCAAATTATTGCAGACCCAAAACCTGCTGTGCCAAATCCATAAAAAACTATACATTAATACACTTGCCTTAATTTCCCAAGACATCCCCGATTACACACTAAATCAAAGGTAACCGCACAGAAAATGTTGACCCTTCATTCTGCTGTGAGGTTATTTTCAAAGTGCCTTTTAAACCGACGATCAAATGCTTAACCAATGATAAGCCAAAACCAAAACCCTCTTCTCCACCTGTACCATCAGTTGATGAAGCGTTTCCATTTAAAATACTTTCTATTGCCTGACTGCTTAGTCCCACACCTGAATCTTTTACCTCAATCAGCAATATGTTATTGTCCTGCTCATTTGTCAGGTCTAATTTGACTACTATGGTACCATTTTGTGGGGTAAACTTAATAGCATTTGATATTAAATTTCCGATGATCTGCAACAACTTATTCTTCAAAAAAGTTATTTTTTCTGTTGCCGTAGAAGTAACAATAGAAAAATTAATTCGCTTACTTATAGTTTGTGGTACGTATAGTTTTTCAATTTTTTCTTTAAAAGATAAGAGATTTAGTTCATTACTCTTCAAGGTTTTATTTCCTTCCCCTTTCTTCTCACACTTCAATACTTCGTCCGCCAATTCTAAAATTGACGAACTGCTTTTTTGAATAAGTCCTACAAATTGCAACACCTCTTCTAATTTGTTTCTGTCCCCCTGAGCACTTACCAATTGTGCTAATCCAATTATACCACTAAGTGGTCCTCTGATATCATGTACTACTTTTAACTTGGTATCGCTTGCTTCTTTCGCCTTGGATTTTAATGCTTCAATAATTTTTATTGTATTAATGCGGTTTACAATCTCATCTGCTATAATTTTTAATAATTCTATCTTTTCCGGATCTATTGATCTTGGAAACTTATCTAAAACACATAGAGCACCTAAATTATATCCGTCATCTGATGTAAGGGGCACACCAAAATAAAAGCGGAGATTTGGTTCACCTTCTACATAAAATTTATTTTTAAACCGGTCGTCTGCCGAAAGATCAGATACCTCAAATTGCTCAGCTTCTACAATGGTATATTGACATACCGATTCTTCGCGGGGCATTTGTTCTAAAAGTAAACCGTGACTGGATACTGTCCATTGCGTATATGTATCTATCAGATTAACTAAAGAAATTTCAGTTCCTGCCACCTTAGCAGCAAGTTTCGTCAAATCTTTAAAATTCTCCTGTAGATTATTATAATCCAGATCAAATTCGCTAAGACTTAACAATCTTTCCAGTTCGTTATCGGGCAATGGCCTTTCAATTTTCATATGATATAGATATTTAGGTAATAAATAGTTTAGCCTGTAAAAAAATTACGTTACGGGGAGAACGTAAAACGAAAATTAAAAGTATGCAGGTTCAAAATAAATGATGGACAATACTCATCAATGTGAAAATCTAAGAGGAGGTACTGAAATAAATTTTTGTAGTACATAAAGTAATATCAACACAAAAAGATAATAAATAGTAAGCAAACTAATTGGACCTACAAGGCAACTCGAAATTATAAGAGGCATAAATTACCAGCTTATATAAAATATATGGAGAGAACGATACTTACTACCTTAAGATGAAATAATATATAATCTGTAATCATTTATAAAATTAAAAGTACAGGTGCATCCGATTTACAACCCCTTTAGGCAATGTGATTTATTTGTCTAATAAATACCAACCCAATCTTTTAATTAAGCCTACATCAAATGTTTTTTATGCAATAAAAGTTAGTCTAGCTAATGCTGAAATCAGTAAGAAGTTAGACGTCGAATAACTATATCATAAGAAGACAATCTTTTTTTTAAATAAAAATAGTTTCCTTCCGTTGATATCGCCGGCTGTGCCGAATAGCTTACCTTTAGTCACAAGCTGACCGGTAATAATAAACCCATATCTCAGTAATAAAATAGGCTAAAGTGATGCAATAAATTGCTTCACCTCCTCTATAGATTTTTTAAAATGAATTGTGGAAGGGACTTCCTTTTTATAACTCGTTGTTATTGGGCCCGAAATGTTAACAGGGACGTTTTGTATGTGAACTTTTAAATTATTTAAAAATCGTTCCATATTAAAATTATGGGCTATTGAGGTTAGGTGAGTATATATGAAAGCCGGGGATTTTGCAATAACTACATAACCCAAATCTTTGAGTGGAACATCGGCACCAAGGTAAAATACTTTTACACCTCGCCTTTTCAATAAATAGTAAACATACAACAAACCAATTTCATGATGCTCGCCTTCGGGCAAGAATAAAAGCGCTGTTTTATCATCAGATAAAACGGGAGAAATTTTTTCTATACCAACAAGAATTTTTTGTCGGATAATATTGGTGACCAAATGTTCTTGAGCAGGATTAATATGATTAGTTATCCATAACACTCCCACTTTTTCGAGAAATGGAAAAATCACTTCATTAATAAATACGTCTATATCCCTATGCTTTAGTTGGTCATCCAGCATTTGTTCAAAAGAATCAGTATCAAAATCAATCATGTAGCCGACTAATTTATTAATGATTCTTTCCTGTTGTCCTTCGGGGTAATTAAGCTGAGAAATTTTATTACAGATTTCATCCTCAGACATCTTATTAATATGTGAAATCTTAAAGCCCGATTTGTTTAAAAGCGCAATATTTAAGATCATCTTAAGTTCATCATTACTGTAGAACCGAATATTTGTATCTGTTCTATGCGGTTTAAGAAAATCATAGCGTTGCTCCCAAATACGAATAGTATGAGCTTTAACTCCCGAAAGGTTCTCTAAATCTTTTATAGTAAAAGCATTCATAAAAATTAAAACAAATAAAATTGAAAAATTGTTTTAAAAAATCTGAAATTTTATAAATAGACCCATTATTTTATTTGAATAATTTAAAACTATTAAATACCTACTCTATGTCAGATCCAATTATATAAATTTTATTTCAAAATTTATATAATCAAGTATCTATAAACATCCTTCTTACTTAACTCCATAATTTCACCAGGCAAAAGACGGCTTATAGTTAATCCTTCTATACGGTAACGTATAAGCCTAAGCGTAGGAAATCCTACTTTGGCAGTCATTCTTCTTACCTGTCTGTTTTTACCTTCTGTTAGGGTAAGACTTATCCAACTATCTGGTATGTTTTTTCTTACCCTAATAGATGGAATACGTGGAGGTACATTTGGAGTATTACAAAACAAACTTGCTTTACATGGTTGTGTAAAGTGTAGCTTACCATCTATTGATATACCAACACCTTTTTGAATTTGTATAAGCGCCTCAGTTGTTATTAACCCCTCTACCTGAACCCAATATTCCCTTTCATGTCTATTCGCTGGATTTAGCAATCGATTATTTAAAAGTGTATCGTTTGTTAGTAATAATAATCCTTCACTATCATAATCTAATCGTCCAACAGGATAAACATCTGACGGAACTTTAAAACAATCGCTTAAAGTTCTTTTTCCTTCTTGCGAAGTAAATTGAGATAATACCTGAAAAGGTTTATTGATAATAAAATAACGTTTCATGACATCAAAAAAGCCCCCTTTTTATCGGAGGCTTTTGTATATGGATGGGTTAGTAAGTACAGGAAATTAAATTTCCTTACACAATATTAAAAATTGTTTTTTCTAACACAAAAAAAATCAGCAACTATTTTATTCACATTTTTATTTTTTTTGTTGATAATGTTGTTACGTTAATCACACTTTGCAATAGCAAATAAGCAAATTTCTGATAACAAAAAAACTATTTTATATTTTCAAAATATCGTGAAAGCCTTGAAAGTACTATGAATAAAGGGTTACAGAGGTTATATATTAAGATTGGTAAACTGGTTTTTTAAAAATACCCTTATTGAATCATTTCATTTTTACTTATAAAAATGTCTAAATAAAAGTTTTGCTAAAGAAAAAGTTTTTTAAAAAAAAATTGACTTATACCCGTAATGAGTTGTTAATTCAAGATAAAATCAAATCGAACAAATAAGAAAGTTTAAAACTAAAAGGTAAATGAAGAAACTAAAGGGAGCTTAATAATTAATCTTCAGATTTGTTGCAAATAACTTACATTGATTGATGTAACATTACCTTTGTGGAAATTTAAAGAGAATGAAATTTCCATCTCCCGTTTCAGTACAATGGATTGCAGATTTAATAGTTGCCGAAATCTCGGGCAACAACAAAGATCTTATTACCGGCATAAATGAAATACACAGAGTTGAATCTGGAGATCTATGTTTTGTGGATCATCCTAAATACTATAATAAATGTCTTAACAGTGCTGCTACTTTTGTCATAATAAACACCTCAGATGTAACCATACCATTTGGAAAAACAATACTTGTAGTTCAGGATCCTTTTGAAGCTTATTTAAAAATTGTTCGCCATTTTAGACCATATATATCATCTGATAAATTGATAAGCAATTCTTCAACTATAGGCACAACAAGTATCATTATGCCCAATGTTTATATTGGCAACAATGTCGTAATTGGAGAAGGTTGTGTAATATACCCAAACGTATCTCTGCTTGATTATACTCAAATAGGAAACAATGTTGTGATACAGTCGGGAAGTGTAATAGGTAGTGATGCATTTTACTATAACACCAAAAAAGACCGTGAGCTGTGGTATAAAAGAATGGAAAGTTGTGGACATGTTGTGTTGGAAGATAATGTAGAGATTGGTGCAGGTTGTACTATAGATAGGGGAGTTACTGCTGATACCAGAATAGGTGCAGGCACTAAGATGGATAATATGGTGCATATTGGACATGATGTTGTTGTGGGCAAAAATTGCTTATTTGCCGCACAAGTTGCCATTGCAGGAGGAACTATATTAAAGAACGGCGTTACACTTTGGGGACAGGTGGGCGTTAGCAAAACACTCACAATTGGTAACAATGTTACCGTTCTTGCGCAAAGTGGTGTAGGAATGGATGTAGAAGATGGTAAGATTCTTTTTGGATCACCGGCAGATGATGCTATGAGTAAAAAGAAGGAATTTGTTTGGGTAAAACGAATACCTGAACTATGGAAGAAGGTTATGGAAACCAAATAGATTTTAGTTCAGTTTATATATTAACCTTAACTCACTGCAAACTCTTTGAATAGTTTCAGATATTGGAGTAAATGAAAATTCAGGAAAGTGCATTTGCAGTTTATTACTGTCGTATTTGTTAATGGCTAATGCATCATGAGCGGTTTCTTTGGTCACCAAAGGCTCTTTACCAGTCATTTTAAATTTTAGAGCTTCAATTCTCCATATTACAGCTGCAATAAACCGGGTGACCCTTTTATGTGGTGGTTGCTTTGCAAACACATTAGCAATGGCAGAAAAAACTTCTTTATAAGACTTATTTTCACTGCTAATAATAAAACGTTCTCCGCTTATTTTATTTTGCATTAGCATAGTCATTGCTTTTACAACATCATTCACATCTACAAATCCTGTAATACCCTCGGCGTACCATGGAAAGGATTCGTAAGCAGCTTTAAATATTGCAGAGGAGCCCTTTGTCCAGTTACCTGCACCAAGAATAATACTGGGGTTAATTATTATCGCATTAAGGCCTTCTCCTATAGCTCTCCACACTTCTTTTTCAGCAAGAAATTTGCTAAGACCATAATGGCTGTTAAACTTTTGGGTATTGTAATCAATCAATTCATTTATTATTCCATTATTGTTTCCTTCACCCAATGCGGCAACCGAGCTAACATAACAAAACTTGCTTACCCCAACTGACAAGGCCGCATTAACCATATTTGCAGTTCCATTAATATTGGTTTGAAACATTTCATCTTTATCATTTGGATTAAATGATACAACTGCAGCACAATGATATATTTCATCAAATGACCCTAAAATTTCTTCCAGAAAAATAATATCAAGTATGTCTCCTTTTACCCAATTTACATATTTAGAAACTATAGTTGCGGGTATAGATGTTCTATACATTGCAGTGACATCATGGCCATCTTCTATTAATTGAGTAATAAGGTGAGAACCAAGCAATCCTGTTGATCCTGTTACAAATACTTTTTTAACCAACCTGTCTTGGGGTTTGATGAAAGCCATTGCATCTTCTTTAATTATAGGTAGTAAAGATAAAACGCAAATGTGCTATGCCGGAGAGCTATTTGGGTAAGGCTTTAATTTGATGATATGAATCGCATCAAGACCTTTCATTATGATATAGGTAATGTCAAATTCAAACCATTTTTTTGCGAAATTGGCACTGTCTTTTGCATAATGATGATTATTCTGAAATAATTCACCCATAAGAAAAATGCCCCACGGACCTGTATTTTTTGAATGATCACCATTGCTGAAATTTTGGTAACCCAACTTGTGACCAAACCAATTTACAATAGCACCCTGTATAGGCCCCATTAAAAAATGTATCGGAAGAAGTAGAAACCACCAATAAGATGGAGCAAAAACAACATAAAACAATACATATAGTGCCCCAAAACCAATACGTGCTCCCCATGTGCAACCAAATCTGTCCAATCTTTCCCATACAGGAAGATAATCTTTGGTAAACTTTTGATCAGGGAGTTTTTCATTTGTTACAAAAGCATGATAGATTTTGGCAGTATGCATCATCATATGCCAAACATCTTTAAAAAAGTGTGGCGAATGTGGATCTTGTTCTGTATCGCTATATTCATGGTGCATACGGTGCATAACGCCATAAGCCCGTGGCACCAGGTAAGATGAACCTTGAGTAAACCAAGTTAAGAAATAGAAAACTTTCTCCCAGGTTTTACTTGCTGTATACATTTGGTGAGATGCATATCTATGCAGAAAAAAGGTATGAAAAAACAAAGAAAGAAACCAATGGGCAAAAAAGAAAATAAGAATCGCGTACATCTGAAAATTTTAAAAGAGTGTGCAAAAATACAACCATAAACGCAGAGCGTCAATGAATTGTTCATTTTTGGTTTGTTAAATTGGCCATATAGGTAAAAATCAGTAAGTAATTCATAACTCAATAATTCAATACTTGTGGGTTATAATTAACAAATTTAAATTTCTTCACTTTTATTTAAGATCAGAAATTAGATTAAAAATTAACTTTCTACTTCTTTTATATCTAAAGTAACCTTTAAACCTGATAACAACCTTTTAATTACAGCAATTTGTTACATGCCATTTATCTTTGTGTGAAAAATAAATTGATTAAAAATTTACTATTAGTTATTTGTATTGTCATTCTTGGCTCATGTCAAACAATAGATATATTCGAGAAAACAAAAGCTTTTAATACACACGAATGGAAAAGTAAAGAAAAACTTTCCTTCAAATTTGAAATAACAGATACGACTTCACTTTATAACATTTATCTTGTTTTAAGACACGAAGACGCCTATAGTTACAATAACATTTGGATTAATCTGAATTTAGAAGGACCAAAAGACACCTTAACTATAAGACGGGAATTTATTTTAGCTGACAATCGTCATGGGTGGCTTGGAAGTGGTATGGATGATGTTTTTGAACATAGAATACCGTTTAATACAAAACCTACTCCCTTACATAAGGGCATTTATACTTTTACACTTCAACAAGATATGCGGGACGATCCGCTACAACATATTTTGAATGCTGGAGTAAGGGTGGGAAAAGTAAAGGCCCAATAAACTAATTTGGTTTATTGTAGTTGATATATATGATATGACTAAAACACCACGCATAAGGCTTATCATTATTGTTTATTGGTTCTTACTTACATACGTTATTGCCGCACTTGTATGGTGGTTTATTGCTTTGCAAAAGCAAAATGATAAAATGGCTACTCTTTTACTTAATGAAATAAGTAATAGTACAAAGGATTCCCCACTTAGAATTTTACAAATAGAAAACGAAAAACAAAGAAAAACGGCTCAATACATTGGTGAGGGATTTACATTTCTGGCTTTGATTTTAATTGGGGCTGTATTCGTATATCGGGCCACAAGAAGGCAGTTACGGTTATCTATGCAACAGCAAAATTTTATGATGGCTGTCACCCACGAACTCAAAACACCCATTGCGGTTGCGAGGCTTAATATAGAAACACTACAGAAAAGAAAATTAGAGGAAGACCAACGTCAAAAAATAATTGGAATTACACTTCAGGAAGTAAACAGATTGAATACACTCTGCAATAATATTTTACTGGCATCGCAGTTAGATGCCGGCAACTACAAAAGCATAAAAGGCGAAGTTGATTTGAGCAGTTTAGCAACAAAGGTCATCAGAGATTTTAAACAACGATATACAGACAGAGAAATAACCGGTAATATAGAGGGTGATATTATTGTAATGAGTGAAGAATTACTGTTAGAATTATTAATGAGCAACCTGATTGAAAATGCAGTTAAATATTCGCCCAAAGAATCTCCGGTTCAGGTTAGACTCATTGCTAAGGAAGACTTAATAAAATTGAGTGTTTCCGATAAGGGTCCGGGAATTGCAACACAGGAAAAAGAAAAGGTTTTTGAAAAATTTTACAGGATAGGAAACGAAGAAACCCGAACAGCTAAGGGAACAGGATTGGGACTGTACCTGTGCCGGCAGATTGCCAAAGACCATAATGCAATCATAACTTTGAAGGACAATGAAAACAAAGGTTCCATATTTACTGTTACATTTAAGAAACAATTATAATGATAAGACCAAAAAGCATAGCTAATATATTATTGGTAGAAGATGAAGAAAACCTTCATGATGCACTCAAACTTAATCTTGAACTTGAGTCTTATGAAATCACTTCTGCCTATAATGGAAAAGATGCATTAAAAGCAGTTAAAGAAGAATATTTTGACCTGATTATATTAGACATCATGTTGCCGCAGGTAGATGGCATAACAGTAGCCGAAACCATAAGGCTACAAAACAACGATGTGCCTATCCTTATGCTTAGCGCAAAAAACAGCAGTGCAGATAAAGTATTGGGCCTTAAAAAAGGGGCAGATGATTACCTCACCAAACCATTTAACCTGGAGGAATTGCTCCTACGTGTAGCCAAACTGATTCAAAAGAATAAAAAAATACAAGACAAGGAAACTGTTGGAGATATATACGAGTTTGGCAGCAACCGAATAGATTTTAAAGCACAGGTTGCAACTACATTTAGCAAAGAAGAAATAGAGCTTAGCAAGAAAGAATCAATGCTGCTTAAACTATTAATAGAAAATAAAAATGAAGTGGTAACCCGCGAAAAAATATTACAGGCTGTTTGGGGCTACAACGTATTTCCTACTACACGTACAATTGATAACTTCATTCTTAGTTTTAGAAAATACTTTGAGAAAGATAGCCGCAACCCCCGTTTTTTTCATTCGGTAAGGGGTGTGGGTTATAAGTACACAGAGTAATCAATTAATTTACTACTCAATAAAGTAAAGATCCCCTTACCTTATGCATTGGCGAAAATTTCAGGCTGACAATATTTTTGATGGCGAAAAAATACTGCCAAAGGATCGGGTTGTTATTTGTAATGAAGAAGGAAGAGTAGAAGAAATTGTAGACTCAAATGCAGCAGGTGATGAAGTGCAGCACTTGAATGGGATTATCTCACCGGGCTTTATTAATTGCCACTGTCACCTGGAACTAAGCCACATGAAGGGTTTAATACCTGAAAAAACAGGTCTGGTAGATTTTGTTTTTTCTATTGTCACTCAAAGACATTTTCCTGATGAAGAAATATACGATGCAATAGAAATAGCAGAAAGTGAAATGCAGAAAAATGGAATAGTTGCAGTAGGTGATATATGCAACAACCTGCTGACCTTTTCACAAAAATCAAAACATAATTTACAGTACTACAACTTTATAGAAAGCAGCGGTTGGCATCCTGATATTGCAAACTCACGAATAGAAAGAAGCAAAAACTATTATGATGCTTTCAAGGAAATTGCCCATTCCTCCATTGTGCCACATGCACCCTATTCTGTTTCAGACAATTTATGGAAACTCATACAACCTTATTTTGAAAACAAAGTAGTCAGCATACACAATCAGGAAACCAATTTTGAAGATGAACTTTTTATTCAAAACTCCGGCGACTTTGTAAGGATGTATAAGATGATGAATATTGATACAGCTTTTTACATGCCAACCGGCAAAAGCAGTTTACAATCTTACTTCGCAAAACTGCAACAGGCTGCGCAGGTTATATTGGTGCACAACACATTTACCCAACAGGCAGATATTGATTTTGTAAAATATTCTGAACAGGTAAAGCATGTTTCATTTTGTCTTTGCCCCAATGCTAATTTGTATATAGAAAATGCTTTACCCCCGATTGAACTGCTTTGCAAAAATGATTGCAGGATAGTGCTTGGCACGGACAGCCTTGCCAGCAACCACAGCCTTTCTATATTAGACGAAATGAAAACCATTCAGCAACATTTCCCCTCAATTTCTTTAGAAGAAATGCTGCGGTGGGCAACAAAAAATGGTGCAAAAGCTTTGCAAATGGATGACAGTTTGGGCAGTTTACAAAAAGGAAAACAACCGGGATTGGTATTGATTGAAAATGTGGCGGCTGACGAGCTAACAAACGCATCTGCTATGCGTAGATTGTTTTAACTAAAATTGAATACGATTTTTCTATATTAAAACGAGTGAATTTTTATCTAAATTTGTAATAATTATTTCCTTTAAAAATGAAAGTATTACTCGATATTCCTGATAGCAAAGCAGCCTCACTTATGGATGTTTTGAATAGTATTTCTTATGTAAAAGCAAAACCCCTGACAGATGCAAAAGCAGTTTTGATGGGAGAAATAAAAGATGCAGTAGAAGAAATGAAATTGATTAGAGCTGGTAAAAAAAAGGCTCGCAATGTAGACGACTTCTTGAATGAATTATAATATCAAATCTATTGAGGTATTTGAAAAGCAGTTCAAAAGACTTTTCAAAAAATATCCGTCATTAAAAAATGATATCCGGACTTTAGTAGAACAACTAAAAATTAATCCCGAACAAGGTAAGGCTCTTGGAAAAAATTGTTACAAAATCCGGTTGGCAATTAGTTCGAAGCAAAAAGGGAAATCGGGTGGTGGTAGGGTGATAATTAATATTACCATTAACAAAAGAAGCGTTTACCTTCTTTCCATTTACGACAAATCAGAAAAGGGAAATATTACAGATAATGAATTGAGCAATTTGTTGCAATTTATTCCTGAATAAATTCATTTCGGCCTCACTCAAAAATCTGCTGCAAAACAGAAAGTGTTTTGATTTCCCCAAAATCTGCAACATGCAATGCAATATAATTTTGATAAACCTTTAGCAATTCCTGCCGTACATTTCTGGTGAAATGGATATTCTCCAGGTCATTATAAAAATGAACAGCCAACAACTGACCGGTAGCTTTTGCCAACTCTTTTTCTACATAAAAAGTGTGTGTTGGTAATGAACTCACAAACATACCTTCCTGCAAGTCTAATATGGGAGTCTTATCGCAGAATGTACCTTGAATTCTAAAACCTAATTCTGCTCCTAAATGAATACTGAAGTACAAAGGGAGATTGGCAGTAATTGTAGGCGAGCCTTTATCAAGTTGCTGTAATCCATCTTGTATTAAGTAATATAATTCCGGATTGGCTTCGGGTTGTTTCAGGCTGTGTTGCAACAGTTCAATCACATAAACAGCTACCGTATTTTTTACCACATCAAAGAGCAAGTTTTCGTACAGATACGCCCAGTTGTATTCCTTAATAAAATTGAGGTTTTTAAATTGGTTATGATAGACTTCCATATCCAATATTGCTCCAGGCTGAAAATAAATGCCTTTACCCCCAGATTTTTTTGTAGCCTGTCTCACTCCCTTTACTATATAACTCTGCATCCCGAAAAGCTCAGTGTATACAGAAACAATCACACTGGTTTCGCCATACTTTATGTTTCTTAATACAATGCCTTTTGTTTTGTGGGTCATTTCTTAGAAAGTCATTGAGTCATTTCCGTATGAGCAATTATTCAAACGTACTATAAAAGTAAGGCGTCTTAGCTTCAAACTCGGCGCTACAGGTATCCACCATTTTATATACCCTTGTTATTCCCAGGGCTTTTCGTTTTTCATACACATCCTCTTCTGTACAGTTGCGCATAATCCTTGCTATTTGCTCATCGCTAAAACCATTTTGTTTAGCCTCTTTCAGTAGTTCTTCCGGCAGGTTATCTAAGTTATGTTTCAACAATTGTTTTTCAATATTGCATATCAATTGTATCTGGTACAGAAACCATGGGTCTATGCCTGTATCCTGTGCAATTGTCTTCACAGTGACTCCTTGCATCAGGGCATCTTTTATTCTGAAAATCCTATCCCATTTCGGCACTTTGATATACTCAATCAGTTCATGGCTTTTCATAAGGCTTTTGCCATAATAACCCAATCCTACTGCATCATTCTCCAGACTTTGACATGCTTTTTGCAGCGCCTCGGTAAAGCTTCTGCCGATCGCCATTACTTCACCAACACTTTTCATTTGTAAGCCAAGTGTATCATTTCCTCCTTTGAATTTATCAAAATTCCAGCGGGGCATTTTTACAATAACGTAATCCAAAGCCGGTTCAAAGTAAGCTGACGTATTACCGGTTATCTGATTTTTTAATTCATCAAGATAATAGCCAATAGCCAGTTTAGCAGCTATTTTGGCAATTGGGTAACCTGTAGCTTTACTTGCCAATGCAGACGAACGGCTTACTCTTGGGTTTATCTCTACAGCTATTAATTCTTCTGTTTCCGGGTTTAGCGCAAACTGTACATTACATCCACCGGAAAAATTGCCAAGAGAGCGCATCATCAGTATAGCCTTATTGCGCATTTCCTGATAAGCGGTGTCGCTAAGGGTCATAGCAGGTGCTACAGTTATGCTATCACCCGTATGTATCCCCATGGGATCCAGATTTTCTACGGTGCAAATAATGACAACATTATCTGCCTGATCACGAAGTAGTTCCAGTTCAAATTCTTTCCAGCCAAGTACTGCCTTTTCTACCAACACCTCATGTATGGGTGATGCTGATAGGCCACGTTCTAATGCTTCATCCAGCTCTTCTTTTTTATGTACAAAACCACCACCACTACCACCTAAAGTAAACGACGGCCTTATCACTAATGGAAACCCAATTTGCTGGGCAAAATCTTTACCTTCAAGCAGACTGTTTGCTACACGGCTAGGGGCTACTGCCATACCAATCTGTACCATAAGCTGCCTGAATTTTTCGCGATCTTCAGCAGTTTTTATGGCAGCTATATCTACACCAATCAATCTGACATTGTACTTTTCCCATACACCTAATTCATCTGCTTCTATACAGAGATTAAGGGCGGTTTGTCCGCCCATTGTTGGTAAGACTGCATCTATTTGGTTTTCTTCCAGTATTTGTTCAATACTTTCTACTGTTAGTGGAAGCAGGTACACCCGGTCGGCCATCATAGGATCTGTCATAATAGTAGCAGGGTTGCTATTTATTAAAATGACTTTTATTCCTTCTTCCCGCAGGCTACGGGCAGCCTGGCTACCACTGTAATCAAATTCGCAGGCTTGACCTATAACTATAGGTCCGCTACCTATAATTAAAACTGATTTTATTGAAATGTCTTTGGGCATAGTTTCTCTGATTGCTGGGCAAATATAATCTAACCAAACACCGAACAATAAATTACAGGGAAGTTTGATTGTCAAAAATGAAAATTTAATTGTGAAGGCATATGCCTTTGGGGAAGCATCATGTTAGAGACATAAATATGTAATTTTTTGAAGGAGTGGCAACAAATTATTTTTTATCTTACAAAAATAAAAACTACCAATAATGCTTAATGCTCCCCTTGAAATTAAAGCCGCTATCCAAATACAAAAACCGGTGCATGAAGTTTTTGAGGCAATTGTTAATCCTAATAGCATGTCTAATTATTTCATTTCCAACGGTAGTGGGAGAATGGAAGAAAATGCAGAACTGATTTGGCAGTTTCCCGAGTTTGATATGAAGGTTCCAATCAGGGTAGGAAAAATAGAGGAGGATAAATACATATCCTTTTACTGGGATGGGGAAGATGGTAAACCATTACTTGTGGAGATTTCACTTACTTCTATAAAGTCAAATGATACGCTTGTAAACGTAACAGAGAAAAGCAGGAATAACAATGATGCAGGCATTAAATGGCTAAAAGGAAATACTGAAGGATGGGCTAATTTTCTGGCTTGTCTTAAAGCATGGTTAGACCATGGAATTAATCTTAGAAAAGGGGCTTTTGATTTTTTAAAAAAAGATGGATGTACATCTGATTGATTTTATGCAATAAAAAGTGGTAGTCTAAAACAAAGAAGAAAGCCCCTTTGAAACAAAAATCGCTCACCTTTGTAATGGGCTAAAAAAATTATCCCTACAAATGACTACACTTCAGGAAGGAAAAAAAGCACCGCCATTTTCAGGTATAGACCAAAATGGTAATAAGGTTTCCCTAAAAGATTTTAAAGGACAAAAAGTAATTCTTTATTTCTATCCCAAGGACAATACACCTACCTGTACGGTACAGGCATGCAACCTAAGAGACAATTATTCCGACTTACATAAATTGGGCTTTGCTGTTATTGGTATAAGTACAGATAATGCTAAGAGCCACAAAAAATTTGAACAGAAGTATAAACTACCTTTTCCGCTAATTGACGATGAAGACAAATCTATTGTAGAGAAGTATGGCGTTTGGGGTGAGAAGAAATTTATGGGCCGGAATTATATGGGAACTATCCGCACCACATTTCTGATTGATGAAACCGGGAAAATTAAACATGTGATTACCAAACCAGATACAAAAAACCAAGCAAAACAAATATTCGAACTTTGGAATTAACAAACTATAAATGAGCGTTGTGGGAAATGTGTTCAAAACTATACGCTAAAATCAGTTTAGGAATTTAATAACGCTCCAAAAAAAAGATACTTTTGTTCAATACCTAATTAAAACATTTGGCACGGAAAAGTACGTGCATACATCCATGACAGAAGTAAAAATCAAAGAAAATTCCTGGCTTGCAAAAATAGCGGCTCGTAGGTTGAATTCTGATTCTATGGCCATGGTTATAGGCAAAACAATCCATCTTCATAACTCCACCAAACAGGAATTTCTGAGAAATAAAAGATGGGTACGTCATGAGGTAGCTCATGTACAACAATATCTTCGATTAGGTATTTTTAGATTTATTGTACTTTATCTTTTGGAAACTTTTAATAAAGGTTATGAATACAATTCATTTGAAATAGATGCCCGTAAAAAGGAGAGAGATTGCTCCATACTTTCTGAAATTCATTTTAACTAGACTATTAGATTAATTCTATTGGTTATTATACCTACCGTTTTTTATTCCCCCGTTGAACTTTTTATTATCCCTAAGGTTTTATTTACAGCTAATGCATAATGTTATGCGTCAGTAGTATATTTTTTTGAATTGTATGACCTCATCATATGGGGTTAGAATTACCTTTACAGTCTAATTACTTTTAATGAAAAAAAAGCCGCTTTTTTATCTGTCATTCTTTATACTATTAGTTGGTGGTTTCTTTTATTTTCTTTTTGCAGGCACAGACTATTGGAAGGCCAAACTTCCCACCACTAACTTTGTAAAACCTTTTGCTTTTACCAACCAAAATGGACTCACAATAACTGAAAATAAATTAAAAGGTAAGGTAACTGTTGTTGAGTATTTCTTTACTACCTGCAAGGGCATTTGCCCAAGAATGAACAATAGTATAATGAAAATATATGAGGAATATAAAGATGAACCTGATTTTTTGATTCTCGCTCATACTGTACAACCGGAGATAGACAGTGTACCCCGTTTAAAATTTTATGCGGATAGTTTAAAAATTGATACCCGTAAATGGATGTTTTTAACCGGCAGAAAAGACAGCCTTTACAAAGCTGCCCGTTTTAGTTATGGTATTGATGATAGAAATAATGGTCTTAGCCGAATAGAAGATCAGTTTATTCATTCACAATTTCTTGCTTTGGTTGATAAAAGTGGAAATGTGAGAGGAGGCGTATATGATGCACTAAAGCAGGATGAAATGAATAAACTAAGTAAAGACATCAAGGGTCTTCTTAAAGAAAAAGCCGGGCCCGGCGGTTTTGTTAACAGTGTATTCAGTAACAATCCACGCTAAATTCTTTAAATTTAATGTTATGGAAACATTAGCAAGTGTTGACAATATTTTAAAACGCAACCAATTAAGCGTAACTGAAAGCCGAAAAAGAATTCTTGAAATTTTTAAAATTCATGATAAAGCACTTGCACACAGCGATATAGAAAGAAAGGCGGGTGAAAAATTTGACAGGGTTACTGTATATCGCACCTTGCAAACCTTTGTTGAAAAAGGTATCATTCATACTATACCTACACCCGACAACAGCATTATGTACGCCTTGTGCAAAGATGATTGCACAACCGGCCATCACCATGATAATCATGTACATTTCATCTGCGAAAAATGCCACGTTACTTATTGTCTTGATTCTGTTGTAACGCCGCAGGTTAACTTACCGCAAAATTTTATACCCACGGAAATCAATGTGGTTGTAAAAGGAACCTGTAAAAGTTGCAAGTAAGAAATTCTATCTGTAGTATTGTTTTTTATACCTAAGCACATTTCCCTTTTTATCCGAAATCAATACAAGGTCGTGTACATTTAGCCTGGCAATCCGGTAGCAAGTGAACTTAAAATTTTTATCACGAATTACCATGTATTTACCAGTGATTGTTAATCCATCTTTTACAGAAATTTGCTTTGGACAATTCTCATAAAAATTTATGAAAGTTGTGTCCACAACTTTATCTGCATAAAAATTTTGTTGATCGTGTTCTCTCACTACAAAAAAAGTCTTTTTATCATTTAAAGAAGCCCATTTACCTTGCAGATCGCCCAACATATCTTTATTATTTTCTACAGGTGTCGGGAACTTTTTATGCCTTTTACCTTTGTTTTGAGCATAAGTATAAAAGGATAGCATTACAAACAATAGCAACAGAGTAGCAACCTTTCTCTTTTTCATAAATGAATTTTAACTGGTAATGAATATTGGATAACCAATTTAATAACAATAAAGCATCAATTCATAATTCATACCAAACTACATAATACCCATTCTTTTACAATTGTTCATATTCCTCATTCACAAACTCCATAAGCGACTGTATATAATCCGGAGAAAGATTAAACTTCAATCCTGCAGCTTCAAACAATCCCGGTAGGGTTTTGGTACCACCCAGGCTTAGCGCATTCATATAATTCATTAAAGCCTGTTCTTTATTACGCTTAAACTGCTTCCATAGGCCAATAGCACCCAATTGTGCAATACCATACTCAATATAATAAAAAGGTACTTCAAAAAGATGTAACTGTCGCTGCCATGCTGTTTTCCTGTATTCCTCTAATCCGCTATGGTCAACAACTCCTGATGAAAACTCCTGAAGTATTTCCATCCATACTTCTGTGCGCTCCTCTACGGTATGATATGGGTTTTCATAAATCCAATGTTGAAATTTATCTATAGTTGCAATCCATGGAAAAATAGTAATAGTTCTTTCAAGTTGGTGTTCTTTTGCCCTGTTTAGGTCCTCTTCATTGTTAAAGAATACCTGCCAGTAGTCCATACTAAACAACTCCATAGCCATACTTGCTACTTCCGCTATTTCCATTGGGTATTCTTTAAATGCACTCAACTCCAACGGATGTGCTAAAAAAGAATGTACAGCATGTCCACCTTCGTGTACCATTGTTGTTACATCGTGCATTTGGCCGGCTGCATTCATAAAAATAAATGGTGCGCCACTTTCAGCCAAAGGGCAGTTATAACCACCCGGTGCTTTGCCTTTACGGCTTTCAAGATCAAGGTGACCCAACTCTTTCATTTTACGCAGACAATCTGCAAAAAACGGATTAAGTGCTTCAAAACAAACAATGGTTTTTTCTGTAAGCTCCTCCCCTGTGTTGAAGGGGTGTAGCGGCTCTACGCCGGCAGGTTCTGCTTCAGTATCCCAGGGACGTAGTGTATCAAGGCCTAATTTCTTTTTCTTTTTTGCATAAATCTTTTCTACCAATGGCACTACATGTTCCTTTACAGCTGCATGAAAATTAAAACAATCTTCTTTGGTATAATCAAAACGCCCAAGTTCTGCAAAGCGATAATCCCGATAGTTTTCAAAACCTGCATTTAATGCTACCTGATGACGTTTTTGAATAAGTGTTGTATATAAATCATCCAATTTATCTTTGTCTTGTAACCTGCGTTCATTTATTTTTCTATATACCTCTTCTCTAAGGTTGCGGTCGTGGTCTTCTAAAAATTTAGAAGCTTGTTGCAGAGTATATTCACGACCATTTACTTCTATACTCATGGTACCAGAAATTTGCCCAAATTGCTGTTGCATTACAGACAGTTCAGACTGCAATGGAATGTTTTCTTCTCTAAAAAGATCAATACTTTTTTTGACATTGCGCAGGTAGGTAAAATACTGCTGTTGATCTAGTTCTTTGGTAAAAGGACTTTCAATCAACTTATGGTTTAGCATGTCTGCATAGGGCTGCATTTTTGGCTGTATCTCCATGTAGAAAAAGTTGAAAGATTCTTCCAAAGCTTTGTCGGTAGTATCGCAGGTCATTTTTATCTGACGCCAACATGCATCTTCACTTACCACAGCCTCTACTTCGCTCATGTCTTTCATCCACTTTTCAAGGCTTTCCCTTGATTCAATTGGCCTTTCTACAAGTTCTTTGAAGTAAGGCTCAAGAATACTCCAATCTGTTACTATAAAATCAGCAGGCATATAGTTCCTTTTTAGTTTTTTTATATCAGCTGTATGCATGGAAGTTATGATTTTTGATTGTTGGGTTATGAGTTATGATTTTCTACCTCGTAGAATACAAGATTTATCATAAAGAAAGGAGTAGAATTGTTATGATAAGTAATCATCCTTACTTGTTTTTTCTTTTAGCTTGTTACTAAAATTAAAAACCGCATGTCTACAAACTGTATGTTATATACTAATTTGCAAACTTGCGGTTACTATTTAACATGAAAAAGGATTAATCTTTTTTTGCTGCTGCTTTTTTAGGCGTAGGTTTTTTTTCTGCTTTAGGCTCTTCGCCATCTGCAATTACTTTTGGCTTAGCGACTTTGGCCTTGGGCTTTTTTTCTACAATAGCTTCAGTTTGTGCAGGAGTTACTTCAGTTTCAGCATTTTCTACAGATTCATTATTATCTTCTCCAACTTCTTCCTCACTTTCAGAAAGCTTTATTTCTATATCATTGGCTTTTAAAATGCTAAACCATTTTACCATCTTCTTCATATCGCTTGCATATACCCTTTCAAAGTCCATATCAGGATATACTTTTTGAAAATAGGCTTTTACCGCCGCACCCTCTTTATCGCCGGGAAGAGTTTCGCCACTACTTTGCATAGCCATGAAAACATCAGTCAGGTTTACATTGTCTCTTACTGTATATACCTCTATACTTTCCAGGTGCGAAAAGTTGTGAATACGCTGTGCTACAAATTTTGTAACCTTATCTTCTAAAGAACGAACTATTGCGCCATCTTTTTTGCTACCTACCAGTTCATACAAACCACCCATGCCGGTAACTGAAATTATTTTTCTGTACTCCATATCAATAAAACAATTTTTAAGATGTGCAAGATAAATGGAAAGAAGTAAAGTTGCGCTGCATTTAAATATTGACCAGATTTTAAGTTTTTTTTGAGAATGGGTAGTATTGTAGATTTACTACCCATATTTCTTTTTTCTAATGTTTTATTTAGTGTACTTTTGGGTAGCTTATTTGCGGAAAGCATAAGAGGTTCCATTGTGCTTACATTGTAAACTTCAAAAGTCATAAAGAGGTGTATTTTTAAAACTTATTCTACAGCACACAGGCATACGATACGGTAGGGGAGTTCTAATTATTGTAAAAGCTTTTCTACATGCGCTATCATTTCATTCAGGGTATTGTAGATTTTTAGGGGATGGGGTATTTGTACCATTTCAACTTTCTCAAATTGGAGCAGTTGAGTGAGGCCGCGGACGTCTTTGCCGTAGTTACAAGCCTCTCTGCTAAAGAAGGGTGAATAAGAAGTTATTTTTACCGGTAAATCATTTTTTCTTTTATAAACTAAGTCAAAACAATATTATTGTTTTAAACAGGTACTCAGGTATTAAAGGTGGCAAGTCAAAAAAAAGTAATAGCGGGGCTAATTTTGTATTTAGGAAAGTGTTAAATATTTAATAAATTTCAGTATATTAGCATAGTCATTTTCTTTGGTCTTATTATTCTCACCCCAAACACTATCTGTTATGAAAAGTTCTTTTTTACAAATTGCTATTATTTTCCTTCTCTTTTCTTTTGTAAATAACACGCAAATAAAAGCGCAATCCTGCTGTCCTGCATTTGAATTGCAGTTTGCCAGGTACAATTGCGAAACGCCTGATTGTAAGCGATCAACCATTGGACAACCCGGTTCCGATGCTGTTACCATGTGTCAGTATAGTACCAACAAAATTCAGGTTGTTCCTGGTATTAGTCCGGGCTTCACCTATTCCTGGATAGTAACCGGCGGCACCATCAATGGAAATGTACTTACTTCATTTTCTTCTTCTACACCATATATAGATGTTACCTGGGGAAGTGCCACTTTGGGAACAATCAAAGTAACTATCTACAATAGTGATAGCAGTTGTTTTAAAGTTTTGAACCAACAATTTTGTTTAACAAAATCACCCAAGGCATTATTTGTAAAAAACACTGGCGATACTGTATGTAAAAATCAGGCAATAGCTTTTACCAATACGTCATTGGGCGTTTACACCAATTGGTATTGGAATTTTGGTGATGGTAATACGCAAAATGGAGGAATGACGGTTTCTCATGCTTATACAAATACGGGTGTTTATGTTGTTTCTCTTACGGTAAGTAATGCAAAGGACTCAAGTAATTGTGGATGTTCTAATACATTCTACGATACCATAACTGTTACCAACAATTCAGGATTGCAAATCATAGCACCCAATTGCAAAAAGATGCATTGTGCAGGTGATACCATAACCTACTGCGCATCCATTACCGGATGTTCATCTTATAATTGGACAGCATTGGGCGGTACAGTAATTGGGTCGGGTAGTTGTATAAAAGTGGCCTGGACCAGCCTTTCTTCTTCGGTCACCTATCCTACAGTTACGCTAACCATTCCTCCGTCTTGTGCTGGTACATGTGGAAATACCGCAACTTTTATTGAGAAAATTTTGTACACAGGGATGCCTATTCAAGGCAATAATATTGTGTGTGAAAATGCAGCCTCTACCTATACATTGCCTTCATTGCCCGGAGTATTTTATAATTGGAGTATATCACCAAATACTGGTGTAACAATCTTCAATGGCACTTATTTGAACACCCCATCATTTGGATTGAGTTTTACTTCAGCAGGTACTTACGTTATTACTTGTAACTACATAGACAGTTTAAAGAAATGTTCTGGTACTTCTACTAAGACAATTGTCGTTCGCCCTGCATTCGCAATTGTTGGTCCAAGTACCAGTTGTGTTGGATGTAATTCTTCGTTTACCACCTTTCCCCCAGGAAGTTTTACCTGGAATATAAATACGTCACCGGCACTAACAGCAAGTGGTCCTGGCATAGCACAAACATGGACAGCTTTACAAGCTGGAACACGTACTGTAACTGCTACACAAATTGGTACAGCATTTTGTAATAGCCCTCAACAGGCAATAATAGTAATAGCTCCAAAACCAGGACTAACCATTGCTAAAAGCACCAATCTTGCTTGTCCCGGAACAGTAGTAAAAGTATGGGTTACCAGTACAGTTACCGATGTGAATGTTTCCTGGACTTATCCTCCCGGAACGCAGGTGTTGAATATTTTAGGCCCTATACAAGATACCATCGTTTTGTCATTTGTTGGTACGGGATCTTATAACGTAACTGCTACACAGTTTTGTAAATACAATTGTACTTCAACAAGTATTAGTACCTCTGTTGCCAATCCACCGGCACCTGTTTTAGCATCACCCAGAGATACTGTTTGTATTGATGAAATAGTTAACTATTCAGTAGTTAGCCCGGTTCCCGGCGTTGCATATACCTGGAGCATTACCAATACTAATTTAGGAACTATTCAATCGGGTCAGGGTACACCTAATGTAACCATATTATGGCATGGCAATGGAACCAATACGGGGGTGCTACGTGTAAGTCATTGTGGAGGAACCGTATCGAGAAATATAGTAGTCACTTTGCCTCTTGCGGTGAGTATTACCAAAACCGGCAGTTGTTTCAGCAATGGATTAGGATATACATTAACTGCAAATCCTGGAGGTCAAACCTATTTATGGAATACAGGTGCTACTACACAATCCATCAATGTTTTAACACCAGGAATATATACCGTTATTGTAAACCCCGGTGCCGGAGGAAGTTGTCCTGTTACCAAATCCATCACCATTTTACCTGATGGATATATATACGCCATAGCCCCGCCTTGTATTGTCAGCAATTGCAACTTAACCAGCTTCAGCATACCGCTTAGCCAATTGGCATTAAACATACCATGTACGGCCACTTTGCAATGGTTTTTCAAACCAGTAGGGGGTACTATTTTCACCGCCATACCGGGTGCAAACAGTGCGAATTACAACGCTACACAGTTAGGTTGTTATAAAAGTGTGGCTACTTGTACCAACGGTTGCAATGTTACCTCCAATACCATTTGTATTCCTGATGATATTTATTTCTGCTGTACTTCACCTTCATGTAGTTCTATTACCTATGGAATTGATTTTAGTTATACAGGTTGCAGCCCGACAACATTTACTGGCTTCATTACGGGTACAGGTTCACCCGTAGGTGGTTTCCCTATTTATTATTGTTATGGAGATGGTACTTCCGAAAAACTTCCTACACTTTCAGCTACACATCAATACGGTGCTGCGGGACAATACAATGTTTGTATTTCAACAAAAACACTGGTATTCAATGCAGGGTCCGGGACCAATGACACCTGTTGTATAAGTAGTTGCAAGACAGTGGATGTTCCTGTAGTAGCAGGTGTAAATGCAGGCTACAGTTGTACCACAGGCATATTGTCAATGAGTGACGCCTCCAGTTACTTTCCTAATAGCACAGGTGCAACTTACAGTTGGTCTATTAGCGGCGGTACATATACCGGAACATTGGGCACAAGTGCCGGCGAAAGTGTAACCCCTACCAGCAGTGGAACGTTTACCATTACTTTGAGTGTTACTAAAGGTTCGTGTACATCTACAGCTGTTATTTATGTAAATGTATTGCTACCCAATGCTGTATTTACCGTAAATCCAAATCCAACTTGTAGCAGAGATATCGCTTATTTCAATGCAATATCAGGATATGCAAGTTATTATTGGCAGTTTGGCGATGGTGCTTATTCTTATTCAATTCCTTCTGCTAATCCTCAACATCAGTATACCAATAATACAAATGCACCCATTAATTTCACTGCTTCACTTACTGTTACTACACCCGATGGTTGTACAGCTACTTCTACACAAATAGTTACTGTTCATCCTAAACCAATTGTAACAGTTATACCCAACCCTTCAACTATTTGCAAGGGTGGTTCAGTAGTGTTGACTGCAAGCATCAACCCTAATGGCAATACAATGTGCAGCAGTTACAATTATCAATGGAAGTTGAATGGAACCAATATTTTAGGGGCAACAAGTGCTACCTATACAGCCACAAGTTTTGGCTTGTATAGCGTGTATGTATCGGGTTCTACACCCGGCTGCAACTGCACCATGCTCTCAGATACAGCGATAGTAAAATTATTCCCCGACCCTATTGCCAAAATTGAATCCAGTTCAACGGTTTGTTTTGATCCTTCAGGAAATCCATGGAGCTTTAATTTAAATGCTGCTAACTATGTGGGTTATACTTACAATTGGAGCAGTAGCAATGCCGGCATTTCGTTCTCACCTAATGGATCAACTTCGAACTCAACTACTGCAACCGGAACATTAGTCAACAACACTAATTTTGCTATTTACCTGCAGGTAGTTGATTCAAATGGCTGTGTGGCTTATGATAGTTTATGTATTTACACTTATCAATTCCCGACGGTATCAATTAGTGCAGTTGGTACATTATGTGCCAATGCTGTCAATACGATTTCTGTAAATACGCCTGTCGTCACCAATAATTACAGTTGGAATACCGGTGCTGTAGGCACTTCGATTTCCACCACCCTTGCAGGTTCCTATTTTGTAACAGCAACAAATCTGCTGACAGGCTGCAGTGCATTCAGTAATTCGGTGAGTATCAAACGAGCACCTAGCCTGGAATTGTTTCCAATAGGTTGCGATACCATTTGCAGAGATAGTAGTATTACTATTCCATTGGCACAATTGCCCAATCCGGGTAATTATTTTGTTCAATGGTTTGATGGAATAAAACCTGCCGGGACATTGATCTATTCCGGCAGCGGCGCTATAACTATACCGGGTAACTTTCTGAGCCTGGGATTACATAATCTATGGACTACCGTTAATTTCCCAAATGGCTGTAATGACAGCAGTGGCACCTATGATGTATTTGTAAAAAATTGCTGCAATTGTAACGGAAGCAGTTGGGCATTTAAGGAATATAGTGTAGATAGTGGGGTTACCTATCAAAACTTTACCTGCGGACAGCAAGGCGAAATAGTGATTGGATGCAAACCGTTGATTGTTAATGCCGCCTATAATTGTTCTCCAAGTGGTTGTGCCGGCATTGTAACCGGACAGGTCCTTGATAACCTGGGTAATGTAATTTTAAACATTCCCTCCTTGCCATATACCTACACACCCACACCGGGAACAAGCGGAAGTTTCTATATTAAACTGATTGGATGGTGCAGTGGAGTAAAATGTGACAGCTGTATCAAACCTATCTACTATAACTGTCCTTTGCCCGAGCCCCCTTGTAATTGCGATACTGCATTTCATTTTACGGGTCAGCCTACGGTAGTACTGCCACATTTAGACAATGGTATTGTAGGTGGAGGAACTGAAGTACCTATGAATTGTGGAACTACCTATCAGGACTCTTTAGCTTGCCAGAAAAACTATCAATTTTATATTAATTATCAAAACCCATGGCCAAATGGAAATTGCCAGACAATGGTTGTGGGGGAAGTTTTGCTTGCAGGAAATGTTGTTTATACGCAAAATAATATTTCGCAGGCTGCACCTTTGAATTATGTATTTCCGGGTGCAGGATACTATTGCATCAAGTTTAAGTTAATTGTTAACGGTATAACCTGCGATAGTTGCACTATCTGTTTCAATGTGCGTTGTAATGTGCCGTGTGACTGCGTTGGGGGATTTCACTTTGAAGGCAATCCTGTCATAACTGCGAATCTGCCTACTGCAAGTATTAAATACCCACCTGTACGGTGCAATACCAGTTTGGCAAAACCATTGCTTTGCAATACCAACTATAGTTTCTACACCAATTTTATAAACCCTTATTTATTGCCATGTGTTGGTAAAGACAGTGCAGTTATTGTAATGGTTGGAAACAATGTTCCATTAGTTATCAATCCAAATACAACTATGGGCAATCCTATTTCTTATACCTTCACTCAAGGGGGTACTTATTGTGTAAAACAATATTTAACCGTAAATGGTAAAGTGTGTGATAGCTGTATCATTTGCTTTACAGTAGAATGTCCTAATCCTTGTAATTGTAATGCATTCGATTTCTTAAGCAATCCTACAATAACGTTTTCAATAGGGTTAATCAAAGGAGTTCCGGTTACCTCCTCCCTAAGTTCGCCTTGCGAAACATCGCTTGCTGCGCAGTTGCAATGTAAAACAGCTTATAAGTTCTTTATAAATGCCGGACCTATTGGCAATCAATTGCCTGCAGGTTGCGTGGCTTCGGTAACCGCAACGTTGACCTTAAACAATGTAGCTATTGCTACATTAACCAACGTTTCGCCTACCAATCCACTACTCTATACATTTACTAAGGAAGGTATTTATTGTATAAAATACCAATTGTACGTAAATGGTGTTTTATGTAAAACATGCACTCAATGTTTCTTTGTAAAATGTTGTCCTAAGTATTATGTTTTACCTGCATTAAAAGGCAATTTCATTGGTTGTGTTATTGGAGGAACAACACGCATTTTCAACGATTCTGTTGGAGGCACTTTCGAAAGCATGGATACTACAGTAGCAAAGGTGGATAACAACGGCAATGTAACAGCGATCGGTTATGGTAAAGCAATAATTGTGTACACCTGGATAAAAGATCCCTGCAACTATTATACAGCAGCAACCTATACCGTACCGGTGTTAACACCATTACCATCCATTAGCGGAAGCAGTGCTATTTGCAAAACAGGTGATTCGTCCAAACTTTCAATTACCGGAACTTTAGGTACGTGGAGCAGCAGCGATCCCACCACTGCGACTGTCAGCACTGGAACAAACAGATCATATAATACGATTGTCAGGGGAATTTCAGGCGGAAATGCCACAATTTCTTACAGTGCAATTCAATCAGGTTGCCCGTTAGTCGCTTCCAGGGAGGTATTTGTGCAGAACATTGTTGCAGAGCCAACAACAGGCCCATCGGTGGTTTGCATAGGAAAAAGCATTGCATTGCAAAATAGCACTGCCATACCTGGAAATTTTACCACCCAATGGCTTAGTCTGAATACCAGGACAACAGTAGATAATGGTGGAATAGTGACCGGACGAAGTGCAGGTGCAGCCAAGATCAGGTATAGATTAAACTATTCAAACCCCGTATATGGCTCATGCTTTTCAAGCACAGACAAAGATATCACTGTATACGCTACACCGTCATTACCCGTTATAAGTTATGTTGTCAGGCCCGTATTTTTAGTGACCGCAACAAATACCCTATGTATCAATAAAACCTTTCAGTTAAAAGGATCGCCCGCAGGAGGCTTTTGGAGCTCGTCAGGTTCGGTTACGGTGAGTAACAACGGTGTAGTTACAACCACTTCAGCAGGAATGGGAACTGCAACATATACTGTCTATAATAGTTTTGGTTGTAGTAATTCAAAATCAATCAATTACAATGTTACTCTTTGTGACTATGCAAGAAATACCGCGTCTGCGCCTTTGAGCAAATCAAACAGAATTTTACTTTATCCAAATCCTGCCCGTACAAGAGTGTTTTTTAATGTTCCTGCAATAGTGGGAGAAGGAACGTTTATCCTTTCTGATTCACATGGAAAAGAGCTAAAAAGAGCAATATTTAGAACAGGCATAAACTTTATTGAAATAGGTACCTATGCGAGTGGAATGTATTTCGTAACCTTTAAAACAAAGAATGATTCAAGAACAGAAAAGTTGAATGTAGAATAGTGGATCATTTTTGCTCCTAAAAGAGATGAACATCTAGAGGTCTAATGTATAACTATCAGAAAGCAGTCGCAGCTCAAAATGGCGACTGCTTTTTTACACTTTCTTATTCAGATCAAAAAATAATTTTAAGCTCGTTTTTTTTAATCCTTAAAACACGTGTTCAAGAAACCTAGACACGAATAACAAAAAATGTTACAGAGGCTAGCACCCCCATAACTTAATTATGGCTGCTTGTAAGTCTTTTTGCATCAATCAACCCTGACATATAGGCTAATAAAAGACCCTTGTATTGTAACTGAAATCAAATAAGAAAACCCGCAACGGCACAAAGCCAATGCGGGTTTTCTTTACTCAATCGTTTTTCAGCCTAACCTAATTTTTCACTGAAAAAACAGTTGTATGCATTTTGTTTCCTGATTGAATTCTTAAGAAATAAGTTCCGTTTGCCAGTGATTGCAATGGCACACTAAACTGGTTTTTGCCTTCGGCCATCGTGACTGCTTTTCTATAAACCAAGCTTCCCAAAGCATTGCTAACGGTGACTTCGCCTGAAGCTTCGGATGCTGTTTCAAATACTACCTGTACCTTTTGCGAAGCGGGATTTGGAAACAAAGACAACCTATCTTCTTTCTTTACTTTTTCCGGTTGAACTTTCAATGCGTTGCTATTGTCTTTCATTGTTCCGTGTGCATTGGATACAGATCCTTCTATAATCATGTTGTTGAGCATTTCGCCGGGCAAAATAAGATTGTTGCCAAACTTCACAGTTGGGTTAGGTGGCAACATGGAACAACTGGTATCGCAGGACGTGGTAGATACAACAACTCTGTAGCATGTTTTGGACCAGCAACTGGTGCTGGCATAAGCTTTCAGGCAGACAATATAAGTGCCTGTAGCGGTGTAAGTATGCACAGGGTTCATAAGTACTGAACTGTTTCCATCTCCAAAATCCCATACATAAGATGTCGCTCCTGATGAGTAATTAATAAACTCAACGGTGAGCGGAGTTGCCAGGCAATATTTGGATTTGAATTTAGCCAAAGGCTTGCACAACGCTTCTATCACAATTGTTTTGCAGGTTCTGGATCTGCAGGTGTCTGTGCCCGTTACAATGGTAACGGTAAGGCAGGCTGTGTAAGTGCCGGGAGTCGTGTAGATATGTGAAGGGCTGGCCGTAGTTACAGTAGGTGAACCATCGCCAAAGTCCCAAACACTGCTATAACCTGCAGGAGTTGATTTATTTGTAAATAAAACATTGCCTGAAGTTTGTTGCTGCTGCCAGAAATCGGCAAATAAAGTACAATTGGCATGTACACTGATTGTTTTGCAGCAGGTAGCGCAACAAGTATCTCCCGGACAAGAAACTCTTCTTGCTTTGAGGCAAATGGTATGTATGCCGGCAGTCAATAGTTTATAAGCATTGGCTGTCCAAGTGGTAAGCACACCGTCCACATAAACTGTGTAAGTGGTGGTAGGCAAATTCATGCCGGTGCTGTACAACAGTTTTACATAAAGCCCTGAATCCTGCAGGCAGAAGTCTGATTTTACAACGCAGCAGGGAATTAAGACAGTCTGGAAAATAGTATCACAACAGGTGGCATTACAAGTTATTAATCTTGTAACGTGAGGGCCACAGGCTGTGTATGTTTTAACGGGATTTGCCAGGGTTGAAGTAGTGCCGTCATCAAATAACCATTTGTATGTAAAAGGCCCTGTGCCTGTAGGCGTGGCTGTATGTGTCACTTTATATTTGCATGCAACAGTATAGGTGAAGTTTGATTTTACATTGCATAAATTTACCGCAACCTGTTTGCAAATTGTTGAAGAGGCGGTATCACCGTCTGGTAGTGTATTGGTAACAGTTAAACAAACATTATACGTGTTTGAATTAGCATAAGTATGTGTTGGATGTTGTACTGTGGAATTGGTACCATCCCCAAAATCCCAGGAGTAAGAAAGTGTTCCATTGCCCGAGCTTGAATCAGTAAATGCAACAATTCCTAATACCGGATTAATGTTAAAGTTTGGAAAGACAATAATAATATTTCTGCAAAACTGCTGTTGTAACGGATTAGCATTAAACACTGTTGGTTGAAAAACCCAATTACCAACTTGATTTGTAACTGATGCTTTTGTAATTATATTATTTGAAGCAGATGGGGCAGATGTTATGGGTGAAGATGTACATGTTGCGGGGGTTTGACCATTTATATCTGTTCTAATAAAATGTCCGTCCCCGGCACCAAACACCCCTACAGGCAGCGCATTGGTTGTAATTAAATAACCTTGGTTCAACCCATTTGTTGTACCCACAATATCTTCACGGGGACCATCATAATAAATATAGGGTTGTGCTGTTGAATTGGCAGTTGCTTGTCCGGCATAATTATAAATCGTAGCAGCACCGCCAATTACATTTACGGTACCATAAAATGTTCTGTTATTGGCAAAATCAGGGCCCGCAAATACAGTTTGCCCAACCGTTCTGCCGTTTTCAATACAACGGGGATATAAACCTAGCGCCTGATTATTTGTATTTGTATAAACTGCTGAATTTATTAAAGCTCCAGCTGAATTTATTTCTAACAGATAGGGGGTAGATGTTGCAGCTGCCCGGTTAACGCCCATTTGGGCAACCCCTGCTACATTGTAATTGTTAGTTTGTGAGTTTACGACTACATCGTACCCTGCATCAGCTGATGTAACGATGGCAGCATTTGCTTCGGGGTAAATGTTTTTCCATCCTTCTATACCAGCACCATTGTAGGTGGAAACGAAAGTTGAAGTAACCACAGCCCCAGCAGCACCAACTGTATATTTTGCTTCTCCGGTTACGACAAAATATCCATTGGGTCCATTGACCGGATTGATAAAATTAGGTATAGGCGAACCATTATTTATTTCTCTTACAATCCAATTTGTGCCTGCAACATTGTAAACTCTACTCCAGGTTGGAGCACCCCCAATAGCGGGAATTCTGGTTAAAATAATTTGAGAAGATGCAGGAGCATTTGGCCAGCTAACATTTCCCACAGCAACTGCATCGCCATTTGGGGCGGTTGTAATAGCAACACCTTCAACACCGTTTCCTACAACGGGGTTTTCTACATACCAGGCAAAAACACCTGTTAAATATATTCTGCCTATAAACATTTTACTTACCCCATTGGCATCTACGGTATAACCTGTTACAAAATAGGTTCTAATTCCATTCGGATCATTGGGGGCTAGTGAAATATCCCGGGCAATCATTCTGCGGCCATTGGAGGCCCTTGCAGAACTTTGAACAACGCCTATCTTATTGTAGCTTGAAATCCATAGCTGTTGTAAAACCGCTCCGCCAGCTACATTTGCAACGGTCACATTTCCGATTGTTACATAACGGTTGGTTGCGGCATCTTCAACAGTCGCCCATTTTTCATCGGGGTTTGGCGTGCCCGTTGTTGCTTGAAAGCGCTGTGCTTGTGTATTATAAAAAATACATAGCATTGAAAGAATGGTTAAGAAAAAAAACTTTTTCATAATTTTAAGTTTATGGTTATGCTTACTCATTTAAGGGCTTTTCGGCAAACTCCCTATTGTGAATTATGTAGTGAAATTTGAGAATAAATAACGATGATTTATTTTCAAAGGTAGATGGGGAGATATCGCCGGGTATTACCCTTTTGGGTAGTTTTTCGATAAAGCAAAAAGTAATTAAAGGAGCATTAATTCTCTTAGTCTGGCAATGGAAGTTGCCCTGGAACTTGTATCCAATTTTAAATAAGTATTGTTGATGTGTTTTTTTACAGTATTTGTGGAAATGAACATGGTATCGGCAATTTGCTTATTAGTCTTGCCATCATAAATTAATTGCAGCAGCGAAAATTCACGTTCAGAAACAGGACTGTTTAAATGCTGATTGATTTTATTCAAGGCCAGTTCAGGAAATTTTCTTTTGTTATTTTGAGCATGATTGTACAATGCTATTTCAAGTGTACTATACAAACCAGCTTCGTTAAAGGGCTTTACAATATAGCCGGAAGGCTCGGTGTGCTTGGCTTTTTCAAGTGTTAGTTTATCCGAATAAGAAGTGATAAAAATAAATGGGATATTATAAACTGTATTTATTTTTTCGGCTATTTCTATCCCGCTCATTTCTCCACTAAGGTTTATATCCAGCAAAACGATGTCAGGCAGGTTAGTATTTAATTGCTCAATTGCATCTTCTTTTGAATAAACAATTGCAGAAACAGCAAAATCATTTTTCTCCATTGCCTGTGCAATATCTTCCGCTATTAGTGGCTCATCTTCTACTATTAAAACGGTTATAGTACTCATTTCGCCAGCTTAAAATTTCGTATGATAATATCTATTTTGGTACCATCTTCGCTAATCATTTTCATTTCGCCTTTAAGTTTTTGTAAAAAAACATTGATCATTTTATGGCCAAACGATTTCTTCACATCCGGATTAAAATTCAGGGGCAATCCCACACCGTTATCATAGACCGATAATTGCAGCACATCATTTTGTTCTTTCAAGATTACCTTAATGGCTCCTTCCGCGCCAGGCATAAATGCATATTTAAGGCAATTGGTCAACAGCTCATTCAAAATTAAGCCAATGGGCACAACCACATCCACATCCAGGTTAGTCGTTTCTATTTCTTTTATCAATTTTATTTTATCCGCTTGAATGTTATAAGATTGAAAAAGATTCTCCGCAAGTTTAGAGATGTATTCTTTTATATTAATCCCCATTAAATTTTCTTCCTGATACAAATTTTGGTGAATCAGACTCATACTTTGAACCCTGTTGCGGCTGTCTTTCACAGCGTCCAATGCCTTTTCATCTTTAATATAATTGGATTGCAGACTTAGCAGGCTGCTTACTATTTGCAAATTATTTTTTACCCGGTGGTGTATTTCCCTTAACAATATTTCTTTTTCACTAAGTGATTTTTCTATTATTTTATTCTGTTTATCCAGCAACTCCTTTTTCTTTTTATTATTGGAAAATGCTTTGTAAGCAACCACTGCAAGACCTAAAAACAAAATGGTAGAAAGGATAAAGTAATTACGTTCCCGCTGACGTCTTTTCGTTTCAATATTACTAATGGCGTTTTCAGCATTCAGTTTGTTTATTTGGGTTTCTTTTTCAGCAGTCTCATACACTGCGCTCATTTCGTTAATCTGCCGGCTATTTTCTGCATTTAGCAAAGTATCACTTAGGGCTTTGCCAGAGTCGAAATAAGCATAAGCAAGTTTATAATTGTTTTGTTGGTAAAAACATTTTGCTAACTTTCTATAAAAAACTTCCATTGGTTCTAGCCGGTTATTACTTCTGGCTAATGTTAAACCCTTTTGATAGGCAGCAATGGCAGCATCAACATCATTTTTTTGTAAATACATATCTCCGGATGATTCCGCAATTGTAATGAGTATTTTTTTATTATTTCGTTCTGTACTTTTCTCCACTGCCAGTAAATAAGGCAATGCTGCATCAGGTTTTTTTAGATTAATTAATGCTGCTGCAATATTTACCTTACTTGCTAAAATATCTTCTGATTTATTTAGTTTAGTTGCTAATTGCAAAGATTGTAGTCCATACGCATAAGCACTATCAAATTTGCCATAACTCTGGTAGGCTGCACCAATATTAATCAGAGAATTAAGCATTCCCTGTTCATCGCTGTTTGTTTTTTTTATATTGTATGATTGGGTGTAAAATTTAATTGCGTTTGAATAATCTTTTTTGGAACGAAACACTAACCCAAGATTAAGGTAAGTCTGTGCTAAAAATTTATTGTCGCCCAGTCCCTTTCGTAATTCAAGTGCTGCAAAATGACTGCGTAAAGCAAGCTCATAGTTGCCTCTGTAATAGTAGGCCAATGCTTTATCAGTAAGCGTATGGGATTGATAATCCTTACGATTGGTCCTTATGAAAATGGCAAATGCTTCATTTAAATAATAAAGGCAGGAATCAAGAACACCTTTATAATCATAGCAAACGCCAAGGCCCTGATTTGCTTTCCCTGTACGAAAGTCATCTTTAAGTTCCCTGGCTTTATTCAGTGCACTTAATCCATAATAAATAGCATCATCAGGCTTTTCTTCCTGAAATAAAGTACACAATTGCCTGTTAGCATCAATGGTTCCTGTATCAATCTTTTCTGTAGCTGCAATTTTTTTTAAAGAATCTTCTTTTGACGTTTGTGAAAAAATAACAGCCGGAAAAATTAGCACAAGAAAAAAGGAAAGCCTCTTTTCAATTTTTTTTCGCATATTTAAAGCTAATTAAATTTCAGATGTTCAAAAGTGAAACTTCTTTATTAGACCATGATTACCCATTGGGGTAATTATTCAATAAAATATCGAAAAAAATTTATTATTAATACAACTCTCCGATTTTATTCAGTTGTTTAAATCAAAAATATTTCCTGAAACAGTTACTGTAAAATATTTTAAAAATGCTGGCACTGCATATCTTTAAGATTTCCAAGAAGATATAATCCCATTTTCGCCATTCTTGGTGACGTAACTATATCAGGGTACTTGAAATTTATAAGCTCCAAAATGTCTGAAATAGTAAATGGGCTGCATTCTTTTGGTGAATTTAAAATTTGTTCCAGAAGGGCTTGGTTTCATGGAACTATAAGCAATATAAGCATTTGAAAGTTTGCTTCTGATAAAATTGTATCGTTGCAAATCGTTTGAACACTAATTGTAATACGATGATTTCCCATTTTTAAGGGCTGCCCATTTTTATATTCTTACATGAATAATCCTTATCCTCACCTTACCCAATCCTATCTCCACCAAAATAACTATGCAGCACCTTTGGCAACATTATTCCATCGGGGGTTTGATTGTTTTCTAATAAAGAAGCCACAATCCTGGGCAATGCCAAAGAACTGCCATTTAGCGTATGAACAAGTTGTGTTTTGCTATTCCCATCTTTAAACCGGCATTTGAGACGGTTTGCCTGAAAGTTTTCGAAGTTACTTACACTGCTTACTTCTAACCAACGGTTTTGTGCTGCACTATATACTTCAAAGTCATAGGTAAGTGCACTTGTAAAACTCATATCGCCACCACACAGGCGCAGGATACGGTAGGGTAGTTCTAATGATTGTAAAAGGTGTTCAACATGCGCTACCATTTCATTCAGTGTATCATAGCTTTTGTCAGGGTGGGCTATTTGTACAATTTCCACTTTTTCGAATTGATGAAGCCTGTTGAGACCACGAACATCTTTGCCGTAGCTACCTGCTTCTCTGCGAAAGCAGGGTGAGTAGGCGGTCATTTTTACCGGCAACTCATCTTCTTTCAAAATAGTATCCCGATATACATTGGTAACCGGTACTTCACTTGTAGGAATCAGATATAAATTGTCTGCAGTGGCGTGGTACATCTGCCCCTCTTTGTCAGGAAGTGAGCCCGTACCGTATGCACTTTCTTCATTTACCATAAATGGCGGCAGATATTCAGTATAACCCGCTGTAGTGTTGTAGTCTAAAAAGTATTGTATCAGACATCTTTGCAGTTTGGCACCCTTGCCAGTATAAACCGGAAAGCCACTTCCGGTAATTTTAGTTCCAAGTTCAAAATCTATTAATTTGTATTTGGTAGTTAGTTCCCAATGCGGTTGAGCATTTTCATGCAGTTTGGGAATTGTTCCACCCTCTTTCACCACTTCATTTTCTTCAGGTGTTTTGCCCTTAGGTACCATAGTTGATGGCAGGTTAGGCAGTAACAATAATTTATCTGTCAGTTCTTTTTCCAGTTTGGCAACTTCGCCTTCCCAATGAGGAAGTTCAGCTATTACTTTTTGAAGATTTTCTTTCTTTTGTTCAGCTTCTTCTTTTTTACCCGACTTCATAAGGTCGCCAATCTCTTTGCTGGAAGTTTTTCTTAAATTAAGCCTCCCCTCTACTTCAAGCGTAGCTTTTTTTCTTTCATCGTCCAGGCCTATAATCTCCTCTACCAAATGAGTTTGGGAAAAGTTTTTTACTGCAAGGCGTTCCAGAACTGTTTCTTTATGTTGACGTATGTAACTAACCTGTAACATTGTATATAAATATTTGGCGCAAAGATAAGGGAGGGCAGATTTGCCTGAAATGTGATTTATTTTGTAGTGTATAATTAATTCCTGGAAGATTTTGGGTAATAAGCATTACCACATTTTCTTCCCTACTTTTGCAGCAGCTATGAATGTACAAGATGATTTGCAAACACGCTGGTGGAATCTGGAGGCAAAACTGGTAGAAAGGTTTGGAAAAAAACCCGATATGGAGGCAATCTTGTTTTTAATTGGATTGCAGGAGACTGGTTTTTTTCAGGATAAAATTACAAAAGAACAAAAGCAGGATTTGATGCATGTTTCTGTATGTACTTTACTAAGCCAAAGCGGGTATTATCTTTTAGAGGGTAAAGACGAAGAGGGATGGCCACATTTTAAACAATTGAAAGAAATTCCTGCTTATCAACTGATAGAACAGGAAAACTTTTTAAAAGATCACATATTATTGTATTTTGAAAAAAATGAATTTTAATGAAAAGCATTTCCTACAAGTTGTTAAACACTTTATTAGTATTTCTTCTAATTGCTAATATTTCTATTGCACAAAAAAAGATTGACAGAACAAAAAAAACAACAGCAAGTGATAAATCTGTAACTACAGTGGCTATAAAAGAGCCCTGGAAAATGTTGAACAGTAATGAAAGGTTAATAGAAATAACTACCATTTATGGGGTAATGGTTGCCCGATTGTACGATAGTACACCGCTTCATCGCAATAATTTTGTAAAACTTATTGAACAAAAGTTTTTTGATAGTCTATTATTTCATAGGGTAATTGAGGATTTTATGATACAAGGGGGAGATCCTACCAGCAAAAATGCTCCCAACGATATGCAATTGGGTAGTGGTTCAGCG
This sequence comes from Segetibacter sp., assembly GCA_043736115.1. Taxonomy (GTDB): domain Bacteria; phylum Bacteroidota; class Bacteroidia; order Chitinophagales; family Chitinophagaceae; genus Segetibacter. The sequence continues at coordinate 41,670 of JAYTDC010000057.1, read as the reverse complement.
CCAGGGAACCGTGTACCCGCAGAGTTTAAACCTTTTCTTTTTCATAAAAAAGGCGCATTGGCAGCAGCACGGGACAATAATCCTGAAAAAGCAAGTAGCAACTGTCAGTACTATATTGTTCAGGGAAAACCAATGAATGAACAAGAACTAAACAGTAACTACGAAAGCAGAATAAAACCTTCTAATCCAAATTTTTCTTACACAAAAGCCCAAAAGGAAATTTATGCAAGAATAGGCGGCACACCATTTTTAGATCAGAGCTATACCGTTTTTGGCGAGGTAATCAGCGGCCTTGAAGTAATAGACAAAATTGCAAAAGCACCAAAACAAGGCGAAAGGCCTTTGCCTAATATAATCATGAAAATTAGACTTTTGAATTAGGTACGTTTAACTATATTTATCAAATATTTTTTACCAACAAAAAAAAAACCATGAACTTCCCCGAAAATCTTTACTACACAAAAGACCATGAGTGGCTAAAAGTAGAAGGCAATACTGCAACAATAGGCATTACAGAATTTGCTCAAAGTGAGCTGGGCGATATAGTGTATGTTGACATAGACGCAGTAGGTAAAACATTAAAAGCAGAAGAAGTTTTTGGTACAGTAGAGGCTGTGAAAACCGTAAGCGACCTGTTTCTACCGGTAGATGGAACTGTAACAGAAGTAAACTCATTACTTTTAAATCAACCCGATCTTGTAAATACTGATCCTTATGGAAACGGGTGGATGATAAAAATGACTATATCAAATGAAATGGATGTTGAAGGATTGTTGAATTCTGATACATATAGTCAATTGGTTTCTTAAAATAAAAAATCCGAAGGATGCCTGATTTCGTATTTAAGTCAGCTTTCGAAATAAATCATTTGTTTAACTCCGCTATTTGAATAACGGTATTACATACGCAGAAAGCGAACTGGTGTTGCTATTGAAACAACGCAATGAATCTGCATACAGTTACTTGTATGACCATTACGCTGGTTCATTGTACGCTATTATTTTAAACATAGTACCGGATAGAGAACTGGCTAACGATCTGCTGCAAGAAGTTTTCATTAAAATCTGGAAACAAATTGATTCTTACGACCCTACAAAAGGTCGTTTGTTTACATGGATGCTTAACATATCACGCAATGCAAGCATTGATGCTGTAAGAAGTAAAAGTTACCAACAAAGTCAAAAAAACAGAGAGTTGACCGAACATGCTGATAATGTAAATAGTGTGCATACCAATACGGATAAAATTGGATTGAGGGCAATCGTCAACAAATTGAAAGATGATTATAAAGTTTTGGTAGAGTTATCTTATTTTGAAGGATATACACAAGATGAAATTAGCAAAATGTTGAAGATTCCACTTGGGACTGTAAAAACAAGATTAAGGAATGCATTGATTCAACTAAAACAGGTTATTAAATCATAAGTGGATATAAAAGCTTACATAGAAAGTGGTGTAATAGAAAACTACGTACTTGGTTTGGCAAGTGAGGAAGAAAATGCTGAAATCAACCGTTTACGTGTCAATTATCCTGATATAGATTTTGCTATAGATAGATTTTCAACCGATTTGGAATTGCAATTAAATTCATCTTCAGTAACTCCACCCGCTTATATAAAAGAAAGGATCTTTGAATCTCTCACATTCCAAAATACATTTAAGGGCAGGTATCTATACACTGAAAAAGGGGATCAATTACATACACCTGTCATACCCTTAAAAAAACATGTTTTTACCTGGAAATGGATGGCAGCAGCCTCATTTCTGCTGTTGATGATAAGTTCAGTTTTTAATTTTTTATTGTATAACCGTTATTCAGATAAAAATGATGCTTACCAAGCACTATTAAGTGAAAAAAATTCGCTTTTTGCAGCAAATAAAGTATATCAGGTAAGTCAAAAAGAATGGGAATTAACATCTAAAATGATGTCTGACCCATCGATGGTATTAATAAGAATGAAAACTACTCCGGGAAAAAATAATAAAGACGCCACCGTTTTTTGGGATAGCAAAACCAAAGAGGTTTATCTTGTGGCTAATGAATTACCACACCCCGAAATGGGCAAACAATTTCAACTATGGGCAATAGTAGATGGAAAACCTGTAGATGCGGGAATTGTTGATAAAAACTGTACCGGCATTTGCAAAATGAAAAATACAACAAGAGCTCAGGCGTTTGCCATTACCTTGGAAAAGCAAGGTGGGAACCCCAACCCTACTATGGAGCAATTGATGGTTATGGGTACTATATAATATTTTTCAACAATCTTTCTCTACAAATAATGGAACTCTTATAAGGAAATGGACTTTCCGTTATCATTACCTTTACTTTGTAAGTTCCTTTAAATTATTTTGACAATTTATGCGGCTAAAACAATTTCTGCCTGCGATTATTTGGTTTATTATTTCTTCCATTTTGTTAGCAATGCCGGGAGACGATCTTCCTGATACTAGTCTTTTCGACATCCCCTTTTTTGATAAATTTATACATCTTGGAATGTTTTTCTTACTTACATTTTTATTCTGCTACCCCTATTCTTTATATAATTCATTCAGTGTATGGAAATTTACCGCATATAAAATAGCAATATCAGCAATTGCTTATGGTATCGGAATGGAGTATGTGCAAAAACATTTCGTTGCCGGACGCTCTTTTGATTTGGTTGATATTCTATTTGATTCACTAGGATGTGGAAGTGGTGTAGCGGGAATTTGGATATTTCAGAAAAAAATAGGCCCCGATAGAAATCGGGGCCGCAACCAAAACTAACTGCTTATGAGAAAATTTGACTACTTTTCGTAATCTTAATCATTTATTTCAAAGTTTGTGCCAGAATTTTATTTCTGGTGTTAATTTATTCTTAGTTCCAGGTAAATCGTAACATTGGGTAAACGATGGCAAAGATATTTTATTGTTTTTCTAAAAAAACAAACATTTAGTTAAACATTCCTTTAAGAGAACCTAACAAACCTCCCCCACCGCCACCGGTAACAGCCCCTATGACATCCTGTAAATCAAAACTCTTGTCATTGGGATCATTTGTTTTGTTAACGAATTTTTCTAATACCACCGGTATTAAACTAGCTGCAATACCCCCGGCCTTACTTTTATCCAATCCAAACTTTTGCATTAGATTTTCAACAAATCCAGATTGTATATTTTGACCTACGGCAGAATTTGCTACACCATTGCTACCACCATTAAACAAGCCGGTTAATGCACCAAGGTTGCCACCTGCAACTGCATTCTTAAGTCCGTCTAATATAGAACCTGTAGCTCCTGCAATTGCCTCGTCATTTTTTTCATTTGGAATAGCAGGATTATTAATGATAGCATCTCCCGCATACTGCTTCACTAATTCTGTAAGATTTTCAAGCATTTTTTAAAAATTTTAGGAAAATTAAATAATTTCTATGATAGTAATATCTGACTAATTAATTTAATAAAATCCTATACATAACTGTATGATTTAATTACTTTGACTTGTCATTTTTTCAGCATTTTCTGCCATTTGTAACTGCTCAATAAACTCCTCAATCTCACCATTTATTACTGAATCCAAATTATATACTGTTAATCCAATTCTATGATCTGTTACCCTTCCCTGTGGCCAGTTATAGGTTCTTATTTTGGCACTTCTATCGCCTGTACTTACCAGGGTTTTTCTATGTCGGCTTATTTCATCTTCCTGCTTTCTTACCTGTTCTTCGTACAGTCTTGACCGCAACATATTCATAGCCTTTTCTCTGTTTCCCAACTGACTTCTCTCTGTCTGGCACACCACAACAGTTCCGGTTGGTATGTGAGTTAATAACACCTTTGTTTCAACTTTGTTTACATTTTGTCCTCCGGCACCACCACTTCTTGCTGTTTCCATTTTTACATCGGCTTCATTTAAGTGAAAATCTATTTCTTCAGCCTCGGGCATAACGGCTACAGTAGCGGCTGAGGTATGAACTCTACCTTGTGTTTCGGTATTTGGCACCCGCTGCACCCTGTGTACACCGCTTTCAAATTTTAAGGTGCCATACACATCTTCGCCCTGTACTTCTACCATAATTTCTTTGTAACCTCCTACTGTTCCTTCACTCTCACTAATTATGGCAGTTTTCCAGCCCTTTTTGCTGCAATACCTTAGATACATATTTAACAAGTCGCCTGCAAAAAGGCTTGCCTCATCTCCGCCGGTACCTGCCCTTATTTCCAAAATGGCGTTTTTATCATCCTGCGGGTCTTTTGGTATGAGCAGTTTGGTAAGCTCCTTTTCTAATCTATCCTTTTTTTCTTCCAGTTCGGGCATTTCCATTTTGGCAAGTTCACGCATATCTTCATCGCTGCTATTGAATGCTTCTTTGCTAAAATCGTAGTTGGAAAGTACATTTTTATACGCTTCAAAAGGCTGCACAATCTTCTCAAGGATTCGGTATTCCTTACTTAGTCTTTGAAATTCTTTCTGATTAGCAATAATTTCAGGATTGGTCAGTGCGACACCAACCTGTTCAAATCTTCCCTTTATTGCTTCGAGTTTATCTAACATTTATGGTTTGTCTGTTTTAATAATTTGATGCAAAAATATTTGAAGCAAAGTATAACTTGAAAAAAATAAAAAAGTGTGCAATTATTGACTGCACACTTTTGTAATTTTTAATCTAAATAATACCATATACATAAAGAAAGCCGGCAAGGAGTAAAATGTAAAAAAAGTCGCTATGAAAAGATACCGTATAAGGGAGTGACACAAGCGGGGTTGAATAAAGAACACTTGCCCATACCCCCAAAAAACTAAAAACTACTGAAGCGAATTCCAAAGCTGTAGGGATATTGTTCAAGTGTTTTTTCGTGGAGTTTTGTAATAGCATAACTGCCAAACAGTCTAATAGAACCTATGCCTAACTCTCCTATATAAGCTAATCTAAACTGCTCTAAACCGATATTGCCATGGGTTTTATCTTTGCCCCGTTCACCGCTTATTTGTTTGTCGTGGCTACCTATCAGGTAACCGGCACTCATACCTACACTTAAGCTAAGCCCCTTCTTTCTGCCGGGGGTAGTATTAAAGTTTAACATAAACGGTACCGTAGCGTACCCTGCATAGAGCTTGTTTTTTGTGAAACTTATAGTGTCCTTAAATATATATGGTCGTGAGTCTTTACCATAATTGATACTGCTTTCGTAACGGAAATTAAACATTTCTAAGCCAAGACCATATTTAAGGTTTACGTATCCTTTTATAAGGTTTATCTTTTGCATTACCAACCAAATATTTACATTGCTGCTTTTGATTGCTCTCAATTTAAAATCATCTTTTGTTAATGGTGAACGCAGGTAATCTGTAGTATTTATATTAGTATAATTGGTTTTATCATAGGTGTTTGCAAAACCCAAATCAAATATGAACCAATTGGTTTTTATTTTCCCCGGTTTTTCAGGTTTGCGTTCCACAGTCACTTCTGTTGATGAGTTGTCCTCACTTTTCCCCTTGTTTTTTCTGATAATTATAAAGTTGCCAACTTTAATAGTGTCTGTTGTGTTTTGCACTGAATCCAATGAAGTTTTTGTAGCTTCTGATTGGGCAAATCCGGAAATTGTTAGGCATAGGACTGCCAATACCAGGTAAATCTTTTTCATGACTGTTGATTTTATGTTTGGAAGGATTGATTTTATTTAGAACCGTTCTGTTTCGTTGGTGTTCTTACCAAAAAGCCGGGCAGCTTTTTTGAACAAACCCCTAATTTTATTTTTATTAATAGTAGCTGAACCAATATATAGGTTTCTTTCTTCGTCATTAGTGTCCACTTCACGATATAAAGTATTACTCACCAATAAGGGTTGTCCATCTATAGTCTGATTGCTTGCCAGTGAAATTATATCTCTTTGGTTAATGGTTTCATTGCTTAGTTCGTTCTTTTTCTCATTGTTTGATTGGAATGCTACTTCTTCTTTATTATTATTTACATTATTTTGAGTTTCACCTTTTACCAGACTTTGTTGTTGTTCCTCTTGAGTGATTGTAGTTGGTGATGGCAGTATTTGCTTAACCTGATTATTTTCTTTTGTTGTATTTGTTTTTCGGGGGTTATTTACTTTGTTTGAAGTCAGCGATGTTTGTTTTTGTACCCCTTCATCCAATGACTTAGGTTGAATTATATCAATTGCTTGTGGTTGAGTATTTACATTAGCAACATTATTTGTTGAGCTTCTATCTATAGTTTTTTCAACCGGTTTATTTGTACCTGCAACTTGTATGGGTTCTGTTGCTGTAGTATTGTTCTGAAATAAACCCCATGACAATACCATTGCTGCAATTATGGCTGCTGCTACACTCATTCTCATCCAAAAAATTGGAATAATCCTTCTTTCTTTTTCGGTTCTGTAAAGCGATTTTTTATCTTTAAATACTAACCTTTCGGGTATAAGTTTTGTTTTTTGTATCAGGGTAAATTCATCCTGTAATTCTGGATGCTGTAATACAAAACGTTCTACTTCATTTATATCGCTGTCACTTAATTCATTGTCTGTATATAGCAGAAAGTATGTTTGATAATTTGATAAAGAAATACCGGCTTCATTTTTAAACAGCTGCTCCTTTTCCTGAAAGATAATATCCTGATGTTGTAAAATAACCTGCTTTAATAGTTCCAATTCTGCTGATAGGTCAGGATTTTGTGCTACAAAGTTTTCTACAGCCAAACGCTCATCAGGCCGCAGTTCACCATCTACATATAGTAGAAAGCATTCTTCGTAATTTTGCCTGTTGATATTCATTTTTAATTCTTTTGCGGTATTAGAGATTTCTATTTCCCGACATTTTATAAAACGTTTTCTCTGCTAACCAGATAATTTCTTAATGCAAGCCTTGCCCTGTGCAGGTAAACTTTTACCTGGCTTTCATTTAGTCCTGTAATCCTTCCTATTTCTTCGTAATTGTATCCTTCATAATCTTTTAGCATTACCAGGCTTCGTTGTGTTTCATTCAACCTATTAAGCGCTTCATGCAATGTGTGCTGAACATTGTTATTCTGCTGAAAACTTACCCCTTTGCTTGTTTCGCTAAATTCATCGGTCAGGCTAATCCTTTTTGATTTGCGTATGTGATCAATCATTTGATTATAAGCAACTGTAAACAGGTACGATTTACTTTTATCATTTTCAACCACATCTCTGTGAATCCACATTTTCTCAAAGGCACTTTGTACAATATCCCGTGCATCTTCTCCGTGCCGCAAATTTTTCACCACAAAGCGAAAGACATTGTCAGCATAAAGGTGTACGCATTGGTTATATTGTTGCTCGGTCATTAAATTAAACTGTTCAGTTGGTTGATGGAAGTTATACGATACAGTGTTGAAATAGTTACAGCAAAATTGAAATTTATTTGCGGAATTTTTCAGTTAAGGCTTATTAACCCTCAAAAATGTAATTGTTTGCCTTTACAATATTAATCACATCCCTACCTTTGCAACTCTAAAAACGAGCCATCATGAATCAAAAATTTTCTGAAAGAATAGGAAAAGAATTAGCGGAAATTGAATCTGCCGGATTATTTAAAAAAGAAAGAATCATCACCAGTGAACAAGGACCCGAAATAACTGTAGGAGGCAAGCAGGTTTTGAACTTTTGCGCAAACAATTACCTGGGCTTATCCTCTCATCCCAAAGTAATAGAAGCTGCGCATAAGGCCATAGATACCCACGGATATGGTATGAGCAGTGTTCGTTTTATATGTGGTACACAAGACATACACAAAGAACTGGAACAAAAAATAGCTGATTTTCTGGGCACAGAAGATACCATATTATATGCTGCTGCATTTGATGCAAACGGGGGTGTTTTTGAGCCATTGTTTGGTGAAGAGGATGCGATAATTAGTGATGCGTTGAACCATGCATCTATCATTGACGGTGTAAGGCTTTGCAAAGCACAGCGCTACCGCTACGAGCACAACAACATGGATGATCTGGAAGCCAAGTTGAAAGAAACCCAACATTTACGTATCAGAATAATTGTAACTGACGGCTCTTTCAGTATGGATGGAACCATTGCCCAACTGGACAAAATTTGCGACCTGGCCGATAAATATGATGCCATTGTAATGATAGACGAATGCCACAGCAGCGGCTTTCTTGGCAAGACCGGCCGTGGCACCCATGAATACCGAAATGTAATGGGCCGCATTGATATTATAACCGGTACTTTGGGTAAAGCATTAGGCGGCGCAAGTGGTGGATTCACCAGCGGAAAAAAGGAAATTGTGGAAATGCTTCGTCAGCGTAGCCGGCCATATTTGTTTAGCAACACTGTTGCTCCAAGTATTGTGGGTGCTTCTATAGCTGTGTTAGACATGCTAACAGAAACAACAGAACTTAGGGACAAGCTTGAAAATAACACCAAATATTTTCGTACAAAAATGACAGAAGCAGGGTTTGACATCAAACCCGGTGATCACCCTATTGTACCTATCATGCTATATGAAGCAACCGTAGCTCAAAACTTTGCAGCCAAACTTTTGGATGAAGGTGTGTATGTAATCGGATTCTTTTTCCCGGTTGTAGCCAAAGGCCTAGCCCGCATACGTGTGCAGTTGAGTGCAGCACATGAGCAAAAGCATTTAGACCATGCAATTGCAGCGTTTATTAAAGTAGGAAAGGGGTTGGGGGTGATTAAGTAGTAAGTGAATAGCAAGATATTAGTAGTAAGTAGCAAGATGCTTGTTGTATAAGTAATACATTGTCAACAATGTTTCAGCTTATTCATAAACAACAATCAAAACACCAATAAACCATTTAACTAATTAACCAATAAACCCGATCTACCAAACTATTGCACCGTAGGTATCATTCCCCTGATACCCATATCAACTACTTTCTCACCTTTGAGTGGTTCCCACTTACCATTGGCAATATTGTCTTGCCACTCAAAGCTTTTGTTGGTTGATAATGAAACTTCAACCACAATATCATTGGTCTCATTTCCTGTAATTGTGAGTTTTCCAGGTTTAATCTGTGCAGTTACTACACATGAACCGGCAGGAATAGGTGATGTTGCCGAAATGGGATTTACGACAGTAGTGGCTCCTGCAGGTGCCTGTGCAGAATCAAAAATGGGATACGAAGTACCGGCTACGGTTATAGCAGATTCAAATCCCCAAAAACCTTGTTTACGATTGTCATGAACCAATACGGTCTGGTTTTTAATTTTGAAACTTGATATGTAAGTATTGAAACCAATAAAAGATGCAATCGTTCCCGTATTTTCCTGGTTAATATGAAAGCCGCTGATAGTAGTATCAACCAGATATTTAACATCATAATTTTGATAGGCTAATGATACCCGTAGCCATTCATACGTTCCTTTGGTTACAGAACTTATGGGAATAGTATAAAAAACTGATCCATTTCCGGCTTTGTTAGAATTTGAAAAATCTATTGCAGATTCACCGCCGGCAGTTGTTTCCGTTGCCTTGTATAAAATGGCACCTTGTCCAAGCTGTGTTGTTGCAGCAGGTGCCAGTTCAATGTAATGAGCACTCATAGCGTTAAACAACGGATGCTGACCTGCATGACCCGCCAGCATAACCGATGGTTGACCTAATCCGTTTAACCGTTGTTGGGTACTATCAAATTTGAATTTGAATACAATATTGTAGGCTGGAGTTGTGGTTGATTCTTTCTTACAAGAAGCAATGAAAACTACCAATAATATGAATGCGGAAAGTCTTTGAATCATAAAATGAATGTTGTGTTTTTGAAAACTATTTTTAAAAATTTGGAAATATAAATCAGGCATAGCTTACCAAATTTCCGAAAAATCAATATCGGCGCTGCAATCATCCTCAAATGTAAAAGTATAGCTTATGTTTTTGCCCTGCAATGCTAATTCGTAAGCATCTTCTTTATTCAATAGATAAATTTCTACTTCTTCTTTTTGTGGGTCAATAATAAGGTAATAGCCAACTTTCTCCTTTTCATAAATACCAAACTTAGTGTGTCTGTCTTTAAGTGCAGTGGAAGGGGATAATATTTCAACCACCAAAGCTGGTGGATAATCCAGATATTTTTTAGTAATACCCTTACAAACTATCAGGAAGTCGGGTTGAATAATAATGTCGTCTGCAATTTTATAATCGGAAGCCTGAAGCGCCTTGCAATGCTTACACTTTTTAAGTGCAATACCAAATTCAACCCCTAAATTATTTGCAATATGCTGATGCCTGAGTATTGGGGCAGGGCTCATTGCATAAGGGATACCATCAATAATTTCCCAACGCCCTTCCCAGTTTACCCATTCATTGTAGGTGTAGTGTGGTAATATTTTAGCTGCAACTGACATGATGATGATTTACTTCAAATTTAATTCCTTTTTATTAAAAATTATACTGGGCAATGCTCATGATAGTCTTCAATAATAATCGGGTATCGCTCTACTTCATAACCTTTGTAGTGTTGCCCTATTTCATCCAAAACAGCTTCCACTTCTTCTACTTCCTTTAGTGTTACCAATCGCAGCCTGTATTCTTTTATACCGGGCAACCCTTTCAGATAATTAGTATAATGTCTTCTCATTTCATTTATACCTACCACGGCCCCCTTCCACTCCACTGATTTGCGTAAATGGTTTTTGCTAACTGCAACACGTTCCTCTACAGTTGGCGGAGGCAACAATTCACCTGTAGCCATATAGTGATGAATTTCTCTGAAAATCCATGGATAACCGATAGCGGCACGGCCTATCATGATGCCATCAATTCCATATCGGTTTTTGTATTCAACTGTTTTTTGAGGGCTGTCAATATCGCCATTACCAAATATTGGAATTTTAATCCGGGGGTTATTTTTTACTTTTCCAATGAGCGTCCAATCTGCTTCACCTTTATACATTTGGCTGCGTGTTCGTCCGTGAATGGCCAAAGCCTTAATGCCCACATCTTGTAATCGTTCAGCTACTTCTTCTATGTTTTTGGTATCCTCATCCCAACCTAATCTTGTTTTTACGGTTACAGGTAGTGAAGTAGATTTTACAACTGCATCAGTCAATCTTACCATTAAATCTATATCTTTTAATACACCGGCACCTGCTCCTTTGCAGGCAACTTTTTTAACCGGGCATCCAAAGTTTATATCAAGCAAGTCCGGATTGGTAACCTCCACAATTTTAGCAGCAAGTGCAAGACTATCTTCATCACCTCCAAATATTTGGATTCCTACAGGTTTTTCGTAATCGAAAATGTCAAGCTTTTTACGGCTTTTTATGGCATCCCTTATCAGGCCTTCGCTACTAATGAACTCTGTGTACATAAGATCAGCACCGTTTTCTTTGCAAACTGCCCTAAAAGGTGGATCACTAACATCCTCCATAGGAGCTAACAATAACGGAAAACCATGCAGATGAATATTACCAATTGAAACCATAAACTATAAATTCTTTAAAGGCACAAGTAATTGCCAGACTACAACCTGCAATAATTGAGTTGCATCGTATCTTGCGGCACTATTATTTAAAACGGTCAAAAGCAAATTTACAACCTTATTTCCTGACGATTATGAACACTTACTTAAAATACCAACCATCGGGTATTCACATATTGGCCTTTCTTGCCTTTGCGGGAGGTTGTTTTTTGCTTTCTTCCATTGTTTCTTATTTCTATTTTCAGGATGTATATGCCATAATGCTTAACAAAACAGCAACAGTATCACCAGAAATAATTACGAAATTTAAACTTGCTCAATTATTCTCTGCTATTCTCTCATTTCTTTTGCCGGCTTTGCTTTTTGGATATTACTCTTCGCCTAAATCATTGCCTTACATTGGGTTACAGCCTCATTTATCTTTAAGTATTATGTTGGCAGTTCTACTATTATTCATTTTTATACAGCCATTTATAGGATATATAGGATATTTTAATAGTCATTTACATTTTGGTTCCTTTCAAAAATATATTGATCAGACAGAAGGAAGGTATGAAAGAGCTTTGAAAATTTTTCTACAAATGCCTTCTTTGAGTGATTTTTTTATCAATTTGTTTATTATGGCTCTGCTACCCGCAGTTTGTGAAGAGCTTTTTTTCAGAGGTGCGTTTCAAAAAGTATTAATCAGAATAAGCAAAAGACCATGGGTTGGCATTTTGGTTTCTGCTATTGTTTTTGCCCTGCTACATGGAACAATGCTAAAAATTATTCCTATATTCTTTTTAGGCATGCTATTAGGAACTGTTTATTACTTTACCCGCAATATATGGTATACGATAACAATTCATTTTATCAATAACGGAATGGCATTATTGGCAGTATATTTTGGCGAAAAGAACGAACTTTTAAAAAAAATATCGGATGATAATTATATGCCGCCCCTTTATATGGCAGTAGCAGGTTTGGGAATAAGCATTTTAATGCTAAATATAATTAGGAAAAAAAGTAACGAAGTATTTCCTAAATTTATGTCTGACGAGGACAATGATTATATAGCAAGATGAGCCAATGGTTTAAAATATATTCAACACCCAATCTGCCACAGGCAACAATTGTAAAGGGCATGTTGGAGGAAAATAATATACCGGTAATGATGGTTAATAAGCAAGATAGCAGCTATTTAAATTTTGGTGATATTGAAGTTTATGTACCCGCCCACTATACTAATATTGCCAGTGACTTAATGGGGAAATGTCTTTTAAATTAGATTTTGTCAGGTGTGGGCAAAACCCACTCTACTACACCATGGGGAATGGCAGATTCTTTTCCGTTGTCTATTATTAATTCCCCCTGCTGATTTACTCCTTTTACTTTTGCTGTAAAATAATTTTGATCCATTTTAAAAGTATTCATTTCACCCAACTTATATAAGTGACTATTATATTCCTGCAGCAATTGGCTTTGTTTACCATTTAACATCATTTCCCAGCGTAAATTTATGTATTGGCACAACTCTTTTGCCAAACCAATTGGATCGTAATATTTACCGGTTATTTGTTTTATTGATACCGGATTAGATAATTCATCCGAAAACAAAGTTTGGTTAATATTTAAACCAATTCCGGCAACTGCATATTTCCATTCTTTTCCCTGTAGTACATTTTCTATTAATATACCGCCTGCCTTTCTGTCTTTCCAATAGATATCATTTGGCCACTTTATAGACATATCATCTTTTACTAACATGTTGCAAAAATCATAACATGCAAGGGCAATAAAGGCACTTATAACAAACTTATTATCAATAGATAAGGTATTGGGCTCCAATATGCAGCTTAAAGTAATATTATCGCCGGGCTGAGCGTTCCAAATCTTGCCTCTTTGACCTTTTCCACTTGTTTGATAATGCGCAAAATAGGCTGTACCGTGTTCTGCCATTTGAGCCTGAATTTGGCGCATGGCATAGTTGTTGGAACTGTCAACTGTGCCTATTTCTACGAATGGTACGCCAATTGGTGTTAAACGTGGCAAAGAATCATTATTTTTGACAAATATAAATCCTACTGGCAAAGCCTGTAAAACTATATTCAAAAAGAGGCGTTATATCCTATTCATGACTATAATATTGTTCATTTAAACATTTAATATTATTGGAACCATTATCATTATTAGCAGCCCGTAAAAAAAATCCGGCTACAAAACTTACCAGAAACTCAAAGCTTTTTAAGACTATTATTAAAGCAATACAGGAAAAGAAAGGCGAAAAAATAATCTCCCTTGATCTGCGTAAAATACACGAAGCTGTTTCAGACTTTTTTATTATTTGCGAAGCAAGCAATCCACAACAGATAAGGGCTATAGGCGAATTTGTGGAAGAAGAAGTTAAGAAAAACTGTGATGAACTTGCCTATAAACATGAGGGCTATCAGGCGCTTCAATGGGTACTTATAGATTATGTAAACGTAGTGATTCATGTTATGATGCCCGAATCAAGAAAGTTTTACCAACTGGAAGAAATGTGGAGTGATGCCCCATCCGAAGAACACATAGGATAATTAAAAAATAAAAATTAATTAAAGAAGCTTTATCTACTTTTTATAGATAATAGAAACATGGCACAAGACGAGAAAAAAACGAAAAAAGATTTTAGAAGTATTCCGGGTTTACCCGGAAGTGATGATAAACCTTTGAAAAAAGGGCCCAAATTCAGTATTTATTGGATCTATGCAATTATTGCGGTCATTTTAATAAGTGCAAACTTGATTAATTTGTCTCCTGATGCACAAAAAACTACCGAATTGGAGTTTCGTCAAAAAATGTTGGCACAAGGTGATGTTGAGAAACTTGACCTCATCAAAAACAAGGAAATGGTTAGGGTTTTCATTAAAACTGATAGCCTAAACAAATCTTTTTATGAGGGAAAGATAAAGAAAACCTCAACCGGAGTAAACAAAGGCCCTCATTTTGAATTTACTGTAACTGATTGGGAAAGTTATAATGCCAGCCAAACACAGTTTTTTAAAGATACCCTTGCGAATTTTCATGCAATTGCGAAAGTGCCTGAAAATGTAACCAATGAAGGTGAATGGTACGGCCCAGTTTTAAATACATTTGTTACCATAGCTCTATTTGTAGGTTTATGGATTTTGCTTATGCGCAAAATGGGTGGCCCATCGGGCGGTGGTGGCCCCGGCGGCATATTTAATATTGGTAAATCAAAAGCCACGTTGTTTGAAAAAGGAACAAGGGTAAACATCAACTTTGGAGATGTTGCAGGTCTTGATGAAGCCAAAGTAGAAGTAATGGAAATTGTAGATTTTCTAAAAAATCCTAAAAAATATACTGCGCTTGGTGGCAAAATTCCTAAAGGTGCATTGTTGGTGGGTCCTCCGGGAACAGGTAAAACATTGCTGGCAAAAGCTATGGCAGGTGAGGCACAGGTGCCCTTCTTTAGCCTTAGTGGTAGTGATTTTGTTGAAATGTTTGTTGGTGTAGGTGCAAGCAGGGTTAGAGATTTATTTAAGCAGGCAAGAGAAAAAGCGCCGTGTATCATTTTTATAGATGAAATAGATGCAATAGGCAGGGCAAGGGGTAGAAATGCAATCATGAGTAATGATGAAAGGGAAAATACGCTTAATCAGTTACTTGTAGAAATGGATGGTTTTGGTACTGACATAGGTATTATCATACTTGCCGCTACAAACAGACCCGATGTATTAGATACTGCATTGCTAAGACCCGGTCGTTTTGACAGACAAATAAGTATTGACCGCCCAGACGTAAAAGGGCGTGAAGCAATATTCAATGTTCACCTGAAACCAATTAAGATTTCTGAAACCCTTGACATACATAAACTTGCTGAACAAACACCTGGTTTTGCGGGTGCAGATATTGCCAATGTATGTAATGAAGCAGCATTGATTGCCGCAAGAAAAAACAAGGATTCTGTTGATATGAGCGACTTTCAGGATGCTATTGACAGGGTAATTGGTGGACTAGAGAAAAAGAATAAAATAATTCTTCCTGAAGAAAAAGAGATTATTGCTTATCACGAAGCAGGACATGCTATTTGTGGTTGGTTTCTGGAGCATGCTTACCCACTACTTAAAGTAACTATTGTACCAAGAGGTACTGCAGCTTTAGGTTATGCACAATACACTCCAAAAGAACAATATCTGTACAATACCGATCAGTTGTTTGATCAGATTTGTATGACCCTGGGTGGCAGGGCTGCTGAAGAAATTTTCTTTGGTAAAATATCTACCGGTGCAAGCAATGATTTGCAACAAATTACCAAAATGGCTTATTCTATGGTAACCGTATATGGTATGAATGACAAAGTAGGCAACATAAGCTACTACGACCCAAGTCAGGACAATACCTTTACCAAACCTTATAGCGAAGAGACTGGTAAAATGATTGATGAGGAAGTAAGAAAGCTAATTGCAGGTGCATATGTAAGTACCAAACAATTACTTACTGAAAAGAAAGCAGAAGTCGAAATACTAGCCAAGCAACTGCTGGAAAAAGAGGTTCTCTTTCAAAGTGACGTAGAGGCGCTTATTGGTAAAAGACCATTTGAGGAAAAAAAGCTTTTAGACGTTATTGCCCACAAAGAAAGTAATGCTGAATTAAGCGCACCTCCCGAAAAAACGATTATTGATTTTTCTAATATTAGCTGATAAATTGTAGCATAATGAGCGTTTCAACCGCAAAGGAAACAATTTTAAAAAGTATAAGACAGGCGCTGACACATCCGGCGCCTGTTCCATTTCCCCTATCTGAAGGAAAAAATAGTGTTTTTCAACCCTCTTCTAAAGAGCTTGAAATAGAATTTGGCGAAACATTTACCAGTCTGTTGGGCAGATTTTCTTTTTGTGAAAATGAAAATGAGCTGGGAGTACAACTTCAAAAGCTCAAGGATGCCCATAAATTAAAAAATCTTTATTGCAGCGAAGTTAAACTCATTAACACGCTAAAACTTGCTGGTTTTGATAGTGAATACTCAACAGATCTTACCAATTGCAGTGCAAGCATTACCACCTGCGAGTCCCTTGTAGCACGTACTGGAAGTATTTTATTAAGCTCCGCTACCGAAAGTGGAAGAACAGTGAGTGTGTATGCCCCCATACATATATGCATTGCTTATACAAGTCAGTTGGTGTATGATATTAAAGATGCCATACAACTTATTAAAGAAAAATATGCCGGTAAATTACCGTCTATGATTAGTCTTGCTACAGGCCCTAGCCGTACAGCAGATATTGAAAAAACCTTGGTAGTTGGTGTGCATGGGCCTAAAGAGGTGTATGTTTTCTTGGTAGATGATGTGAAATAAAAAACGATGTACTTATGAGGCCATTTATTGGATGCAAAATCATTTCAATTAAATGTTTATAGCAAAATGAGAATTGCCCGTAAGTTTAGAAAATCTCAAACGCTGAAGATCCTTATAATGGCTATCATTCTTTTTCCTTTGGTAACGTTAGGGCAAAAGAACATAAACCTCGGACAAGGAATTTTGAAAATTGATTTTAAAAGATTGCCTACACTAAAATTTTTCAATGATACAAGTTCTAAATTGTTGCCGAAGACAATTACGGTAACGAAGGATAAGGATGGGGAATTTGTTATCAAAAACCATTTAAAAGTGACAACTTGGTTTAAACCAGAAGGAATTTGGTTGGACTATAGCATTTTTTTAATAAGGGTAGATACTTTAATCGGAAAATGGTATCGAGTATTGGTTGATAATGAAAAAGGTACTACTCTTTGGATGAAGTCAGACCTAACAAATAAGTTTGTTAAATGGAATATTTTTTTGACTAAAGAAACTACAGCTATTGAAAAAAACCCGGAATTCAATCTTGAAATTAAAGCCTCCCCGTCGGAGAGTGCTCTAACTATAAAGCGAATTGAAAAGACCGATTGTTTTGAAGCTCTTGAAATTAAAGGCGAATGGCTTCGCATAAGAACAAATAAAATACTTGACTGCAACCAAAGCAAGAAAATAATTAAGTCAGGTTGGATTAAGTGGAGACAAAATAACAGGCTTACGATTAACTACGGACTAACTTGCTGAAGAAAGCTTAATGGCAAAATTGGGTTTGGCGTTATGGGGGCTGGAAAATGCCAAATTAATATCCTACCCTATAGACGTGCGACCCCGCAAAACTTGACGGGGCAGGCAGCCTCCTAAGCCCAATTGTTGACCAAATGCCCGTTACAGATAAACTCATTCTTATTCCAAAAACTATAAACTTCTTTATCTTTATACTATGGAAAATATTCTAACCAACATTTTTGTATACGGTTCTTTACGAAGCGGTTTTCAAAATCCAGCTTATGGCTATATAAGTAAACATTTTACGCTAATTGGCCACGCTAAAGTAAAAGGAAAATTGTATGATTTGGGTAGCTATCCTGCTGCTGTTCCTACAGAGGAAGAAAGTTATATTATAGGTGAACTCTATGCGCATAAAAAACCGGCAGAATTTTCGTGGGCTATTGGTCAGCTGGATGAATATGAAGGCCTTACACCTGACGAAGATGATGTACAGCTATATGAGCGTAAACGAGTAACCGTCTATTGCAATGAAACTACCACAGAGGCATGGATCTATTGGTACACGGGTCAGATAGACGATCAGCCTGTTATCCCTTCGGGGGATGTGTTTGACTTCATACATCAGAAAAGTAAACTCTGATCTGAATGCAATTAGCCCTCGGAAAAAAAATATATTTTCTTTCAGATTTTCATCTTGGTTCTCCTGATTATGAAAGAAGCCTGAAAAGGGAAAAAAAAATAGTTTCCTTTCTTGACTCCATAAAAGATAAGGCAGCAGCAATTTTTATTGTTGGTGACATGTTTGACTTTTGGTTTGAATACAGACATGTAACGCCCAAAGGATATGTACGCCTTTTAGGAAAACTCGCAGAAATTACCGATAGCGGCATCCCCGTTCACTTTTTTGTTGGCAATCATGACATGTGGATGCGTGGTTATTTTGAAAAAGAGCTGAACATTCCTGTGTATTTTGACTGTAAAGATTTTGAATGGAATGGGGTTCGCTTTCATATAGGACATGGAGATGGCTTAGGCCCTCACGACCATGGATATAAAATGATGAAGGGTTTATTTAGAAACCCTGTCTGTCAGTGGTTGTTTGGATTGCTTCACCCTGCAATAGGTATAGGTTTGGCAAATTTCTTTAGCAGAAAAAGCCGAAAGAAAACTGGCAGCAATGATGAGGTTTTTTTGGGTGAAGAAAATGAATGGCTGGCAATATACAGCCGGCAGGTTTTGGCAAAGGAACATGTTGATTATTTTATTTTTGGCCATAGACATTTACCACTTGATATTAAACTTACTGACAGAAGCCGTTACATAAATCTGGGAGACTGGATAAAATATTTTACCTACGCTGTGTTTGATGGAAAGACAACTGAACTTAAAACTTACGCCGATTGAAATATTGCTTCGTTATATTTTTTCCCTTCCTCATGTTGCACGGCAATGCACAGGACAGTGTATTGAACACCTCGCTGATAAAAACAATGTATGGCGATATTCATGATTTTGCAGTAGATAATATGGATAATATTTACCTGTTGCATTCGGGCAATCAAATAAAAAAACGAAATTTAAAAGGCGATTCCATTGCTGTTTATAATGACGTAAAAAGGTATGGCAACATTTACTCCATAGATGTTACCAACCCACTGAAAGTATTGGTTTACTTTAGAGATTTTTCTACCATTGTAGTATTAGACAGATTATTAAATGTGGTTAACACCATTGATTTGCGCAAGCAAAATATACTACAGTCAAGTGCCATAGCAAGCAGTTATGACAACAATATATGGGTGTATGATGACCTGAACAGCAAGCTCAAAAAGATAGATGATCTCGGGAAAGTTTTGTTGGAGTCAACCGATTTCAGACAGGTATTTGATCCCGTTCCCTCCCCAACAGCTATGTATGACAGAGATGGCCAATTGTATATGTATGATGAAATGAAAGGGTTAATTGTATTTGATTATTATGGTGGCAGAAAAAATATATTTCCAATTATACATTACAAAGACTTGCAGGTAATAGATAAAAAAACAATCACCGGGAGAGATAGTAACTACATTATGGTGTATAAACCTTCATTATTGCAAATGTTTAGTTACAAAGTATTTGCAACTCTTAACCGATTTTCTAAAATAAACTTCAACGGCAGCCGGCTTTATTGTTTGATTAAAAACAACCAAATTGAAATTTATCAGGTGGTTCGCTAGTTTTAAATTTCAATACTTAAACCTTAATAAATATTGCCCGGGAAAATAAAGAATAGCCTTTATGATAAATTATTCAAGTTTGGTTTTCAACTATAACTAAACATTGGTTTAACTTCGTTGACCAATGAAACTTATTCTTGATAATGATTCTTTAACGGAAGATTTTTTTGCAGACACCCGATTGATAGGAATAATGGCACCTGTAAAAAACTACTACTTCTGTTGGTTGCTCAACAGCATGTTGGGTTATAGTTTCAGATTAGATACAGATATTGATAAACCTCTTCGAAAGAAAAAACGTCAGTATAATTTTTCGGTTTACAGCCATCACGAAGATGATTTTTTAAAATACTATCTCTTTCATAACCATTGTGATGGTGAGTATTTGCTTCCTGAATTCAGAAATATTGACTTTCTATTACTAATGAAAGGTGATTTGGTTGAAGACCTTAAATGCAATGATGTAATTGCCTCTATTAAGAATTTATCACAGGTGCAAATGGTAATAGAATTGACCCACGAACAAATAAAAAATAAACAACACCTTGTATTCTAATTATCCCTCAAACTACATGGGCTTATTCAATGTCTTCCAAAGCAAATCTTTCAATTCTGTTAACCCCTGATTGGTTAATGATGATATGAACAAATGTGGAATATTTTCGGGCATTTCTGCTGCAATAGCTTCTTTTAATTCCTGATCAAGCATATCACTTTTACTTATTGCAATAATAAAATCTTTTTGCAATAGTTCAGGGTTGTATTCTTTTAATTCATTGTACAGGATTTCAAATTCTTTTTTGTGATTACTACTATCAGCCGGAATTAAAAAAAGCAAACAAGAGTTACGTTCTATATGTCGTAAAAAACGGTGACCTAATCCTTTGCCTTCTGCAGCCCCCTCTATTATACCGGGTAAGTCAGCAATACAAAAGCTTTTACTATCCCTATACTCAACCATACCCAACTGTGGTGTTAGAGTAGTAAAGGCATAATCAGCAATTTTTGGTTTTGCTGCAGTAATCACAGACAATAAGGTTGATTTACCCGCATTAGGAAAACCTACCAAACCAACATCTGCCAAAACTTTAAGTTCCAAAACTTTCCAACCTTCTGAACCGGGTTCGCCGGGTTGGTGATGCTCGGGTGCCTGATTGGTTGGAGTGGCAAAGTTTGAATTGCCTAATCCTCCTCTTCCTCCCTTAAGCCAAATTTTCTCCTGTCCATCTTCAAGTATTTCTATTTCTACTTTACCTGTTTCTTCATCTTTGGCTATTGTGCCCAAAGGCACTTCTATTATTATGTCCTTGCCCTCGTGACCTGTACTATTATTTTTACTTCCATTTTCGCCATCATCGGCTACAACATTTTTGTAATACCGAAGATGAAGCAAGGTCCACATTTGGCTGTTGCCTTTTAAAATTATATGCCCACCACGGCCACCATCGCCACCATCGGGGCCACCCATTGCGGTTAATTTGTTGCGCATAAAATGCCTGCTGCCCGAACCTCCATGACCACTCTTGGCAAATATTCTGATGTAGTCAATAAAATTTGATTTCTCCACACTGCAAATTTAGTTTTTTGTTTACCGTTTTAGGTTTTCATTTATTATAACTGGCATTGAAATTGACTTTAGCCTTATATCTATTATTTATCCCGTTACATTTGCTGCTTTGCTTTCTATTAAATTTTTGTGAATTAGCTTAGTATTCAAAATAATAGAGGTTAATTTTCCGTTACAAAAAAAATTAAGAACTCCATGAAGTTTCGAATTGCAGTTTTTTTTCTTTTCATAATTATTTTTGTTACCAATACCTCTTTTCATAATGATGTTTATAGCAAAAGTGCCTACTATGTTGTGATTGATAAAAGCGATTACGAAATGAAAGTTTTTGATAGCGAAGGTTGGTTGATTACCTATCCTATCGTTTTTGGAAATGATGATCAGGGAGATAAATTAATAAGGGGAGATAGAAAAACGCCGGAAGGAACTTTTACCATTATCAGCAAAAAAGTTCACAACAAATGGTGCAGATATATGGGTTTAGACTATCCAACTGCTGCCGATGTAGAGAAATTTAAACTTAGAAAACAACAAGGCATAATTGCTTCTAATGGTGTTCTTGGCGATGGTATTGGTATTCATGGCATTTGGCCACGTGAAGATTACGCAATTGACCAATACCAAAACTGGACAATGGGTTGTATTAGCCTGAAGAATGAGCATGTAAAAGAACTTTACAATTTACTACCGGTGGGTACCCGCATTACAATCAAAGAATAATAATTTTACTTCTCCTGCAAAAATGTTTCAACAGTTTTGGTCCATTTTTCCGGTTCAGTGTATAATAAACTTTCATGACCGCTATGTTCGTAAATCACCAGTTTTTTTTGGGGAGAGGCCAGATTGGAATAAATTGAATCGGTTTCAGCATTTGTAACTCTATTATCATTTCTGCCCCATTGAAATAACACGGGTGTATGCACTTTTTTGGCATAGACATATGGGTCATGATTAAACCCCCAAAAGCCTTGTTCTACACCACCCCAAAAGGTTAGCATTGTACTTAATGGTTGAGCTGGCAATCCCATTATTCTTAATCTACCCTTAACCGCATCCTCAAGTGAGGCAAATGGCATTTGCAAAATAATTTTTGAAGGTTTTATTTCAGGGTAATCGGCAATTGCTTTCATAATTGTTGCAGCACCTAATGAAACCCCCCATAAAATAATATTCTTGTCACCCTTGGCAGAAACAAAATCATATGTCGCCTTTACATCGGCTGATTCATGGTATCCTATTGTACAAATATTTCCGCCACTGTTGCCATGGGCTCTAAAATCAACCAGGCAAACATTATATCCCATATCATGAAAAACAAAACTTTCCTTTGCCACACCTGATCTGTTACCCGCATGTCCATGAAAAAGAATGATCGTACCTTTTGCACTATCCCGAGGTGCATACCAACCTTCGAGTTTTATACCATCGGTAGTTGTTATATGAAATGTTTGATGTGGCAGTGGATAAGAATCAGTAACAGGACTTCTGGGATAATCAACCCCAAACATAATGGCTTCTGTTTTTTCAAGACCTGTCATTTGTTCAGGCTTCTTAAGAATTACTTCTTTAGGAGAGTAAAAATGGCTGAATTTATAAGCATGAAAAGCAGCCATAATATTAAGTAACCCAAATAATATTATAATTAAAACCCCTAAGTATTTAAGTACCTTTTTCATGATTTTAATAATTGTATTATGGTATAGTTTAAAGATTATAAATATGAATATAAGGCTGCACCAAAATCAGTTAATTATCGTATAATAATATCCAATTACTATGCTCAAAACAATTCCATTTTACCGAGGCAAGATCAACTGTTGTATCTATCAGTAGTTTATAAGCTTTATAATTTAGGCTAACATTGTTATGTGCAAATACTGCAACATTAATATGTTGTGTAGCATATTTATTTTTTAATAATTGCGCCGCCTGCCAGGTTACATCGGGCAAAACTGCTACTTCTGTCAAAGACTCTTTATTAATGAAGGTTTGGGGCTGTATATGCCATACGCTATCTGTACTCTTGTCTTTTACTGTAAAATACATATTGCCTCTTTTAGATCTAAGCATCATTTGCCAGGCCATTCTATGTCCTTCTTCGGTCCAGCTTACCGGCCCTTTTAAAAGTAAATGCCTAACTGGCAAAAATAGTTGTAACCCAACATATGCAGCAATAGCAATGTTTATCCAAAATGTTTTAATATCAGAAAATTTAGTTACTGTATCCTTTAATTTTTTCGAAAACAGGTACTTGTCAAAATAAGAGGTGGGAAAGAAAAAAACTGATAGACTAACTGCAAGAAATGGGAATGACCCTATACGAAATACTATACCGTTGAACAAATGAAAAGCTACTAAAATAATGAAAACTGACTTTCTTGTTTTGCTATACAACAACCCCGGTACCACCAACAAGTCAAACAATAATCCACCATAAGTGATTAACCAAGGCATTATTGGGTTTCTTAATAAATGACCAAAAAGAGGTACACCGGTTTTAAGTGGCAACCAGAATTTAAGGGGAATTGCATGAAGCCAATCATAATTTAGTTTTGCCAGTCCAGCAAAAACATACATACAAGATATCTGAAAAATAAAAATCCATAACTGCCACCGATAAAATTTACAAGTAAGTATTTTGGGGTTAACCCTTTCATCAATAGAAAATCTCCTATTGGCGGGCATAAATACCATAATCCAGCATAACAATGCAATAAGGTAGTAATGATTATTATATTGAGTTTTGCAAGACAAATAAATTCCACTCCATAAAATTGCCAACATTAATATGGAAATTCTATAAAATAAGCCAAGGGTAATCATTAATCCCAATAATATCATGAGCAAAAAATAATAATACATGCCTTTACCGTGCAAGAAATTCAGCCATTCAAATCCAATAAAGGTGAAGTTGTATCCGGGAAGTATATAAAATTTTTCTACAAAGCCATTGCATAGTGAGTATAGGCACTGACCTGCTATAACTAAACCAAAAAGTATACGAAAGACAATAAGCGGGCTATTGTTAACAGGTTGCCATAATGTGTTTTTTATATTCAGTTTTTGATTTTTTTATACTCTTAAAGATAACAAAAACGCAGGTATAGAAATTTTGTCAAAAAAATGATTGTCTAATCTATATAATACTTTAACCTAAACTATTGTAGCTTGTTGAGCTAACACCTTGCTTATTACAGCTACCATTTTCGTCCCTTTATCTTTTATTTGTTCCTCTGTCCACAACAGGCTTATAGCCGTTGATATACAGCGGCTCATGATTGCATCACTTACGGGAAATGTTTGTGAAGCAAACGATTTCAACTTTTCGGTTACTTCCCGGCTTTGGCCATTTAAGAAAGCTGCATTTTTAAGATGATCCCACTTGCTGATGTAGTGCCAGTTATTTTTAAACCAATAAAAGTTGCCGGCTAATATTCCTTGTGCTTTCATTTCCTGTACAAAAGCATCGGTCATTTGTGCTGTAGGTAAAAACCAACTCAAAAAACTACAACTATCCCCTTCAGGATCAGGTACAGTTCTAAAAGTTACTTCAGGTATTGTAGATAGAATTTCTTTTAAAATGTTTTGATTTTTCTTTTGTATTGCAAGAAAGTTTGAAAGCTTTTTAATTTGCGCCAAACCTACAGCGGCATGCAATTCACTTATCCTGAAATTATATCCTATAAACGGATGCAAGTCAGCACCTCTGTCTGCACCACCTAAATGGTCATGCCCATGATCAGTATAGCCATCGCACTTAATATAAACATCTTTATTATTTGTCATTACCACACCCCCTTCGCCACAGGTAATCGTTTTTACAAAATCGAAACTGAATGTACCGGCGTGACCAATAGTGCCTAACATTTTTCCTTTATAAGTTCCACCTATACTTTGGCAGGCATCTTCGAGCAATATGAGATCGTTTTGTTCGCAGATATTTTTAAGCGCATCCATATCGGCCATACTGCCGCACATGTGTACAGGCATTACACATTTTGTTTTAGGAGTTATAGCATTTAATACCGCTTCAGGGTTAAGTGTAAGTGATTCATCTATATCTACCAACACAGGAATAGCACCTACACTTATTACTGCCTCAAAACTTGCTACAAAAGTAAAAGACGGCATTATGACCTCATCACCATAACCTATCCCAAAAGCTGCCATAGCCGTTGTAAGTGCTGCAGTTCCGCTACTCGTAAGTTGGGCATAGTTACAACCAAAAGTTTTACAAATTTCGGTTTCAAGATCCTTAGATTTCCATTGTCCCTTTCTGGCTGCGTCAAAACCATAGCGCATTAGAATGCCTGTTTCCAAAACATCATTTACTTCTTTACGTTCTTCATCACCCCAAAATTCAAAGCCTGGCATAAAATTAATTTTTAAAAGATCAAAGCTAATACGATAATGTGATAGTGCGAAAAGGCAGTAATGTGAAAATCAATAAAAATACTTCCCCAAAAAAAGGCAGCCAAATAATTGGCTGCCTTTTTAATGAAATTTAGAAAAAATATTATTGAACAGTAACCGTTTGTGCACCTTCATCTAACGTAATGGTGTAAGATCCGGCAGTAGCAGGAGTTTTAAAATTGTCTCCTCCTTCCCATTTAATTTTTTTAGCAATTCCTGTAGCCTGACTTTGACCACTGTTGTCTTCGTAATCAAAAGCACCCCATGCGTCTCCGGCTAAAAACTTAATGTCTTTATTCGCTTCGAGATTCAGGGTTACTTGCCATTTGTTGTTACCTATGTAGGTCATTTGTGGACTTACTCCGGGTGTCCATGCAGCAACTCCTGTAATACCATCGCCCACTACTCTCATTTGAGTTCCGTCGCTCATAAAATATTTTGTATTATCTACATCACGACCATCCCAAATAACTCTGTACTTTCCTGCTGCTGAAGGGTTAGCAAAGTTTCCACTATTGGTTTCTACTAATCCGCCTGATGGATTTGGGGATCCATAACTACGTGTTTCATCTACCGCATTTGATCCGCTGTTCCACTGATCGTTGTCTATGAGCTTCCAACCGTCAACAGTAAGATCTGTAAGGCCTACAAAAAGATTTTTTTCTGCATAACCCAATGCATAGTTTGGAAATACATTAGGCGGATTCCATCCTGCACCTGTTGCACCACCAACAAAACCCATACGGCCATCTCTGATATCATACTGTAAAGTGCTTACATCAATTGTTATACGGTACACACCATCTGCAGCAACACTAAGGTCTGATCCACCGGGAGAAAGTGTTCCACCACTTCCGCCATAGTTTACAGCCCAATCGCGGCCTTGTGTAAACTTAAACTGTGTTCCTGCTGGCAGGTAGATGTATGTATAGTACATATGATTTAATAAGCCAGGACGCTGATCTCTGATAAGTTCAGGGGCATTGCCAGGTGTCCAGTTCGTTCCATTACCTGTTGCAGTCTGATAGTTGCCGGGCATATAAAATCTCAATAATGGTATGTAGCTATTTATTGTAATTGAAACTACATTTGAATAAGATATTGCTCCCAATGCAGTTGTAGCTTTTATACGGTAATCAACCTTACCGGTGTTGCCATAAGGAATACCAACACTAAAAGAGGTTTCATTTATTTCGCTTACCAATAAATCTTTGTTGTATGTAGAGGCTCCTACACTTATGCTTTTAGCATTAGCAAAATTCTTTGTAGCAGAATCATACTCTATACTATAAGTAACAACTCCTATATAGTTTTTAAATGAAGGTGTCCATGAAAAACTAGTAGCTAAAAGTGAGGCAGTTGCCAAAGTACCTGTAACAGTAGTTTGTGAAGAAGTGAATACAGATGGATCAGTAAAAGGCGAAACTTTTAATGGAATAGTATTTGAAATTCTCTTTTCATTGTTATTGTTATATGAAGAAGTTACTCTTGCTATCAAAGCAGTTGGTGCACCGATTACTGTAGCATAATTGACAACAATATTGTACAATTCTTTTCCTGTGTAAGATACATTTTGTTTACCGATTAATTCTTTTCTAAAAGGCTTAACAAAGCTGCCTCCTGCTGAATCAATCTCCACAACGTATTTGGTTGTAGAGTCAACCGTTGCATACTTGGGATCTGTCCACCTAAGTGTTAGTACAGTATTATTAGAATCAGCCATTGCAATTGCAATAGTTTGCTTTGAAGCTGCTATAACTGGCGAAACTCCATCTTGATAAACCGGTAGATCTGCTACTTTATCGTACTTGGTACAAGCGGCAAAAACCAAAGTAATCAGGCAAGTAAGACTTAAAGTTTTTAATATTTTGTTCATGTTAGTATTTTTGAAAATTTCCTGTAATTAAATAATCCAAATTCACTTTTTGTTTACTTAGGAACTACTGTGAATTTACCGGTTGTAAAATTCAAAGTAACAATGTAGTCTCCTGTACCCGGTGTAGGTATTGCATCGGGATCTGATGGAAACTGTGGTGTTTGATTATTGAATCCAATGTCGCCTCCTGAAGCACCGCCGGAACCCGGTTTTAGACCATATTGTGGTTGCCATTGGCTTGCAATGGTTAAATATTTATAGTATTTGCCAGCCTCAAGACTTAAAGTATCAACAAACAATCCTTTACTTATTTTGGTAGCATAATGTGGTGCAGATGGATTGTTATTCCATCCGGTAGTTGTACCATCACCTACAACAAATAATTCTCCATTGGCCGGTGGGGGTATTGCAAAATCTTCATACATCACTATCTGCTCAAATTTCAAAACATTTGAGTTTAGTTTTACTGATCCGCTTAATGAGGATACAATTCTCAACTCAATATCATGAGGTACTTCAACTGACAACTCCATTTTAGTAAGGTAAGTATTGATATCAGAAACGGTAATAGATGCACTTAGATCCTTAGTTATCTCTTTTTCATACAGTTTGGGATTCGTAAAATTTGAACCTGTTGTATCAACTTGTAATATATAGGTTACATCCTGTGAACTTGTTCCTGTTGTAAACCTATAATTTGGATTGGTCCACGCAAGATTTACAAATTCCTTTTCACGGTTAATTCGCAACAAAACACTATCAGGTT
Organism: Segetibacter sp.; assembly: GCA_043736115.1. Lineage (GTDB taxonomy): Bacteria > Bacteroidota > Bacteroidia > Chitinophagales > Chitinophagaceae > Segetibacter. The sequence goes on along the minus strand of JAYTDC010000057.1, from coordinate 13,356 downwards.
TTGCTGACAATTGTTTCAATTCAGGAGCCGTACCGCCTTCAAAAAAAATCTGTTTATCATCTTTTTTACATGCCTGTAATATGCTAACGGCAAAAAGAATGAAGACACAAAATTTAAGTATATTTTTCATATTTGTATTTTATTAGAATCCTGTATTTTGAGTTAAATTAGGGTTGGCAGTTAAATTAGCATTAGGTACAGGGTATAGATTATATTTTGAATCTTTTGCAGTACCTGATGCTATTCCGCCTTTCCATGGCCACAAATAAGTTCCTGTTGTTAGTTGGTTATATCTTATTAAATCAGTTCTACGATGACCTTCCCAATATAATTCACGGGCTCTTTCATCTAATACTGTTTGCAGATTCAAATCTGATAAATTAAGTTTACCAACATTACCGGGACCATAACTTCCGCCGTAAGCCCTGAATCTTATTTTATTTAAATAATCTAAGGCAGTAGCAGCACTACCACCACCACCACGTAAATGAGCTTCGGCATATATCAGGTACATTTCAGAAAGTCTGAAAACCGGAAAATCAATATCAGCAAAGTTTCTATTTACATTATCAGAAATTGCACCACCATCGCTTCTAATATTTCTGTATTTATTTACGTGTAACCCGTTGCTAAAGTTTCCAATGTCTGTAATAGTCATTTGACTTGCACTAGAGTTGTACTTAGAGGTTTCAAACATTGCCCTTTGGTCAGTAGCACCTGTACGGTCAGCAAATAAGTAACCTAAAGCACTTGTAGCACGGTATCCGCTCCAACCGTTAGCTACACCAAAATCATCATGATCGTCACCGGCTGCACAATGCACAAAGAATGTTGTATTACCAAAAGATTGTGTTCTAGCGCCATCGCAATTGATTGCAAAAATAAATTCATCTTTTTGCGTTTCGTTATCAGCCATAAAGAGTTTGCGATAATCCGATTGCAATTGATAACCTGCACCTAATACTTTACCTGCATAGTTAAGTGCTTCAGTATTACGTGCGGTACCGGTATAGACTGATGCATTTAAATACATTCTTGCCAGCAACGCCCATGCAGCTGCCTGATCTACTCTGCCATATTCAATAGTTTTGGCTGCAGCTAATTGACCATCTATAGCTTTTAGTTCACTTTCTATGTATGCAAACAATGCTTTTCTTTCTATTTGTTTAGGAAGATCAGCACCTACTGCATTTGCTTCTGTTACAAAAGTGGATTTCCCAAACAAATCCATCATAGCCCAATAGTTAAATGCCCGCAGAAACCTTACTTCAGCTCTTGATTTTGAAATATCATCTGCTTCTGTTCCGGTTATACCTCTTGACGCTACTTTTTCAGGTGTGGATTCTCTTAGGTATTCATTAGAGATTGTAACATTGTAGATTAATCTGGCATAAATACCCAATAAAAATGGATCTGCACTTGTCCATTTCAAGTTATGAAAGTCTTTGATTGTCTGATCATCCCATGCAACTACGGCTTCATCAGTAGGCAGTTCCTGACAATTGAAAAAACCGCGGATAAAGGGTGATTGCGAACCTTCATCTAAACCCTGAATATCAGAATTTCCGGCAGGACCCGCATTTCCTGTTGTGGCCAATCCACCGTAAACTTTTGCAAGCACACTTTTATAGCCTGCTGCTGTAGAGTAGGTGGTAGCCGGTGTTAAATCATTTTCCGGAAACAAATCAAGTTTCTTAGCACATGAACTTATTGTAAATGCTGCTATACAAATGATAGCTATGTTTTTTATATTTATATTCTTCATGTAGAGTTATTTTTTTTATTTAAAAATCTAGACTAAATCCCAATGAATAAATCCTTGGTCTTGGATAGATGTTATTATCTACACCAGTATCACTTGCATTTTCAGGATCAAGTCCTTTGTATTTTGTTATGACTCCTACATTCTGGATGCTTGCATTTGCCCTTAATGAAGATGAATTGTTTAAAATCTTCCCGAAATTATAACCCAGGTTAATATTATCAATTCTTAAGAAAGAGGCATTTTCAATATAGTAATCAGAGAAAAACTGCTTGTTTTTAAAACCGGTTTCTAAATAGTCCTTAGAACCATTTCCTATATATACGTTCTGATCCTTAATTGCGGATAATGTACTTCTGTCAGCATTGAAGTTGTTGTATATGTAATTACCTAACATACCATGTGCAGTAACTCCCAAACTAAATTTATTGATGATAACCTGTGTACTAAAGCCCACCAAATAATCAGGAGCCGGCTTTTTGTACAGATATTTATCTTTTGAATCAATGACACCATCACGATTAAGATCTTCGTATAAACCCTCTATTGGTCGGCCATTTGCATCATAAACTTGCTTATAAACAAAGTATGAATATGGTGCATAGTCTACACGATGCTTACCTAATGTATTACCGGTTCCACCTGCTATTCCACTAACATCAATACCTGCGAATGATGGGTCAGGTTGTTTTAGAAGTTTAGTAATTGAAGTCTTGTTGTAAGTAAAGTTAAATCCTAAATCCCAGGTAATAGAACGGGTTTTTACAGGAATAGTATTGAACACAAGTTCAAAACCCTCGTTAGTAAGATTGCCTACATTGGTTGTAATTTTATTTACAAAATTTGCTCCCGGTGCTACAGGTACCTGACTTAGCAAATCCCTTGTATTTTTTCTGTAATAATCAAAACTACCTGTAATTCTGTTGTTAAAAAATCCAAAATCAACACCTACGTTGGTTGTTGCTGTTGTCTCCCACTTTAACCCTGCATCATATCCTTCAGGCCTAAGAAAAGAATAGTAGGTAGATCCAAACATATATTGTGCAGAAGGAGTACTTTGAGTATAACGTGTTAGGTAAGAATAATATCCAATACCATCTTGTTGACCGGTAATACCGTAACCCATTCTTAACTTAAGTTCAGAAAGCAATGTTGAGGTCTCAAAAAATTCTTGCCTAACTTTCCAGGCTGCAGCAAAAGCTGGAAAATATCCTACTCGGGTATTTGGTGAGAATTTAGAACTCGCATCCCTTCTCAAAGAAGCAGTAAACAAATACTTATCTGCAATAGTAATATTTGTTCTTGCAAAATAGCCCTCAAGATTGTATTGAGAAGGAGAACTTGCATTTAACGGCTGACTATTTGGTATAGTATCTTTCAATTCAGGTTTAGAAGGATCAACTAATTCTCTGTAACTAAATGCAGCAAAATTATTTGAATTATTTTTAAACTCCTGGTAAGTATGTCCTACCAATACGTCTAATTTTGTATTGATGCTTTTCAAGTCTTTGGTGTAGAATAATGAGAAATCTAACAATTGGTTTTTTCTAACCTCTTCATAATATTGTTTTCTGCCCCCTGTTCTATAATCAGTAGCAAGCAAAGAGTCTTTTCTGTCGTTTCCTGTTCCACTTGACCGGTCCATACCTGCATTCATCAACAAATGCAGATCAGGCAAAAAATGAAATTTATAATCCAATTGTACATTTCCAATAAAACGGTTAACTGTTGATTTGTTGTCTCTAAGATTAAGCAATGATAGCGGGTTTCTTGTAGCCAAATCTATAGGTAACCCATTTGTCTGAAGCCACTCCCTATAACCACCGAACTTATTATCGCTAAGAACAGGTTGTGTAGGGTCGTATTGTATAGCTGACCCTATAGCGCCTTCGTCTGCAAAACGATTTTTTGTCTGACTGAATTTAGCTTGAACATTTACAGATAAATGATCATCAAAAAACTTAGGAGATAAATTTAAAGAAGTGGATAATCTTTTAAAGTTGTTGGTTTTTAAAATTCCATCCTGATTGTAATAACCAACTGATGCCCTTAGTGGAATATTGCCTACAGCACCGCTTCCGCTTATGGTATTGTCTATACCAAATGCTTTACGGTAAATCTGGTTTTGCCAATCGGTATTTTCATTCCCCAACAATTTCTGATATCTGTCATCGCCACTTTTAGTGGTATAGTCGTTTATGACTTGTCTTATTTCATCGCCATTAAGTACTTTTACTGTTTTGATAACATTGCCAATGGAAGCCAAAGTATTAAAATTCCATTTTACTTTTCCTTTAGTTCCTTTTTTGGTTGTTATAATCAAAACACCGTTAGAAGCACGGGCTCCATACAGGGCCGCAGCAGACGCATCTTTCAACACACTTATAGATTCTATATCATTTGGGTTTATGGTATTCAACAGGTTTGCTGATCCTGCTACACCGTTTCCTTCTACAGGTACGCCGTCAATAACAATCAAGGGATCATTACTTGCATTTAGTGAAGCACCGCCCCTGATCCTAATTTTACTACCGCCACCTGCAGAACCGCCACCGGTAGTTACCTGCAAGCCGGCTACCTTACCTTGTAACAATTGTTCAGATGAACCAATATTTCCTTTCTGAAAATCTTTGGCAGAAATGGAAGTAACAGATCCCGTTAAATCACTTTTACGGCGGGTTCCATAAGCTACCACCACTACTTCACTTAATGAACCTGCCGAAGCTTTTAGGTTTACACTTACATTTCCATTACCAACACCTACTTCCTGACTGGCAAAGCCAACAGAACTGATAATTAATGTAGATACTGTGGATGGAACTTTTATCGAGAATGAGCCATCTGCACCTGTCTGAGTACCTGTACGGGTACCTTTGGGTGATATTGAAGCATTGACCACCGGGGCTCCGGCACTGTCCAATACTTTTCCTGTTACTGTTTTGTCCTGCGCAATTGCCTGCGTTGCAAATAGCAGCAATGGTAAGACTAAAGCATAAAGCAGCTTTTTAATCGTCATATGTCTAAGGTTTAAATTTTTGCTTGAAAAGCTTGTTTAAATTGTTACAAAAAAAGGCCATTGTGTTCTTCATGTAGATGTTGGATAAGTAATTCAGGCGTTTTAAGACACCCTGTTTTGTAATACTGATGCATGAAAAGAGATGATTTTCATCAACTTTAATCATTTAAAACCCCTTTTTAATGCTGAACTACAAATTGTTTAATAACAGATTTTTTTCCTGTTTCGACTTTCAACAAATAAACCCCTGATGAAAGTTGACTGATATCAACAGACAATTGTTGATTGCTATTTGCCTGAACAAATGATTGCCTGCCAAACACTCTACCACTCACGTCCTCTATACTTACCTGAGCAATAGCTGTTATTTGTTCCTCTAAATCAATATAAAGTTTTGACCCTTTTGCCGGGTTAGGATAAATGGCCATAGAACCATTTGTACCAACCGGGTTAACAACTGCCACATTAGAATAACTGAATTGGCCATCTATATCAACCATTCTTAACCTGTAAAATACTTTTCCTGCAGATTTGGTGGCTATAGGATCATTGTCATAAAACGAGTAAGTAGTTTGTCTGCTTCCGTTAAGGGCATTTACAAAACCAATTTCTTTAAAATCAATGGTATTATAGGAACGTTCTACAGCAAAATGCTTTACGTTTACTTCGTTGCTTGTAATCCAATTCAGGACTATATTGTTGCCTGAACGTTTTGCTCCAAATGAGATTAATTTAAGCGGTAGTGCGGTAACTGCTGCACTTACATTTCTATTTACAAATACATAGTACTGATCTGGCAATAGTGTAAACGCTTCGCTGCCGCCTGTGGCTGTTCTTGTACCTCCCTGTAGATAGTTGTACCACGTACCTGCATTTTGGAAAGTAACAGAACCTGTTCGGGTAGTTACATCAAAATTTCCGATTACCAATATTTTAAGTGAATCCGAGGTAATTTTCATCCATTTTACGGCACCGCTCAAATCGTAGGTAACATTGTTTGTGGTAAAGGTGGGTAAGTAGTTAGGCACATTGCGCATCAATAACATTTTGCTATACACATTCTTTAAAGCCAAACGATTAGAATTGTACTGATAATCCCAACGAATAGGCTTTGGGCTAAGCCTGCAGTTGTTATTAACAGTAAGGTCTTCGCAGGTATTTATGGAATAATCGTAACCCAACTCACCAAACTGCCACATCATTTTTGGACCCGGCATAGCAGCCCAAAATGCTGCATTCATACCCATTCTTCTTAAGGCCGTGTTTACGTCTTTTGTATTATAACCTCCTGATGAATTTCCAAACTGAATGTTTTTATACATCAGGCGTTCTTCATCGTGGCTCTCCTGATAGGTAACAAGGTGCGGTTGTGGCCATCCACGGTTTACAGATAACCCACCTTGAAAATTGGAATTAGGTAAGTAACCCATTGCAGCTTCGCTGAAATTTGTATTTGTATTGCCCCAAAGCAACATACCGTAGTTGCTTAGAGCAATTTCTTCGCTATTGTCTGCAAAGTGCTCCAAGATGCAATAGCTGCCGGGAGATTTAACCTGCATGCTATCGTAATATGCTCTCCATATATTTATACGACTAACGTCATAAGCACCCCATGCTGCATAGTCTGCACCTTGATCACAGGTGGGTGTTACGCAGGTAGGTATTTGTGTAAATCCTTTTGATAAATCCCATCTAAAACCGTCAATTTTATATTTTGTGAGCCAATGCTCCAATACCCTTCCAACCAACACTTTTGTAGAGGCAGATTGGTGATTGAAATCGGGGCCAAAGTTTAGAGCATGAGGAGACTTTTGATTGTACCATGGGCTATTTGCTGCGGGTTGATTGAGCGTACTGTTCCAATACATTTGGGCCGTTGGAGCAAGTCCGGTAGTATGGTTAAATACAATGTCCATAATAACTGCGATACCTGCCTTATGACAGGCATCTATAAATGCTTTCAAAGCATTTTCAGTACCATACTGCTTATCCGGTGCAAAGAAAAATGTAGGATTATAACCCCAGCTATTGTTTCCTTCAAATTCGTTGAAAGGCATTAGTCCAATCGCATTGACCCCCATTTTTTTAAGATAATTTAAGGTGTCTTTTAGGGTTTGCCAGTTTTGTGCCGCAACAAAGTCTCTTACCAGCAACTCGTATATCAGCAAATTCTTCTTATCGGGCCTAACAAAATTATTAACCTGCCAGGTATAACCTGGTTTTGCAGTTTGTAAAATACTTACATACCCTGATGTTAAGCCCGTGGGATACGGTTTTAAAGCAGGGTAGTTAGCGGATGGGATATACTGATCATTCCAAGGATCCAATATTTTTTCAGTCATATAATCTGCTACCTTCAAAGTGCCATCTATAACATATTGATAGCCATATTCCCTTCCAGGTACCAATCCTGTTACTCTTAACCAATAGCGGGATGAGTCAGGTGTTCTGTTCATCTGGTATTTATTGGTTTCTAACCAATTGCTAAAATCTCCAATTACTGCTACACGTTTTTTCTGTGGAGCAAAAAATACAAGTGTTACTGACGTATCGCCGGTTTCGTAGTTAATGCCGTCTCTTACATTTGGTGGCAATGGCACCACATTTACCGGAGGTGAAACAAAAAATGTTACTGTATCAGATTTGATTACTGTTCCTGAAGTAGCCTGTGCAACTATGGTTTGAGTACCATTTGTGGTTATTGTTGCATTGGCAGAAATAGTTGTTGCACCTGTATCTGTTGTTCCAATTTGAGTACCATTGTAAAACAACTTCAATGTGGCGCTGCTGCTTGATTTTGCATTTATTGGCACAATATCACCTATTGTTTTATTTATAGGTTCAAGTACAGGAGTATATTTTGGTTCCTTAATTGGATTTTCGATTCTAATATTCAATGTAGCATAATAAACGGGTATGTACATGTCACTTCCGTCAGTATTTCTTTGCACTTTGGTACCGGCACCATTTCTAAATAGAATAGCTATTCTTAATACTTTTTCAGAAGCATTTGTAATATTATAAAAGGACCTCAATCCGCCTGTTATGGTAAATTTCCATTTATTATTTCCCAAATAAACACATTGGCCGTTGGAAGGTGTAGTTGCCCAGGTAAATGGTGCATGCTTCCAATCAGTAGAGCTTGTACTAAGATTTGTAATTACTCCTGTATGAACATAAACATCTGTTGTAGGCGTGTAATTAAGCAAACCTGCATTTCCTTTGGTGGCATCAACTATTATATCAATAGGGGTAGATGATTCCTGAATAAAAGCAGGGCTCCAGCTAAGTAATTGACAATTTGCAGTAGAAAAAAATAGTAATAGAAAGAGTGTAGAAATTAATTTCATATAGGCAAATTTTGAGAAAGCAATCCAGACAATGTGTAAATAGTACACAATATTAGTCGATTTTTATTTTCTGAACAAAATGTTAGAAAAAAATTTCCAATATTAATATTTATCACGTATGACTGCCTAAAAGTCTATACCTATCCATTTTTTTTTGTTGAGTTCATATTTTTCAAAATTGAACTTATAGAGCTTTCCGGGTCTGTGAGGAACATTTTCTTCATATTCCTCTAAATCAATAAGAAAGTCCATGGAGAAAAATTTTTTTCTAAAATTTCTGCGATCCAATTCCACTCCCAAAATGGCTTCGTATAAATTTTGCAATTCGCGTAGCGAAAACTTTTCAGGCAAGAGATTGAATGCAAGCGGATGTTCCTGAATGCGTTTTTGTAGCCATTCGTAACATTCATCTATCACCTCCTGATGATCAAAAGCCATATTGTCTAAAGTCTTTACTGCATGCCAATGCAACTCATTGTCATAAATCTTTAATTCATGATGGTGTATGTTTAGCAATGAGCAATAAGCAACGGTTATAACCCTACCCCCGGGGTGACGACCGGGGCTTCCGAAAGTTTTAACCTGTTGAAGAAACACATCGTTCATGCCGGTACGTTGCAGCAATATTCTATATGCCGCTTCGTCTAATTGTTCTGTTTCGCCAAGAATATCGCCCAATAGCGACCATTTACCTTCATAGCATTTCAAGTCGCTCCTTATCAGCAATACTTTCAATTCATTTTCTTCAAATCCAAAAATGACACAGTCAATAGTAATGGGCACAGCAGGGTACGTTGCAACAAGTGCAAGTGTATCTATGATTAACTTTTCCGGTGGTTTGGATGTAGAAGGTTTTAAGGTAGCGGTTGTAGGCATATGGGTTTTGTTAAACAACAATTTTTGACAATCGTAAAATGATTAAACATTCAATTCAGTCCGGAAAATTAAAACTTTTTTTACTTTGTGTAAAGATTACATAATAAAATGGAGAATTTTTATAGGTTCATAAATGAAAGAGCATTCAAATTTCAGATTTTAAATCCGTTATAGTATTCTTACCTTTGGTATTTCCTATTATAACCAATCAATGAGTGACGAAATAAAGCATGAATGTGGCCTCGCATTCATAAGGTTACGAAAGCCATTTTCCTATTTTCTGCAAAAATATGGTACTGTCATGTATGGCCTTAACAAGCTGTACCTGCTTATGGAGAAGCAGCACAATAGAGGTCAGGATGGTGCAGGCATGGCAGCAGTAAAATTACATGTAGAACCGGGATACCCTTTTCTTCACCGCATTAGAACTATTGCACCACAAGCTATCGCCGATTTGTTTGTTACTGTTGGTAAAGAATTGCAGGAACTGGAGAAATTTCAACCAAATATTAAACAACACCCCGGCCTTTTAAAAGGGCATCTTCCCTTTTTAGGGGAATTGTTGTTGGGTCACTTACGCTATGGAACACAGGGTAGAAACAATGTTGACTTTTGCCACCCCTTCATACGCAGAGATGTTATTCCGGCCAGAAACCTTGCACTTGCAGGCAACTTTAACTTGGTAAATACCGATGAGCTTTTTGATCTGATAAACATAGAACCGGGCAATTTTTCCAAACAGAGCGACCTTGCAGCTATGCTGGAAGTAGTGCATCACTTTCTGGTAAAAGCAGATGAAGAAAACCCCGAACACATCAATATTTCACAGGTTTTACGCAAATCATCTTCGCATTTTGATGGCGGTTTTACCATTGGAGGATTAATAGGCAACGGTGACAGTTTTGTAATGCGGGATCCAATAGGCATAAGGCCCGCCTATTACTATATAGACGATGAAGTATGTGTTGCAGCAAGTGAACGGGCTGCAATAAGAACAACCTTTAATGTAGGTGAAAATGAAGTGCATGAATTGATGCCCGGTTGCGCCTTGATTGTGGATTCCGAAGGCACATACAATGTAGAACAGATTCTGGAACCTAAAGAAAGAAGGGCCTGTAGCTTTGAACGTATTTATTTCAGCCGTGGCAGCGATGAAAAAATATACAGGGAGAGGATTGCTTTGGGACATCATCTTAGCCGCCCTGTTTTAGAAGCTATAGATTACGATCTCAAAAACACCATATTTTCTTACATACCCAACACAGCAGAAATTGCCTACTACGGCCTTTGCAAGGGCATGGAGGACTACCTGAACAACATAAAAGTTCAACGGATACTTAGTTGGGGCAACGAGATGGACGAAGAAAAACTTTCGGCTATGATAAACCGAAAAATAAGACAGGAAAAAATTGCAATAAAAGATGTAAAGCTACGCACATTCATAACCGAGGATGCAAGCCGAAATGAAATGGTGCAGCACGTATACGATATTACCTATGGCACCCTGCGCAAAGATGAAGATACCCTTGTAGTAATTGACGACTCTATTGTAAGAGGTACTACCTTAAAAGAAAGTATAGTAAAAATGCTTTCGCGGTTATCGCCAAAAAAAATTATAGTGGTTTCATCTGCTCCGCAAATAAGATATCCCGATTGTTATGGTATAGACATGAGTAAACTTGGTGACTTTATAGCATTCAGGGCAGCCATTGAATTAATAAAAGAACAGGACATGGAACACTTGTTGCATGAGCTTTACAATAAATGTGTGAGATTGAAACAGACTAATCAGCTACATACAGAAAACGTTGTGCGTCAGTTGTACAAACCATTTTCTACTGAAGACATCAGTAAAAAAATTGCGCAATTAATTACCCCTGAGCATATTGGGTTTCCGGTTGAAGTCATTTATCAGACCATAGAAGACTTACATGAAAGTTGCCCTACAAATACAGGAGACTGGTATTTTACAGGCAACTACCCCACACCGGGGGGAAATAAAGTAGTCAATAATGCGTTTCTCAATTTCATGGATGGAAAAGATAAAAGGGGATATTAATGCCTTTGAAAATTATGGTTCTAAGAACAGTTAACCTATGAAATCACTTTTACTGGTAAGGCACGCAAAAAGTAGTTGGGATATAGATGCGGACGATTTTGATCGTTTACTCAACCACCGTGGGCATAAAGATGCCCCTGAAATGGCCAATAGACTGATTCACAAAAAAATTTCTATTGACAGGTTTATCAGCAGCCCGGCAAAAAGGGCCATAACAACCGCCGGGTATTTTGCAAATGCATACAACGTAGCAGATAATCAAATTGTACAGATACCCACACTATACGAACCAACAATCGAAGCCTTTTTAAATGCAATTACAAATATTGACGATACTATAAATACCGCGGCTATTTTTTCACACAATCCCACTATAACTGCATTTGCAAATAGTCTTACCAATGCACAGATTGATGATATGCCCACCTGCGCCATATTTGCAATAAAAGCTGATATTGAACATTGGAAAGATTTTAACGAAGGCAAAAAGGAGTTTTGGTTTTTTGATTATCCAAAAGCAGGATAATGTCATTTTCCATTATTTGTTGAAAGACTTTCTACAAATTCAGTAAGAATGGTTTGATATTTCTCCATATCAAAATCAGGAAATTTATACTCAAATTTTTCAGCATTTTTCAATTCATTTACCAGATTAAAACCCTCTTGATTTGCAGACAGGCTAAACCCTTGTTTTTGTAAATGTTCTGCTAAATATTCTTGTTCTGTTTGCCCCGGGGTTGGTATTAGGATAGATTTTATATTCAGTTTGCAAATATCCATTACGGTTGTGTAGCCGCAACGGCTAATGAGGTATTGGCTCTGCTGAAAGGCCTGCTCCAATTGGTTTGCCGGCAGGTGGTTGTGAAAAGTAATATACTTTTGATCGGATAAATAAGCAGCATTACCCGGTAACCCTCTTACAAATAATACAGGCTGTTCTATTTTTTCCAATTGCTGTAGCAACATTTTTTCTAACAAAGTTCTCTGTGGCTCAGGACCCGACAGAACAATCAGCAGCTTATAGCGTTTTATAGTAGAATTTAGTATTTGAAAACGGCTTAGCACCCCAATATAGGTAACCGGAATGGCTGGTAAAATTGCAGGGTGAGAAAGTTTTCCGGCAAGAGTGTTTTTTCCACATTGGTCAGGAACCCAACAAGCCGAAAAATGGTTGATGTGGCGGTAGTTAAGCTTTTGAAGCATTTTTTCAATAAAGGGAAAATTTGCTTTTATAGTAAGTTGATGGGTAATAAATATAGATTGTACAGATATGTGGAAAAGTCCATACCGGTTATCAGAAATGACTGCATTAATTTTATTGTTTAGTAGGTATTGTTGCAGCCATTTTTTTTCTTTGCGTATAGCATAGATAAGTTTAGGGAGTTGAAATATAATTTTTAGGTTGAAAAAACGTTTTTTATTAGAATACCGTACGTTGTAACCGGAGAGGTGAACAAACTGTAGTTGGGGAAACTCATTTTTTAACAAATTATGCTGTTTTCCTTCTGTAGCAATAACAACATTACACTGTAATTTTAGAAGGTGATTGATGATTGGTATACAACGGGTTGCATGACCTAGTCCCCAATCAAGCGGTGCAATAAGAATAGTAATGTTATCTTTTGTTTGCATTAAAAAATTTGTACGTCATTTGTACTAAAATACAAAGAGTGAAAATGAAAAAAACAATTCAAATATCTGCATTATTACTTGTAGTTTTTGCATTTGCTTTTAGCAGTTGCAGCAGCAGCAGGGGGTGTGGGTGTCCAAACGTCTATAAAAAATCGGTTGGGTAATTAAATAATTAAGGAATAACCCTTTTTAATTTTTTTCCAGTATGAAAACTTCAAACAGAGATTTGTTAGTGCTAACGAAAACAGCCATTACTAACAAAAAAGAAATGGATAGTGAAGTAGAAAAACTACATGATTTGCTATTTCATATAGAGTCCATAGATAATTTTTGCATAGCCAATGAAATTATTGATGTTGATGCGTACAAGATTATTGACAACCCAACTAAAATACAAAAACTGATCAGCAAAAAGTTGAAACCGTTTCAGTTTGTGAATAATAAGAACTAATTTTTTTAAAAAAATGATAATTGAATAAGGCTTTCGTTTTGGGGGTCTTTTTTCGTTTGTAGTGAATTCATTTTTCTGTAACTTGTCAATCCTCAAAAAGCCTGTTTCCCTTGATTTTATTGAGTTGGCTGTAACAAGTTTAAGAATTACTTACAGAGAAAGTTGAACAAGTGCAGAAAATCTTGCAAATTACTGTATGCTTTCTCTCAA
>JAYTDC010000056.1:0-25135 GCA_043736115.1 Segetibacter sp. | reverse complement strand
ATAACTCCATAATAGCAGTCACCCTGAAAATTTGCCGGTTTCGTTCAACACCGGTTTCATTTCTTGCCCGTTGGGCAAAACGAAACCTTAGTTATTAGCTGCAGGTTTACTCATCTCCCTTTTTGCGAAGCAGAAAAAAAACATCATGTAATCACCTCCCCAATCAAAAAAAGGTCGCATCGCTGCAACCTTTCCTTATTGAAAAAATTATTTTTTACTGATACTGAATATAAATCGGCTTTGGCTGAAAAGTCATCACTTCTTTTGGACTGTACAGCTGATCGGCGCCGGAGCGGATATCATTTTTATAAAAAATTTTAAACCCTGTAAACATCACCGGATCCCTTTTTTCGTACAAGAGGTAAGATGATTTTTTCAGTATCTTGTCTCCCCAACCGTCCATATCCATAACAATTTGTACTTCGGGAACCTTTTTGATTCGGGCATATTCTTTTACCATACCATTTGTAAAACGGTGAATAACCAAAATTTTAGGTGGAATGTTATTTTTCTTAACCAATGAAGCAAGATAATCTACTACGTAGTTTACATCATCTGCAGTAAAATATCCTATGACTGAGCCGGGTCTTCTACCGTCTTTCATACTAAATTCAGGGTCTATTCCCAAATGCATATTTGGCATGGAAAGATATTTTTCCAATACAGGCACTTCGGCTTGCAGGTTACTAAATGCTACTTGTATATCTACAAATGCCAAACCATTAATTTCATTTGCCCAGCTTACAATTGTATCTATTTGGCTAAATGGCATTCTTGCACGATATTTTCCATCTTTGCCCGGTGCCCCTTGTGCCGTAACCGCCACATAATGTAATGCAGGTATTACAGGTATAGATGTATCAGCTGCCTGCCAGCTTTTTACTTCGCCTTTTAGTTTAGCCAGCATTTCATTTTTAGGATATTCACCCAAGGCACCCATTTTCTTAGAATAAAGATTGCCATAAAAAGCCAAAACCCTATTAAAAGGGAGAACAGCACCGGGAGATGGATAAGGCATTTTAACCGGCCATTTACCCGAGGTATCACCATTGGCCATTTCAAGATTTAATTTGTTGAAAAGCGCAGTGTCAATTGGTTTTAAATCAGAAAAGTTCTTTTTCGCTTCTCCGGCTTCAACAGTTCCATTAGATTTTGTTGAATCACCATTTTTTGTTTTGCCATCTTGCCCGTTACTGCAATTTGTAAACAACGCAATCAATAACGGAAGTGCATTTAAGTAAATTATTTTCTTCATGAGGCGGCAAATATATTGCAAAAAAAAGCTTGCTACCCAAAAAAGGGTTGTTGATTTTGATTAATAATTATTTATGAATATACGTACCAATGAATTTGCAATGATAACCTTATAGCAGAATTTGCATAGTGGGCTTTTATAAAACAGATTAGCAATATATCTCACTGGAAAATCGTTTAATTATCCTAATCCTGAAATAAATAATGAAAAATGGAATTCAGTATTCATTCCTAAAAGTTTCAATCCCAATAATTTTACTTAGTTCTTGTTTAAAAGGAGATTCTATACAACCGGCTCCTATAGAACCACCTTTATTCACTTCACCGGCAGAATTTAATTACGAAACATCTAAGGATGTATTGTTAGAATTTAGATTATTAAACAATTTTGATGAACCTATTGCCCATGCATTAATTAACATAATGGACAAACCACTAGAGGAAGGTGGCATAGTATTATTTTCAGCACTTACAGGCAACAATGGTAGCATCAACACTACTTTTAAACTACCTACTTACCTTAAAACGGTTACAATAAACTCCAATATGGTTGGGGTAATGTACAATGTATCCGTCAGGGTAGAAAAGCAAACGATACTCTGTACCCTCGGTGGCAAAGATGGCTACGGAGGCAATATAGAAACGGAAAAATTAATTACTCCGGGCTTAACTTTAATTGAAAAAGAACAATCACTCACGTACACCTATTTGGGTAGCTTTAATAATCTTGGCAGGCCCAACTACCTCGTAACTAATAATGATATTATTAATCTTACCCTACTTAGCTATATAAATGCATCGCTACCGGAACAGAAGCCTGTTCCTGATTATCATCCTGTTTATCTCAATTCAAATGCAGAAAACAATATTAATATTGAACAAGATGGTGATATATATATAACCTTTGTGCATGAGGGTGCAAGTAATACCAATACGCTTGCCTATTTCACTTATCCTACAAATAATAAGCCTAACAGTATTAATGATATAGATTCACTTTATATAGTTTTTCCCAACGCTTCTTATACGGGTAGCGGTGGCAATTTGACATCGGGCAACAAAGTGAAGCTTGGTCGTTTTAAGGCAAATACCTCAATTGGATTTTGCATGATTGCGAATGGTTGGAATGCAACAACTAAATCAGTAGGCGCAGGATTAGGTAAATATTTCTCTATCGATGCATTAAATCCCGAGGTTAACAATACTAAAAAGAGGCATTCAATTCTTTTAAAAGATAATGTTCACAATTTATATCTTGTAGGTATAGAAGACATTAACCGCGAAAACACAAGCTGCGATAACGATTTTAACGACCTGATATTTTATTTAACAGCAACAAACCCCTCAAATGCAATTTCGGGAACCAATGTTAATCCTATAGACAAACCGGGAGATGCTGACAATGATGGAGTAAGTAATGTTTATGATCAATTTCCAAATGACCCTGCCCGTGCTTACATAAACTGGTATCCATCATCAACGGCTTATGGTACGGTAGCCTATGAAGATACTTGGCCAAACACCGGAGATTATGACATGAATGATCTGGTAGTTGAATATAGATATAAAATAATCAATAACGCATCTAATAAAACAGTTGAACTTTTTGCAAATTATGTACTTAAAGCAGCGGGTGCAACATTTAGAAATGGTTTTGGTGTGCAATTTCCCTTTAGTAATTCAGTGGTATCAATGGTTACCGGTGCTCAATTAAATAATGCATATCCTATTTCTTTGAATGCAAACGGAACTGAGTCCGGACAAAACAATGCTGTAATCATACCATTCAATGATTTTTTTTATCTGATGAATCCATCTTCGCCAAATTCCACAGTAAACACAGATCCCGGTGGTGAACGTATTTTACCTGATACTGTAAAAATTAAGCTGGATTTCTCTACACCTATCACAGCTGATATACTTGGATCTGCCCCGTTTAATCAATTTTTAATTGCCACTGAAAACAGAGGCAAAGAGGTTCATCTGCCCGGATACAAACCTACAAGCAAAGCTAACACCTCCTTATTCAATACCGTAAAAGACAATACTATACCCTCACAAAACCGATATTACAAAACCTTAACTAATATGCCTTTTGGATTAGGGTTACCTGAAAGATTTGAATATCCTATAGAGGGTAAACCTATTAGTTCAGTATATCTTCATTTTGCAGAATGGGCTCAATCAGGGGGCAAAGATTATCCGGATTGGTATGTAGATAAACCGGGTTATCGTTCACCTAATTCTATTTATAGATAATACTTTAGGAAAATTTCCTATCGGTCTCTTCATATATAAAATCCTTTAGACTTAAGGTATGGCACCACATTGTAAAACCAAACCTAATAGTATTGATTATACCACTAGCTCAAAGTCTTTATAATTTTATTAGCCAACGTGAATTCAATAACTAACAATATAAGCAATCCTTGTTTTTATATTATCTGTTATTTAGTCTGAATTATTTAAACCAAAATTTAAGAAAGCGTTCTTTAGAATTAGAGGTGAATTTACTTATTAAAGTCCATATACTATTTGAATTAAAGCATCGTTATTATTTTAAGAAGTTTGAATTATTACAATTAATAAAAACAGCATTAGACAATAACTTTATGAACACCAACCTCAGCATCTTGTTGATTGACGATGAATCTGCAATACAGAGAATATTAAAACAATACTTTTATGATAAGCATGAGGTAGTAACACATAACAATGGACGTGAGGCTTTAATTTGGCTATATCAGGGCAACCTACCCGACATTATCATTGCTGATATAAACATGCCTATACTAAATGGGCAAGGTTTTATTAAAGAAATTAAATCTTCAGGGCTATATTCTAAGATACCGGTAATCATGTTATCTGGTGAGGACAAATCAGAAATACGTATTAAATGTCTTAACGCAGGTGCTGACGATTTTATGTTGAAGCCATTTAATCCAAAGGAATTAGAGGCAAGATTACATGCGGTTTTAAGAAGGGCAAATCCTGTATACGCCGTTTAAATCACCTAAGATTAAAATATCCTATTCTATGATACCACCAATAGCTTGCATAGGCTTTTCTAACGATACCTTACAGTTAGTACAGGAAAAACTTGCAGGCCAATTTGTTTTCCACTATTTTGAATCAGGGGCAGCATTTTACAATGCAACAAAAGCTAATACTGATAAATATAAAGCAATAATTACAGAAAGCGATTTAAATGGTCCTCTAGGTTTGGCATTAAAACAATCGCTTAATCAATCAGGTTTTAGCGAGATACCCTTTAGCATAATTTTAAATGAACTACAAACCATATCAGCTAAAAAAATGATAGCCCATGGTGTAGTTGAAGTTTTTCAAAAGCCCTTTTCCATTGAGAATATGGGTATGAAACTTAAATTTATAACTGAAAAACAAATAGATAATATTGAAATTAATAGTTTAAATAATTACCAGTATAAAATGCCAGTAGGCAAAAGAATTTTTGACGTTGTATGTGCTGCTTTAGCTCTACTAATATTGTCGCCCCTCATTATATTAATAGGTCTATTAATTATTTTAGAATCAAGGGGGCCGATATTTTATTATTCCTTACGTGTTGGTACAGGATACCAAATATTTAAATTTTATAAATTCAGAACCATGCATATTGGCTCTGAAAATAAACTTGGGCAATTGCAACACCTTAACCAATATTCATCGCCACAGCAAACTATTGTTGATGGACAAACTGAATTATGTATCACTTGTCAAAACGTGGGCAAGGGTTGTCAGTTTGCAATGTACGCAGACAACAATATTTGGTGTGAAAAAGTTTTTAAACAGCAACATTTGGAAAACAATAGCAATAAATTTTTTAAAATAAAAGATGACCCAAGAATAACCCGTTTTGGAAGATGGTTAAGAAACACAAGCATGGATGAACTGCCACAATTGTGGAATGTAATAAAAGGCGATATGAGTATAGTAGGTAACAGACCACTGCCCCTTTATGAGGCAGAAAAATTAACTACTGACAAATACGCCCTTCGATTTATGGCACCATCAGGAATTACAGGTTTGTGGCAAGTGAGCAAAAGGGGTAAAAATGAAATGAATGAAGATGAAAGAATAAGCCTGGACAATGACTACGCAAAGAACTTTGGTTTATTGTTCGATCTGAAATTAATCCTCCAAACAATTCCAGCAATAATCCAAAGTGAAAATGTTTAAAAAAATATTACAGTATGTAAGCAATAAAAGTATTGTCATAATATTTTTTATGTTTTCAACAGTACAGATTAAAGCTCAATTTTTACCTACGGATTCTGCACTTATTAAAATATTTAATTCTGATGATTTATTGCCCATACTAATAGATTCTGCAATAAAGCATTCAGGAGAAATAAAAAGAATTGAAAATGGAATTCTTGTTTGGAAAGAAACCGCTGAAATCAATAAGAAAAATATATTAAGCGGTATATCATTTTTATCAAGCTATAATTATGGTACGGCAGGTGATCTTACAAGCGGAAAGGATAATATTTCTACAAACCCCTTTACCTCATTTAGAACAAATAAAGGTGAGCGGTACAATGTGGGTGTAAATGTACAGATACCCTTAACTGCATTGATTGGCAGAAAAAATCAGATACATGTATCTGAACTGCAATCCAAAATGGCAGAAGGTGAACGGGACAATGCTAAGCTTTATATAAAAGGTGAAGTGATAAGAATGTATCAGGAAATGAAATTAGCACAAAAGCTATTGCTAATATCTGCACAGAGTAAACAAACTGCTTCAGTAAACTATAGCCTTGCTGAAAAAACATTTGTCAGGGGAAATGGAGATTTGGACCAATTGTCCCGTTTGCATGATATTTTCTCTAAAGCATCGGCACAATTTGAAACGGATATAAATAGATTTCAGACCAATTATTTACAGGTTCAGGAATATGCAGGTGTTAAACTGTACAATTTAATATTACAGCTAAAATGAGTTTAGTTCAATTCATAAAACTGTTATTAAACAACTGGAAGCTTTTGCTTTTGGTTCCTTTTGCTTTAGCGGCAAGCATATATTATTTTACACGTCATCAAAAAAAAACTTTCTCATCTGATACAGTTATCTATACCGGCATAGCGTCAGGATATAGTATTAACGGATCTAAAAGCGCCGACTATTTTGCAACAAGTAACGCATTTGACAACCTCTTATCATTAATAAATTCCAGGGAAACCCAGCAGGAAGTTTCTATCCGCCTGCTTGCCTCACACATATTTACTTCAATACATGATCCATCTTTACTGAGTTATGAATCTTATACTAAACTTTCACAAACCATACCTAATTATCTAAGACAAAAACTTAGAAAAAGTTCTGTTGAAGAAACTCAAGACGCCATTACCAATTACATGCAATCAAGTGACAACAACTTCATTTATAATCTTATCAATTCAGACAATCCATTTTACTCGGTGAAATCGTTGCACACAATTAAAGCAACAAGAATTAATTCAAGTGATCTGATCAGGATAACTTATGAAACACAGGATGCAGCTATAGCAAAACATACCCTGGAATTGCTTATTTATGTTTTTATGAATAAACATAAGCTTTTACGCGAAGGACAAACCGGTTCTGTAATATCCTATTTTGAAAAAGAAGTAAGTGCAGCATTTAAGCGCTTGGATTCTTGCGAAGAAATATTTCTGGATTTCAATAAGCAAAATGATATTATCAACTATTACGAACAAACAAAAGCTGTAGCAGGTGAAAAAGAAAATCTTTATGCACTTAACCGTGCTTTAAAAATGGAGGAAAATGCTGATGAAAAAGCTGTCATAAAAGTAAATGACGACATAAAAGGTAAAGTATATCAAACCCTGTATGGTAGCGACATTATTAAACAAAGAGAAGAACTATCAAATGTTTACAGCAATTTAGAAGTCACATCATTATTAGGCAGGGGAAATAAAGAATCGCAAAATAAACGAGTTGACAGTTTAAAGCTTGCAGCGGCTAGTATTGAAAGAAAATTACAATCAAACATTGACAATTTGAACATTCAATCCAATACGCCTAATGGCATACCGGTAAAAAGTATTTTAGATGAATGGGTTAAAAAGACAATCAGCCTGGAACAAAGCAAAGCCCGACTTACCGTAATGGATAAGAATAAAAGAGATTTTGCTGAAGAATATCGAAAACTTGCACCACTAGGTGCAATGCTTAAAAAAATTGAACGACAAATAACTGTTGCAGAACAGGCATATCTGGAGTTACTACATGGTCTTAATCAGGCCCGATTGACCCAGCAAAGTAATGAAATAACCAGTAAACTTACTACTGTAGATCCACCTTATTTACCCCTTAAACCCAACCCCAGCAAAAGAGTTATAGAAATAATAATTGGCTTCATTTCTAGTTTCTTAATTGTTCTTTCAATTTTACTTTCAAAGTCTTTGCTAAATAATACTTTGCAGCAACCTGAAAAAGCTTTTGCTCAAATAGGATTACCTATACTGGGCATTTACCCATTACTAAATATGAATGAGGTGTTTATACAAAGGGCTAATCTCAAAATGATGCAACAGTTTCTTTGTCATATAAAATTAAATAAAAGCCCCGTAATTATTGGAGTTACAAGTCATCAGGAAAATGAGGGCAAATCTACTTTAATAGCTTTGTGGAAGTCACAGTTAGAAGCCTTGAATTATGTTGTAGAAACATATAATTACAAAAAAGGAAATCCATTAAATCCGAAAAAATATTGCAACATTGTTTTTGTAGAGTTTCCCGCCATCGAAAATATCATTCTTACACCGGGTGAAGTTCCTGATATGGATAATTACATTTTGGTTTGCAGAGCTAACAGGTTATGGAATAAAATAGACGATGAGTTATTGAGAATGTTTAGAAAAAACACTAACTCTCACCCGCTACTTGTGCTCAATGGAGTAACCGCAGATTTTGCCGAAGATCTAATTGGTGAAGTACCTAAAAAACGAACCATCTTAAGAGAAATGGTAAGAAAAATTGCCAAAAGGGAATTTGGAAACGGTAAGGATCTTAAAAGAGCGTAATTCATGAACTATAATAACCAATTCGGCATGAGGCATGGTTTGGCATTTGCCAGTCAGCTTGTCCCTGCCATTATTGGAGTCAGTTCATTTATGATATTGGTCAGAGTTAGCAAGCCTGATCTTCTGGGTCAATACATCATTTTTTCCTCTGCTGTTGTATTATTTGAAATGATAAAATCTGGTGGGCTACAATCAGCATTGGTCATGCGCCTGTCAGGATCTAAAACAAAACAACAAAAACATATCATAGGGAGTGCATATTGGCTTGGTATTATAATTTCTTGTTTGCTATCCCTTTTATTGGGGAGTGCCTATTTTTCAAATTTATTTAAAACCCAACCTGGCATACACCTTTTTTGTGGATGGTATGCTTGTCTTGGCATCATCTCGCTACCTCTCCACATAGCAGAAGCACAGGCTGTAGCTGAACAAAATTTATCCTTTCTGCTCAAGTTAAGAATTGCACAAAGTACTACTGCATTATTAATTGCAGCATATGCATACTTTGTAGGTGGCAGCTTACAGGCATTTGCTTCGGTACATTTATTTTATACCACATTGCTTATGCTGTTAATAGTTATAACCGGCAAAACAAATCCGCTTTACATCAGGTATAAAATGATGAACGAAGTAAAAAAATTATTTAACCTTATTAAATATACTCTTGGCACCCTTGCTACAACTAATCTACTTAAAAGTGCAGATACATTTTTAATTGGAAGCCTATTGGGAACACGAGCTGTTGCAATGTATGCAGTACCTTTAAAGCTTACAGAATTATTTGAAATACCATTAAGAAGCTTAAGCACTACGGCTTTCCCCCAATTAGCAAAGGCAAATAACCAAGGTAATGCAAAGGCATTTAAAACGTTGTACATACAATATTTTTCATGGGCTTATCTTTTATATATACCTGCTATAATAATCGCTTTTATTTTTGCTCCCATTTTGATTACTACTATAGGGGGAGAAAAATATTTATCAACTGTAACAGTATTTAGGGTGTTTCTATTATATGGCTTTTTGTTACCCGCTGACAGATTATCAGGCATTGGTTTAGATGCTCTTCAACAGCCCCAAAAAAATTTATTGAAAGTAATATGCATGGCACTAATAAACATTGCAGGTGATGTAATAGCAATACAAATAAGCGGCCAACTGGAATGGGTAGCATTTGCATCTGTCCTTAATGTTATTACAGGAATTATTGTTGGTAATTATTTTATAAATAGTACAGGTATTTTTTCTACCTCCCCCATTTATACATCAAGTTTTCTTTATAGTAAAACTATTATTAAAACACAGGTAAATAAATTAAGGTTGAAAATCACATGCTAGGACCTGCAAAAAATTCATTTTACGAAACAGACAGTTCGTTTAGCAAAACTAATTGGTGGTTACTTCCCGCTTGCTTATTGGCAATTTTTTGTGGTTGGTTTATATCAATCAATGATTTTTCAATTAGCCTGATATTTATTGCCTTACCATTTGTAGCTGCATTTCTAACACTAACATTTCTATTTCCCCGGGTTGGGTTTATTAGCTTTCTTGTTTATACTTTTCTTGTGCCTGTTTTAGGCCGCCATATTAATGGTCCGCAATTTGGTTTAGGACAAGATGCATTGTTGGTTTTAACATGGCTTGGAGTCATCTTTCATCGTAGTAAAAAATACAGGTTTCGACATCTGAACAATGATTTGATTTGGATGGCTGTTGTATGGTTTATAATAACGGTTTTTCAAATTGCTAATCCCGAAAGGCCAAGTCTTGAAGGATGGTTCTATGAAATGAGATCTGCTACTTTATATTGGATATTATCTATCCCTTTAGTATTTTTTGTTTTCAATAAAAAATCAGATCTTGATCTTTTTCTAATAATCGTTATATTAATATCGCTTGCCGGTGCACTCTATGGTATTAAGCAACTCTATTTGGGAACTGACAACGCCGAAATAAGGTGGTTAGAAGCCGGAGCTAAAAGAACACATTTACTTTTTGGAAAATTAAGAGTTTTTTCATTTTATACTGAAGCCGGACAGTTTGGTGCTTCACAGGCGCACATAGCTATTATGTGCATAATTCTTGCAACTGGTCCTTACTCTTTCAGATTAAAAATTATCTTATTGATAGCGGGTATACTATTATTTTATGGTATGCTTATATCCGGTACCCGAGGTGCATTATTTGCCTTTGTAGGTGGTGGATTTGCGTTTCTGTTATTAAGTGGTAAAAGTAAGATCCTCATCATTGGTGGTATTATAGGGATTATGTTTTTTGTTATGCTTAAATACACCTCTATAGGTAGCAGTAATGCAGAAATTGTCAGACTAAGAACCTCACTAGACCCCAATGATCCCTCATTAAGAGTAAGGTTGAACAATCAAGCAATTTTAAGCGATTATCTTAGTAGCCGACCACTTGGTGCCGGAGTAGGCGTGTTAGGAATGTGGGGAGTAAAGTACAACGCTGATAAATTTATTTCCACTATACCACCGGATAGTTTATATGTAAAAATATGGGCAATGTATGGTATTATTGGATTTATTATATGGTTTGGAATTATGTTGTATACTACAGGTAAATGTGCCGGAATAGTTTGGGAAACAAAAGATCAAGTACTGCGTAATAAATTAACAGCATTATTAGGTGGTGCTTTTGGTATATTATTATGTAGCTATGGCAATGAAGTATTAAATCAAATGCCCTCATCCATAATAGTATATATAAGCTGGGCAATAATATGGATTAGCCCAAGATGGGATTCGCAAAAGTCGAAAATAATAATAGCATGAATTCTTCTCCACTAGTAACTATTATAACGGTTAACTATAATCAGACTGCTGCTACTTCAGATTTTCTAAATAGTTTAGACTTACTTACTTACAAAAACTACGAAGTAATTGTAGTGGATAATGCTTCATCCCAAAAATCAGATGATTTAAAAAACACCTTCCCTTTTATTACCCACATTACCTCCCCTCACAATATTGGATTTGCCGGAGGCAATAACATTGGTTTACTTTATGCTAAAGGTGAGTATGTGTTTTTTATAAATAACGATACAATTGTAACCAAAGACCTTTTAGATATTTTAGTAAAACATTTACAAGAAAATATACACTGTGGAATGGTATGTCCCAAGATAAAATACTACTCGCAGCCTGATACCATCCAATATGCAGGGTCTATAGGTATGCACCCTATTACATGTCGCAGTCATGATATCGGATATCTACAAAAAGACGATGGCAGCTATGATGTTACCAGAAAAACAGATTTGCCCAATGGTGCTGCTATGCTTATACCAATGAACCTTATAAGGAAAATCGGTACAATGAGCGAAATTTTTTTTCTATACTATGAAGAATTGGATTGGGCTGCAAAATTTAAAAAAGCCGGTTACGAAATACATTGTGTAGGTAGCGCTAATGTTTTACATAAAGAATCCTTATCAACAGGAAAAAATTCTCCGTTTAAAACTTACTTTTTACATAGAAACAGACTCCTATACATTCGTAGAAATCATTTGGGTTTAAAAAAATTTGCAAGTTGTACATTTTTTTTATTTGTCTCCAGTCCTTTTCATTTATTAAAATGTTTGATTAAAGGTGAATGGTTTCATTTCAGTGCTATAGTAAAGGCTATATATTGGCATATAAATCACAATCCCAACCGAGAACCTCTGATTAATGCCGAATCACTAAAAGATAGTTTTGTGGTAAAGTAATTCATGAATGTTACAATTCTCTTCTTCAACATCAGAAATACAATATTTACCCTAAATAACAGTTATTATTATCTACATCCTATGGAAACTCTGATTATTATAATAGAATTTGTTGTATTTATTTTTCTGGCTATACAAATAGCGTATCTATTCTTTTTTTCAATTGCCGGAAAAATATATAAAATGGGTAAAATAAACACAGCCGGGCATTTGCGGCGTATTCGTATTATAATTCCTGCATACAAAGAAGATGCGGTAATTATTGAAACCGCAAGATTAGCTACAACACATGACTATCCAAAAAGCTTATTTGAAGTTGTTGTTATAGCTGATTCTCTGGAAAACAAAACTTTGATTGAACTAAGGAAACTACCCATAACAGTACATGTAGTTAATTTCATAAACAGCACCAAAGGAAAAGCATTACAAAAGGCTATAGAATTAACACAAAAAAATAGTACAGATATAGCTTTAATATTAGATGCAGATAATCATATGTCTGCAGGATTCTTGCACAAAGTCAACAATGCTATTGATGCGGGGTATAAAATTATACAGGGACATAGAACTGCAAAAAAAATAAGTACTTCATTTGCCCGATTAGATGCCTGTACAGAAGAAATCAATAATCATATATTTAGAAAAGGTCACAACGCCGTTGGCCTTCCCTCTGCGTTGATTGGTAGTGGAATGGCCTTTGAATGGAGCTTATTTGTAGGTCTATTAAAAGATATAGGGGAGACAACAGGTGAAGACAAAGAAATTGAAATTAGAGCGGTGCGGCAAGGATGTGAGATTTTGTTTTATCACAATGCATATGTCTATGATGAAAAAGTACCTAATGCTTCAGTTTTTAGTAACCAAAGAAGCCGTTGGCTAGCTACACAAGGTGAATTTTTATCAAGATATTTTCGAGAAAGTCTGCAACAACTTAAACAGGGTAATTTAGCTTTTTTCAACAAAGTATTTCAAGCCTTTTTGCTACCCCGTATAATGCTTCTTGGTTCAACAGGTATTATTTGGGTGGTTGCTTTTTTCAACTCTAAACTATTTTTTATTGGCCTAAGCCTATTGTTGATTTTATTAAGTACAGCCTTGCTCATTGCTCTACCATTCAGATGGTATAACAGAAAACTTTTGAATGCACTTTTGCAAATACCGATAGCTTATTTTTCAATGCTTAAAGCTTATATACAAATAAATAAAGCCAAAAGATCATTCATTCATACCCCGCACGGGGAAACAGCCTAAACAAAATAATTATGCCCTGGAGTATTATAGCTATACCTGCCCTTATTTGCATAATGTGGGGTTTTAATAATGGCAGAAAAACCAAATTAAAATAATATGTCCTGCTGCAAAAGTCCATATATCCTTATAGCTCAACAAAATTGGTATGACGATTTGGCAAGCAATATCCGAAATCTTGCTGTAGGCTTCAGCAAAACACATAAGGTACTTTACATTAATCCACCACTTGATATTAATACAATAATCAAACATGGTAACAAACAACAAACCCGACAGAGAATAAGACTTGCTTTTGGAACAAAAAAAAACACCATAAATGTTTGTGAAAACATTTGGGTACATACTCCTGCTTCAGTTAATTTATCTATTAATTGGGTGAGCCACCACACATTGTTCAACAAGCTAAATCAAACAAATGCTTTCGCTTTTTTTAAAAGTATTAAAAAAGCAATGAAGGCTTTAGGCTGGTCTCCCTCCGACTGTATTGTATTTAACGATAGCCAAATGTTTGTCGGTATGCATATCAATCAATTTTTAAAACCGAAACAAAACTTTTATTACATTAGAGACAATCTTGTTCATCACCCCTACTTTAAAAGACACGGCAGCAGAATAGAACCTATCACCATTAAAGAGGCTAATGCAGTTTTTACTAATTCAACCTACCTGGCTGATTATGCAAAACACTATAACATTAATAGCCTTGACATAGGTCAGGGTTGCGAATTGGAAATATACAACCCTCACAACTTGCACCAAGAACCCGATGACATGAAAGGTATACCGCATCCAAGAATAGGGTTTATAGGTTTTCTTACCGGTGAAAGACTAGATATAAACCTTCTTGAAAATCTGGCTTCAA
Organism: Segetibacter sp.; assembly: GCA_043736115.1. GTDB lineage: Bacteria > Bacteroidota > Bacteroidia > Chitinophagales > Chitinophagaceae > Segetibacter. The sequence goes on along the minus strand of JAYTDC010000056.1, from coordinate 10,988 downwards.
AAAATAAAAAATGGCAATGGGTACTGATTGGCCCTGAAGAAAAAATGTTTCAGCAAAGCAAGCTTCATCAGATAGAAAATGTTCATTTTTTAGGAGCTAAAAAATCTGATGAATTGCCCGCCTATCTTCAACATCTTGATGTGAGTATTAATCCTCAATTGGTAAATGAATTGACCGTAGGAAACTATCCCAGAAAGATTGATGAATACCTTGCAATGGGGAAACCTGTAGTAGCAACCAATACACCGGCTATGAAAATGTTTCTACCTCATGTACATCTTGCCCTTGGCTGTGATGAGTATATGGTAGCTATAGACAAAGCATTAACCCAACATACCAAAGAAAAAGCAAATGCAGCCATAGCAGTTGCTAAAAGTCATACATGGGAAAACTGTATAAACAAAATCTATAAAAAACAAATAGAAATTTTGAATGCTTAAATACATACAAAGTTTATACTACTATCCTGCTGAGGGTATTAATACAACTGTTAATAATTATCCTGCAATAAACAGCGTAAAGGCTATGCTGATTGTAATGATAATTATCACACACAGCTTACCTGAAAGCATGACACTTTACTTCATGTATTTGTTTCACATGCCTGTATTCTTAGGCATTAGTGGGTTCTTATTAAAAGAGTCTGCTTTCAAGAAAGGCTTTTCATATTATTTCAATAAAATTAGAAAGAGGTTAATAATACCATGGTTGATTGCATTTGCTGTTTACCTGCCCTTTCAATTGGCTAAGCTCAATTCAACTAATCCTTTAGAACTACTTTTGTTCCCATTCTATCACCTGTGGTATATACCGGCGTATATACTTGGTTCAATAGCGTGTTATGCACTATATAAATTTAAAATTCCCGTAAGGGGAATGTTAGCTGCTACGGGTTTGATTACAATAACATGGTACTTATATTTCAGAGATATTCATTTATCCGTTCATGATCAACCATTATATTGGTTAGGCGAAAAAAGATTTTATTGTTACCTCTTCTTTTTTGTTTTAGGATATAGCTTTAGAAATAATTTGGTAGCCATAAGGCTTACACCAATAATTACATTATTTATTACAATGTCCTCTTTCCTATTAATTGCACTTTGTATTTTTCGCCATATGTCTGATTACTTTATTGTACTACCCTACCTTGTGTTTAATGTTAGTCTTTTGGTGCTTTTGTTTCTTTTTATTGCACACAGGCCTATTCTGCAAAACAGATTTTGGCTTTATATAAACAGCCAATCATTGGGTATTTATTTTTATCACCCAATCATACTCATACTTATTTATGAGAGTTTAGGCGATCCCTCAAAAGAACACGTAAGCAAACTCATGGGATTAATAATTGGAGTTATTACTATAGGGTTAAGTTTCATGTTAACTAAAGCAATGAGCAAATGGAAATTCAGTAATCGCTATTTATTGGGAAATTTATAAAAATGTTTATTTCACTAATTTAAACATTTTGAGAAAATGCAGGAAAGAATAATTTACATAGAAGCTCAAAGACTGTTTAGAAAGCAGAAGCATGGTATGGATATAGTAGCCATGGAATTGCTTAAAAGATTGCGGAATATTTCTACTAACTATCAATTTAATGTACTAGTAAAGAAAGATGTAGATGAGTGTTTAAAAAATAGCAAAAGCCTGACTGTATCATCCCTTCGGTCATATTTTTATCCAATTTGGGAACAATGGTTTTTGCCAAAAACTACGGGTAGCAATGCCGCAAACATATTACACTGTACCGGAAATACTGCCCCTATATTCGGTCGCACCGCTTTGTTGTTAACTATACATGACCTAATATTTTTAGAAAAAAATTATTTGCTAAGCAAAAAAGGTGGAAGTTTATATCAACGGTTTGGAAATTTTTACAGAAGAATAGTCGTACCAATAGTAGCAAAAAAAGCAAAGCATGTCATTACTGTTTCAGAATACCAACGAAATATTATAATAAACAGACTAAAGATAAGTCCAAATAAAGTTTCTGTGGTGTATAATGGGGTTGACAATCGTTTTTTTAATCATGCAGAATCAAAAATTAATAATGCTGTTTTAAATAAACATGGCATTTCATTTCCTTTCATTTTTTTTATGGGAAATACAGAGCCCAGAAAAAACACCCTGGGAGCCATTAAAGCATTCAAAATTTTCTGCGAACACAACCCTTCACTCACTCATAAATTGGTTATTAAGGGGTTAACAGAAATTCAATTGAGTGAAAAAATTAAAGAAGCAGATGCTATCAGATTTGCTGACCGAATACATCATATAGGTTATATAGATTCTGCCGATTTGCCTGCAATATATCAGTGTGCAGAAGTATTATGGTTTCCTTCATTTTCCGAAGGGTTTGGCTTACCTATTATAGAAAGTATGGCTTGTGGCACTCCTGTGATTACTTCCACTGCCAGTGTTATGCCAGAAATTGCAGGGGATGCAGCATTGTATATAAACCCCCATCAACCAAGAGAATTAGCCAGTCAAACACAGGAAATTTTATTAAATCCCACTCTAAAAAAGGATTTGATAGAAAAAGGCAAGAAAAGAGCCGCCTCATTTACCTGGGAGCGCAGCACTACCGACCTGATGAAGGTTTATGATAAAATGATGACTTAAAATATCAATTTCTCGTTTACATCAATTACTTATTGATTAACTCGACAGCCTGCCCTTTGATATTTATTATAATTTTATTTATTATTAGATTTTTGCTTCCCAATCAATTAGAAAGTTCGCTATTTTTCACACATCTTTGCAGCCGTACTTGCTAATGAAAAAATCTGTTTTTCTAATTTAATTAAACGATTGATATGGCCTTAGTTGATCTGGTAATGCCTAAGTTAGGCGAAAGCATTATGGAAGCCACAGTTCTAAAGTGGTCAAAAAAAGTAGGGGACTCCGTAAAACAGGATGAAACTGTACTGGAAATTGCAACTGACAAGGTTGATAGCGAAGTGCCTTCAACTGCTGCTGGTATTTTGACGGAAATATTATTTAATGAAAACGATGTAGTGCCAATCGGTACTGTAATTGCCCGCATAGAAACCGCTGCAAGCAATGGTGTGGCTGCACCGGCACAAACTTCAAGTCAACCGGCTGCACAACCTGTTATAACGAAATCTGAAGAGAACATCCCCTATGTACCGCAGCCTTCACAGCCTGCAAATGTACCTAATGCCGGAAGCAATAAATTCTATTCACCATTGGTGCTGAATATAGCCAACAGTGAAGGGGTAAGCATTTCTGAACTTGAAAACATATCCGGAACAGGTAATGACAACAGGGTTACTAAAAAAGACATCTTACAATACGTTGCAGATAAAAAATCCGGAAAAACCCAGCAGGTACCACAACAACCAATTGCAATTCCACCTACACCCGTTCAACAACCTACACAAACAGTAACAACTCCATCACCTGCACCCCAGGAACTACCACAACAATATGCTACACCGGGTGGCAATATGGAAATTATAGAAATGGACAGAATGCGTAAAATGATAGCCAAACACATGGTTATGAGCAAGCAGACAAGTCCACACGTTACAAGTTTTGCAGAGGCAGATGTTACCAACATGGTAATGTGGCGTGAAAAGGTGAAAAAACAATTTGAAAAAACAGAAGGGGTAAAAATAACTTTTACACCTATGTTTATAGCCTGTATTACAAAGGTTATCAAACGCTACCCATACATCAATTGCTCTGTTGACGGAGATCGCATTATACTAAAGAAAGACATCAACATTGGTATGGCTACAGCATTGCCGAGTGGCAACCTGATAGTACCTGTAATCCGCAATGCAGATTATCTTAACCTGGTGGGGCTTAGCAAAATGGTGAACAGCCTCGCAGACAGCGCAAGAAACAACCGCCTTAAGCCTGACGATACAAATGGTGGCACATTTACCCTTACCAACGTTGGGACATTTGGTAGTCTTATGGGCACCCCAATTATCAATCAACCACAGGTAGCTATAATGGCTGTAGGAGCAATTAAAAAACGTCCCGTTGTCATTGAAACTGCCGAAGGCGATGCAATAGGCATACGCCATATGATGTACTTGTCATTAAGCTATGACCATAGAGTAGTTGATGGTAGTATTGGCGCAAGTTTTCTTACAGATGTTGCTAAAGAATTTGAGAATTGGGATATGAACAGAGAGTGGTAATAATCTAATAGTTTTATTCTAAGTGCAGCGTTTGTGGTTAATTGTAAAGGTTAATACAAACGCTGAACTTTTTTGTGCCAACAACTACGATTCTTCAATTATCCTAATATAAATTTGACAATTTTCTTTTAAAAAAGTTGAATTACTGATTCTTTGTTTCTTTGTAATAAATTAATCTGATTGAAGTCTATTCTACATTACATAATATTTTTTCTATTACTTAACTTTAATAGTAGTGGCCAAAACAACTATTTAGGAACATGGAATGTTGCAAACATCCAATATAGTTTCAACAAAAAAACGAGTCTTTGGGCCGAAGGTCAATTACGTAGCCAAAAGTTTATAAATGATTTTTTTTATCACGAAATAAAAACGGGGATCAATTATAAACCAAACAAAAGCATTAGCATTTTAGTTGGTATTGGTCAATACAATACATACTCCATTGGAGGCAATTTTAAAAAACCGCTAACCGCTCATGAATTCAGACTTTGGGAACAATTTACGCTTGTAAATAATATTGGAAAATTAAAATTAGAGCATCGTTATCGTATAGAACAAAGATGGAGAAACGAAGAATACAGGAGTAGATTTAGATACAGAATAAATCCGATTCTTCCCATTAATAAGAATAAACTTCAAAACAAAACACTATTTGCCACCCTTTACGATGAAATCTTTCTTTCAGATAAAGCCGGCTATTTTGAACGAAACAGGTTTTTTGCAGGTTTAGGATACCAATTAAGCAAATCAATAACATTGCAGTCAGGGTGGATAAGGCAGTTTGACTACTCATTTACGCAATCATCAACAAAAGACTTCTTGCAGACAACATTATTCATAAGGCTTCAGCATAATAATGAATCAACTGACTTACACCCAAGCTCAATGGATTAACAATCATATTGATGTCAAAATGTTGTCATTCTTTTGCATTGGTATTGTATTCACTATTTCTACCGTAGGTTTGTAAAAAATTCATGAAACAAATCAGGACTGAAAACAGTAGGTGAATTGTTCCATCAGATTATTCAAACAAACAAAAATTATTACCAATGAAGAAATTTTTCATGCTAGCAATCATTGCAGCTTTTTCTATGAATCTTATGGGGCAGGTAAGTATGCCTGCCGCAAGTACTACACAAACTATTAAACAAGGTTTTGGTATGGGTAATATAGAACTTACCTATAGCCGACCTTCTATCAAAGGCAGAAAAGTATTTGCCGAAGGCAGTGAATTAGCCCCTTTAGGTAAATTGTGGCGTACAGGTGCTAACGCTGCTACTAAAATTAAGTTTACAGATTTTGTAACCATTGGTGGCAAAAAATTAGACAGCGGCACTTATGTATTGTACGCCATACCAAACAATAATGAATGGGAAATAATCATTAACAAAGGTCTCGAAAATTGGGGTATTGATGGCTATAAAGAAAGTGAAGATATAGTTCGTTTAAAAGTGCCCGCAATAAAGATTTCGGATAATATAGAAACCTTTACTATGCAGTTTGCCGACATCAAAAATGAAAGTTGTGAATTGCATCTTATGTGGGGAAATGTAGTGGTAAAAGTGCCTATGACTACTGATATTAAAGACAGATTACGCAAGCAAGTTGAGACTGCACTTCAAAAAGCTCCATATCAAACAGCTGCAAGTTTCTATTTTGAGTGGGACAAAAACTATCCTAAAGCATTGGAAAATATAAATAAAGCTATTGAAAGTAACCCAAAAGGATTTTGGTTATACCTGACAAAAGCTAAAATTGAAAAGGAAATGGGTGATAAAAAGGCCGCAAAAATAAGTGCCGAAAAAACCATTGAAATTGCTACACAAGAAAAAAATGATGACTACGTAAGACAAGCAAAAGAGTTAATTTCCAAATTATAAATCATTTTGAATTTAATAGAAAAAGACCCTGCAAAAACAGGGTCTTTTTCTATTATTAAATTCTATTATCATGGCAATAAAGCGAACTTTTTTTCAAGAAATTGGCCGTTTACAATATTGCTTCGTACTGAAGCTGCATGTGAAAAAACGCCAATAAATTTTGGTTCATTATCAATTACCAGATATACCGGGGAGCCTGACATAGCATCATAATCTTTCTCACTCTGATATATTTTGTTTGCAGTATTATTAACATCCGTTACACCGGGTTTGCTATCAGTAGGATACACCAACAAACCCACCGGATATTGCGCAGCATAAACACCACTTGACCTAAACTCAACAGGATAAATATCTATACCCAAGGTATCTTTCAAAGGCAAGGCCACAGCATCTACAAATCCATTTTTCAATTTAAATGCATGCCATAAACTTTTGCCGTTTTTTGCAACAAGGTTTTCATATTTAACAACACGTTTACCGGTTTCTTTAGAGTTATGATAAATGGCAACACGTGTTGGGGTTAAACCTTTTCCTCCACTACCCCAATAGCCATTCAAGAGATTATCTTTTGTGTACATCGGCTTCTTTTGCACCCACAATTTGTTGGCAACACAATGATAATTAGTAACTAAATAATTTTGCGTAGCAGACCTTATAATGAAGCCTGTTGAGGTTCCTACCATTTTATTGCCTCTGTAAAACTCCAGGTATAAACCCTCCTCTGACGGCCAACGGGAAAACTGTTGGGAATGAACTACTAATGAAAACAAACAAAGAATTGGTAAGTAGAATAATTTTAGCATGTTAGTTGGATTATTAAAACAAATTACGAAAAACAATTGATTTACTCTATTATGACTTTAAGAAAGATTTTTTATCTTTACTTATTGATAAATGATTATGACAGATTTTCAATTATACAAAGAACTTACTTCTTTACCTGATGAACTTAGGAAAGAAGTGCAAAACTTTATTCAATTTCTTAAGTCTAAAACTCCAAAAACTCAACCTCCTAAAGAACGTAAATTTGGTGCCGCTAAAGGATTTTTTAAAATGCAGGATGATTTTAATGAGCCACTTGAAGATTTTAAAGAATACATGTAATGGATTTACTTTTAGATACACATGTTTTTATCTGGTTTCTAAATGACGATGAGCAGTTAAGTACAAGGGTAAGGAACTTAATTAAAGAAGCTTCTAACAAGTGTTATTTGAGTATTGCAAGCATTTGGAAAATCGCAATTAAAGTCAGTTTGCAAAAGCTACAAATAAAAGGGGATTTCGATAAAATTGAAATTTTCCTGACGGAAAATGATATTACATTACTGCCAATCTCATTTGAACATTTACTAGAATTAACACATCTCGAATTTCATCACAAAGACCCATTTGATAGGATTCTTATTGCACAAGCACAATGTGAAGATTTTACTGTTGCTACAATTGATACTTCTTTTGATCTCTATCCCCTAAAAACAGTATGGAAATAACTTCAAAAGTTTGTAATTTAAAATACCCTTTCCGTATAACAGAAAGGGTATTTTAAATTAAAGGAGTTGTGGGATCTATCCCAATTTCGCTTTCAGATTCTGATCTAAAGCTTCTAAAAACTCTTCTGTATATAAGTAATCTTTTCCGTGCTCAACATTTGGCTTTATGGTAATAGCAAGGTCTTTTGTCATTTTACCACTTTCTACAGTTTCAATACAAACCTGTTCCAATATCTGACAGAAATTGATTAATTCCTGATTGTTATCCAGTTTGCCACGAAACTCCAATCCCCTTGTCCATGCAAAGATTGATGCAATTGGATTGGTACTTGTTGGTCTTCCTTTTTGATGCTCACGATAGTGGCGGGTTACTGTACCATGCGCAGCTTCTGCTTCCATAACAGTTCCGTCGGGAGTTACCAGGGTAGAAGTCATTAGTCCTAATGAACCAAAACCTTGTGCAACCGTATCACTCTGTACATCGCCATCGTAGTTCTTACAAGCCCATACAAAATTCCCGTTCCACTTTAATGCACTCGCCACCATGTCATCAATCAGACGGTGTTCGTAGGTTATTCCAGCCTCGGTATAAGCAGCCTTAAATTCATTTTGATAAACCTCTTCAAAAATATCTTTGAAGCGGCCATCGTATTTTTTAAGAATGGTATTTTTTGTAGAAAGGTATAAAGGCCATTTCTTCTGCAAAGCTGTGTTGAAGCAGCTACGGGCAAAACCATAAATGCTTTCGTCTGTATTATACATTGCGAGTGCAACACCATCACCTTTAAAGTTGAACACTTCATGTTCAATTACTTTTCCATCTTCACCTTCAAATTTTATAGTAAGTTTTCCTTTGCCTTTTGTTACAAAATCTGTAGCTCTATATTGATCGCCAAACGCATGACGGCCAATACAAATTGGTGCGGTCCAGTTAGGAACCAAACGAGGTACATTACTCATTACAATTGGTTCACGAAACACAGTACCATCCAAAATATTACGGATAGTTCCGTTAGGGCTTTTCCACATTTGCTTCAGTCCAAATTCTTTCACCCTTTCTTCATCAGGAGTAATTGTGGCACATTTTATACCAACTCCATATTGCTTAATGGCATTGGCTGCATCTACAGTTACCTGATCGTTGGTTTCATCGCGGTATTCTATCCCAAGATCATAATATTTAATGTCTAATTCCAAGTATGGAAGAACGAGTTTGTCCTTAATAAATTTCCAGATAATTCTAGTCATTTCATCGCCATCCAGTTCTACTACGGGGTTGGCTACTTTAATTTTTTCAGGCATTGTTTTAATTTATTTATGAATACAAATGTAGTGAGTTTACATATGATTTTTAAAAGTGAAAAAAATTGCCCGGTTTGATTAGTACACCAAACCCAAAAATATCTTTATTATAATTTATAAAGGGCATATCATGTGGCTATATTCCGCAACATTCCTCTAAAAATAAACCCGTGAAAAGGTAACACTGCGTACCAATACAACCTGCCCCAAACTCCCAGGGGCCTAAATGTAGCAGATTGTGTAAGCACAGAATTTTCGTCAATTTTAAACTCCAGCCAGGCTTCGCCTGGCAATTTCATTTCAGCATACAATAACAGGCGCTTTTCTTCTTTATTTGCCATCAGCACCCGCCAAAAATCTAAGGCATCACCGGTAAATATATCAACCTCGCTTCGGCGACCCCGCCTCATTCCAACACCTCCCCACAATTGATCCAGAAAACCACGAATACCCCAGAGCCAATTGCCATAGTACCAACCATTTTTGCCACCTATTGACCATATTTTATTCATGGAAGATTCCACATTTTGCACCTTCATTTTCCGAATGTCAGTAAAACAACCATTTACCGATACTTCTATAAATTGAGAAATTCCTTTGTGAAAAATCATGCTTGTTTGAGCATCTTTCCAACTGCTCAACACCTGGTTTTGTTCTATTTTTCCAAATGCCAGTTTTATGGAAGTGTCATAATCAATCATAGTAATGCCCAATAGCTTATCCAGATTGTTGGGTTTGCAAATCACTTCTACTTTCATACTATTCACCAGGTTTTTTGCCAACGCATAAGAAGTAGATGTGACAAAATACAACCAATAAGATGATATTTTTGGGGTCATTACCGGCACCACAAATATTCTTCGCTTCAATCCTCGGATAGCTGCAAACCGCAACAGCATTTCTTTATAACTAAGTATGTCAGGCCCTCCTATATCATAACTTTTGTTGTAGGTTTCTTCTTTACCAATCACCCCGGTAAGTATATCTACTACATTTCTTATGGCAATAGGTTGACACTTGGTTTTAAGCCACTTTGGGGTAATCATAATGGGGAGTTTCTCCACTAAATCTCTAATAATTTCAAACGAAGCACTACCCGAACCCACAATGATACCGGCTCTTAAAGTTGTAAGACCAAACGTGGCATTGCCCAAAATATCCTCCACATTTTTCCGCGAAGTCAGGTGTTTAGAAAGATGGGCTTCGTTCACAATTCCACTTAGGTAAATCACCTGACGGGCATTGGTTTTTTGAATACACTCCTTAAAATTTTCTGCACACACTTGCTCCATATTTTCAAAGTCACCTTTTTCGGTAGACATGGAGTGTATAAGGTAATAAGCCACTTCAATATCATTGGGTATAGTGTACAGGCTATCCTTATTCAAAAAATCAGCCTCAATCACTTCAATGTTTTCTACCGGATATTTTGTAAGGTTAAACCTGTTTTTATCCCTTACGCAACACACCACCTGATGGCCGCTTTGCAGCAACACGGGAAGCAACCGTTGCGCAATATAACCGGTAACACCTGTCAGCAAAATTTTCATAAAGGAAGGTTTTTATGGATACAACCAATCAGGTGAAGTTGTTTGATGGGTGGGAAGTTTCGGTTTTACTAGGTTCAAGAAGTTTAAAAAGTTTTTCTAATTCGTATTGTTTTTATTGAGTCGGCTTATGTTCCTTGATTTGGCATTGGTGGCGTCGCACGTCTTGAGAACTATACTACTATGTAACTTTTTATACCATTGGTTATAAATCAGATCCGACATTTTGATTTCATCCATATCCATATTGAAAAATAATCTTTAAGCAAGAAAGTGAGTACTTTAACTAAGTAATATCCAATTTAATTTTTAGACCAAAACACCTGTGGCTCCCTGTAAAATTCAATTCCTCAATTTTTACGTAATTTAAAGTAAAATTTACATTAGCGTTGCGTTATAAGTCGAAGATAGTCAATTGATTATGATTTTGTTCTTTGAAATATTGTAATTGAGTTTGTTGAAACAGTTGATTTATGGGCATTTTTTCAAAAATGGAGATACTTACTATCTGTAGGATTTCGTAGAGTGATTGCTGAAGTATAAATTTCTTCTTTGCAATCGCTACCAAAACATATACAGACA
>JAYTDC010000055.1:0-6101 GCA_043736115.1 Segetibacter sp. | reverse complement strand
CCTTGCCCGTACCCCCCCTACGGAATATGACCATGTAAAAAATTACTTTTAAGCACAAAATTTAACAATTGAGCGGGTTTTGCTGCAATGTGGGTTAAACGATAAATAGGCGTGGGCTAAGAAGTTCATTGCAATTAGTTGTTAGATGTAAGATATTAGATGTTAGATATTAGATGTTAGATATTAGATAATAGACAGGAAGCATAGCCAATTACAAAATGACTTAATGACTCATTGACTTTTTGACTCATTGACCTAATGACTCATTGACTTAATGATCTAATGAGATAGTCCCCTAATGAATGACTTCCTTCTTCAACCAATCACCCATAATAGATAAAGCTTCCGGCGAAAAGGTTTCCTCCAATTTTCCATATTCTGCTACATTACATTGTTTGCAATGCTGAAACAAATGATTTAGTCCGGGAAGCATTTTTACCTCAACTACTTTTGAATTACTTTTTTTCAAAGCATTTTTTATTCCCTCAAGGTTTGGCTGTGCTATTACCTGAATATCTTTTTCGCCATTTAATGCTAACACCTTTGCATTGGTCTTTATTAAAAAATCATCGGGATTTGTGGTTACAAAATATTTCATCCAGGGCGACCTGAATGCTTTAACCATGGCGCCAAGCTTATCCTGAATTTGGTTTCGTTCTGCCATTCCTAATGATTCCAGCGTAGTTTGTGCCACACTCCCTTTCCAATTTTCAAATACCTTTTTTGCGGCCAACAAAGCTGAATCATCATTAGTTGCAACAGTTACTTCTTTGGCAATTTGTAGATAAAAATTACCGTACGCATCTGCTATATCTTTTTTGAAACCCTGCGAAGTAAGCAATGCCTTATTTTGTGCCGCCATCAACTCTGCACCACTAACACCGGGCCCCGCAAGCATAATAATAAAGTTGATGTCACTCCTTCTGCTACTCACTATTGCAGCTATTAATCCACCTTCACTATGACCAATAAGTCCTAAGCGGGTTGTATCAATATTTGTTTGTTTTTTCATAAAAGCAAGGCCTGCTTCTACATCATTAGCAAAGTCAGCAGAGGTTGCAGTTGCTATTGCACCTTTGGTTTTACCCTTACCCCGGTCATCAACCCGCAATACTGCAAAACCTTGTTTGGCAAGGTAATCAGCAATAACTGCAAAGGGTTTATGTTCCATAATAGTTTCATCTCTATCTTGCTGCCCACTACCCGTAATTAATATTGCGGCAGGAAATTTTCCATTACCAGACGGATAAGTAAGGGTTGCACCAAAGTGTACTGACTTGTCTGCATTGTCATACTCCACATCGTCTGACTTATAACCAAAAGGAGAAATTGGTGTTTGTGGACGTTTGAGACCAACATCTGCTTTGGTTTTAATTATAGTAAGCGGTATTTCATTGTGATCCTGCATCAGTTTGCCTACAATAGTCGTATCATTTGTAAACTTGCCACTAAACCCACCCTTAAGCATATCTACTTTTAAAAAGAGGCTATCACCATTTACAATTACTGACGATACCGGTATGCCCTTTGCACCCTGATCGGGACTATCCATATTGGCTGAATAGATTGTACCATCTTTGCTAATATGAAAAACCACTCTTAGACCTCCACCTACGGGCAGGGTACCAAGCCAATTACCCACTACTGATTTTTGACCAAAAGAGATTCCGGTATACCCCATGCAGAACAGTAACACAAATATTTTTTTCATGCTTGTTGTTTTTTATTTTTTCTAAATTCTATGAATGAAAATATCATAGGTATAAACGTCATAATTGCAATAATTGAAAAGAAAAACAATTCAGGAAAATCAAAACTGAAAATTAAGGATAAGATTGTTATAAGTAACCCACCGGCAAACCAAATCTTACCTGCAAGCTGATGAGTTTTTCTCCAGTTGTCTTCGCTTTCTAAAGTCCATGGCAATCTTATACCTACAAAATAATTGGGTTTTAAAGAAAACATTACATTGCCCATAAAAGCAAAGAAAATACCAAGTAATGGCATAAGTAATTTACCTGTTTCAAAGCTACTGTTTACAGTTGAAGAAATAATGATAACATTTATGACAGCCATGAAAACAACTATCGCCATTGCTATTTTATTGAAAGTATTTGCATTGTATTGTACATTTTTTTTAGGGTCTATTTTATGAATATTTCTAAGCAGAAAAAAAATACACATTCCAACCACACTTAGAAGTGCTGTTGTAATTAAGAGAATTGATTTGTCTCCATAATCATTTGGCTTGCCTTGTACATCAAAATGTACAGGCACAATTTGTGGTAAGCCCGAATAAACTTTTAGGAGATACAAAACAGGAATAAATAATACACATAAAGCTATAGCAATGGCAACTTTTACATTTTTCATTTCTTGATCTTTTTAGTTGGTTGAGAAAACTGCATAAACCATTTCACCAATTCATCTACTACTGTTAGATTAATGGAATAGGTGATAAACTGTCCTTCCTTTCTGCTGGTAACTAAATCTGCCTGCTTTAACAGGTCAAGGTGATGAGAAATACTGGGCTTGGAAATGTTGAACTTATCAGCAATTTCTCCGGCAGTCATATCAGACTGCTTCAACATTTCCAGAATATCTCTTCTGGTTGAGTCATTCAATGCTTTGAAGAAGGCGTTCATTTGAATGCAAGTTAGGTAATTAGACAAATATCTAAATACATTTTCCAAAAAATATTTTTATTTATAAAAAACCAGAACATTAACTACTATGGTCAGATACTATAACCCATCTACCATTTATCTTTTTCAATAACAAAGTAAAATATCCATTTAGATTACCTATCGATCTTTGCAAATACCATTTACCCAAAACGGAAAAATAAACAGGGGATAATCTTTTAAACTGTAATAATTCAAAATTTAGCTTACCCATTGCGGCTGTATCCGGGTAACCTTTTTTATAACTTTGAAGCGTGGCTTTATAACCATTTCGTATACCGTTTTTTCCAACAAACAATAGACTGTCACTATTCCAATATCCTTTCATATAAGCCGATATATCACCACGGTTCCAATCTACTATCTGTTGATTCAATACTTTTCTAATAGCGGTTTTATCATTAGTTTGAGCACATGCAATATTTAATAATAAGGAGCATAATATAACAAAAAGCAAACATGATAACTTTTTCATAATAATTACAGCAACTTTTATCAAAGTCAATTTCCAAAATAAAATTATTTGAATGTACAATTAATCCTGCAACAATTCTTATTACATTTATGTATGGATTATCTACATCATTTAAAAAAGGATAAAAGGCTTTCCAAAATCATTCAGGAACCAATGGATGAATTGCAAATGCACAAAAATATTTCATTAAGGTTGATGGCAAGTATAATGAGCCAACAATTAAGCACCAAAGTAGCGAAAGTTATATTTAAAAGATTTCTGGAAATATATACAGGCAAGGAACCGACTCCGCAGCAGGTATTGGATACTCCATTTGATGTATTACGAGGTATAGGTCTTAGCAATGCAAAAGTTAGCTATGTACAAAATGTTGCACAGTTTTGTATAGAAAATAAGATTACTGATATCAAACTCAAAAAACTTTCGAACGAGGAAATTATTTCATTGCTTACCCAAATAAAAGGTGTTGGTCAATGGACGGTAGAAATGTTACTCATGTTTTCGCTTGGAAGAGAGGACGTTTTTGCTATTGATGATTTGGGAATTCAACAAGCAATGATTAAACATTATAAACTTACCATAGAAAACAAAAAAGAGCTAAAAGAAAAAATGCTAAAAATTTCTGCTAAATGGAGCCCTTATAGAACTTATGCCTGTCTGCATTTATGGAATTGGAAAGATAGTGGTCCTTAATTAATTTATAACCTGAAAATTACAATAACTAATCTGCTGCATGGTAAAACCAAAATCATGAAACCGAAACTAACTTACGAAGAACTGCAAATAGCCTGTAATAGTCAGGTAGAAAAATACAATTCTCTAATAGATACATCCCCTGATGGAATACTATTTCTAACAGCAATCAGAAATAACAACAACGAAATAATTGACTTTACAATATCGCATTGCAACCGTGCCGGTACCATTTTGGGGCATATACCTCCAAATGCAGAATCACAAACCCTGCTAACAATTCTCCCCCATCTTAAAGATTCAGAACAATTTAAGATACACAAGCAAGTTGTAGAAACAGGAGAACCTGTATTATTCGAAACTTCTTTCAGAAATGAAATGGGAAAGGAGTATGGATGGTTTATAGTATCACTAATGAAACTGGGTGACGCTATATTTTCAAGGTTTATAGACATAACTGAAAAGAAAGAAAATGAAAAGAAAAGGGAACAGGAAACCATCTTCCTTAATGGAATTTTAGAAGCATCCATTAATGGTGTTTTTGCTTGTGAAGCAGTAAGAAACCTGCATGGAGAAATAGTAGATTTTATTATTCTCAAAGTCAATAAGGCTTTTACAGAAATGACAGATAAGACTGCCAAAGAAGTAGAAGGTAAATCTTATCTTTCTATTTACCCAAGGGCTAAAGAGGCAGGCATGTTTGACATGTTTTGCCAGGTAATTGTAAGTGGTAAAATATTGCGAAAAGAAATGCAGGCAACTACAGGATCGGGCAATTGGTATGACCTCTCAATTGGAAGAATAACCACTAACTCTATTGCCATAACTTTTACAAATATTACGGAAAGAAAAAATGCATTTGCCGAAATAGAAAATCAGCGAAATCTGTTGAACAATATCATGCATCACTCACCTAGTGGCATAAGTGTAACCGAGTTAATCAGAAATGATAAAAATGAAATAATTGATGCTAAAATGATAATAGCTAATGACATTATGGAAAAATATACGGGCATACCAAAAGAATTTGCCTGTAGTAAAAAAATTAGCGAAATAGACCCGGACTTTAAGCAAAGCAACCTATTGCAAATGGCCGGCGAAACATTAATATCAGGTAAGTCATTTAGAACCCAATATTATTATGCCCCCACCAAAAGTTGGTTGGAACTGGGTGTTTCAAAAATGGATGAAAATCGTTTGGTGAATATATACACTGATGTTTCTGAAATTAAAGAATCTCAGATAAAACTTGAAATTCTTGTAGAAGAATTAAAAAGAAGTAATGCAAGTCTTGAAGAATTTACATACGCAGCTTCACATGATTTAAAAGAACCAATTCGCAAAATTAGAATTTTCGCCGACAGGCTAAAAGAAAGCAACGCATCAAACATAAATGAAGAAGGTATTTATTTACTAAACCGGCTTATAATATCAAGTACCCGTATGAGACAATTAGTTGATGATCTACTTGAATATTCACAAATAATACTCAATGAAAAAGAACCTGAACGAATTGATCTTAATAAAAAAATACAAAAAGTGATAGACGATTTTGAATATGAAATAGAAATAAAAAAAGCTGTTATTAAAATTTATGAATTACCAACAATTTATGGCAACAGAAGGCAAATGCAGCAGTTGTTTCAAAACCTAATTTCCAATTCATTAAAGTATAGCAAAGCTGATATACCACCATTCATTCAAATTAGATGTGAAATAATAAAAGGAAAAAATGTATCACAAATAATTAATTCGGAAGACCTAAAAAAGGAATTTTACAACATAGAGGTTATTGACAATGGGATAGGTTTTGAAGAACAGAATTCAGAAAAAATATTTAGAATTTTTCAGAGGCTTCATACCTCACAAGATTATGAAGGTACAGGCATAGGGCTTTTTATAGCTAAAAAAGTTGTAGAAAAACACAAGGGTTACATCACTGCAAAAAGCAAACCGGGTAAAGGTTCTGTATTTAATATTTATCTTCCAAAAGGCTAGTAGAAAAAGAAAGGGTTTGCCCTTAACTGAATTAAATTTAGATGTTTACTCATTAGCGTTGCGTTATAAGTCGAAGATAGTCAATTGATTATGATTTTGTTCTTTGAAATATTGTAATTGAGTTTGCTGAAACAGTTGATTTATGGGCATTCTTTCAAAAATGGAGATACTTACTATCTGTAGGATTTCGTAGAGTGATTGCTGAAGTATAAATTTCTTCTTTGCAATCGCTACCAAAACATATACAGACA
>JAYTDC010000054.1:0-4369 GCA_043736115.1 Segetibacter sp. | reverse complement strand
CTGCAAACCCATATTTCCTTCGCTGCCCAATATTGGCTCCTTAATTTATGCATTGTTTTTTATTACCATGATGTGGTTTTTTGCATGGTTGCTGGACAGAAAGAAAATTTATATAAAGGTGTAGTTTTTTTGAGCCTGGCATTGGAACATTATTGAGCTTCATTGGTCTGGCCTAAGGCGAGACACTCTTCAACGGAATAACTTTATTGAACTTTTATGTAAGCGGATAAAAGCGTTCCTTTTTTTCTGTTTAGCAATTTTTTATTATGTATTTAAAAGTAGTTCCAATTTACAGTAACCTGGTTACGACAGAAACACTTCAAAAAGATTTTCATTACAAAAAAGTTATTCTTTAAGATATTTTAAACTTTTAATTTTTAGATGTGTTTTAAACAGTTACAATTAATATCAATTTGAAGATTTTACTTACCGGTGCTACCGGCTATATTGCCCAACGATTACTCCCTGAATTACTTGCAGCAGATCATCATGTTTATTGTTGCGTAAGGGATAAAGGCCGCTTCAATCTTCAAAGGTTTGAGGATCCTGATATCTCCGTGATAGAAGTTGATCTTTTACAGGAAGAAACTTTACAAAACATTCCTTCGGACATTGATATAGCCTATTACCTGGTACATTCCATGAGTACGCACAATGGCGATTTTGAAAAAATGGAAGCAACATCTGCAGAAAATTTTAAAAGCAGGATGTTACAAACAAATGTAAAACAGGTAATTTACCTTACCGGCATTGTCAATGAAAGTCATTTATCTAAACATCTTCAATCAAGACTTCAGGTGGAGCAAATTTTAAAAACAGGAAATCATTCATACGCATTCACCGCCTTAAGAGCTGGAATCATTGTTGGCTCCGGCAGTGCATCTTTTGAAATAATACGTGACCTGGTAGAAAAATTGCCCGTAATGATAACGCCTAAATGGCTGAACACAAAAACGCAACCTATTGCAATAAGAGATGTGGTGGCCTATTTAAAGGGCGTTATTAATTTACCCCAGGCATTAAACAATAGTTTTGATATAAGCAGCGGCGAAATATTTACTTACAAAGAATTATTATTGAGGTTTGCCGCTGTACGTGGTCTTAAAAGAAAAATAATAGTATTGCCTGTTTTAACTCCCCGCTTGTCATCATACTGGTTATACTTTGTTACATCTACCAGCTATCAACTGGCCAAAAATTTGGTGGACAGTATGAAAGTTGAAGTAATAGGTAAACCAAATAATTTGGGAGAAATACTCCACATTACACCTACGCCTTATGAAAAAGCAATTGAACTGGCATTTGTAAAAATTGAGAATGACCAGGTACTAAGCAGTTGGAAAGATGCGGCCACCAGTAATATTTTATATAAAGGTGTAACAGTACATTTGCAGGTTCCCAAGGAAGGTACATTTAAGGATACACGAAAACAAAAGGTAACAGACCTGCAAAATACACTGGACAAAATATGGCGCATTGGTGGCAGTAATGGCTGGTATTATGGTGGATGGCTTTGGGGAATAAGAGGACTGATGGATAAAATGGTTGGTGGTGTTGGTTTGCGAAGAGGAAGAAGAAGCCCCACACAATTATATCCGGGAGAGTCGCTTGATTTCTGGAGGGTGCTTATTGCAAATAAAGAAGACAGAAGATTGCTGTTGTACGCAGAAATGAAATTACCCGGAGAAGCATGGCTGGAATTTTTCATCAACGAAAAAAATGAACTTGAGCAAACGGCAACTTTTCGTCCGCTTGGCTTAAAGGGGCGGTTATATTGGTACGCTGTTTTCCCATTTCATGGATTTATTTTTAAGGGAATGTTGAATGCTTTGTGTAAATAATATTAGCACGCCATTTGCGGTAAAATGAACTGGTTGAGACGTTTTTTATTTGTAACTCATTTCAAATGTTTTGAATGAAACAATTTGTTGTTGATTTTTTAAGAGATAAGCCAATTACTGTTGACGAAGGTCAAACTGTATTAGCAGCATCTCTTGCAGCAGGTATCTCCCATTATCACTCCTGTGGCGGTAAAGCACAATGCTCCACCTGCCGCATCCTTATACTTGAAGGAATGGAAAACCTTTCTTCTTATTCAGATAAAGAAACTGCACTGAGGCAAAAATTACCATTTCCAAAAAATATCAGGTTAGCCTGCCAGTGCTATATAACCGGCGAAGGTGTAAAGGTACATCGTTTAATACGGGATGAAATTGATGTGAGCATCTATATTAAAGGAGATACATCAACTGATCCTGAATATACAGGCGAAGAAAAGGAATTGGCCTTATTTTTTTTAGACATCCGGAATTTTACGAGGTTCATAAATTTTTACCTGCCTTTTGATGTAATCCATATTATGCGGCGACTGTTTAATTTATTTAGAAAAGTAATTGAACATAATAATGGAAGAATAATAGAAACTGAAGGCGATGGATTTTATGCAGTTTTTGGATTTGAAACAACGGTGCAGGAGGCTGCTGAAAATGCCACTCATGCAGGATTTCAAATATTTGCAGAAATTGATATTTTTAATGAGACGTATGTTTACAAACATTTTCGTCATAATTTTCAAGTAGGTATTGGTGTGCATACCGGCAAGGTAATAATAGGAAATATAGGAATAGGGGTTAACAATAATATTACTGTAATGGGAGCTCCGGTAAATATTGCAGCCCGTTTACAATCAGCTACAAAAGAATATAATAACAGTTTCATTATTTCAGGCAATGCTTTTAATTTACTCTCTGCCAAACCTTCAAACAGCCCTGCATCTGCCCAACTAAAGGGAATAAAAGACAGCATTGATATTCATTTGATAGGAAAGCCTTACCATACAACTTAAAATACCTGCCCAAACCCTGTAAATAAACGTTGCTGTTGTTTATAAAAGTGAATGTAAAAATTTATGTAAATTTTGTTTTCCGTCCCAGCGGGGTTTTCACACAAATTCTCTTTAATCCTAAAAACGTAACTGTGAAACCCCGCTGCTGAAAAGTGCTTTGTAATAATTACTGCCAACCACTAACTTTACAGCATGGCCGTAAAGTATAAACACTCCGATATATACTCACTACTGTCCCGTTAATATTCAGAATAAAACACCCTGATTGCTAACGATTTTGGTTTCTTCCTTTGTAAATAATTCTTTGATGTTACATTTTTCAAACAACCCGATACTTAGTATCTGTAATATTTGATTGAATGACGCATCAATTTTTAAGTGCTTTTTTAATATTGCAATTAATAAATAATCACACACCGCAATCCATATTTGTGTTTTTACTGCATTTTCACTGTTACCATAAAACCGTTTGATTTTAAGATTTTGTTTTATCCACTTAAAAAATAATTCTACTTTCCATCTCTCTTTATAAAGCCTTGCAATGATTACAGCTTCTATTGTCAAATGGTTTGTTATAAATGTCAACTCTTTTTTTGTTACAGCATCCACATATTCTATTCTCCTGAAAGTAATCGGATATTTTCTTTTTCCATGATGCCATTTCAATTTAATAAATTCATCTTTTCTAACACCGGTTTTCTTATTTATTTTATTAACCGCTATCACGCTGTAAGCAAGGTTTTCTTTAGCCCTCATTACAAAAAAAGCTTTTTGCAATTCTATTTTATACAATCTTCTAAAATCTATGTAGGCCTTATCTACCAGGTAAAAGCAGCCACTGGTATAGGTAATCTCATCCAATAATTTTACATCCTGCCTGTTACCTTCTGTTATACTTACAAATTCCGGAATTGAACCATCGATGTTTAGAAGCACATGTACTTTTATGGCATTGGTAGTTGACCTGAACTTTGCCCAGGGAAATAATGTTGCACACAAATCAATAATTGTACTGTCAAAAGCATACACAATTGTTTCAAGTTCTTTTGCCAGATTGTTTTCTCCTTTATAAAGCGGTACCGTTTTAGCAATAAGAATTTGTGCTAAATCTGAATATATTTCCCATGGCCGGTTTGCATTTGCTTTGGCAAGTGTGCTCCTGGCAATTTTAGTCTTAAGACCACAGTGATATAATTTCGATTGCATTCCTCCAAGGCAAAATTCTATATCTCTTAAACTTTCCCTGTAAGATAACTGAGCAAAACTCATTACGATAAACTGTTCCCAGCACTTAAATACCTTTACCCGGTAATTTCCATTATGATTATTGACACATTTATCAAACTCGTAACGGTTAATTAAATCAAAAACCTGTGAAAGTACATAGCTGCCTTGGTTCATATTGCTAATTTGAATAGCAAAAAACTTGGTTTAAGTTCAAATCGTAAAATCAAAGAACTATCTAAAATACTTACCTGTTCTATATTGTATCAAATTCACTCACAACTTAACGGGACAGTAGTG
>JAYTDC010000053.1:0-17231 GCA_043736115.1 Segetibacter sp. | reverse complement strand
AAATTTGCGTATTATTTATTGCTTTGAATTTTTCCATGCGCATAAGACAACATGAAAACTAAATTTGTTGCTTTACTTCATTATTCTCGGTCAGCCTGAAGAACACCTGCAAAGGCGAAACTCCTTTTTCATTTCCCAAAGTAATTGCAGCCAAATAACCTTAGCGAAGTAGTCTATACATTACGTAAAATTCTCCAGCTAAACCAATAGGTGATTTTGATTCTTTCATGGTTTGTATTTTCTTTTAGTAACCAAAAAATTATTTCTTATCCAAAAGTCTTGTCAAAAAGGCATTTTTTTCTTCAGTTAGTGTCTTAACTTGTTTATTCAGTTGCTTGTTTTTGGAGTATAACAAAATTGCCCATATAGGTAATGCCAAAATAAAGAAAAGGCAAATCAATATTAATATCCATTCGGAGCCTCCAGGCATGCCAATTAATAAATTCATAGTTTTTAATTTTTAATTATTTCCCTCCACAATCCTCACCTCATCATCCGTTAACCCGTACACAAGCGCATTTATCTTTTCACAAGTATAAGCTATGCGGTGGTTCATGTGATTGAGTTAATTATTGTGGTGGTTGATTTTATAATGGTTTATTGGATCTCTGTCAAATATAAAATATTCCTCTGTAACGATTCATAGAAACAACAATATAAATCTATTATTTTGGAAATATTTATTTCAGTTTCAGAGAGATAGTTTTTACGTTTAGTCGATTAATACTTTCAGCAATGAAAATAGTTGGTACAAGAAAAAGTTTCTTACCTACAATAATTCCTTCAAACGTTACAAGACATTTTAAAAATACCTTAGCTTTTTATGCCGCTGTTGGTGTTCTTCACCAACAGCATCCACCATATGCTGTGTTTGCAGGTGAAGAACACCTGCGAAATAATTCCTCTAAATATTACAAGACATTTTAAAAAGATATTGGCTTTTCTTAAATTCGCAATGTTAGGGTACAAAGGACAACTTACAAGTTCTGGTTCGAGGTTTCCCAATTATGATTTGTATGCAATAAAAACTCTATGCTTCGTCTCTCATTATTATTCTTCTTTATCTTATTTGTGGGTCATAGACTTTTTGCTCAACAAATAAATTCAAAGCAACCTTTAACTTTGGCAGAAAGTACATTAATCAATCAGAAAAAACCTTATCAATTTTACTTTGGACACTTTTTTAAAAGTGACACTTTATATGCAATTCTATTGGACACTTCAATTGACCATAAACAAAACGTTACTTACAGTCAAGTGAAGTTTTACGAGAAAGTGAATAATAAGTGGCACAAGAAAAATGAATTTGATAGCTTAAGAACATCGGCTCAATTACAAAGTAGATTTAGCAATTACAACAATGACAAAATAGAAGATTTTTTGGTTTCCGCTGGCATTGTTGGCACAGGCTCTAATGAAACGGAATATTTGTTCATATTAGACACAAAGACAAAATCTTTGCAACTTATAAAAGGTCTTGAAAACTTGCCTTCCACTTCTTACGACACAAAAAGTAACACGATATCATCCGTTGGCTTGGCATCAGGTATTCCGAATTTTGAGTATTATAAAATAAATAATCTTCAATTATCGAAAATCGGAGGAAAGGAAATTTGGACAGATGACAAATATGGCTATTTAGAAAAGTATCATATTATAAATGGGAAAAAAGTTATTTATTACAAGCGAAAAAGGAAACTGCCGTTCGACTTATTTGAATGGTGAATACTGCGAAAAGCAAGTGGTATGAAATTTTGGAGTATGATGTTGTAAGCTTCGGCTGTAGTTCGCTGTCACCTTCGGTTTCAGCTCGTCGTTAAGAATTTAGCTTTAGCTCATAACTTCTACTTTTAAAAAATATTGGGCTTCAGTTGTGGACAGACGTTTTTCAAATATCCCAACAACGCCAGTCTTAGACGGTGTAGTTTCCTTTGTTGCAAAAACCCGTTTAGGACAACATTATGAACAAGCATTGGATGCAAAACTTTTTGGTATGAACCGTATGTTTATTGACACCAAAGAAGCAGCTCTTTTAAAAACTAAATATTTTAAAGACTATAAGTTATGATAAACTTTAAAAAAATGGACGATAAAGACTTTGTATTTGTGAACAAACCTTTAACTGACAAAGAAGAAAAAGAGTTTAGTGATTTTTTAAAATCCCGCAAAACAAAATCAAGGCTGTCAACAACAAAGAAAAGTGAGAAAGCTCTTTTCCCATACGCTAATATGGCTATAACGAAAATTCAGCCGGACTAAACATCTGAAATAACTACTGCCTTGCTACCATTTCCCTTTCTTACCTTTGCCCCATGATTCAAGCCGGCACTTACAACACTCTCACTGTACTTCGCACTGTAGATTTTGGCGTTTATTTAAACGATGGCGGCGAGGGCATTTTGCTGCCCAAACGTTTTGTGCCTGAAGGGCTCAAGATTGGTGATGAAATAAAAGTGTTTGTTTATCATGATGGCGAGGAACGTTTGATAGCTACAACCCAACAGCCCAAAGGTGCTTTAGGCGATATTGCAAACATGCAGGCGGTTACCGTTACCGAACACGGTGCTTTTCTTGATTGGGGATTAATGAAAGATATTTTTGTGCCCAAAACCAAGCAGCTAAGTGGTATGCGACAGGGTGCCTATTACCTTGTAAAAATTTATCTTGACGAGCAAACGGGTCGTGTAGCAGCTACAGAAAAGATTGAACCTTTCTTAAGCAACGACACTCTTACCGTTAAGGAAAAAGATGAAGTGGATCTTATCGTTTATCGCCGTACAGACATTGGCTATTTGGTCATCATCAATAACATACATACAGGCGTACTTCACCACAATGAAATATACCAAACCATAGGTGTAGGCGACAAGATGAAAGGCTTTATAAAAACCATTCGCCCCGAAAACAAAATAGATGTTTCTATTGGCAAAATGGGCTACGGCAGAATAGAAGGCGAAGCTGAAAAGATTCTCCATCTGTTAAGCGAAAACAATAATTATCTCCCCTACTTTGACAAATCATCCCCTGAAGAAATCTATGAATTCTTCGGTATGAGTAAAAAAGCATTTAAAATGGCCGTTGGCAACCTGTTTAAACAGAAAAAAATAGAACTCACCAAAACGGGGATAAAGAAGGTTTAAGAGGTTCTTGGTTTAATGGTTCAAAAGGTTTATTGGTTAAATAGTTAATTGGTTAATTCGGTAATTGGTTTATTCCTTAAAAAATAAGTCACTAAACTCTAAACTCTAAACCCTAAACAACCAACTCAACTCCTGACTCTTCTCACCTTTTCTTTCTCATCAAAATTTGCATTCCAAGGGCCATTGCCTACTACCAGAAAATAGCCTAGCAATAATAATACAATAATGGATAGAACAAGTTCAGAATAAGGCCTGAACATACCACCATTCATATTTACCAGAAAAATTGCACCAAGCAAAATGGGAATTTGAATCAGACAGGCAAACCGTGTAAGTACACCCATTGCAATCAATAAACCACCAAGAATGTGGGCAAATACAATAACATGACCAATAAGCATTACGGCGAAACTGCCAAATGACATATTATGGGCTAACAAATCGTTCATAATACCCATGTTGCGAAGAAAATCAATCCCTTTGTAGATCAGAAAGATACCTAATGCTACTCTTACAATATCCATCCATTTTGGATGATGTGTATCTCCCCATTGTTCCATACGTTCAATGTAGTTCATACGACAGTTTTTTGTAGGTGATTAATAAAAAGAGCTATTGTAAATTTAAATAAAATTATGCAGTTGGTAAGACTTTTTTTCTGAACCACTTCCTTTACAGACTGTATTTTATTATTGTTAGGGTGGCAAGCATCTTTGGGACATTAAAATTCGTCCAAAAACTTGGAGAATTTTTTATAAAGCTTGTAATTTATTTTATATAAATTTTATGTTATTATCACGAAATGAAACTCCTGCTGCTTTTTTTAACAGTAGTTGGATTTAACTTTGTAACAGGCAGCAAAAATTGTAAGGTAAGTATCTGCCATTTTTATAACCTTTTTGAAATTGATGTAAGCCCTTGACAGAATACGAAATCATTAACGGGTGTCTTAATGATAACATTAAGTGCCAGCGGATGCTCTTTGAGCAATATGCCGGCAAAATGTTAGCGGTATGTCTGCGTTATACCAAAACCAAAATGGAGGCCGAAGATGTATTGCAAGAAGCCTTTTTACGTATTTTCAAATACATACATCAATTTAAGTTTGAAGGATCGTTTGAAGGGTGGATCAGAAGAATAGTTGTTAATACGGCATTGAAGAACATTTCAAAGAAGAAAATAAATTTCTCTGAAATGACGGATTACAATCAGGTTTCTGCTACCATAGAACCTTATGCTTATAGTAATTTGGGTGAAGATGTGATTCTTAAATTGATCAGTCAATTACCGGAAGGTTACCGATTGGTTTTTAACCTGAATGTGATTGAGGGATATAGTCATGAAGAAATAGGTAATATGCTGAACATACAGGCAAGTACAAGTCGAAGTCAGTTGGTAAAAGCCCGAAAAATATTGCAAAACAAAATTTTGAACATTCAAAAAATAGCTGTGTGAAGATGAATGATAAGCTGTTTGACGATTTTATAAAGGAAAAAATTGGAAACCATGTAGCAACAGTTCCTGTTGATATGTGGAATAAAATTGTACAGGAAAAAGGTAGAGATAAAAAATCTATTTATTGGTGGCAACCTGTTGCAGCAGTAGTTGTTGTAGGTTGCATGGCCATATTTTTTGGTTGGTTTGATCCGTTTGGTACAAGTGAGGCAGAGTTTAAACAGGGTTCGACTTTACAGTATAATGCAATTGACTTAAATTCACATGGAGTTACTTTCAATAGTCAACTCTCTAATTCTGCTAATCAAAACAGTAAAACACCTGAAAATTTAGCCCCACAAAATATTAGTAAATTGAGCAATCAGGTTACAAATGGTAAAGCGGTGCCTACTACATTTAAAGACAATAACATAGCCCGACAAAACATTAAAAGTTCATCAATAAAAAGTAACTTAAAGGCAACAAATCAGCGTTTGAATGCTAACAGTTCAAAGAATAATTTAGGCTCTACAAGCCGACCGAAAACATGGATGAAAAATAATATCTCAAATGAGGAAGTTCAGTCAGAATCTCCTATTGCACAGGTAGCAATAAGACCCTATTATGACCGGTTTTCATTGGTATCAATCAAAGAAAAAATTGCTGCACAAAATGCTGCTTCAAACATAAGTTTGAGCAATAAAAAATCGAATTTCTTTTCTTCTGTAGATTGCCCTTCAGACAGACGGAGCGGTAATCATGGATTGTATTTTGAGCTTTTTGGTTCACCTGATATTGCGTTTAAGCAAATGGAATATAAAAAAGTAGGTAATGGCATCAATAGCAAAGACAGCACTTCTAACAAACAACTTTCTTATTCCCTTGGTTTTAGATTGACTAAAGAAATTGGTCAGAATTTATTGGTTAAAACGGGTCTACAGTATGCTCAAATAAATGAGAGATTTGACTATCGCAACGAAAACGAACGTACGGTTAGTACTGTAATCACTATCAGGACTATTACAAACTCAAACGGAACAACTACTACTATCAGGGATACATCATTGGTAGAACAGATTGGCTACAGAGTAAAAACGACTTATAACCGCTATAGAAGTTGGGATGTGCCTGTTATTCTTGGTTATGAATTAAATGGTGAAGGTTGGAAAGCAAATATAAACGGAGGCGCAATCTTTAATCTTTCCTCAACTCAGCAGGGTGAATTTTTAGATACAAGTTATCGTCCGGCTTCATTTTCAAAAAGTGGTCCTGCAATATTTAAAAAGAAAGTTGGGGTGGGATTGTATGCCGGCCTATCATTCATAAAAGAAATCAGCAACTGCACATCTTTTTTTGCTGAACCCTACATTAGGTATAGCTTATCTGACCGTACTACAAATGCAAGTCCGTTTACCCAAAGATTTCATACTGCGGGTATTTTGCTAGGAATTCGCTTTAAATTAAATGGTTCCGGGGCAGCGAAATAATCACCACTAGTATCTCACAAACAAAGACCGATTTTATAATAGATGATGAGACAATTTTTATCCTTTCTTATTGTAGTGTGTTTGTTTACTGTGGGTTGTTCCAAGGAGAATTCTGATTATTTCTTACTTTATAATACTCCCGTTAATGATACATCCTGGAATCATAACCTTACTGCAAATGCAGTTTCAAACAACTTATTTGATGGACTTGCTTTAACACCATTTATTGATTCTTTCAATGTTACAGGCAGTGCTTTTTTGCGGGTAAATGCAAATCTTGATGTAGCAATACCTGCGGCTTGTTTAGAAAATGTAAATGGTACATCTGTTACACCGGGAAGGGTAAGGATAGAGTTAAGACACGTAACCCGCAGGGGAGATTTTATACGATATGCAAGACCTACTACAAGTTATGGCCAGTTGTTGGAGAGTATAAGTGCTTTTCAGGTAAAATTTTTCAGAGCAGATCAGGAACTTAGATTACTACCGGGAAAGAAGTTGTTTTTTACTTTAAGAGATTCAAACCCAACCAATGGAATGAATGTTTTTTTTGGTAACAGCCAACCACATTTGCCATTTCCTGCAGGTACTAATCCATTCTTTGTTTGGATGCATGCTGCAGATTCGTCTTTAATTACTCCATTTGTACATCAGGATAGTTTAGGAACAACAAAAGGGTATCAGCTTTTTGCTGGAAAAACCAATTGGATCAATTGTCTGAAACCCGTAGATACCGCTTTGAGTAAAAGCAACATTAATATAACTCTTTCACCCATTTTTACCAATAATAATACTGCTGTTTTTGCAATACTTAAACAAAGAAAAGTTGTTGTGCAGTTGAATGGTGATTATGCTTCACGCAGTTTTAATGCGCCAAACATTCCTATTGGCAGCGAATTGCAATTAATTTCATTATCTCTCATTGGCAACCAATATTACCTTGGTTTCAAAGAAGCTGTAATGACACAGGATTTGATATCTATTGTAAATCCGGCAGCAAAATCCAAAGCAGAAATCAGTCAATTTTTAAGCGAATTGTAAGTTGCTGATAGGGTTAAAATCAAGTATGTTATATCCTGCCTTTTACCCTTCATTTCACGTCGAAAACAATTTTAATTGAAATAAATAATGCCATTCAATCAATCTAATTGAGGGTTTGCATTGGTTATTGCAATACACAATTATTACTTGAATTTGGTATAACTTCATAACATAAACTCATAACTCTAAACTCATAATTCATAACTCTAAACTAACAAAATGATTTCTGCCACTACTATTGATGAAGTTATTGCTCAGCTTGATAACATCATAGATTGGTGTAAGACTAAGCAAAGCAGAATTGGTTACTTTGCTTGTTTATATCGCAAAATGACTTTGGCAGTAAAACAAGGCATTGCCAATGGAAACTTTGAAAATGGACAAAGAATGGAGTTGTTGGATGTTATTTTTGCAAATAGATACCTGCAGGCCTGGGAAGCTTATACCAATAAAAAGCCTTGTACCAATGCATGGTGCAAAGCTTTTGATGCAACTTCAAATAATAACTTAATTGTGCTTCAACATCTTTTATTAGGCATTAATACCCACATAAATTTAGATTTGGGCATAGCTGCTGCACAAGCTTGTCCCGGCAGTAAAATTTATGATCTTGAGGCTGACTTTAATAAGATAAACTATGTCATTTCATCTCTTATGCAAAATGTGCAGGAAGATCTTTCAGAAGTTTGGCCACCTTTAAAATTGCTTACAGCCATCACCAATAACCAACAAGATGTTGTTTTGAATTTTAGTATTTCTGCTGCAAGAAAAGCATCATGGGTTAATGCTATGGCACTTGCTGTTATCCCTGAAGAAAACGGACAATCGTACATAAATACAATGGATAATACGGTTGTCACATTGGCTAACAGAATAATAAATCCCGGATTTATTATGAGCCTTTTGTTAAAGCCTGTAGAGAGGATGGAAGATGATAATGTCAGCAATATTATTAACAAGTTACATGATTAAGTTACAACAATTGTCTGTAAACTCAATTAATATTCTTACCCTCTTTCAGGTTTGCAATAATACCTTCAACAGCTACACGGTTACCTCCATCAGGTGCCTGTATTAAAGCTTTCTCCGCATATTCCAATGCTTTCTTTATGTTGCCTGTGGCAGCATATCCACGTGTCATGCCCATGTTGGTAGTAAAGGTGTTTGGGTTCTTATCATTATTCATTTTGAATACTTCAAAAGCTTCTTTGTTCCTTTTTTCCTGCAAAAGTCCACGGGCATAATTGTGTATTTGTGTCATGCTGCCCATGGGCAGTGCTATTTTCATTATGCTATCAGCAGCAGCATTTTTGTCAAACTTTCTAAGGTATTTTGCTTTGGTAGAAAGAGTTTGAAAATTTGGTTCACCAATAAAAGGTTCGCTTATTGCTTTCTCTGACCATATCATTCCTTCTTCAAGGTTAATGTTATTATCCAGGCAATACCTTGCTGCCTGATGCCATGCATTTGCAGTGAATCCTTTTTCTGTTCTTAATTCATTTCTGAATGATTCCAATTGTATTTGTTGTAAGTCAACTTCTATCTTAAATGGAAATTTCATTTTTTCCCAAATAAGATTCAATATAGCACTATTGGGTGTTTGATTTGTAAATTCATAGGTTAGCCATTCATTACTTATTGGCATTGGTACATTCTTCACCTTTACCCTTAAGGCATCTTCATTTTCTTTATAAAAAAAACTACCCCAACTTGTTGAGTTCTTTGAAAAAATCAAGGTGCTTTCTTCAGGGCCAACTGCTATGAAGAATCCATATTTACCTGCCGGTAAATCTTTTCCTTCAATCTTTACATTGGTGCTGAATTCTATAGTAGTGTTTTCATTGGCACCTGCCCGCCAAGGTGCTGACTTACTTGTACCAAACCCAAGATCATTAAAACCGTAATCTACCAGTTTCCCAAAAACCTTTCCCTCTCGGCCTTTTACGCCTGGTCTGTTATAATTTATAGTTACATCTGTTATGCCTATACGTTCACCCACAATAGCTTTTTTGTTGCCACCATCAGGTGGTGTAGTTAGTTGGCTAAAGCAATGAAGACTTAAAAATAGTGCCAAGAAAAGTAGAAGATTATTCATAAAAATTGTTTGATGCAGTATGATAAAAAAATGGGATATTCTTAGTAAGCATTTATTATAAATGGTTACACAATAGTAAGAGCGGTTTTTGAAATGCGGGAAGCTGAACATAATAAAACAATTGTTTTAAACAACTCCGAAATTCCTGAAACATCGTGAATGCATTTACAAACTACCTCATCAATGTAACCCAACCGCTCATAGTTCTGCGGCCACTACCGGGTGAAATTAAATAATAGTAAACCCCCACCGGTACAGGATTGCCATTATATATACCATCCCATGATTTGTCGTAGCCTATAGAGTTATAGACCAATAAACCATAACGGTTAAATACTTTTACTACAGCCCTGCTATAAGTTTTGAGGTATTGTATATTCCATACATCGTTTACCCCATCAGCATTGGGTGAAAATGCATTAGGTACTATAGGCTCTTTCAAAACTTTGATAGCAACTGTATCACTTGCTATACATCCAAAGCCATCAGTAACAGTAATTCTGTAGGTAATTTCATTTTTAGGTTTACTGATTGGGTTCTTAATTGTTGTTGTATTTAGCCAGGTTGCAGGGCTCCATAGGTACATTGGATTGTCTGCATTTACAGTTGGTTTCAGCGTTGCTTCTGTTCCTTCTAGTATGGTAATATCGTTGCCGGCATCTACTGTTGCTTTGTGTATAGTTATGGAACTTGTATCACTGTCTTTGCAACCATCTGTAGCTATGAATTCATAATATAAAGGATAAGTTATGCTAGTGCCCGAAAAATTAATTTGTGCCGGATCGTAAATGCCGCCGGATGTTATACCTGTACCCGAATAAGTCCCTACCCCTGTTAATCCTGTTGTTTCAACACCCTGTAGTATTTGCCTTGTTGGAGCATTAAAACAAATGTAAGGAACTGCTCCAAAAGCTAACTTAGGTGATGGGAGGACCGTTATCGCTTTGCTGATTGTATCTAAACACGTTTGACCTGAATATGCAGTTAGTTTAATTCTGTAACTTTTACTTATCAGGATAGAAGGATAAAGGTGAGTGTATACTTTTCCTGCTATTGGATTATCGTCTGTATCTGTTGCTGATATTGACTCCCAGCTTATCTGAACCTTAGTTATTGTTCCCGGAAAAACAGTGGAGCCATCCTTAATTTTCACCAACTCATTGGTACAAAAGAGTGAGCTGTCAACAAGACTAAAATTTGCAACAGGGTAGGAGCCATTTAC
Organism: Segetibacter sp.; assembly: GCA_043736115.1. Classification (GTDB taxonomy): domain Bacteria; phylum Bacteroidota; class Bacteroidia; order Chitinophagales; family Chitinophagaceae; genus Segetibacter. Next base: position 6,812 of record JAYTDC010000053.1, on the reverse strand, counting down.
CTGAAAGGTTTTAAGAACTGTATCAATACAACCAAATTGAGAAGTAATGATTAAGCTGGTATTGTAAGTGCCGGTTGCTGTGTATTTATGTAAAGGATTTTTGATTATTGAAGTATTCGGATTTCCTGCTGTTGCATTGGCATCACCAAAGTTCCATAGGTAAGTAAAAATACCTGGGTTGCTATTGGCTATATAACTGCTATCAATAAACTGGGCAAATGCATCGTTGAGGCAAACTTCGGGTGTTATAAAATTTGCGACAGGCTGATCTTGTATTATTATGTTTTTTGAAGTTGATGCAACACAACCTGCAACTGTTTCTGCAGTTAGTGTAATAGTGTAGGGGCCGCTGCTGCTGTAGGTATGAGTAATAGCACTATGAAGCGAATCAATTAATGTAGTGCCATCTCCAAAGTTCCAGGTCCATTTTACTACATTACCAATCGCAGATGTAGACGAGTCTTTGAATGTAACTGCAACACCTGAACAGGTTCTTGAAGTAACTGTAAACCTCGCAACCGGCAAGGTGGAAATGGTAATTGTTTTTGTTGTATCCGCTATGCAGCCAATATCTGTAATGGTTTGAAGTTTTACATTGTAGGTGCCGGAGGTTGTATATTTTTCAACAGGGTTTTTAACTGATGAAATATTTCCATTACCAAATATCCAGTCCCATTTAATAACAGGCCTGCCATTGCCATTGGTTGCATCTGTAAAATGAACACTATCACCCAAACAAATACTTGTAGGATAACTAAAATCTACAACAGGTTTTTCGTAAACAACCATGTCATAGTTTATTTCCTGTGTGCCGCTGCACCCTTCGGGAGTAGGGTTTTGTGCTGTAACCTGTATTGGAAATGTACCAAGTTGCGAATAGGTGTATATAGTGCTTAACCTGAAGAGGTATAGCGTTTTGCCATCTTTTATAAAAATACTATCCGGTATAGGTGCATTAATGTTAATTGATGTATTGGGTGACAGATTGGGATTGTTATTAAAGTTCCAGTTAAGTGATGTTGGTTGATAAGGTAGTGTAAGCGAAAAATAAAACGGCGCATACCTGCATGTAGCTGGAAAATTAACAGAAGCATACAGGTTAGATGATGTCAGGTATTGGTATCTGTCTATAACATTAGTACCTGCATTGTAACCATAAGATTCAATATTGCCTGTGCCATATGCTATACATATAAAACCACTGTCAGAGGTAATGTGATGGGCAGGGTTTATACTTGTAGAACCTGTTACATCTTCCTGCACATAAGAATAGCCTGTGCCGGGTATTGACTTTGGTAAAGCTGTTGGTGATCGGCCATCAATACGCAGAGTATTGAAAGTATTGGTTTTGTAAATAATGTTGAGATAATGATTATCAATATTGGTATTAGGTGGCGTAAGGTCATTACGTGCACTCATTACTGTTATGTCATTAAGTGTTTGGTCAACAGCATTTAGAATTATCATTTCGGGGTCACTTTCTATACCATCGCACCCTTTACTAATCATGTATTGAAACACACATATAGGCTGATCTGCGGAAATAATTTGTCCTGTATTATTGCCTTGTGTATTAAACTCATAAAATCTGCCACGAATCAACTTTGAACGATTCAAGGGTGTTCCATTTACAGTAACGATAGTGTTGGAATCTTTAACTATCACTCTGAAAACATCATAAGCCCTTCGAATAAAAGGAGCAGTATAATACAACCTGCCCCATGAGGCAAAAGGAAACAATTGTTGGTACAGATTGTCGCCGGAATTTGGAGTTGAGCAGCCAAGGGCAGTACGTGTAGAACCTGAAAAAACCGCAATAGGTTGACAAGACACACTTGCAGTACCTATAGACTTAATATGCGTACCTGTAAGGTCATAGTTGCTTTGATATTGGTACACATCACCCTTTGACAATGTAATCTGAAAAGGAATATTGGCTGCATGTACACCTGCCGCATCCGGGCCTGATGGGGTAATTTCGAGTAGGGTATTATCTAGCACTGCAACAACAGCAAACTCTGATCGGTCAGCACTGGTAAGGCTGTTAGGGTCATAACTGGATACATAATATTCTTTTCCCAAAACATTGGTAGGTAAAACCAATGTAGAACCTGAACGTGCAGAATTTAAAATATGAGCATATACAACTATTGGCTTGTCGCTGGTAATATGAATACCTTTTTTGGTGCCAATACCTTCCAGTTGATTGTTGAATACAACAGAATTGGATGGAGAGGTAGATTGGGTAAATTGAATTGTTGTAACCTGATTTGCTGTTACGGTAAAAGATTTAGTGCTGCCATTAACTTCTATTGTACCTGTTGCGTTTACATCTGAAGTTAGGTATAAGGCCATTCGGGAGGTAAGGCCATCTACATGCCCTGTATAAATAACCCAAAAATCTTTTCCTTTATTCGAAAAATCCTGCGCAAGAACAACCTGACCGATTATAAAAAAAGTGCATAAAAAAATGGTCAGTTTTGTTTTCATCTGTTTGTATGGTATACAACCACTGTAATAGACGTATTTTTAGGTAAAAGGTTTAAGGTAGTGCAAATTATCTAAACAATTTTGAAATGGAATTAAAATCCGGGGCAAACCAGCTAAATATTATATCGGGTATTAAAAAAATAAACAACTCGTTGTCCCTTTACCTTCGTTATCCCTTTGTGTGAAATGATCTAAGCTTTATGTACATACTTCCACATTGCCCAAAATCATTGTTTCTTTGTATAAATCACTCACCCACATTAATGAAATACTACCTCATAGCCGGCGAAGCAAGTGGCGATTTACATGGCAGCAATCTTATAAAGCAAATTCATCAATTAGATAATAGGGCCAACATTCGCTGTTGGGGTGGGCCAATGATGAAGGCTGCAGGTGCAGAGGTTATTAAAGATTATAAAGACCTTGCTTTTATGGGTTTCGTAGAGGTAGTAATGAACCTGAAAACAATACTGCGCAACATTAAATTCTGCAAAAAAGATATACTTTATTACAAGCCTGATGTTTTGGTGCTAATTGATTATCCCGGCTTTAACCTTCGAATTGCAAAATGGGCAAAGCAGCAAGGGTTTAAAACTGTCTATTACATTTCTCCACAAATATGGGCATGGAAAGAAAACCGTGTACATGACATCAAAAAGTATGTGGACAAAATGATCGTCATTCTTCCCTTTGAAAAAGATTTTTACAAAAGATGGAATTATGAGGTGGATTATGTTGGCCATCCATTGGTAGAAGTGATTGAGCAGTTTAAAGCAACATCTACAACAGTTAATCAAGAAAAAAAGATCATTGCACTATTACCCGGCAGCAGAAAACAGGAGATAAAAATTAAGCTACCGGTTATGTTGGAAGTAAGCAAATCATTTCCACAATATCTGTTTATTGTAGCCAAAGCACCGGGACAGGACGATGCATTTTATGAACCTTTTTTAAAGCCATATAGCAATGTTTCAGCAATGGGCGGTAAGACTTATGAGTTGCTAAATAAATCTACAGCCGCATTAGTAACAAGCGGTACAGCCACTTTAGAAACAGCCTTGTTTGGTGTGCCTGAAGTGGTGTGCTACAAAGGCAATGCATTGTCATATCAAATCGCTAAGTGGGTGATTAAAGTAAAATACATTTCTCTCGTTAATTTAATTATGGATAAACCGGTGGTTAAAGAGTTAATTCAACACGAAATGACTACCGAAAACTGTATCAAAGAGTTGAAACAGCTATTGGAGAATACCGAACGCAAACTTCAGTTAAAGCAGGATTATACAGCACTCAAAAATTTGTTGTCACAAGGAGGGGATGCATCGTACAATGCCGCTAAGATTGTGGTTGATTTTGCTAAACCATAGAGAAACACAGGAGTGTTACACAGAGAATATAGGGAATTCATTCAAATCTCCTTATCCACTGTAAAAAACTCAAGCATTTCCTCTGCAATTTAATTTTTAAGCTTTAACCCTAAACCCCAAACCCCAAACATTAAACCCTAAACCCTAAACTCAAAATTCATAATTCTCCCCTACCTTTATACCAACCCAAAACATTTTAAACTACTTGCTCATGGAAACTATTCTTGGCGCCGGTAATGGCATTGTAAATTATCTGTTGGTATTGTTCATTTATTTTTTATTCTTTCTTTTTATAAAATATCCCAAGCCTGTTGTTGAACTTAACTATCGCGGCAATTTTTACTTCCTTGCTATTGTTTGGTTTATACTCATGTTCACCGGCAACTACTTTTTTCACTTACTCGGGTTAATGAGTTTTCTGCCGTGGCTCAATAACTTTATACATTCCGCTATATGGATTGGGTTGTGCCTCACATGGTTATATTATAGCAGCCACAAACGCCCTATGTTGGAACAATTCATCTTTTTTGCCTTCACCAGTTTTATTGTAAAAATGGCAGAACATATGCTGCTCGGCAGTTGGAGTATGGATGCCTATTTTGGTATCAATCATCCCTTGGCCTATCTGATTGCTATGAGTTTAGTTGATGGTTTTTATCCCATTATTTCAAAATTTCTTTTGCAATGGATGGCTAAGCTTGGAAAATTTGGGGTGTATGCTGCGGAGGAGTAGTCTATTTATTGTATTTTCGGGTCATCCAAAATAAGCTATGCTCAAATATCTATTTTTTACTACGATCTTACTATGTACCCGAATACTTGCAAGTGGACAATATTATTTCTACGATGACAAATATATGGACAATGACATTCTGTTTGAGGCCGGAATATCCACAGGAATGATGATGGGTGTAACTGATGTGGGTCAGAAAAAAGGTAGTGCCCTTTCTTTTGGATATTATGATTGGAAATCTCTAAAACCCAATGTTGGCCTCTATTGTGCAGTAATGTACAAAAGCATTGTAGAAGGCAGAGTTCAATTTACAAGGGGAACAATTACTGGAACCGATGCAAACAGCAATAGTAATTTTGTAAAAAGCAGAAACCTAAGTTATAGCAGCACTATTACTGAATTATCGCTTACAGGGTCTTTTCATCCTGTTATGTTACTCAACCTTGAGTACCTTCCTGCAATCTCACCATATCTTACAGCAGGTGTTGGTATTTTTTCATTTAATCCTTCAACCGTATATAAAGGCGAAGTAATTAAACTTCGCAGAATGAATACCGAAGGGCAAAACAGTGCAGAATTTCCTGCAAGAAAACAGTATAGTATGCGGGCTATTTCTATGCCTTTGGGAGGAGGACTAAAATATGAGCTAAGCGGCATTTATAACATACGAATAGAGGCCTTATACAGAATAACTACAGGTGATTATTTAGATGATGTAAGTCTAACTTATCCCAAACAAACAACTTTTGACGATCCTACGCAAAAGATTTTATCGCATCGCTATCTGGAGCTGAACCCACGGTCAAAAGACCGCAAAGGAACACGAAGAGGCACAGGTACTTCTAAGGATAGATTTTTTTCCTTCAATATAAACTTTGGCTATGTCATAGGTCGTGAAAAAAGGAAAATGGGGAGGACGAGATGATTGGGGATGGCTGATGTATGATGTCTGATTTGGGATGTCTGATTTAGGATTTCTCTATTCATTTTTCCCCAAAACAGTTTTTATTTATTCTTTAAAGCCCGAAGGGCTTTCATTTGAATAGCCGTTGGTTAAACCTACGGAAAATGCAACAGAACATTTATACAACCCTTACGGGGTTGAACAATGCACATCCTTCATTATTTACAATTGCAACTACGGCTTCGGGATGGCTATCAATTGACTTTCTTTTCCGCCTTTGCGGGGTGTATCACAAATGAAAGGAATAAGTGTAATTTTTTTTGCCTTTATTGTGTTGCAAATTTTACCAAGTAACGGCGATAAACAGGCCTGCTTTTCATGTTGTGTTGAAGTTAGCCTCGCAAAACTTCAAGCCAAAGAAACATTTAGGCCACCTTAAAGCCGGGTTTTTTAGCAAGCCGTATTTAACAAGAAAATCATTCTAATGCTTATGTTGTTGAAATAATTGGCGAATGTCAATTCAATAAATTATACAAGAAAAATAAAGCTACATTTTGGTAAACTATTTTCTGAACATCCTGTTATAATGAAAACTTAAAACATGATAAGGAAAACATTTTCGTTGATTGCTGTAACTTTAACTACCGCAATTATTATGACCTCATGCGGTGGCGGTGAGCAAACAGCTGAAGCTAATGTAGATACTGTAGCACCTGCGGTAATTGATACTGTAGCTGCAGCTGCAATTACTCCTGCAACTGTTGTTGACATTGCTGTTGGTTCTGCAGACCATACAACTCTAGTTGCTGCTGTAAAAGCCGCAGGTTTGGTTGAAACATTGAGTGGTGCAGGTCCCTTCACAGTTTTCGCTCCAACAAATGCTGCATTTGAAAAATTGCCTAAAGGAACTGTAGAAAGTTTATTAACCCCTGAAAAAAAGGCTGATTTAACTGGCATTCTTACTTACCACGTGGTAGCAGGAAGTGTTAAAGCCGCTGATTTAACAGATGGTCAAATGGTAAAAACAATAAATGGCAAAGAACTAAAAGTAACCATTAAAGATGGTAAAGTAATGATTGGCGGTGCAAACGTAACTGCAGCTGATTTAGTTGCCGGAAACGGTGTTGTTCATGTGATTGATGCTGTTTTATTACCTAAATAGTAAATCTCTTTTTTTCTTCTTAAAAAGTTGTTTCCTAAAACTGGGAAGCAACTTTTTTTTTCATTGTTGTCCGAGATAAATAAAAGGGGTTAGGCTCATAGCCGCCCCTTTTATCATAGTTTTAAGTTACCACACCAAAAACTATGAATCAAAGTA
>JAYTDC010000052.1:0-35047 GCA_043736115.1 Segetibacter sp. | reverse complement strand
CCAACAATTATTATCGAACTAAATGAAATGACGAACTTCATAAATTGTATATTCGTATTATGAAAACATTATTAGTTACTCCGAAAAATGATAATGAATTACTTACAAAACTGGAAATAGGAGCATCTTCTTTATCTCAAGATGAATTGGAAGATATAGGGTTTTCTAAAATGCTAAAGGGAAAAGATAAAACCATGAAAGTAAGCCCTGCTTCCATTATGAAAAAACTTTCATCTATATGAATGTTGAATTTCTTTCAAAATTTTCAAAAGATCTTAAAAAAATAGAATTGCTTAATATTCTTGTTTGCTGCCTTTAACTTTGGCCCTAGAATTTCAAAATGACCTCTTACCAATTAAACACCTATTCACACACAAGACATAATGCAACCATTTTTATTGGGACATTAGTGGGGGTGAGTTATTTGCCAATAAATGCAATTAATGGGCACCCTTTTAACTATGCCATGATTTTCCTAATTGTGGTCGTAATTATTGCGAAACTCTTGGCAAATTGGTTCTATAAAGCAAGGGCAATTTTTTCTGTATCCGACCTAGGATTTTCTGTATCCTGGATTCATAACTTTAAAATTTTTCCCGAACCTGATTATGAATTATCCTTCGAAAATTTACAAGAATATGTTTTTGAACCTTGGGGAGAGGATTACCGATTAAAAGTAAAAACAAAAGAAGGAAAAATTGTTAAGTTTTTATTTAAAGAAAGAAAAAATGAAGAAATGAATTTTACTTTATTTTGTGACCATCTTCAACAGTCAATTACCCTGCACAACAATAAAGATAATGACCTATCCAATGATTTAAAAGTTGGTCATCCATTTTGGAAAAGTAAAATTGCACAAATAGCAGCATTAGTCATTACAGCTCTATTAATTTGGATTTGGATAGCTGTACTTTCAGGAGAAAAGAAGAACATAAATCCTTATAAACTTATAATGGCATCGATAGGAGGATTATTCCTAATAATCCGAGTAATATATGCTTCATTACATAGAAATTTAGATGCACATAAATCCCAGAAATAATAACGGAAGCTAAAATGTGGCACTATTGATACTTGAAGTTTGTGAAATCATCCTGAGTTTCCCCTTTCGCTTTTGTTTCAGTTCGATGTTAATAAATTAAACTCTCCCAAAAAACTTCAATATTAAAAAATCCATTTCATTTGTCCGCAGAAGTAATTCTAATAATCAATAATCCCCTCCCAATTCGAAGATATTTCCAATATTAAAAGGTTACAAAACACATTAAGAGTTAGATTAGGTGATTATCGATTGGGATTTTTGTTGAGGATTCAAATATTCTAATGGCTCGATTTGTACACAGAAAAGACAACTAAAAGGTTTTCCATAAGCTATTCAGTCTCATTCTACCTTCTTCAATTCTTCCTCTTTCAGATTAGCGTCCAATTTGTCTTTTTTGAGGGTAATCCGTAGCCTGCCAAACAAACTCATGTACAAATTTGCAATCCAAACCAACGAAAACCCACCTATAAAATACCCACGCCAATCATCGTACAAAAGGTGATATTGTGTAATAATCAGTATAAAAACAGTTACATAATGACTAAAACAGTATTCGCAGGTGAAGAGGTAGAAAAATTTGCGCTGCCAAATGGTTTTGCAGTTGGCACACATTTTTTCACAATACTCCCGTGGTTCCCTAAACACTTCTTCATGGGTAACCGTCCATGCTATACAAGCTATGGGCATGGCCAGCAGAAACAAATAAAGTATTTGCAGTTTGATTGTTGGGTTCATGCACTATAAATCAAAAAAAGCATGCCGAGGGTTATAATTTAAAAACCATTGATCAAAACCGCCCCCTTTATTTTAAAACATAATGCTTCTACTTTTTTCGGTACTTCTTTACAGGATTGCGTTTGTGATGAAACAAAGAAATAATAGAAACAGTTTTTTGAAGTTCATCTATGTGATATATTATTAGATAAGGATACTTCAGCAAAGAAACTTCCCTTAATTTTCTATGTGTTTTTTATACCTGAAGGATCATCACAAATCCTTTGTAAAACTTCTTCAATATCAAGTATAAAATTATCAGCAGCTATTTCACTTCGTTCTTCATACCACAAAAATGCGTTTTCATACTCTTCCGCTGCCCGGGGTTCAAAAAGATACTTATAACCCATCTTTAACTTCTTTTTGCCCTATGAGAAGAAAGTCTGCTTTTTATTTCTGCAGGTGTAACCATTTTACCCCCTTTCAAATAATATTCAACACGTTTATCTAATTCCGCTTTATATTCATCAGTATAGGGGGTCTTAATATCTTTTAGTGAATCTTCAAGCAATATAAACATTGCTTTCAGCTTTTTGTCATCTGCTATTTCAAGAAAATGATGTAGTTGTTCGCGGATTGCTGCGGTGGTCATAATTAAATAGTTAATGAACAGATTTACAATGAATGGGTTTACTAATTTTTATGCTTTTTAAACAAAAATTGATGTAATTGTGTTTTTATAACAACCTTACCCCTCCTTCTTCACCAATACAACTTTAGCCCTGTCAGCCTTGTACATATCGCTGTAAAACTTAACCAATTCTTTATAATCAGCCTTAGGAAATCTGCCTGATTTTTTTTCAAAAGACCTAATCATAGTTACTTTATTACCTACTACTTTGTAATCAATTTTATAAGCACCAAATTTAGAATTAATAGTTGCAGGCTGCGGCAATGATTCTGTTACATAACCGTTCGGCAGCGCAATTTCTACAGAATCAATATCGCTAAATTCATAGGGAAGGTCTATATCATATTGCCGCTCTTCATCTTTAAGTTGCAAGCTTGTTTTATTCATAATATTTGGTAATATAAATATGCGCTTACCGCTTACCTGTGCATAGTTCTCTGCCACCATTTTAAGGGTTTCTGAAAGTACCGGCAATCTTGATGGTGTTGACTTGTAATCGAATGAAGTAATATCATAATTAGGGAGATCTATAGCTTCTTTAAGATGATCTAACTGCTCTTTTTTTGTATGCGCATTTATATAACTGAACAATTCATCTTGCTGTAGTGCTTTATAATCAGTAGCCACATCAGCCATCAGCTTTCCTGATTCGTCAAGTGTGGCTTTTATGTGGCGGCTTTGCACGTTATCTTTCAATTTATAATTTGGGGAGCGAACCAACTTACCACCTTCTTCCGTTATCATTAATGCATACCTGTCTGCCGTAAAATTACTAAGATAACCGGCAGGTAAAGAATTGCTTGTACACTCTAGCCAAACGGTATCTTTAGCCAAAGGCACAGATAATATTACGTGGTTAAATTGTTGTGAAGGAAAATCCTGTACTAAAGATTTCTTATTTCTACCTGCCTTAATTAAAGTGTAAACAGATTTAATGCCGGCCTCCTTTAGTAACGAATACATAAAATTGGTGAGGGCTTTACAATCCCCATATTTTTTGGCACTTACATAAGATGCATCAAAAGGTTGCCACCCACCAATACCAAGTTGAATGCTGATATAACGAGTATTTTGCTGAAGGTATTTATACAATATTTCAATTTTCTTTTTAACATCCGTTTCCCCATCAGTTAATTCATGTATTTCCTTTTTTATTTCGTCGGGCAATAGGTCACGGCTTTCTTTCAGGCTATATATAAATTTACCGAAATCATTCCAATTGCTCATATCCCCTTTGTATTTATCAATTTCAAAGTTGGTAGCACCTAAAACAAGGGTAGGTGTTATTCTTTGCCACTCCGGGCTTGCATATTCATCGGGCATACCAGCAATGTTATTTACTTCCCAATGGTAGGTTTTTTCTTTGCCTTCAGTAATAACAGGTTGCTTATCGTATTGAAATGCCTTATAACGAAAAGTATAATCTTTAGGAGCTATTACCTCCATTATACTCTTTTCTACTGCATAGTTATTGTCCTCAACCGGCATCCACCCGGGCATAAACATAAGGGTGTGAAATTTAAATTCCACTTCATACTCAACTGTATAAGGATATACTTTGTAATGAAAGCTATGAAACTTATAACGAACATCATCAGCCAATGTACCTTCGCTTGTACCACTAACGTCTGCAATGTCAGCATTTTTTAAGAACTTAATTTTCTTGCCGTTTGCGTCATACAAAACTGCATCTACAGACCTTATACTATTTATTTTATCATAGCCTTCGCCCCAAACAGCATACCTGTCACCCTTTTCATTTAATATAGTTACCGCCTTCTTGTAATAGTAAACGGCACTACCCGGATTGTTTATTTCATAACGTACATACTCATATCGTTTAACTGCATTTGCATCCTTAAGCAAAGTGGCATTTATAAGACTAACATCATAATTATTATCATTGCCGCCCGCAAATGCATTACCGACAAGTCCGAAAACCAGAAAAGATAAAATGGATAGGCTCTTCATAACATTATTTTATTTTTTTGAAAACAATCTGCTCACTATGCTTCTTTACTATGTAAGCAAAGAAGTCTCTCAATGTCTGATAATCCTCTGTAAGAAAATTTGCTTTTTTAAGTTTTACTGTAGATCGTAACTGAATAATATTATCACTCTTTGAAATCATGTATTCAAAGGAACCTTCATTTTCATTTAGATTAACCCGGGCAGATTTAGGCATTTCGTCTACCTTATATCCTTCTGGAATTTCCATACGTAATATGTAAACTTCATTCATGGTAGAAGGCATTTCTACAGGATAATTTCGTTCTGCAGCTTTAAATGGATTTTCTTTATATGCCTCTGCAAATATGGGATCTACATACAGCATATCATCTTTAGTATCCATTGTAAGATTATACTTTAAGGTTACAGGATCTTCAAAACTTTTTAGTGAATCAATTTCCAGGTCGCTCATTTTAATTTCTCCAACATAATCTTTTTTCAATTCTTTTAGATAATCAGCCTTTGATTCTTTTGCCAGTTTCTCTCTTAAATGATTCGATTCAAAATCCCCCAATCTTGTTGTTACCGATCCTGTATAGCCTTCTTTAGCATCGTTGATAAAAAAAACATTGGTTACTTTATACTCCATAACAGAGTCTGCACTTAAATCAATTAACCGGGGTAAATCCTGATTAATTAAACGTGCTGATCCATTGTAACACTCTTCATCCAATTTTCCGAATCCAAGTTTATTATGTGAAGCATCAAGGTAATATTCTTTATTATCAATTTTGAGACAACAGATCACATAATTGAGTAAAGACATAACAGGATATATGTCATTTGCCCTTCCGTTGTCACGTGTACTTAATAATACCGGTTCTGCCTGCAGCCCCTGATTTATTAATGCGGCTGTAAGTAGCATATTAATGTCTGCTACATTTCCATTTTTGTTTTGAAATATTTTTTTTATAGGGTTTGACAGATAAATAGAAGAATGATTGGTACAGGAAATATTGTCCCTTATGTAAGCAAATATTTTCTTTGCTTTATGAAGGGGTGACGATGCTGTGGCTGTTATTATTTTCATTTCATCCTGCAACCAACCATTGTTACGTGATATGTCTGCGGCAAAATCTTCATCTTTCAACAAATCCTTTGATACCGCATACCAATTTCGCATAACATCTTGCGATGGAGAACCGGGAAAGTCAATTTTTGAAAGCTGAAAATCTATTCTTGAAATGTGGTTTTCCAGTGTAGTAGTAAATTTCTCTTCTTTAATAGCAGGTACATTCTTCATTCCAAATTTGTGAATGACGGTAGTAGTAGGAAATGTTGAAGGTCCACTTCCCGGTGTATTACTATAAAATGTTTGATTACCACTTTTAACATCATTAATATCTAAGGGGCGGTCACCAATTTTATTAAAAATAAAATCGAGAATATTAGGAATAGTTACTTCATACTCACTACGCAACACAGGTGCATTACCCTGAAAGCTCCATGGATGAATGTAGTTTGGAAATGGCGAGTTAAGGGAATAATCAAATTCAATTATTGATCCCTCTTTGAGGTTTGGTAAGGTGAACTTTTTGACAATATAATATTTGTTGATCTGATCTTTAAAAATGGATGATTTATCTAACTTATAAGTTTTAACCTGCCCTCCTTCTAAATTGTAAGTGGCCGCTTGCAGGACTTCTATACGTTCTTCTGTATTTCGTCCTGAATACAATCTGATGCCAATAGTTGCCATGTCAAAAGCATTCTTATTAAGTATGCGTATCCTTTTGTGCCTTTTAAAAACAACTGACAATCCCCCCTGAATACTTTCGTAGTAGGAAGAACCAATATCAAACAACACTACGGCATTTGCGCTGCTGTCTATAGAGTAAACTGTTGGTTTAAAATCTTCAGGTTTTATATCGCCGAACCTGGGTTCCATTTTTTGAGCAAATGAAACCGAATACAATCCTATCAAAATGCACACAACAATCCCTTTCATAATTATGGTTAATTTTAAAGTTTGAAAACTTCCGCTAAATAGTTCGTGGGGGGATAAATAAAAACTAAACAATGATATTAAAAGTACAGCAATAAAAAAAATAATTCGAAAAAAACCTGACTGCTTGAATAATATTATTGATTCTGTAAATTACAATAATTAATGAGAATACAAAAAACATAAATGACCCGTATATCTGTGTTTACACTTACTACATAACTTTGAAAAAGAGAATGGAAAATTATCAATTTTGCCTTTTATAGTTGTACAAAAACAATTACCACAGCAGACAATTTGTTTCCAGAGATCACTTTGATTAAAATTGAAAAGAGAACCTGTTAACGGTTAAAAGTTAGGGTGGTTTTAATTTGAAATCATTGTTTAAGCTTACCGGTCGGACCGTGTCCCGCACTTCAGTCGGGAGACCTGCTTTTCATGTTGTATTGAAGTTACGCTTCGCTCAAACTTCAACAAGCACAACGAACACTTACGATAGCTGGGCTATTTTCTCACATCTACTGAAAATCTAAGCACTCCAATTACAGTTTTATATTGTCTTGCAAACAATGGGATTGTTTTATTAACAGCCACCAACTCCTTTTTCGACAAATCTTTAAAGTCAGTTACTATCGTTTTTCCGAAATCACTTTCATCGACAGGTTTGTACATAGCTTCATCAATAACTTGCAATGCTATTTGTGTTGAACTGTCTATACGCTCATAACTTGCTTCATTAATTTTTTTATTTGGGTCAAATTGAGTTGGTGACATTAACTCATAATCCACTGAATTATCTGTCGAAGGAATTTTAAAAGTTGGGCAGAGTATGGATAATGTGTCTTCATTACTAAGATTAACAACCAATATTTGAGAATAATAAATTGCATCAAGGTTCTTATCAATACTTCCAGAAAATCCTAATATTCTAACTTTACTATTTGGTTGAATTGCAGAAGTATCATTTTGAAAACTTGCAAGTGGTCTGTATTCAAACTCTTGGTTTTGTCCAGATGAGCAACTACTTAAAATTGCAAATATGAAAGCGCCGACAATTAAAGTGAATTTTATGTTTAGGTTTGTCATAAAAAAATATCAAGTTCTTGTATGGTAATAATCCCACGCTAATTGAAGTGTTCCCGAAGGGCCACTTCAATTAGCCATGAAACCCAGGAATGCATCCGGTACATTTAAACCAGTTCAAGTTCAATTTTGCATAAAATGGTTGCATAATAATCAGTGCTCTTAAAGAGTTTTCATAAAGATAATTGGAAAGAACTTAATTGTTATACAATCATTCCTTAGTTTACCGGTCGGACCGTGTCCCGCACTTTCAGTCGGGAGACCTGCTTTTCATGTTGTATTGAAGTTACGCTTCGCTCAAACTTAAACAAGTACAACGAACACTTAGGCTAGCTGGGGTACCAGTATTTTTATATCGCAAATTTATTTTCGAATTCTTTCGATTTTGGAAATATTGTCTCAAGTTCTGTTGTCACTAATGGAACATACTTTGGATTAGATGGCATGTCACCAAGTTCGGATGAAATACCAATAAAATATTGCATCAACGAAATGGATCGAGGAAATTTTTCCTTCCCTAGTAAATTAGCTTTGTCTGAAGCTGATTTAAAGACTCTATTAATTTCCTTGTAAGGAGTTTTAGAGTTATTAATTAATGAGTAAAAGAATGAATAAAAATTCTCCGCTAATCTAGAAGAGTCTTTAGGCTTTAATTCAGATGGTACATTCTCATTTCTTAAAAATTCATTTGTACTGTCCAGAAACTGTTTTTTTAACTTTATTTCAGGCCACTCATGTTCAGTTATAAAAGAATGCAATTGCTTTGACCCACTAACAATCATATCAAGTTGTTCAACTGAGGACTTTAATTGTGCTGCTATTCTTAACAATTTCCAGTCTATATTATTAGTCTTATAAACCATGCTATGGGTCGCAACAGACCAGGCATGTTCAAATGCTGTTTTTATTTGAATCTCAAAATTTATATTACCTATTTCAGTTTGATTGCCAACTTGCTTTAACTTTCCAATAAACCTTGTTGAATCAAATCTAAATACATCAGGTGCTTTTTTTGTTTTACCTCTTTTTCTTAATTTAACTTCAACGAACATTCTACGAAGAAAGCCAATAATCTCTGTTTCATAATTCAAACTAGGAATTATTATTGTAGCTGCATAAAAATCATCTAAGTCAGACCACTTAGCGTATCTGCCAGTCTCAATCTTTTCTGATAATGATTCAATAGTTTTTATTCTGTCGATAAATGCAAAGTTGTTTTTGCCACAATAATTAAAAACAACGTCACGTACATTTTTAGAAAGAACTTCTAAATATACTTCAGTGTTTCTATATTGATTTTGTATTGCTGCAGAAATAATCATTTCAACTGTTTATGAATGCTTCAAGAACATTAATTCTATCCAATCGGGCTGATGTTCTATTTGATGCGACTCTTGCGTTTTGATAATATGATTCTAAATCTAAGCGCATTTTGCGCAATACATCATCATCCATTAAGGAATTAAATTCTTTGAGCTTAGTAACATAATCCTTTGAATTCTTAACTTTTCCTTTAATAATTTCATTTACAATCGCACCTACTAATGAATAAAAGTCAGCTTGATTACAAAATCTAGAAGTCCGAATTTCATCTGTTAAGTCTGTTAGAAAAATTTGATGAATTAAATTTATTGCATCAATAAATAGTGCAGTAACTTTATCTTTCTTGTCCCAATCTGTTTCTCTCTTACTGAATTCTATATCAAGTTCATCACTTGAATATCCTTTTGGGCCTTCTTCAATCAATAGCAAAATTTGGGAAACAAGTTCAACGTCCTTCATTTGCTTTTTAGATTGACTAGCTATTCTAGGGAATGAATGATTAAATTTTTCATTCATATAATCGGTCAATTCCTCAGTTGTTGTAATAAATGCCCCGGAAAATCTGGCATGCCTTAATTCTTGTGAGGTTAGTTTTGCAACATTTCTATTAATTCTGTCAAAAATGTTATTAATAATGCTTTCTTCTGAAGTAGGAAGATATTCAACTAAGAAACTATAATTCCAAAATTTAATTTTATCCTCCTTTGAAAGCTCTTCAAAATATTTTCCTCTTAATTCTGTTATTGAAGCTTTGTCATAAACTGGAAATTTATTTTCTAGAAATTCAATAATCGTTGATATACGTTGTTTCCCGTCCACAACATTGTATTTAGCTATACCATTTGCATTTATTTCTTCATAAAGAAAAATTGCAGGAGCCGGATAATTTTGTAAAATAGTATCAATAAAAAAGTCTTTATATTCCTGATTCCAAACGCTTCGTCTTTGGTATGGGGGATTCAGTTCTAATAATTCTCTTTTGTAGATGTCATAGAACCAACTTAAGGTTTGAAAATTCTGTCTTCTCATTATATTAAAATATTTATGTTGGTTTTAAAAATTCTAATTTATCAAATTTTGCGCCTTTGCAGGTGTTCTTCACCTGTAAATCTACACATTGTAATGGGTCAAAAATGACCAGTTTTTACTTTCACGGCACTTTGAAGTATTCCCGAACGGCCACTTCAATTTGCCATGAAACCCAGGACTTTGTTCGGTACATTTAAACCAGTTCAAGTTCAATTTTGCATAAAATAGTTGCATAATAATCAGTACTCTTAAAGAGTTTTCATAAAGATAATTGGAAAGAACTTAACTGTTATACAATTTCTCCTTAGTTTACCAGTCACAACTTGTCCCGCACTTTCAGTCGGGAGACCTGCCTATCATGTTGTATTGAAGTTACGCTTCGCTTAAACTTCAAACAAGCAAAACGTACACTTACGCTAGCAGGGGTAGTATGTTGTCATTATTTTTTTGATACTGATTTGAAAGAACTTAACAGTTATTCAATCATTCTTTAGTTTACCGGATGCACCGTGCCCCGCACTTCAGGCGGGAATCCTGCTTTTCATGTTGTATTGAAGTTACGCTTCGCTCAAACTTCAAGTACAACGAACACTTATGCTAGCTGTGGGTAAAGCCACTGCCACTTTGCTGGCAGGAAACCCGGCAAACATACCACCAGCGGGGTTTGCATACTCCGTCTGTACAGCGTATGCGGTAGGCCTACTACCATCTTTTATACAACATTGAAAAGAACTTATCTTTCGTATCTTTTCATTCGTGACACACCCAACAGCGGCGGAAATTTGATATGGGGAAAAAATCTGGCGAAGGAGAAAGGCTGAAAAATATCACCCTTTCTCTTTCAAAAGAAATTTAATAATTCTAACTACAATATTAACTATCTTCAACTCCAACTAAGGTACATAGAACCATATGTTGTGGGCTGTGCTTATTTATTATAGTGTTGCTAACGTAGGTATTAAAGCAATTCAAATTTGTCTGATACTGTAAAACTAACTTTTCCTTTAGCTCTATGGTCATCTCGTCCTTCTAATTTTGCTTTCTTTAACTTTGATGTTGAATTCCACAGTTTATTATCTAAAGTAGTGTTATTTGTTACATTGTCTATGTGAATGTCTGCAAGATGAACAGAATTATCATCTTCGTTTCTAGTAATAGAATCTGAGTTGGGTTTGTGCAATGAGAATCTGTCATATTTCTCCATTAAGTATTGCTTGGATTTAGTTGCAATTACTATTTCGGGGTATGGTGTCTTTCTTGTAAGTGGCGAAGTTTCCAGATTAATGAAGCCGAGTAACCAAGAAAACTTAGTTTCATCAATTGGAATTTTGATTTTAACGAGTGTGTAATTTTTTTCTTTTTGGTAATTACAATCAATATTAATATTGGGGTAATATTTATTTAAGGTATAAATGAAAAATTTTAGGTCGATTTCGTCTTTTATAGCTGGAATGATTATACTAAGAACTTGACAATCTTCATTATCTACAGCCGACTTTATCTCTGACTGCATCTCTTTTATTAAATCTGCATTAATAACATCATTGCAACATACTTTGAACCATATTTTACTTTCAGGTCTCTCTTGATTTGCTAACATAGCAGCAAAAGCACAGCCTTGCTTTGCACGCCTATGCCAACTATTCTGCTCTTCGATAATCTGACTAAAATTCATTGCAAGGTTCTATACGTATTTAGGGGGGAACTCAAAACCGAAATTTTTATCGAATACTATGGTACTCATTTCGATTTGATGTTGAGAATATTTTTTATTGATAAATATTTCTATACCTGATAATTGCTCTTCAAGTGAATCATCACTTTCCTTAGACTCTACCCAAACAAGGATTCCATTTCCGTAGAAATCGAACGCTAAATTCAGATTCTCATTAAGTGTGATTTGCTTTACTCTTAATTCATTGAGGTAGTCTATCAAAATTTTTTTTACTAATATTCTTGACAAATTTTCTCTTATAATGGTAATGGCTTTTAACTCCTCCGATTCTTCAACACCCAAAGAAGTAACCTCCTTTATTTTATCTTCATCTTGCTTTATGTATTCCATAACCTCCTCTGAAACTATATTATTGTACACTCCAGATTTTGAAATTTTATCATCAATTATTTGTATGAAATTTGATAACCAAGACTGGTCATTATTTCTATATACTAGGGATAAATTCATATATTATATGTGATTGACATTTTTATTTAATATAATTGATAAACGTTCGGCAATAACTGAACGATGACAAGTTTCATAATTTTTCTCGAAGCACATTATCGCAACATTATGTGTTTTTGCGATAGCAATTGCATTTTCTAGAACATTTTCTTGTGAGTCAAGGTATAAACTATATTCATCCATACTATATGTACCTTTAATTTTCATAATTTGCATCAAATATTGAGGTGTTCCTAATTCCCTTAAATGATGATAGTGAATTCCTTTATTTTGCAAATAATTGCTTAAATTTTTTTTACAAAAATCAATTTTCCTTCCTCCTGCTCTGATTCTAGTATCAATTAACGTGTCTACTTTATTTAATAATAGCTCATCAATAAATTGATTGATGTCTTTACCCTCATATCCAATAGTATTAATAGTTGAACGCATAGAATTCTAAAATTATTTTCGTTGTGAAGTTAACTAAATATTTTTTTCAATTTGTACTGTGACAAAAATGTGGACTTTTTTTAAAAATTTTGCGATCTTAATAACAATGTTCATAAATACCTATTTTCAAGCATTTCCTCAATTTGCTGTATCCCAAAAGATATATTGTTGTGTTCAATTTCAATTTGATGATTGCAATCACTTGAAAAAGTTAATTCCCTTTCAATGGCGAGAACTCTTTCTTCAAAGTTTTCATCGTTTCTTAATTTTAGTCTGTCGTATAAGTCTATTACGTTTTTTGGTTTTAGAAAAAAACTTATCACTTTAGATTGTATCTCTGAACTTTTTAGCTTTTTTAATCCGTTGATGGCAACTTCTTTCATAAAGTGATTCCCGAAATTTAAACCTGATATTAAAGGTTCTTTTGATATACCATAGTAAGAAGAATTATGAGGCATATCAGTTTCGATAAATAGTCCATCGTTATTCATTTGACGAAATTTCTCGATGGAAATGAAATGGTATTCAATACCTGATATTTCATTTATTCTTTTGGAACGAGTGGTATGCGATGGATAATAAGAGATAGACTCATACTTATTTGAAATATATTTCGCAATAGTTGTTTTTCCTACACCAGAAGGACCAAGTAATAAAAACAAATACCCTTTATTTTGAATGTTTGTCATACTTCAGAGTGTTTCTCAGTAGCATTGCCCACAACTCATAAATAGACAAAAGTTTTTACCCCCCAAAATATTTTTCAATAAACTTCAAATCCTTCAAAATTAATAACAATTGAAAATTTGCAGGTGCAAACTGTTTTATCTGTCTTGCGGCAATACCGTATCTATTTGTTTTTAATATTATTCCCTTTGCTAAACTACAATTTTTTATCATAAAAAACTTTTTCCTAACATATTTTCTCCAATAGTTCCATATCTCTTATAATGCATAAACAAAAAAGCCCGTCCTTTTCAGAACAAGCTTAATGGGGAACTACCGACCGAAACCACCCGACCGCAACAAAATCATTATCCAATACTATAGTAATATACATTTGCTCATTCATTATGAAAGATGCAAACAGCAAATGGCTTCGTGAACAAACCCGGTTACTTGGGTTTGATTTCTGTGGCATTGCCAAAGCTGAATTTTTAGAAGATGATGCACAGAGGTTAGAAAAATGGTTACACAATGGAATGCATGGCAAAATGCAGTACATGGAAAACCACTTTGACCTTAGAACCAATCCTTCATTATTGGTTCCCGGCGCTAAGAGTGTAGTTACGCTGTTATGCAATTATTTTCCTGCAGAACATCAAAATAACAATGCTCCTAAAATAGCAAAATATGCCTACGGAAACGATTATCATGAAGTAATAAGAAGCAAGCTGAAAGTATTGCTTCAAAAAATGAAAACCGAAATTGGTGAAGTAAACGGAAGGGGATTTGTAGATAGTGCCCCTGTGCTGGAACGTGCATGGGCAACCAAAAGCGGTTTGGGATGGGTGGGTAAAAACGGTAACCTAATCAACAAACAATCGGGCTCATTTTTCTTCATTGCTACCTTAATTATTGACCTTGAACTGGAGTATGATGATGCTTTTGCAAAGGACTATTGCGGCAGTTGTACAAGATGTATAGATGCCTGCCCCACAGAAGCAATTCTGGATAACAAAGTAGTGGATGGAAGTAAATGTATCAGCTACTTTACTATAGAACTAAAGGATGCACTGTTGCCTGATGATATGAAGAACAAATTCAGCAACTGGATGTTTGGCTGCGACGTGTGTCAGGATGTTTGCCCCTGGAACCGTTTTGCAAAACCCAATAGCGAAATAAAGTTTACACCACTGCCACAAATACTCAACTTTACCACGCAAGAATGGGAGGAACAAACAGAGGAATCGTTTAAAAAAATCTTCCAAAACTCTCCGCTGAAAAGAACAAAGTTTGAAGGCATAAAACGAAACCTCAAATTTATGAAGAGAGTTTAGAGTGGTGAGATGTGAGTGGTGAATTGTGAATTGTGAGTTGTGAGTGTGAAGCTCCATGATTTTAGTTGACAGATTTCACTCAACTTTCAAGTTTTGTTAATAACCTTTCTTGTTATAAAATATTTTTATTGTTCTTTTTGTTTTGTCAATGCGAAGCGTACAATGGCTTGTTGTTGGGAGCTCAAGCCATTTAGGAATATCATTGACCAACGAAGAAGTTCTTTTTAAGAGCTGGACAGTAGTTTTTACGTTTTGTAAATCTACTGCTTTTTTATGTTTATTGTTTTCAACTTTTTCTTTGCTACTTCTTTGTTGTTAATGCCTTTTTAAAGCTCCCTTTATACTTTTATCATTTTTAAAAAAGTCATATAGTTTTATTTTTGGACGCTGCTCATCGGTTAAAGCTGCAATCCATTGTTCAAAGGCTACTGGTGTCTTATAACCTAATGCCTCTACTGGCCTTTCTTCGTTTATCAATTTCTTTATTTTTTGTAAGGCTTTATTTAATTGTGCTACAGATTGTATTTTTTCATTTATTAAGTAGTGGTTTTTTACTATGTCGTTAAATTGTTCAGCCATTCCATTTTGCAAGCAATTTTCTGCAATACTCATTTTTATTTTACAGTTTTTTAGTACCTTTTTATAGATGGCTGACTTGTACTGGGTGCCTGCATCTGTATGGTGTATGGTGTTGCATAACTTAACTTTATTTCGTAAACGAATAACTTGTTTTAATGTTTGAACAGCATGCACAGCCATCATCGTATCGCTGCCATAAAGCCCTACAACCCTTTTGCTGTATGCATCTTTGAGTGTAAAAATGTAAAACAGTTTTGCACCAAGTTTAAAGTAAGTAATGTCGCCAGCTATTACTACGTTTATATTGTTAATCTCTAACCCGTTAATCAAATTTACATCGGTATCTTCATACAAGCCTGTTGTAGTTACTATTCTTTTCCTGGTACGCTTTGCCGCTAAGCCCTTAGAACTAAGTAGCTCTTCAAATTTATTGATGCCAATATGCGCAACTTTAATAGCGTAAAATAGCACCCTGCAACCCATTTTAGCATGCCGCTTTCTAAACTTAATTACCTTATCAATTATAGCTTCTTCTCTTTGTTTAACCTTAGTGCTTTGAAGCATTTGTTGATGATAAGCCTGCCTGCTTACCCCTGCAACCCTATAAATAGCTTCTTTAGAAATACCACCCCCAAAACTTTTAAAACTCAATGCTATGGCAGGGTAGCAAACTTTTTTTTCAAATCTTCCCCCAAAAGATCACTTCCACAAACTATTACTGACTCTAAAAACAATACCTCCACTTGTTGCTTACCAATTATACCTTCTAAAGCAGCTAGCTTTTTTAACAATGAAAGGTTTTTACGTTCCTCACTATCTTTTTCTACTACAAGACGCTCATTAGCTGGCAATGTATTATAAAGCTTTATCCATTTGTAGATAGATGTTTCAGAAACACTATAAAGGTTACCCAACTCCTTTACAGTAATTTTTTGCTCCGCAATCAATTGAACCTTCTCTTGCTTAAATTCTTTGCTGAAATGACGCATTTGCCTAAGTTTTATTTTCATAAATTTACCATTTGTGAAAAGTTATTAACCAAACTTGGCGTCAACGTATATCATGAGAGATCAGTGGTGAGTTGTGAGTCATCAAATGAAACTAAACATTAAACTTTAAACCTTAAGCACCTAAACTCTAAACCCTAACCACTAAACCCTCAAATTGTTAATCCCAATCGTATAATTATTCGCCGGAAGTTGCTCTTGTATTTCTCCAACAATAATGGGTCAACCGGTTGAATTGGCTCGACATACCAATAGGGATTATACATTTCCTTTACCTGCTTATGATTATATCCTGCAGAAAAGTGAATAGCGCTATTATTTTTAAATTTCACTTTATAACCCAATCCCAATTCATAATATAAACCCGGTTTAGATGTTGACGATTTATAAAAAAAATCTGTGGATTGCAGCCACCTAAAATTTATACCTGCATCAGTATAAACAAATAGCTTTTTAGGCCCATAAAAAAAATCTCGGTGAAGCGTAATAAATAAGGGGATAGTTCTTTTTTCATAAAAGTCAAATCCTGAACCGATACCTGCAAACCATCTGTCTTTTTGAAAACCGATTTTGCTTTGCACAGCAAAAGCATTTTTGGATTCTCCTACAATTAAGCCAACATTATTAATAGAACTAAACACTAACTTAGCTTTTGGCAGTTGTGCAGTTGAATAATAACATTGACAAATAAGAATACAACAAAGTATATATTTCATGAAACAAATATTGAGATTAAGTACTTATTAAACCTTTTGTCTTTACAAACCAATTTTACTTCTTAATACCAAATTGGAAGGATTTGAATAATCATATTGATACACACCATCAGTTGCAACAACTATAGCATTGTTATTCATTGTAATGATATCATAAGCATTAATATTGGAAATAGTTTGCAAAAGTTGTAAATTGTTAGGATCCGTTGCATCATATACTTTTAGGCCTGCAATACCATCACATATAAAAAGATAATTTCCAGATTTTGAAAGTCCATGAGGATTGGTAAGCGGATAGGTTTTAACAAGTGTTGGTGACTGCAAATCCTGTATATTCAAAATCTCTAATTGATTAACACCAACTGAACAATTAGTACCGGTTCTAAGTGTTACAAAAGCATTATTGCCATCAGCTATAACAGGATCACAAGCTGTGAGATGAGAAAACTGTGATACAAGTGAAGGATGAGCAGGATCAGTAGTTGAGTATATAAACATGCCTGTAGAAGAGCCTATAAAAAGATTATTTTGAAACGGATAAATTGTTTCTATCCTCCACCCTACTTGTACCATGTTATTGAAAACAGGGTTCTGTGGTTGAGTTATGTCTATGACGTTGAGTTCCATATTGGTAACCGTGTATAAATAATTGTTCATTAACGTAAACCTTGCCATAGAACCCGCAATTCCTACAGGTGCATTCAATGAAGATGAGTTACCACCGCTTGATGAAGAAAGCAAAACCGCATCCTCAAAAGCATAATAGTTGTAATTGTTGTGGTATTCAATCATTGTATCTTTTTTAACCCAACCTGTAATTATAAGTGATGTATCACCGACAAAACCATTGTTATAAACCCTTTGGGGAAATGTATTTTCTACTACTTTCTTTACCTGAACATTTAATGGGTTGCTGATATCTATTGCAAGCAAATCGCGGTACATATCTGCGTATAAGATATTTCCTTTTACTGCTAAATCAACATTTCCAGGAATTGGGATAAAATACTTGTTGATCGGATTGGAGGGATTGGTATTGTCTATAACATGTATGCCTTCATCCACTTCATTCAGAAAAAGATAATTTCCCAAAACAAATATTTTACCCGGCGAAACAACAGGTTTTGGTGCTTCATTCTTTACACCACTTCTTGCTGCTGCTTTAGTAGTATAGATCGGTGAAAAAATATTGTAAGTTTTAGTTGTTGTATCCTTTAAGCAGGATTGCATTAATACCATACTGAAAATAACAGCATAAATACCTGGTTTAAAAATTGACTTTAGCATAGTTGTAAGTATTTATTTAAAAAAGAAAATAGTTTTTATTCCTGTGAAAAAGAGATGTTGTGGAGTTGAGACAACAGGCTTAACAAAATTATTTATTTGATACTGTAGCACAGGTCCCAATTCTATTTCATTGCCATTCTTATTTTTCCAACCCCACATTGCTCCGGCATTTACTGATATATTAAAATGGTGAAACTGTTTTTTATCTTCATATAAAATTCTACTTCCTTTATTATCAAATAGCGCTTTGGTTCCCACCAAATAACCTGGTGCTATACCTGCCGATAACCTGATATTGTGGCTGGTATTTTTATTCATTTTATAAGAAACCAGAATAGGCATTTGTAATAGATGATAATTGTTTCTAAACCACGCTACATTATCATAAGTATAGTAGTCGTTTATTGAAATATCCTGCAGAAATGTAGAATTAAAATTACTTGCAGAACGGTTTATCTTGTGTCCCACTCTTGAACTAGTCTGATAGAAATGATAATTTGCACCAACGGAAAAATCAAACTTCTTATTTAGTGCCTTACTTATAAAACCACCAATACCAAATGAATAAGAAGTTGTAAAACTTAATGGCGTTGAAGTATTGTTTCCGAATGTTGAAACAGGAGGAATAGAAAGGCTTGAATTAGCACCCATATTTTTTCCATTGCCAAACTGAAGATTATCAGAGATGCCTGCAAGTATATTAATTCCAACCTTCCATTTTGGCTTTTGTAAAGGTTGTTTAATTAAACTTTTACCCGCAACCAAAATTGTATCAGTTACATTTTTTGCTAAAGGTTCTTTAATAATACTATTTGAATCAATCTTATTTTTTTCCAAATTTTTAAAAGTGCTTTCAATTTGTGTGTTTGATATATTCTCTTCACTTAAAGATTTTTCGAAAGAAACTTTTTCTATTTTATTATCAATCGTTATTTTACTTTCAAAAGATGGTTGTAGTATTTTTTGTTTTGTTTGAAAATTTTTATTGAGAAAAAATTTCGCCTCTGCTAACTTCTTATTTACAACCAATTGCTCTATATGATTATTTCTACTAACAGGTTGCCTTTTAATCACCTCTTCAGCCCGATTACTGTCATGCTTCTCCAATAAATTTGAGTTGATTGGCTTTGCGGTAATGGTATTGTCTTTCACCATGTCTTTCTTCAACTTTTCATTTTCCGGGTCCATATTCTTAATAGTGTTAGAAATTGTAGTGTTTTCAATTTTACTACTAATTTTTTTAGGCTCTCTATTTGAAATCCAGAGTCCAATTGCCCCACACAAAATTGCAGTTGAAAAAAACCAAAATATAGCCCTACGCCTTTTTTCCTTTTTAGCTATTCGTTTTGCAACATTGGTCCACACAGCATCATTTGGTTTTATGCTGAATGATTCCATAGTAGCCTGAATATTTTTTTCAAATTCATTTGCTTGCATAAACCATATTTTTATTTCCAGATGAATTTTTTATCCAACTAATTAGCAATTGTCTTGCTCTCATATACTGCGACCGCGATGTGTTATCAGAAATACCAAGTAATTGTCCTATTTCAGTATGATTATAACCTTCTACAGCATGCAGATTAAAGATGGTTTGATAACCTGTAGGCAATTGCCTTATTAATTCGGCCAGTTCTTTACTGTTCAAATAAACTTCAGGATCTTCTGTAGTTATAATAGTCAAATCAACTGTATCAAAAGACAAATCGTGTTGGTATTTTCGGTTCTTTTTTAGATAATTAAGGGCCGTATTTACCATAATTCGTCTAAGCCATGCCCCCAATTCGCCATCATTGTTGTATTGGTGCAAAAATGTAAATGCCCTTACAAATCCATCCTGCAATACATCTTCGGCATCTTGCAAACTTTTGGTATACCGGTAACAAACGCCCAACATTTGCTCTGCAAACTCAACATAAAGCTGCTTTTGCGCTGAAGGTTTGTGCTTCAGGCAATTTTTTACAAGTTGAAAATGATCGCTTATTATCGGCATTCAGCAGGTTGACATAGCAATACTGCAGACCGTTGCATTAAGGAGAAAAAATAATAAGAATTAGGATAATGATTCAATTAGAAGATTCCATGGTCAACTTAATTTTATCAAGGCTCTTCTCCATAAAACCTCCAATTGCTTTATCCGAAAAAATTGCAGCAAATTTTTCCCATGGATACCATGATACATGATTAACAAATTGCCATTGAAGTGAAGTAACAGATGGGTTACTGTTGGGTAAAAAACTAAATGATCCGGTAAGTTGACTTGAGGGAGTTTGCCAGGTTGTATAAATATTTTCTGCAGAAAGCGAATCTATTGTAATAGTAGTTTTATCCACTTTTACAGCGGCATGAAGACCGACTGTATTTCCGGGATAAACAACAGATACTCCCTCCATGTTTGCGCACCAATCTTTCCAAAGTTTTAAGTCATTAATATGCCCATACACTGAATCTTTAGGTGCATTAATGTTTATACTTCTTGAAACAAATATTGTAGAAGGCATTAAAAGAGAGATTACTGTAATCAGCAGCCCTAATACTACAAAGCTTATCAAACCCAATTTAATCAGTCGCATATTATTCCCATTTAAAAACTTTTATTGCCACTGCATATACTACAACTGACCATAACATAAGTATTCCGATTTCTTTTAAACAGTCGTTTAAATGAGCACCTTCAAAAGCTATCTGCCTCATTGCATTGTTAAAGTGAGTAAGCGGCAGCACCCTGCATATTGGCTGCAACCATGATGGAAATACATCTATTGAAAAAAAAGTTCCTGCAAGCAAAAACTGTGGCAATGTAAAAATATTTGCAAGCGGAGGAATGGTGCTTTCATTTTTAGCAATTCCACTTACAATAAACCCAAAACCCATAAATAAAACCAAGGCCACAAAACTCAATACCATTATTTCTAAAAAAGTAATGAAGCCATGAACAAGCGTATAATGAAATGCAAATGTTCCAATGCAAATAATCACAACTGCAGTTGATAATTGGAATATCACACGACCAATCGCTTCACCCAAAATAATGTAAGGCCTGCGAATGGGTGTGGCATAAAATCGCTTAAGCACTAATTGCTGACGCAGGTTAAAAAATAAAAATGCTACGCCGAACACACCGGCACTCAATAGCGAAAACCCAAGTTGCCCCGGTAAGATAAAGTCAATTGTTCTGTATGTCCTGCCCGGTATTTTTTGTATGTTTTCATTGATCAATGCAAAAGTAGGAGACTGTGGATATTGCTGTTTGTTTATGCCGCTTATAATAGCATTGAGCATAGATTTTAGCACCTGTAGGTTTTGCGGATTTACTGATTCAGAGCTTTTAAGATTGATGGTGTAAGGAGCAATAGTAGCACTTGTTTTATCAATCTTTATAACAGCAGTCAGTCTTCCTTTTTCTAAATCTCCTTTTAATTCCTGTTCGGTTTCATTTACAATTTTTAACCCTGAAAAGTTTTTTAATGCCGTATAAACAGGATTAGTTGTGTCAGAGTTTTTATCTATTGCAATGCTAAAAGAAACCCTGCTGCCACCACCAATAAATCCAAAAACAATTATAAATATGAGCGGAAAAGCCAGGCTAAATACTACTGCCGACGGACTTCTTAATACCGCAGTAAGGCTTGCACGGGTGATAGCCCACATAGCAGTAAACTGATTATATTTTCCTTTCATAAATAAATTTAGAAGTGCAAATCTATTTGTTTGCAACTAATTGAAACGAGTTGTTTAACTTACAGGGTATGTAGAAAAAGCGTTAATCATTGTTTTCTGATAACAACCACATAGATACATTGTTTAATGATTATCTAAAACTCATCTCAAATGGCATGCGTGCCTGCGGCACATTCATCATTGCCTGATAATTTTTTATTTGCTTTAGTAAGATATACTGTTCTACACCTATTTCTTCCTTTATACTTCTTTCCTTTACATCGTTCTCATACTTATTAAAAACTTTTTCAAAGAAATTTTTCTTTTCAGGATATTCCTTAAGTGTATATTTCTCAAGTTTTGCCATACCTGCCGCACATGCTATGGCATCGTTTATGCTACCCAATTTATCTACCAATCCCAGTTGCAATGCTCTTTGTCCTGTCCATACCCGACCCTGTGCTATGCTGTCAACAACAGTAGGGGATAATTTTCTTCCCTGTGCAACCCGATTTTTAAATGTGTTGTAAATAGTATCAATCATATTTTGAACAAATACTTTTTCAACATCATTAAGGGGTCTGTTAGCGGTTGGCATATCAGCAAAAGGCCCGGTTTTAACCCCGTCGAAAGTAATGCCTAACTTATTGTTGAAGAATTTTTTCATATTGGGAATAATTCCAAATACACCAATAGAACCTGTTATAGTATTAGGCTGTGCAAAAATGCTATCCGCATTGCATGATATATAATACCCACCAGAAGCAGCAACATCTCCAAAGCTTACTACAACAGGCTTTGCTTTTTTGGCTATGGTTATTTCTCTCCATATTTCCTCACTCGCAAGTGCACTTCCACCCGGAGAATTTACCCTTACAACTATGGCTTTAATATCTTTGTTTAATCTTGCTTTTCTGATTAAGTTTCTAAATTGATCAGATCCAATCTGATCATCCTGTCCTTTGCCATCTGTTATTTCGCCTTCGGCAAATATGACCGCTATTTTGCTGCCACTACCCTCTTTGTAATCTGCGGCTTTCGCATATTTACCAAGGCTTACAAAATTTATTTTAGCCGTAGGGTCAGACTTTGTATGTGCAATAATTTCATCCTTTACTTCATCATCATATTTTACAGCATCTATTAAATGATTTGCAACCGCCTGTGAAGCTGTTTGTATGGCACCTGTATTGGCCAATGCATGAAGTTGTGCGGTATCCAATCCTGACTTTGCAGCAGCAGTTACCAACATACGACTGTATAGATCACCAATATACACTGAAGTTTGCAATTTACTGGGCTCACTCATTTGATAAGCACGTAGCGGTTCAGTAGCACTTTTAAATTTTCCTGCATAAAAAATCTGTGGTTCTATTTCAAGTTTTTCCAATGTTCCTTTTAGAAACATTATGGTGCTAGACATACCTTTCCACTCCATACTTCCTTGTGGGTTACAATAAACTTTGTCGGCTGCATTAGCTACATAATATGCTTTTTGAGAAATAACATCTCCATAGGCTATTACAAACTTGCGGCTTTTTTTAAAGTCTAAGATTGCATTCCTAAGTTCTTCACTCGCAGCAAAACCATTTGCATTGTCTTCGCAATTGATATAAATACCTTTAACAGCACTATCCTTTTTTGCGTAAGCAATCATTCTTACTACATCATACAATCCGGGTACATTATCGTCTGCATTTCCGGTTATAAAATTTACAGGATTATCTTCCTCCTGTTCTTTGTATTGCTTGTTAAGGTCTAGCAGCAAAACAGCTTTGCTTCCTACAGCAGGCTTATCAGGTGTTGCCACACCGGCAACCACTGCCAATAGTATAAAAATTGCTACTACTGTAAAGATTAAAAGGGACAGAAATGAAGCAAAAAATATTTTAAAAAAATTTCTCATTTTTAATTTGATGATTAGGACGCAAATTAATGATATTTGAGGCGGTACAATTACCATTTATGTATGAACAATGTTTTTTTGCTTACAGGCGGAAATATGGGAGACAGGTTGCAAATCCTTAAAAAAGCATTAGAAGAAATAACCATACAGATTGGTGCCGTCATAAAAAAATCTTCTCTTTACGAAACAGCACCGTGGGGCATTGCCGATCAACCGGCGTTTCTCAATCAGGTGTTATTGGCTCAAACTACGCTTTCTCCACAAGAAATTTTGAAAACCATTTTGAGTATTGAAATCAATATGGGTCGTAAAAGAAATGAAAAATTTGGGCCGAGAATAATAGATATAGATCTTTTATTTTACAATGATCTCATTCTACAATCACCGGATTTAGTAATTCCCCACCCGGAAATAGCAAATAGAAGATTTGTTTTAGTTCCGTTGGTTGAATTAAATAAAAATTTGAAACACCCTGTTTTGAAGGAAAGCGTTTTTCAATTACTAAATGAATGCCCCGATCATTTGCAGGTTATGAAATTCTGATTTTAAGTCGCAAAAAAGCAGTTTGCATAAATAGCTACCTTGCTAAGCATTGTTTTAACTAACCTGGGCATCATATCAATTCTCCTGCTTTGTCAACATATCATTTTTCAAACTTTCCCAAAAACCATCAAAAGATTGATGATGATCGGTCTTCCATTTTTCAAGTTGGAAGTGCAGCTTCTCATTGCGGTCTTTCTTAGATGTAGCAAAAAAATATTGTAGAAATTCCGTATCGTTTTGATGAGAAAGACTGTTATACAACTCTTTCAATTCCTTTTCTTTTTGTTGATTACTTTCAGCTATTGACTTTTCCATTTCTTCAGTCAATCTCACTTTTTCATCGTAAGTGCCTGACGGCAAAAGTGTTTTGGCAAGTACAGGCATAAGTTCTATCAACATAAGAATAATCACAATTAAAAAGTAACGCCATTGCAATGCAGCATTGCTTTTCACTAAATTGTTAAGCGCCTCAATCCTCGTAAGGAAACCATTGTTGAGTAAACCGGCAAACGCTTCATTCTCCTTATTAGCTGCAAGGTTAATCGCATTTAAACTACTGTCTGCCGCCTTAATTTCAGGAAGTAGTGATGATTGCATCTGTTGATATTGCGAGTCTAGTTTTTCATAAGAGGCTTTCTTAGCTAATGCAATATTTTTAATGCCAATTTTACCGCTACCACCACTTCCATCTATCTCGGCTAAAAATAATTGGCGAGCCGTGGACACTTCACCATACTTGGTATCTATCTGTAGTTGCAGTTGTTGTCGTTTGCTTTGTAATGATTGCTTATGGTTGTTATAGAGTGAATCTAATTGTTGTTGTTTTATACGTTTTTTCCCTTCATTATCAAGTGAGGCCTGAAGTTTTATTTCCTTATCGAACATAAAAAGTATAGCAGGCTGCGCCATAAATGTGCCTAATGTAATAGCAAGTAAACTTCGCAGTAATAAAGGGGCCACTTTATTCTTATTGAATTTGGTCATCCCTTTTATCAATCCCCTGTCTATGGTGAGAATAATGCCTCCCATAAATATGCCCAACAACACAGAATACCAAAGGTTTGAGGTAATGGTACTCCAAAAATAGGTCCATGCAAGTGTGGCAAAGGCCCATGTAGCCAATACCGTCATGCCTATAATCTTATAACGGTTTCTATCTACTACACAATGTCTTAATAGCTCCTTTTCAGCAGTACTTAGCCACCATAAAAAACTATCCCAACCTGACGGTGCATACGGCTCCCTTTGCGAAAGCGAAGAAATACTTTTGCTCATACTAAACGTTTATTAAAGTGAAATTGGTGGTTGAAGTAGAGATTAACGCTTAGATGTGATTTAGGACAGTAAATTAAATACTATTTCTTTACTGCATTTACATACCGATGCTTTTATCTATTATTTAACGGAGTATCTTCAGCAATGATGATTAAAAGTAGGTTTCTATTGGGTGAATAAGTTAACCACAGAGGAATGCAAGAGTGTTTCGCAGAGAACACAGCATACTATGAAATTCTCAACTTTTTCTGTTTGTGATACTCCGGTTTTATTTATGGTAAAAAATGAGCCTTATTTTAATTATTCATTTTTCACTGTTCATTGTTCATTGTTCACTAATCAAAGTACCATTTCCTTAACACTCCCGGGCACAATTAAATGACCGGCAGTCTTGGCTACCACTTCTTCCACAGTTACGCCGGGTGCGGTTTCTACCAATACAAATCCATCTGGAGTAATGTCTATAACGGCCAATTCGGTGACTATTTTTTTAACACAACCTACACCTGTTAGCGGCAGTGTACATTTAGTCAATAGCTTACTTTCACCTTTTGGATTGGTGTGTTGCATGGCTACAATGATGTTTTTTGCACTCGCAACCAAGTCCATTGCACCACCCATGCCTTTAACCATTTTACCTGGAATTTTCCAGTTGGCGATATCGCCGCTTTCACTTACTTCCATAGCACCAAGTACGGTCAGGTCCACCTTGCCGGCTCTTATCATTCCGAAGCTTTCTGCGCTGTCAAAAAGGGCGCCTCCGGGTATAATGGTCACCGTTTCTTTGCCTGCATTAATGAGGTCTGCATCTATGTCAGCTTCTAAAGGGTAAGGACCCATGCCGAGAATACCATTTTCACTCTGAAAAATAACGGTCATTCCTTCGGGAATGTAATTGCTCACAAGAGTTGGTATGCCAATGCCAAGGTTTACATACATACCATCTTTTAGTTCCTGTGCTATGCGGCGTGCAATGCCAAATTTATCTAAAGCCATAGTTGATTATTTTGTATTTAAAAGTGCTAACGGTTTTTGAATCATTACTTTATACTGTCTGTCCAAGGCTTCTGCCATTGTCTTATTGAGGGTGCCAATTGTTTCCAGATTTTTTGTTACCAATTGTGTTACCAACTCTATATTATCCATGGTTAATCCTTTTTCAAGAAAAGCATTTTCCTCTCCTGTTTTCATGTCTTCCTTGGCATCGTCAGCATCGTCGAGCAATAAGAGTGTAGTGATTAAAGCAAACCATTGTTCTACAATTTTTTCTTTCATTGCTTCTTTTAATTCCAATGCACAAATGCTGAACAAAAACATGTCGCCACGGTGCAGTGCTTTAAAAGGTGAGGCCATTTTGTTGATGTAATTACCTTCATCACCAAAGTATGCCATGATATCATTGAACCAAACAGGGTCTTTGCAAGTATCCTTTACCAGATCAGCACATTGTTGTATTGCGGTTACACTATCAATTTGTTTGGTCTCTTCCAAAGCACTGATGTGGCCTGTTTGCTCCATTGTAGAAATGTAAGAATCAGACAACAACGCATCCCGGCTGATGCCCAATTTATAGAGCAAATCCACAATTAACGGAATGAAAATATACCCTACTCCCGGCCGCAAATAAAGCAACTTTTTATGCCAGTATAAATTGTCGGCAGGCGGTTCCCGGTCAACAAAAAACCGGGCAATCTTTTCATCTATGCCATAGTTAATGACTAAATATTCTGTGGAAATGAACATGTTAATAAGTGTGAAGTGAAAAGTGTTAAGTGTACCATAAACCAGGAACTATGAGTTACTACTTGCTTATTCACTTTTCATTGTTCATTGTTAACTGAATTGTTTTCCTTTCAATTCTTTTTTCATAATCCTTGCCCTGAAAGATGCGGTGGACGTAGATTCCGGCTACATGAATATCATCGGGATCAATTTCGCCGGGTTCTACCAGGTGTTCTACTTCTGCTATGGTTATGTTGCCTGCTTTGGCCATGGATGTAGAAAAATTGCGGGTAGCTTTCCTAAAAACGAGGTTGCCCATTTTATCACCTTTCCATGCTTTTACAATTGCGTATTCTGCATGAAGGGCTGCTTCCATCAGGTGCATTTTACCGTTGAACTCACGGACTTCTTTTCCCTCTGCCACTTCTGTGCCGTAGCCTGCGGGTGTATAAAATGCCGGAATACCCATACCCGCCATCTGAATGCGTGTAGCCAAAGTGCCTTGCGGAATGAGATCTACTTCCAGTTCGCCGCTTAGCAACTGTCGCTCAAACTCTGCATTTTCGCCTACATAACTGCTCATCATTTTTTTGATTTGGCGGGTATGCAGCAGCAGACCAAGACCAAAATCATCTACGCCGGCATTGTTGCTTATGCAGGTCAGTTGCTGCACATTTTTGCGCACCAGCGCAGCTATACAGTTTTCAGGGATGCCACACAGCCCAAAGCCACCGAGCATAATGGTGCTGCCGTCAGCAATATCTTTTACAGCCTCGTCAGCATTGGTTACTACTTTATTCATACTTGCAAGTTAATGCAACAAAAGTGAAGATTTTTTTGGGAACGGGCGGGGGAATGTTGGATTGGGCTTTATCGGCGACGCTCCATTCAGATTTGGTTTTTCAATGGGGCAATTTTGATACTTGATTGAGTTTCGCTATAATTACTCCAAACCATAAAATCATTGTTCACATGATCAATAACACACAAATAATGAAGCATTTGTGTGAATACATATATTAAGTATTTTTTTTAATTTTGCTTAATGAATAAAAGGTCAACCCTTCTATCTGCAGTCTTAATAATTGTAGCAGGTTTTCAATACGTTTCTGCACAAAAGAATCTTCGAAAAATATTTTCTGGGGTTAACACAAACAAAGGAGACTTAAACTGTGTTTACCGACACAAGTATTCCGCAAAACATCGCAGTTCTTTATATCCATTTAGTAATTCTGAAGTTATCAAAATAGTATCATTTCGATATTCGCGAAATCAATGTCCAATTAGTGATACCACTGTTAAAGAGGATAGTTTGATTGAAACAAAAACTTTGACCAAATTACAGATTGACAGCCTGACTGACATACTTTATAATAACTTCTATAAAGACCCGCCAAATTTTGGTGTTTCTGCACAATGTTATTTTCCCAGAAATGCAATTTTATTTTACAATGAACAAGGAAAGATGATTGAGAATATTATTATTTGCTTTCATTGTGAAAACCATATAGAAAGTAGCGAGAAAATAAATTTTGGTTCTAACTGTTCCCAAAAGATGGAAAAACTTAGAAAAATTTTTGTTTCTGTTGGCGTTTTCTTTGGAACAAATAGAAAAGTAAATATTTATCCTGGAGAAATAAATGATGATGATATTCCAAGCCCGCCGGAAGAATAAAAGCTTTAAAAGTTGCTATTTTATCTAAAGCTAAAAACCGATTTGAGCAAAACCATTACCTATATACATATTTCAATCAGAGACCTAACAAATCAAAAGTAACCAAACAAAAAAGTTGACCAATACAGGCCACCTTTCATACTATAAAATTATTTTACTTATGTATGCACCCACATAATGTAGCAAGACAAATATTGCTGTCGGGTAGTATCATCATCTCAATCAGAGATAGCTACTTGTAATATAGCATCCCCAAATTTAAAATCCCAAATTTGCCTTATGGCGAAGACATCGACACAAAACCAGAATAACACAAATGCTGTTAGCGAAGGACAATAATTGCGTCAAAAAGGCTATTTAGATTCAATTCTTTATCAAAGTCAAATTTAATTATGATCATATTTGACACCAAATGGAAAATCATTACCCTGAAATACTTAGGAGATACATGGGTGAAGAACGAGTTGGGGGTTCTACATACTATGACTCAAAAACAAAAAATGCTGCCGATATCTGTGGCGCAAGTAATGCGGATAAAGTAACAGAGCCTGTCAGGCGTGAAGAAAGGGCACAATACAGTTGATTAAAATCCCGAATTTTTCTTATCACAACTCATCATTGAATAATTTTAATTTTACCTTCCGTTTCTGTCAGAAAGTATTGCCCATTAACCGAATGTAAAATCCTTAAACTTTACAATTATCAGAAAATGGCAAAACGAACTTTTATTAAATTGACTTTTCTAATTTTATTAGCGAATAACAATTACGCAATTGGTCAAAGCAATAGTTTATATATCGACAGTGTGAACCACTATAAGATTTATGTTGATTCAATAATTCATTCTTACTATGCGAATCCAGCACCTTCTTTATCCCATTCTATAACTCATTATAATTGTATAGGTAAAAATAGTGGGTATGGAAGTGGTGGCTCTGCGGATCTTTATCGAGACCCTATAAAAAATTCAATTTATCAATTATCCTACATAAAAAGTTGTGGAGCGGTTAGAGCAGAAAGGGTTTATTATTTTATTAAAAACAAGATTGTCTTGGCAATAATTAATGACGATCAGAGAAAAGAATTTAATGAAAGAGAAAAATATTTTCTAAATGACAAGTATTTGCCGGTTGGCCATTCAGATGTAAAGCAAAAAAAATTGGCATTAAAATATTTAATAGAAGGATACGAAGTTTTAAAAGAAAATCTTTACTAAAGTTGCATCTGATATTATTGGTCAACGTGCTTTTTATTCATTTTTGCCTTTGCCGGTTTTGCAACAAGAAGGAATATTAGGAGAGCAATTGCAGTGTATTCTTATCCTGCAACTAGTAGCAAAACAAACGCTTTCAGTGAAAAATACCAATAGCCTGACTTTTTAGAGGAAGGTATAAAATTTTAGAAAACATTCTATCAGATTTTACAATGAAAAAACTAAACCTGTTAAAAATGAAGTAGAGTTTGTGTAAAGAGCATAATCTACAGATCGAACCTCGTTTGCAATATTCAACAAGCCAAGATTATTTTGAACACTTATAAACATTTTTATTTTCTGTGATACCGGGAACAAAACGCCAGTGCCAAACGACAATCCATAATTTATCGACTTGTGATTATCTTTTTTTGTTTTAAAAACTTCAAGGCGTGGCGGTTGTCCGACTGGTATAAATCGCTGCTTAACTTTTGTAATAAGAATATCCTTTATCAAAATTCCTGTGAATAGACCACCATTTACATTGAATTTAATTTTACGTCCAAAACTGCGTTCAATAACAATAGGTATGTTTATATAACTCTGCTTGTATATTTCATCCCCTTGCGCATTCGGATAACCTGAATGATCCACAAGGGTAATATCATAAAACACAATTGCATTCTGTTCAAACTGGATTGAAGTTTTCAAAGCATAGTTCTTGGACAATCTATACTTAAACTGTAAACCTACAATTCCCCCAAAAAAATCTTTTTTATTTTTATTCAAATAAGTAAAATCTGTTCCTGAACCATATACAGAGCCTAAATTTATTCCCCCTTGAATTCCCAATTCTATTTTCTTAGTTTGAGATGCACAGACCAGAAACGAAAAAATAAAAATGACATTTACAACAATATTCTTTTTCATTAGACATCAATGTTAATATTCCTTTTAGACGAAGAATTCAGTTTCAAAATTAGCATAATTGGATATCCTTTCTATAAATCACTAACTATGCAGCAAACATTTCCAAAAAAAAGGTGACCCAAACAGGCCACCCTTTCCAAAAAAATCTGCAGTAAAAATTAAGCTAAGTCAAACCGGTCAAGGTTCATAACCTTGGTCCATGCTGCTACAAAGTCGTTTACAAATTGTTCTTTTGAATCTTCGCAGGCATACATTTCAGCAAGGGCACGAAGCTCGGAGTTGGAACCAAAAATAAGGTCAACACGTGTGCATGTCCATTTGCGTTCGCCGGTTTTGCGGTCACGGGCTTCAAACACACTATTCGTATCTGAAGTTCGTCAATAGTTTCAAACAGCCTCACTAAAAATTGAAACCAAAACAGAATTGTCTTCTCTTCTATTAAACGAAATTCCACCAGTAGTTTATATTGTTTCTATTAAAAACAGGTATAGTAGAAAAGGATTCTCACAGCAATTGGTGATTGAATAATTATTTGAAAGTAGCATAATAATTGGAGTAATTCCAATGTATAATACATAGCTACATTTAACGAAGCAATTTAAATCATATTATAACATCCGCTTGAAACGAGAAGTTGTAAAACTAATACCGAAATGTGAAACTTCTAATCTTTAGTATTAATACCTTTTAGAAGAGAAAAACAAAAAACAATAAATACGGCAGAGACAACAATGGTCAATATTATTAAGTCTAAATTTTCCATTATTGATTTTTTTTAATGTTGAGATAAATAAGTAAACCTATCATAGTAGGGGGCCAAAGTCCAATAAAAATAGCCCTGTCATGATTTTTCAATACGACATAATAATACTCGGATATAAATATTATTATGATTGCAAGAATCAGAATTAATAATTCTGATTTAGAGAATTTTTTAAGCATTGTTATTTTAAAATTTTAGGTCTAATGAAACAAGTAATTCGAAAACGATAATTTCAAGCCAGATTGTTGAATCGCTTTTTTATTACATCAGGAATGATAAATAGTTCAGCCTGATTATAATAAATTATTACAGCTTAATCTATCATTCAGCTTTTGGAAGCTTTTCAAGAACAAAAAAAGGCGACCCATACAGGCCACCTTTTCCTATAAAAATATTTAAATAAATTAAGCTAAATCAAACCGGTCAAGGTTCATCACTTTGGTCCATGCAGCCACAAAATCGTTTACAAATTGCTCTTTTGAATCTTCGCAGGCATACACTTCTGCAAGGGCACGAAGCTCCGAGTTGGAACCAAAGATGAGGTCAACACGGGTACCTGTCCATTTGCGTTCACCTGTTTTGCGGTCACGGGCTTCAAACACACTATTAGCATCAGAAGTTGCAAACCACTTTATTCCAAAATCAAGCAGGTTTACAAAAAAATCATTGGTCAAAGCCCCTGCATTTTTAGTAAATATGCCATGTTGCGAACCATCAAAATTGGTGTTCAATACACGCATTCCACCAACCAATACAGTCAATTCAGGTGCTGTCAGTGTAAGCAATTGTGCTTTATCAATCAGCATTTCTTCTGCAGCGGCTGTATGTTTGTTTTTAAGATAATTGCAGAAGCCGTCAGCATTAGGTTCCAACACTTCAAATGATTCTACATCAGTTTGTTCCTGCGATGCATCGTTGCGACCGGGAGTAAACGGCACCTTCACTTCATGACCTGCATTTTTTGCAGCTTGCTCTATTCCAGCGCATCCACCTAATACAATCAGATCTGCCATAGAAATCATTTTGCCACCGGCATTTGCATGATTGAATTCGTTTTGGATTCCTTCTAATGTTTGCAACACTTTCTCCAATTGCACAGGGTTGTTGGCTTCCCAGTTTTTCTGCGGAGCCAAACGAATTCGTGCACCATTTGCACCGCCCCTTTTATCCGATCCACGGTAGGTAGATGCAGAAGCCCAGGCAGTTGATACCAATTCCGCTACAGAAAGTCCGGAAGCCAATATTTTACTTTTCAGTGCAGCTATATCTGCGTCGTCAACCAAGGTATAATTTACCGCAGGAATAGGGTCTTGCCAAATCAATTCTTCAGAAGGCACTTCAGGTCCATGATAACGGGCAATAGGCCCCATATCCCTGTGTGTAAGTTTGTACCATGCCCTTGCAAAAGCATCTGCAAATTGATCAGGATTTTCAAAGAAATGCCTTGATATTTTTTCATAAGCAGGGTCAACTCTTAAGGCAATATCGGTTGTCAACATAAATGGTGCATGACGCTTAGATGGATCATGTGCATCAGGGACAGTACCTGCGCCGGCACCGCCTTTTGGCTGCCATTGCTGTGCACCGGCG
Source organism: Segetibacter sp. (assembly GCA_043736115.1). Taxonomy (GTDB): domain Bacteria; phylum Bacteroidota; class Bacteroidia; order Chitinophagales; family Chitinophagaceae; genus Segetibacter. The sequence continues at coordinate 1,748 of JAYTDC010000052.1, read as the reverse complement.
GGGCTTTTGGTCAGTTCCCATTCAAAGCCAAAAAGATTTTCAAAATAGTTATTGCTCCACTTGGTTGGTGTTGTAGTCCATGCACCTTCTAATCCACTGGTGATAGTGTCGCCACCGCTACCCGTTCCAAAGGTATTATTCCAACCCATGCTTTGCATTTCAATATCCGATGCAGCTGGCTCATGGTCAATATATTTACCCGGATCTGCAGCACCATGTGTTTTACCGAAGCTGTGCCCCCCCGCAATCAGCGCAACAGTTTCCTCGTCGTTCATTGCCATGCGGCCAAATGTTTCGCGAATATCACGGGCCGAAGCCAACGGGTCAGGGTTGCCATTTGGTCCTTCGGGGTTAACGTAAATGAGGCCCATCTGAACAGCAGCAAGCGGGTTCTCCAGGTCTCGGTTGGCAGTGTAGCGTTCGTCGCCCAACCATTCTTTTTCTGCTCCCCAATAAATATCTTCGGCAGGTTCCCAAACATCTTCGCGGCCACCGCCAAAACCAAAGGTTTTAAAGCCCATAGATTCAAGGGCACAGTTTCCTGCAAGTATCATTAAATCTGCCCAGGAAATTTTCTTACCGTATTTCTTTTTTATTGGCCACAACAACAAACGTGCTTTGTCAAGGTTGGCATTGTCGGGCCAACTATTTAGCGGAGCAAAACGTTGTGTACCAAAGCCACCACCACCACGTCCGTCAGAGATGCGGTACGTACCTGCACTATGCCATGCCATCCTTATAAAGAATGGGCCGTAATGTCCATAATCTGCCGGCCACCAATCTTGCGAAGTGGTCATTAAGTCGTAGATATCTTTCTTTAGTGCATTGTAATCAATGCTGTTGAATTCTTTGACATAATCAAAATCCTTACTCATAGGGTTAGAAAGCGCAGAATATTGACGAAGTATGTTCAGCTTTAACTGATTAGGCCACCAATCGCGGTTTCTTGTGCCATTGCCGGCACTTTGCTTAAGTGCGCCACCAAGGAACGGGCATTTTACGCCTTCGTCGTTCATCTCGGCCATTACTGTGTTTTCGGGTTTGTTATTTTCCATGTTTTATAAAATTATCGGGTTGATTTTCAGCTGCAAAGTTATAATAATCTACTTTGACTTCGCGGATAAAACGGCTCCTGTCAAAGTCCTTTTTGAGGAAAAATATTTCATTGAAATGTGTATATGTTTCCCCCATGCAAATAGGAATTTTGTTTTCCAACATTAGTTCTTTATTCAGCATCATTGTACTTGCCCCGCAGTTTTGCGGGCTCACACGTCTATAGGGTTGTACTACTATGTAGCTTATTACACCAATTGTTAGACACAATATTTAATTTGTTTTACAAAAAGGGATCTATTGAAAAACATAAAAAATGTATTGATTGTTTAATCATTCTCAATAACATTTTGGGAAAGAATTATTATTGTGGTTGATTAATCCTTAAACTGTACTAAAATGGATTATCTAACAGAAAAAATTGGATTATAGATTGCCATGCTTTATTTACTTTTAACCTATGTCCGCCATCCAAATCAAAACAAACATCTACTTCACCATTCAAATCTGTTTTTCTTTCCAGAAGCATAGACCTTCATCAAATATCTACCGCTGCAAGTAAAGAAAAGGCAATAGAGGAAATACAACCGGGCTTATTAACCCACATTGCAGCCCTTTACTCTAAAAATTGGTTTGTAACGTGGGTTTCAAAATTTTTGGGTGGCGGTTTGTGTACTACAGATTTTTGTTTTCGG
>JAYTDC010000051.1:0-13776 GCA_043736115.1 Segetibacter sp. | reverse complement strand
AATACTACTGGTGACAGGTAGTGTTCCAGATTTGTTGTTCGGATATTTTACAGGAGCAGCATCAGTTTTTCAATACAAAAACAAGCATTTAAAAGTTATTTTTTTGGCCAGAATTGGTCACCATTTTTATAAATAAGCATACTCGGCGGTTACATTTATGAAAACAACGTGTTGCAATTCTTTGGGCCCCAGCTAGCATAAGTGTTCGTTGTGCTAGTTTAAGTTTAAGAGCAGCGTAACTTAAATTTACGCATGAAAAGCAGGACTGTGTCCGGTAGAGAATTAGGTTGTTTGCTATCTTTGAACACGCTAAAGATTTGCCGGTCAAAGACCTACAACCATTTTGTATTTCAGTGTCCTTCGGAACACTGAAACAAGCGGGGTTTAGCATAAAAACTAACTTCAAAAACTTTATGTTTTTGCCCTTTTTTTTTACATACCCTGTACTCTGTAGATTAGTAAAGACCTTTCAAAACTCTCTGTAAGTCTGTTACTATGGAGAGCTTTCAGGAGTTTCGGTATTCTACAAAGAGCGTGGGCACCAATTTAACATAGATAAATCCATAAAAAGGATAAGATTCCGTTTTTTAAACCCTAAACGCTCAACCCTAAACTTTTTCCTTCAACTCTAAATCTTATTTTTGACCCCATTATGAATCAGGTAAAAAACATAGCGGTAATTGGGGCGGGTCCGGCCGGGCTTACTGCTGCATACCTGTTGAGTAAAGAGGGGCATAAAGTGGTTGTTTTTGAGAAAGACCCAAAATATGTAGGTGGCATCTCCCGTACGGAGTCATATATGGGTTATCATTTTGATATTGGCGGGCACCGTTTTTTTTCCAAATCAAAAGAGGTGGAGGATTTTTGGACAGAAATTTTAGGGGACGATATGATTGAGCGGCCACGCAGTAGCCGCATTTACTACAATAAAAAATTCTTCTCCTACCCGCTAATGGCAATGGAAGCTTTGCAGAAACTGGGTGTAATAGAATCAGGGCTTTGTGTAATCAGTTATTTAAGGGCCAAACTTTTTCCAATAAAAAACCCAATAAATTTTGAAGAATGGGTAACCAATCATTTTGGCAAACGGCTCTTCAATATTTTTTTTAAAACCTATACCGAAAAAGTGTGGGGAATACCATGCAGCGAAATTTCTGCAGATTGGGCTGCGCAGCGGATAAAAGGGTTGTCTTTATCCTCGGCTATAAAAAATGCATTTGTAAAACCAGCCAACGGCGACAAAAACAAAATAATCAAAACACTTATAGACACATTCCGTTATCCACGCCTCGGGCCGGGTATGATGTGGGAGGCATGTGCTGAAAAAATAAAAGATTTTGGCGGTGAAATTAAGATGAACGCAAGTGTTAAGGGGTTAAGCTTTGAACATGGAAAATGGGCCGTGGAAGGAGATAGTAATAGCAGCGAAAGCGGCTTTGATTATGTTATTTCTTCAGCTGCTATACGGGATATAATACCGCATATATACCCTGTTGTTTCTGATGAAGCACTTCATGCATCACAACAACTTAGCTACCGTGATTTTTTGACTGTTGTCCTTATTTTAAAAGACAAAAATGTATTCACCGACAACTGGATCTATATTCATGACCCATCTGTAAAAGTGGGGCGGGTACAGAACTTTAAATCGTGGAGTCCTTACATGGTACCCGATGCTTCTATGGCATGTTATGGCCTTGAGTACTTTTGTTTTGAAGGAGATGGTATGTGGACTAGCACCAACGAAGAACTTATTACTCTGGGAAAAAATGAGATGGAAAAAATAGGACTTGGTAAAGCTGCTGATGTACTCCACGGGTATGTAGTGAGGCAGCCAAAAGCCTACCCGGTGTACGATAAAATGTACAAAGAACATGTGAATGCTATTAGGGAAGAATTGCATCACTTCCCCGGATTGTATCTTGTAGGTAGAAACGGAATGCATAAATACAATAACCAGGACCATAGTATGATGACCGCCATGCTTGCTGCACGTAATATTATAGCCGGTAAAGAACTATATGACCTTTGGAATGTAAATGCCGATGCAGTTTATCATGAAGGTGGAGAAAGAGGTGCCGAAGAAGGCGGCAGAATGATACCGCAAAAAGTTGAAGATAAAACACCCGTTGCTATATCAGCACTCTAAATTATCTTCACCTAAAATAGAATGCAGGTGGATTTTTATTTTGATACCAACTGAAGTTTTTCATAGCATCATCGTTGTTGCCTGCCCCGCAAAGGCGGGGTCAAAATCCTTTCATCGGCATATCTTAGGGCAACTTTTTACGCCATATACTAAAATTTAGATCATCCAAATACTTACAGTATTTAAAGACAATACCACATGTTTACATTCAATTGCAAAGGCAGATTACTGGTTATCGACAAACCCATTGTTATGGGCATTATCAATGTAACGCCTGATTCATTTTACGAGGGTAGCAGGGCAGATAGCGCAACAGTTGTTTTGCAGAAGGCCGAAAAAATGTTGGCAGAAGGTGCATCCATCTTAGACATAGGTGGGCAAAGCACACGCCCCGGTAGTCAGGATATTGGCATTGATGAAGAAATGAATAGGGTAGTACCTGCTATAGAAGCAGTAGCTCAAAAATTTCCTGATAGTTATATTGCTGTTGATACCTATCATGCAGAAGTTGCTATTGCAGCCGTAAATGCCGGTGCCGTGATAGTTAACGATATAAGCAGTGGTACTTTAGACAGCAAAATGATTGCTACGGTAGCAGCATTGCAAGTGCCCTACATTGCTATGCATATTAAGGGTACTCCGGCAACTATGCAACAACATACAGTATATGATGATATGCTGTTGGATATACTTGAGTTTTTTATTCAGAAGACTAATGAGTGTAGCAATGCAGGAATACAAGATGTAATTATAGACCCGGGTTTTGGTTTTGCAAAAAATGTAGAACAGAATTTTACCTTGCTCAAAAATCTTGGTCTCTTTAAAATATTGCAAAGACCAATTCTTGCCGGGCTTTCACGCAAAGCAACCATCTACAAAACACTAGATATTACAGCGGAGGAAGCACTTAATGGTACAACCGTTCTCAATACAATTGCATTGCAAAATGGAGCCAATATATTAAGGGTACATGATGTAAAAGAAGCCATGGAAACCATTAACTTAATGCAGATGTTTTGACACGCAGATTTAAGACAGCTGTGTTTACAAAAAAAAACTCAACAAACGGGAATATTTTCAAGTAAAAAAGGATGTGCAGTTAACTACACATCCCTTTATCCTTTACTTATAGAAACTTAAATACTGAATGCAGTTTCCACTATTTCAGCCTGTTCCTGCACATGAATTTTAGAATAACCTGTTGCAGTAGAGGCGCTAGGTTGTCTGCCTATAATGCCATAATTTATACCCTTCAGGTTCATTTGTAAAAATGCAGCCGCACCCATATTCATAGGTTCTTCCTGAACCCAAAACCAGGTAGCTTTATTGTATTTTTTATAGAGTTCATCTAATTGTTTAGTAGGTAGTGGATATAGCTGTTCCATTCTTATAACAGCCACATCTTTACGATCTTCTTTTTGTTGCCTTTCTGCTAAATCGAAATATATTTTACCACTACAGAACAATACTTTTTTAACCAAATCAGTTGTTACATAATTATCGTCTATCACTTCCTTAAACCCTCCGGTTGTAAAGTCATCTATTTTACTATAGCTTGCTGGTAGTCGTAGATTTGCTTTTGGTGTAAAAACAATCATTGGCTTACGAAATGACCATGCAAGTTGTCTTCTTAATGCATGAAAAAAGTTGGCGGCAGTAGTAATATCAGCAATAATCCAATTATTCTCTGCTGACATTTGCAGAAACCTTTCCATTCTAGCGCTACTATGTTCAGGGCCTTGTCCTTCGTAGCCATGTGGGAGTAGCATAACTACACTACTCATTTGTCTCCACTTGGTTTCGCTGCAAGAAATAAACTGGTCAATCATAGGTTGTGCGGTATTGGAGAAATCTCCAAATTGAGCTTCCCACAATACCAACGCATTTGGGTTGGCAATAGAATAGCCATATTCAAAACCCAAAACTCCAAATTCACTAAGCAGTGAGTTGTAAATCATAAATGAGCCATCAGCACCGGGAATCCGGCTTAACCGATTATAACTTTCATCATTTACTTCATCTCTAAGAACAGCATGTCTGTGAGAAAATGTGCCACGTTTTACATCTTGTCCGCTCATTCTTACATCATTACCATCCAGTAATAAACTGCCATAGGCCAATAATTCGCCTGTTGCCCAATCTACAGTTTCAGATGTTTGAAATAGTTTGATTTTATCCTGCAATAATTTATCTACTTTTCTCAAGGGATGAAAGCCTTCGGGCCATTTCATCAGGCTATCAAATACAGTAGTAAATTGTTCTTTTGTTATAGCAGTAACAGGTGATTTGTCAAAGTCCTCTTTGGTGGCTTTGCGCATGTTCTTCCACCACAGTTCAGGTTTTTGTGGACTGTAGGGTAGTGGGTGTTGTTTTATTTCGTCTAATCGCTCCTGTAGATCACTCCAGAATTTTTGTTCCATTTCTTTGGCCAATGCCGCATCTATAGATCCGTTTTCAACAAGTTTAGCATTATATACTTCTCTGGGATTAGCATGCTTTTCAATGATGGCATATAAGGTAGGTTGGGTGTATTTAGGATCATCACCTTCATTGTGTCCATGGCGTCTATAGCAAACCATATCAATAAACACATCGGCATTAAACTTCTGACGATAGCGTGTTGCTATTTGTACGCATTTTACTACAGCTTCAGGGTCATCGCCGTTTACATGAAAAACAGGTGCCTGTACCATTCCTGCTACTGATGTACAATAATCAGCAGTTCGGGCTTCATCAAAATCTGTTGTAAAACCTATTTGATTGTTGATGACAAAATGTATAGTACCACCGGTTTTGTAACCTTCAAGGCCACTCATTTGCAATACTTCATACACTATACCTTGTCCTGCTACTGATGCATCGCCATGTATAAGAATGGGCAAAATTTTATCGTAATCACTTTCGTAAATAACATCTGCCTTGCTTCTTGCAAAACCAACAACAACAGGGTTTACCGCTTCAAGGTGAGAAGGGTTGGGGCAAAGTTGCAGATTGACTACTTTGCCATCTTTAGTAGTATGCTCACTACGAAAGCCAAGATGATATTTTACATCGCCACTGCCCATAGTGCTATCAGGTATAGCAGAACCCTCAAACTCACTAAATATCTGCTCGTACGTTTTTCCCAAAATATTTGCCAGCACGTTTAACCTGCCACGGTGTGCCATGCCAAATACAACTTCTTTTACGCCTTCATCAGCAGCAGTATTAATGATAGCGTCCAAAGCTGCAATAGTTGTTTCCCCGCCTTCTAACGAAAATCTTTTTTGCCCAACATATTTGGTATGTAGAAATTTTTCAAAAATTACACCCTGATTTAATTTTTCAAGTATTGCTTTTTTCTGGTCAGTCGAAAGCGGTTTTTGAAATTCCTTTTCAACTTCATTAGAAAGCCATTCTATTTTCTCCTGATCATTTAGTGCACCATACTCAACACCAACCGATGTGGTATAACAAGCCTTAAGTTGGTCAATAATATCTTTTAGCGTAGACCCTTGCATTCCTAAAAACTTACCGGCTTCAAAAGATTTTGTAAGGTCGCTGTCACTTAGCCCAAAGTTTTCTAATCCCAGATTTGCCCTTCGGTCTTTTCTTTCTCTAATAGGATTGGTTTTTGCAATCAAATGTCCTTTTTTTCTGTATGCCTGTATTAATTGATAAACACTTAGTTCCTTTTGAATATCTCCTGTATTTGCAGATTCAATATTTGCAGTTACAGCAGCAGTTGTGGCCTGTGGCTTGCCGTTTGCAACAGCAAAATCAAAACCTTCAAAAAACTTTCTCATTTCCGGATCCACACTTTCCGGATTGGAAACAAAATCATTGTAAAGGTTTTCTATAAAAGCAGGGTGTGAGTTTGTGATGTATGAAAAGTCCTTCATTATTGTGGGTTATTTTATGGTGCAATACAAAATCATGCTGCGCAAATATCGGTCATTAGGATGAAATTATTTGGTAGTATTTCTATAGTATTAATCGTTGAAATTTATGATTTATTATTATTGGGTTTCATGTTTGTTTCTATTGTTATTTTAATTCTAAAAAGATTATTGAAACAGATTGGGCCGTTTTTTTATTTGTCATATTAAAATAATTAATTGCACAAAGTAGGCAGCCGAATATTTATTACTTGAATAAAACACAGAACCGTCCCAACATTCAGTAGGGGCGGCTCTTTTTGTTTAGTCATTTAGTCAATGGTCAATAAGTCATTGAAAATTTTTAATTCATAATAGCTAGTTAATCTTCACGCCTTTTAAAGTTTTTACTTCACTGCCTTGTCGTACCTCAATCATATATACCCCCGGTGCAAATGACTCACCAAAACGATAGGTCTGTTCGGGTTGGCCTTTGGAAGTGTAAACCATTTTGCCTGTTACGTCTGCTATTCGGAGTCGCAAGGGTAGTTTGTTGTCTGAATGAACCACCAAAGTAAAGCTGCCACTGCTAGGGTTTGGCGATAGGGTGACCTTCATCCCTTTGTTAAGCTCTATAACAGACTCATTTGCTTTTGCTATAACCGGGCTTGCAAAACAAGTAGGCGATAGTTGTGCAATTGCTACTGCAATTGAATAACCCGTACAGCCATTGGCATCATTTACAAACACCCTATAGCTACCCGCTTTAAGACCTGAAAAAGTGTTGGTAGTTGTGTAGGCGCCTGTGGTTCCAAACCTATAAGTGTATGGAGGGGTGCCACCTGCACCTGTTACAGTCATAGAGCCATCTTTTGCTTGATAATTCCGTATTAAGTGGGGTCACGGAGTAGCTTTCGAACTTCTTTCTACTCCTATCAGTAAGGGCAAAACTTTACAATCGTAAATACCTGCTGTGAAAACCCCGCCGAGATTGAAGAAAAAGAACAGTACAAGTTCTTTTTTAAAAATTGGTGATTGATGCATGCTACAATACAAAGTTTGGGCAGAAACATCTTTAGAAAAATATAGCGGGTTTAAAGCCTTTACGGCGAAAAAAAGTCAAGCATTTTTTATTGGAAGGCCTTAATAGAAAAAAGACGAAAAAATTTAAGTCGTAAATTAATGTGAGTGATTTTGAATGGGCTTACCTTAACAGCAGGTTTCATAGTTTTTAAGCTGTTAAAACCTAATACCTCTACAGCGATCGGTAAAATATGTATGCATTTAATAGCATGTAAAATGTAGCGGGTAGAGATATCAAAATACTGTCTTTCATTTTTATCCTGACCACAACACCCAAAAGCATTAGAATAGCCAGGCCTCCTGCTGATACCAATAACAGCGGGTGCAATATCATACCTACCAGCAATCCTAAAGCTCCCAATAACTCCAGAATTGCTGTTAGTGCACCAAATTTTTCAAGTCCAAAACGTTTGAATTCACTTTTCATTTGCGAAGAAGTAAAATAGGCGATTCCATAAATAATAAAAGAGAAACTCGAGATAAAGATCAGGACATTGAGAAAACTCATTTCTAAATCAATTTAAGTGATACTGCAGCAATAAAAATGCAAAGTAGCAAGAGTAAGAATGAAAGCACATGGTAGAGCCAGGGATGTTTTGCTCTAAAGTGAAAATACTGCGCTGCTACCATCAGCAACGCCATAAGCAGTGCCGGAACAAGCACCAAACCCGGATACCAAATACCAGCAACCAGTAAAGTTGATAAGGATATTTTAGATGCTCCCACCATATTGCGGGTTAAGTCGCTTAGGTTATAGCTTCTAAATTCAACCTCAACTTTGTAGAATCGAAATACCCATATAATTAATATTGTCAGGGCAACTATAATTTGAGCAATGCTTGAGTAAGTATGCATTTGTTTTTGTATTAATTTTTATGATCGTTTATTATTATTTTTCGCATTTTCTCCGCTCCGGGAGATTGCGCAAGTAAATTAAATTTTTTTAGACAGGCTTCGATAATTATTGATCTCCGTGGGAAGAGGTGTTTCCTACAGCTGGTTGCTAAATTTCTGCTTTTTGTGTTGTGAAATTTTATTGGAAAAAAGGGTATTTTATTTATGTTTTTTATTGTTAATAAATTTATTTTAAAGCAGAAGCCTTTTAATATTTGCAAAAAAAGTTCGTTAAAAACTGTTGTCGCTATCAATATACACACTACGTTAGTAGCATCTAAACTTTTCGATTTTTGTAAAGATAAGTCAAGCAACTTGAACCAATTTCCAAAAAAGTACCAACAATTTTGTCCATTACATCAACTTTTATTCATTTTTTTATACTCAATATTTTTTTAAAAAATTTATTATAAAAGATGGGTTCCCGTTAGGAAATCCCATCTAGCAGTTTATATGAAATATGATTTATAGAGCTAATTGACCTTAACTGCTTTAACTGTCTGTACTTCTCCACCTTGCCTTATTTCTACCATATAAATTCCATTGCCCAGCATTTCTCCAAACCGGAAAGTCTGATTGGGTGTACCTTTGGCAGTGTAAACCATTTTGCCTGTTGCGTCTGTTATTCTTAATTGCAGGGACTGTTTGTTGTCAGAATGAACTACCAAAGTAAAGATGCCACTGCTTGGGTTGGGTGATAGTGTAACTTTCATTTCTTTCTTGTTTTCAACAACAGGCTCCTTTGCTTTTGTTATTACAGGATTAGCAAAACAAGTAGGCGATAGTTGTGCAATAATAACTGCAATTGAATAACCGGTACAGCCATTGGCATCATTTACATACACCCTATAGCTACCCGCTTTAAGGCCTGTAAAAATATTTGTAGTTGTATAGGCACTTGTAGATCCAAACCTATAAGTGTAGGGAGCTTTACCACCTGCACCTGTTACAGTCATAGAGCCATCTTTTGCACCAGGGCATCTTTCGTCTGTTTTGGTGTACGTGGCGCTTACGGCTGTTGGCTGAATCAGGATTGCACTATTGCTAAAAGTACATCCATTTGCATCTTGCACATAAATTCTGTATGAGCCAGCTTTTAAACCTGTAAAACTGTTAGAAGAACCGTAAGTACCACTTGTGCCAAATTTGTATTGATAAGGTGGTGTGCCGCCACTACCATTCACCACAATAGAACCATTTGAAGCACCATAGCAAGACGGGTGTACCAAGGTGAAATTTTCTCCTACTTTGGCCGGTTCAACTATAGTAACATTTACAACACCAATACATCCTGCTACATCTTTTATATATGCCTGGTAAACACCTGCTTTTAGTTTTGTAAAACTGTTGATGGCACTATATGTTGTTGCATTGCCCAGTTTATAGGTGTAGGGAGCCATGCCCCCTGTACCTGTAACGGTGAATGAACCGTTTGAGAGTCCAAAACAACTTACATCGGTCTTACTGATTGTAGCAGAAACAGCCGTTGGTTGACCAACTGTAATATTAGTATTGAAAGTACAATTATTAGAATCTTTTACAAACACTACATAACTGCCGGCTGCAAGGCTGGTAAATGAATTAGAAGAAACATAGCCTCCTGTAAGTCCTAGTCTGTATTGATAAGGTGTCTTGCCACCCGTAGCTGCAATAGTAATAGAACCGGTAGAAGCACCAAAACAGTTTGCATCTGTTTTGGAATAAGTAAAACTCAAAGCCGGTGGTTGGGACAGTATTATAGAAAAATTGGCAATGCAACCCAATGCATCCTGTACATAAACCCTAAATGATCCTGCTTTTAGACCTGTAAAGGTGTTGGTGGTTGTAAATGCACCTGTAGTGCCATTCCCATAAGTATAAGGAGCTAAGCCATTTCTTCCGTTAATCGTAAACGAGCCTGTAGCAGATCCATAGCAAGCCACATTGGTTTTTGTGTATTCTATGGTGATGGCGGGCTTTTGATCTACAACAATAGGGTTTGAAACACCGGTACAGCCTGTTGAGTCTATGATATAAATCTTGTAGGTGCCGGCTTTAAGACCTGTAAAAGTATTGGATGCACCATAGGAGCCTGCAGTACCTATTCGATATTGATAAGGCGCAACACCGTTTGTTGGTGTTACTGTAATTGCACCGTTTGCAGCCCCATAGCAGGCTGCATCGGTTTTGGTAAAGGTTGAGTTAACCGTTTTGATAGTCAGGTGCAATGTTATCACACTATCACATTTTCCTGCACGTGGAATGATATGGGTATAATTGCCTGATACACTATAAGAAGAGCCATACCAAATAAAGTTGTTGCATAGAGCAACAGTTGTATCAGAAGTGGCTAATAGAGTCAAAACAGTTGGTAGCGAAGTAGCACTACAACCTGTTGCAATATTTGTGACAGTAACTGTATAGTTGCCCGCATTTGATACTGTAATAGAAGGAGTAGTAGCACCATTGCTCCATAAATAGGAAAAAGAAGCAGAAGGATCAAACTCCCAAAAATCCTTTTTGAAAACAGAACTGCTGTCGCCAGTTCCTATGTACCCCAAACTACCTATACTAAATCCGACTGCAGTATGGCGTACTGATTTTCCTGCATCAGCTCTTTTAACCCAACTATTTGTTGAAGGGTTGTATTCCCAAAAATCATTTAATGCAATAGTTCCATTATATCCTGCACCAATATACCCTTTTGAACCAATACTAAAACCTGAAGCAGACCATCTTGCAACTCCACCAAAATCAGCTTTTTTGGTCCAAACATCAGTTGCAGGGTCATATTCCCAGAAATCTTTTAAAGCTGTACTTCCGCTAACCCCTGTACCTATATAGCCTTTTGTGCCAATGCTAAAACTAGTCGCAGACTTAATTGTTATACCTGGAAGTGCCTTTTTTTGTGTCCAAATATCCGTTGCAGGGACATACTCCCAAATATCGGATCCATATGCAACGTAGCCTTTTGTTCCAATGCTAAAACCAGTAGCAAACCATTTTGCTCCTCCACCAAAATCAGCTTTTTGGGTCCATATATTGGTGGCAGGATTATATTCCCAAAAATCATTTTTTCCGCTGCCGTCATACCCGGTTCCTATATACCCCTTATTCCCAATACTAAAACCAACTGCTGCCAAACGGTCGGCACCTCCAAAATTTGCCTTTTGTGTCCATGTATTTGTAGCGGGGTTAAATTCCCAAAAATCATTTTTTCCACTTCCGTCAAAACCTGTTCCCATGTAGCCTTTGTCTGCTATACTAAAGCCAACTGCTGAACTTCTGCTTGTGCCACCAAAGTCGGCTTTTTTTGTCCACGGCACTTTCGCACTATCGGCAAATAGTCTTACGATTTCTCCATGACAAAAGCTGATAGAACCTGATGGGGTTATGGAGGCAATTGGCGGTGAGTTTATAATAACTTTGGTTGTTACAGAAGTAGCACTACAACCCGTTGAAGTATTGGTGATGGTAACACTATAATCGCCGGCACTTGATACCGCAATAGATGGAGTAGTAGCACCATTGCTCCATAAATAAGAATATGTGACAGAAGTATCAAACTCCCAAAAATCTTTGTAATAAATTTGTCCACTAGTTGCGCCATTTGCACCAGTCCCAATATATCCCTTGGTGCCAATACTAAAACTGACTGCACCATATCGTGCAGTTCCTTCAAAATCATTCACTTTTGTCCATGTATTGGTTGCAGGTACATATTGCCAAAAGTCTTTCAATACGTTGATTCCATCATAACCTGTCCCTAAATATCCTTTTGAGCCAATACTAAAGCTTGTTGCTGCATTTCGGGCAACACCTCCAAAATCAGCCTTTTGAGTCCATATATTTGAAGCAGGGTCATATTCCCAGAAATCTTTTCTTAAGCCGGTATCATCATTGCCTGTACCAAGATAGCCTTTTGAACCAATACTAAAGCCAGTAGCCCATGAACGGGGTGAACCACCAAAATTAGCCTTTTGTGTCCACGCATCGGCAGAGGGATCGTATTCCCAAAAATCATTTGTGTTACTTAATACTCCATTACCAATGTCTCCATAACCAGTGCCGAAGTATCCTTTATTACCAATGCTGAAGCCCGTTTTATATGATGCTGCCCAGCCACTATAATTTGCTTTTTGTATCCATATGTTTGTTGTCGGATTGTATTGCCAAAAGTCATAGATATAATTGTAAGGGGGGGGATAGTAATCTATTAACCCGGCTCCAAAGTATCCTTTATTGCCAATGCTAAAACCTGTGGCACCGCTACATTCACTACCAATATAATAATCCGTAACTGTCCAATTGTTGGTGGTAGGGTTATATCCCCAAAATTCACTAAGTTGACCATTAGTTCCTGAATAACCTGTTCCAATGTACCCTTTGTCTATTATACTAAAACCAACAGCATCTACCGAAGAAAGTCCCCCAAAGTCTGCTTTTTTAGTCCATCTGCCGATACCGCCATTGGCAGTTAAAACAACACTGCTACCCTGACAGATAGCTGTAGAACCCGAGGGAGTTATAGTGGCAGTACAAGTCTGCCCAACCCCATTATAAGATGCAAAAAAGCCAACCAGAATAAGAAGTAAATTTTTCATAAAAAGTTGTTTTGATTTAGTATGAATAAGGTTGTTGTACATGTTGCAATAAAAAATTATTTACACTTGTATAAAAGAAGCACATTCAAAATTAAATTGCATTGTAAACTTTACATATGATATTAGTCATAGAGTTAGTTGATATTGATTAGTTTATTATGATTGGTTAGCGGTACAATCCAAAAGTGGTATAAAAAAAGATGGGTCTCCGTTAGGAAACCCGTCGTTTGGTTTATAGTAAGATAATAAAATGATCTATTTTATTTTTACTGCTTTAATTATTTTTACATCACTACCTTGTCTTATTTCTACTATATAAATACCGGGTGCTAATGTTTCTCCAAAGGTAATTGTTTGGTTTCCTGTAGTCGTGGTTGAATAAAACGTTTTGCCATTTATATCAAATACACGTATAGATGTTTTATTATCGGCAGAATGAATAACAAGCCTGAACTGATTGTTGGAAGGATTGGGTGCTAATAATACATCAGAATTTGTGATAGAACGATTTGCAATTTGATTGCCCTGGCTTTCTCTTGTGAAGGATTGAGGGGTAACAGTCATCATTTTTGAGATAGTATTTGTACAGTTATTTGTACTACTTGTTACTGTATAACGGATTTCAACATTTCCCGGTGATTTACCCGTAACCAAACCATTTGATCCGACTGACGCTATTGATGTATCACTACTACTCCATGCACCACCGTGTACAGATGCAGTTAATTGTATTGTTCCGCTCATGCACACACTTGCTGCTCCTGCTATGGTTCCGGCGGTTGGTTTTTGCAGAATGGTAATCCACTTGCTTGCTGTATCACCGCATCCGTTTGTATTTTTGACGATGTACATTATTTTTGTAGTGCCTGCACTTGTACCTGTTGTAAACAATCCGTTCTGATTTATTGTTCCTACTGCACTTATGTTGCTGCTTTTCCATGTACCACCGGTTCCTGTAGTGCTAAACTGTAGGGTGTTTCCGCGGCATACGGTTGAGTCGCCTGTTATGGTTCCTGCATTGGGTCTGTAATTGATGGTAATCCATTTACTTGCTGTATCGCTGCATCCGTTTGCATTGGTAACAATGTACATTATTTTAGTTGTTCCTGCTCTTGTTCCTGTTGAGAATAACCCGTTTTGATTAATGGTTCCTACATCGCTTATATTGCTGCTGCTCCATGTGCCGCCTGTGCCGGTTGTAGTGAATTGT
>JAYTDC010000050.1:0-4645 GCA_043736115.1 Segetibacter sp. | reverse complement strand
CCAAAATGCTCAATGAATCCCTCATGCAGCCTTCACTTTTTTGGGCAATAACCTGTAAGGCTGCTTTTTCTGCTTTTACATCTTCTTTTTCTATGATTTCCTGAAGATGCTCAACTGTATCGTTGTTGGTAATGCGTTTAAAATCGAAAATCTGGCACCTGCTAAGAATAGTCGGTAAAATTTTGTGCTTCTCTGTTGTAGCCAAAATGAAAATAGCATAAGAAGGCGGTTCTTCCAATGTTTTTAAAAATGCGTTGAAGGCACTTGTACTCAACATGTGTACCTCATCCACAATATACACTTTGTATTTGCCCGCCTGTGGCGCAAAACGAACCTGTTCCACCAATGAGCGTATGTCATCTACCGAGTTGTTGCTTGCAGCATCTAATTCATGAATGTTGAGCGAAATGCCTTCGTTGAAGGATACGCAACTGTGACAGGTGTTGCAGGCTTCTCCATCGGGTTGCAGGTTCTCGCAGTTAATTGTTTTTGCCAAAATACGGGCACAAGTGGTTTTTCCCACACCCCTTGGCCCACAAAACAAAAAGGCATGTGCCAACTGCTGATTGCGAATGGCATTTTTGAGAGTTGTTGTAATATGTTGCTGCCCCACAACTGTATTAAAGTTCTGCGGCCTGTATTTTCTTGCTGATACAATGAATTTTTCCATAGTTGATGGGTGCAAATTAAGAAAGTTTGGTGTAGGAGAAAATTGGGGTTATTCACAGTTGGGTTCTACACTTAAGAAAATAAACCGCCCATTAAATGAGATTACTTTACAATGGCTTACATTTAATGAATAACATTTTATGATATACTTTCAACCAATTTAGCTCTTTACCGCCTATATTATATTTGGCATTAACCTAATCGGTAACCTTAGTTAATTTCCTCAAAATATAATAGAGCAAAATTCATTGTTGGTAGGCTTTGCCATATCAACAATAGCGGAAAATTGTAAAAATTCCGTTTGATACGATTATTTCCTATTAAAATCAATATCATTTATTCCACATTGTTGCTCACAAAAGCGACAAAGGCCAATAAAAAAGGAACTAACGTCTGTAATCACAGCTAAAAGAAATATCAGTTAATGGAGTGGGGTATTTTTTGGAATTATATAATTGTATGTAAAGTATTATACACTTTTAAAAAGAAGTCATGACTTATGACCATGACTTTACAGACATCAATCTTAATAATTTATATGGTTGCGTTTTCCGAATAAAATCTGCAACATCCTCATTTTCATGATGATTTAAAGAGGTCAACTGTTGTGCGGTTAAAAACTTATAACCCATTGACCAATCGGGAAATTGTGGATTATCTATGTTGCCCTCCATAATTTTTTTTACTTCTACATGGCGTTCATCTTTGGAAATAACATCAAACAACAATATTAAATTTTCGCGATTACCTTCAAGCAATTGAATAAAATTTCCATTGCAATACAATAACAAACCTGTAATGGATTTTTTGGAATTATTACTTCTGGCTGCACACAATAGTTGTTGCAATTCATCTTCCTTAAAAGGTTTTAAAGCTCTGCTTGTATAAAGTATTTGATACATATAGGACACTTTGTAAAAATAAAAACGAAACAAATCATTATTTAGTATAACCTTGTTAGATTAACATTTCTACAAGTAAAAGTTAATTGAATATGAAAGACATTTCATCTAAAATAATAAAGAAAAACGGGACACTTAATTTTAAAGTTAAGGGAATTCCATTTTTAAATACTATTGAACTTCATAATTTGCTATTATCGGTTAATTGGTTTGGCTTTGTAATAATAGTGTTTTGCTTTTACATTATAACCAATACTATTTTTACATTTTTATATATACTTTCAGGAGTTGGTTTATCAGGTATCAATTCATCCGGTAGCAATACTTTTTTCAAGGTTTTTTATTTTTCGGCACAGACATTATGTACGGGTTATTTTACAGATACAATACCTATCTCGTTTCGTTCCACGTCATTAGCGGCTTTAGAAGCAGTAGTGGGTTTATTTCTGTTTGCACTTATAACAGGACTTCTCTATTCACGGTTTTCGAGACCTAATTCAAAGATTATTTTTTCGGATAAAATTCTTATTGGTCCCTATAAACAAGGCAAAGCATTGATGGTAAGAATTGCCAACATAAAACGCAACCAATTACTAAAAGTAAGTGCAGAACTGATTTTGTTGCTCCGGATAGAGGTGGATGGTGTTTTGAAAAATATGTTTTATACGCTGAAATTAGAGCAAGAAACAATTGGCATGTTGCTTCTTACATGGACTATTGTTCACCCTATAGATGATGAAAGTCCTTTGGACACCTTTACTATAGAGGATATTGAAGCAGCTCATGGTGAAATAATTGTGGTGATAGAAGGAACTGATGATATACTCTCTCAAAACGTTTTTGCGAGGACTTCATTTGCAGCAAAAGAAATTGTATCGAACGGTAAATTTGAAGACATCACCTATACTGATAAAAATAATGTTCTAAATATTGACATCAGCAAAATAAATCAATACGTTCAACAGCCTTATAGCTAAGCGTTTAGATTAGCTATAATCTTGAAAATTGTTACATAAATAATGGCTTTATGTATTAGACATTCACCTTAATGATAGCTTTTTATACAAAACACAAAGGCTCCTAAAAAGGAGCCAATGTCTGTAATCACAGCTAAAGAAAGTAGTTATATGATGGCTGATATTAGATACAATATGTGAAAAACAAAAGATTTCACATCAGAAATCAAACACATCGTTTAATGCTTCACAACAACAGTAGTTGTTTCTTTTGCGCCATCAGTTTTGTTGGCTACTAAAATATACATGCCGTCACTTAATAATGCAGTATTGATTGTGTTGTTAGGGAATTTATTAAATAGCATTGCCAGTCTGCCATTTACATCGTAAAGTGTTATCGAAGCAATATCATTTCCATTTACATACAAAACATCTGAAACAGGATTTGGATAAACTGATATTTTGTTTACAGCACTTTTTATATTCACAACCTGAACATCAGAATATTTCCATTTGCCATCGTTGTCTATCTGCTGCAAGCGATAATATATTTTTGCCGCAGGCAAATTACTTATGCTATTATCTATGAAGTTGTAATTGGTTGCAGAGCTGCTATTCCCGATAGCTTTTACATTGCCAATGTTGGTGAAGTCAACTCCATTTACACTACGCTGAATGATAAAGTGATTGCTGTTAATCTCCTGTTTTGTAGTCCATTTCAGGTTAACTGAATTTTTATCTGTTAAAATAGCAGTAAAGGAAGAAAGCGTTACCGGGAAACTTACAATAGAAGTAAGTAAACGCACCACATTGTTGTTCTTATCAACCACGTACAATTGTTTTGATGACCCAAAAGCAATTGCATAAGGATAGTTGAATGAAGCCGCCATTGCCTGACCTCCATCACCGGAATAACCAGAGGAATTGTTACCAGCAATTGTAGTAATAAAGCCTGTATTAACATTTACCTTTCTGATTACATCATTGTCTGCATCTGCTATGTAAACATTTCCCAGAGAGTCAATGGCTAGTCCGCTGGGGCTTGTTAACTGCGCCCCTGTTGCTGCAGATCCATCGCCACTATATCCGGCTGATCCATCTCCTGCAAATGCATAAATAACATGTGAAGGATCTATAAAGCGCACAACATTGTTGGTTTGGTCAGCAACATACAATAGTCCGTTGGCATAAGCCAGTCCTGTTACAGAACCGAACTTTGCTGACAGTGCAGGCCCGTTATCACCTGAATAGCCTGAGGTTCCATTACCGGCAATAGTAGAAATGTTACCTGTAGCAGCATTTACAAACCTGATGCGATAGTTCAGTTGATCGGATATGTAAATGTTGTTATTCTCATCAATAGCTATGCTGCTTGGATAATATAATTGTGCAAATTTTGCATTTCCGTTATCGCCAGAAAAACCAGCAACACCATTACCCGCAATTGTATAAATATTTCCTGTTGCAGCTTCCACTTGTCTTATTACACTATTACCCTGATCTGCAATAAACAGGTTACCATTATTATCAAAAGCAATAGAAGTTGGATTTTTTAAAGATGCAATTATTGCTAATCCACTATCACCGCTGAATGCAGCACTACCATTACCGGCAAATGTTGATATTTTTCCGGTTGTTTTGTCAACCTTACGAATGCGGTGGTTGCTAAAATCAGCAATGTAAATATTGCCCATATCATCAATTGCAACCCCACCCGGATTTTTCAATTGTGCAACATTAGCTGATCCTCCATCGCCAGAGAAATTGTTGTTCCCTCCAATACTGGAAATATTTCCCGTGGCCTTATTAATTCTTCTTATTCGGTTACTTCCATCAGCTAAAAATAGGTTACCTGATGCATCTATACTTAGTGAATTGCTGATACCACCAATAGCACCAAAAGATAACATTGCATTTAGTGCAGCGGCACCATCTCCTGAAAAACCTCTGACACCAATTCCGGCAAAGGTTGAGATCTTATTATCGGCCAGATTAATTTTCCTGATCCGGCTATTGGCATCGCTAATGTAAATAGCTGTTGGAGTTGCGGCATCCAAAACAATATTGTTTGGAGTCTTTATTGCGGCAGATGTAGCCATTCCTCCATCTCCACCAAAG
>JAYTDC010000049.1:0-4194 GCA_043736115.1 Segetibacter sp. | reverse complement strand
TGATCAGCATTGGAATTTTTGTTCCGTCTTTAGAAGTATAAAACACCTGCTTCGATTCAAAGTCTGCAGGTTTAAACGCTACTTTCGATTCCTTATATACGGCTGTTTTTCCGGTAGCCAGATCCATTTTATAAATGGTTGCCGGGTTTACATAAGAAGTAAATACATAGTAAGTTTCTTTCTCGTCTTTTTTACCCGAAAAGCCGTTTGCCGTTCCCAAGCCTGGTAAAATTACCTCCCGGATTTGCTTACCGGTCCTGTCGAATTGGTACACTTTATTTACCGCATCTTTAAGATAAGAACAAAAGATACTTCCACCAACAGCTGAAGTACTCAATACTTCCGGCTTTGCCTCTACAATTGTTTTCCAGTTAGCCGGTTTAGGATCAGCAACAGGTGCTGTTACCAGTTTATTTGTGGGTGCGTCTTTATCGGTTTGAATATAAAAAAAGTTATCATCCACATCTACCACATTGTAACTGTTCTTCATATCCGTTATGATTGGAATTACGGGGCTGCCGGGTTTGCTGATGTCCTGTACATACATGCTGTTGCCATAGGTTTCATTGGCACCGCCGAGTATCAGCCATTTTTCATCTTCGCTTAAATAGCCCCATATATAACGAACAGGGTTGCTGTCGTTGCCATAAATTAATTTATCCTCTTTTTGTGGCGTACCAAGTTTATGATAATATAATTTGTGGTTATCATTTTTTGCAGATAAAACATTACCCTGTTTGTTTCTTTCGTAATTGCTGTAATAAAAACCCTCGTTGCCTTTCCAACTGGCACCACTGAATTTTAATTCCAGTGTATCGCCTGTTTGCTTTTTGGCAACTGCATCCATTACCACAATTTTTTGCCAGTCGCTGCCACCCTCCGAAATATTGTAAGCAGCCATCGTTCCATCCTTTGAAAAATTGATACCGGCAAGCGATGTAGTACCATCTTTTGAAAAAGTATTGGGGTCCAGGAATAGCTCGGGCGTTGTACTTCCATCAGCCTCCCGGTATAATACCGACTGGTTTTGCAAACCGGAATTTTTATAATAGTACATATATTTTCCCTGGCGGAAAGGCGCTGAATATTTTTCAAAATTATACAGCTTTTCATACCTCGCTTTAATGGCATCTCTGAAAGGGATCTGGGAAAGATAATTTTGAGTTACTTCATTTTCAGCCTTTACCCATGCCGCCGTTTCAGCACTGGTATCATTTTCCAGCCAGCGGTAGGGGTCAGGCACTACGGTTCCAAAATACGAGTCTTTTACAATACTGTCTTTTTTAGTTACAGGATACTTCACTTCAATGGTTTTATAAGTTGTGAGGGTTGCCTTTTCAGAACTGTTGTTACAGGCATAAAGCAGCATCATGCATGCCGCTGTAATTATTATTTTTTGCATATAGTTTGGTTTATGAGGTAAGATAATACAATTTTGGAATTATACTTCACCGCTAAACTGGTTTAAGAGGTTACACTAATAACTTAGCGTTCAACACCGGTGTAAGCATAAAAAAATGATTTAAGTTTGAACCAGTAAAACACTTCAGAAAAGAAAATCTCAAAATGTAATCACCACTATGCATCAGAACATAATTTCAATAAGGCCCTTCATTGGTGCAAAAGATTTCGCTTTATCCAGAAATTTTTACAGCGACCTTGGTTTCCAGGAAATTGTGCTGTCTCACAACATGTCTTATTTCTCAAAAAAGGGCATGGGCTTTTACCTGCAGGATGCTTATGTGAAAGACTGGATAGATAATACGATGGTATTTTTAGAAGTAGAAAATATTGAGCAATATTGGGATGAAGTGTTGGCTTTGGATTTGCCCGGTAAATACGAAGGCGTGAGATTAGTCCCCATGCGCCATGAAACCTGGGGTAAAGAGTTTTTTCTGCACGATCCATCGGGAATACTTTGGCATTTGGGCGAGTTTGGAGAACTGAACAGTAGTTAATATTTACTGCTTGCATGTTAATAAAAGAAGCCGTCTCAAAAATAAATGAGGCGGCTTTTTTATGTTTACTATTTTGTGTTGCTGTTTTTGGATATTTATTTTCTGACATTTTACCTATGGTGCAAGAATTTTAAAAATCCAGAAAAAGAGCTTTTTAGGCTGCTTTTTTGATATTCCTGTTGCTTTTTTTTCTTAGGTTATGTGCTAATGCCAGTAATCCGGTTTCTGTGGTTACTTTTTGTTTCCCCCTGAGCATAAAGCGTTTGAACCCGTGGTTATTTTTTATGTTGGCAAATACAGGTTCTACATCCCAGCATCGCTGCTTTCGTTTTTTTATCCCTTCTTCGCTTAATAAGCGCTGGTTAGCCTGTTGTTTTAAATCATTAAGGTGATGATTAATCTCTATTATTCTATCACCTTTGCTTTTGTGGCAACTGCCGTTTAGCGGACAGTTACTGCAATTTTTTGCCTGGTATTTTGTAATGGTTTGTATAAATCCGGTGGAACTTACTTTGCTGTACGTTCCCTTGTTTTCCATATGCTGCCCCATCGGGCATACATAACAATCCTGTTCTTTATTATAGTGTAGTTTGTCTGCGGTAAATGGCCTTTTGTTTTGGATTGCCTGATCTTGCTCTCTGTCGAACTGATTGTGCTTTACATAAGCTGTAATATGTTGATCTTCTAAATACTGATAGTTTTCTTCACTGCCATATCCGGCATCGGCTGTCACTACATCGGGAGTTACCTGATGTTGTTGGATAAAATCATTTAGATGCTGAGGTAATGTGGTGCTGTCGGTTGTGGCCTGGTGGAGGCTGTAATGGGTGATGTATTGATTGTTGCTGCTTACCTGTAAATTATAACCAGGTTTTAATTGTCCGTTTTTCATATGATCTTCCTTCATACGCATGAACGTAGCATCGGTATCTGTCTTGCTATAGCTTTTTCTGTGTTCACCCAGTATTTTTTCCTGCTGTTCATATCTGTCTAATGCAGCTGGCCAGT
The DNA here is from genome assembly GCA_043736115.1 of Segetibacter sp. Lineage (GTDB taxonomy): Bacteria > Bacteroidota > Bacteroidia > Chitinophagales > Chitinophagaceae > Segetibacter. The sequence goes on along the minus strand of JAYTDC010000049.1, from coordinate 1,228 downwards.
GCTTCTTTGCATAGTTGAGCTTTTGCTTTATCTGTTTACTTACCGGTTTGTCTTTTAAGGCTGCATCTATTTGGGCAATAGTTTGCTCTACTTTTTGTTTATCAATTTTATCAAAACCATCGGGATCAGTATCGTCTAACTCACTGGCAGCAACCCCTTGTGCATACTTCCACAAGTCCTCCAGTTGCAGCTTCATCTTCTCTTTATTGGTTTTAATGGCATTGCCCCAGACAAAAGTATAGCGGTTGGCATTGGCTTCTATCTTGGTACCATCAGTATAGAGTTCTTTTAAACTCAACAAGCCTTCGGCTGCTAAGAGTTGTACTACCTGCGTAAATATTTTTTTAAGCGGCTCTTTTAAACGTTCGCCTCTAAAACGATTGATCGTATTGTGGTCTGGAGTACTCATACCACTCAACCACATGAAGTGAATGTTTTGCTGAAGCGCTTCTTCTATTTTACGGCTGCTGTAAATATTATTGATGTAGGCATATACCAACACTTTTAATAACATGCCGGGATGGTAACTGCTGGTGCCTCCGGTTTTATATTGGCGTACCAAAGGCTGAATGTCAATTTTACTCAGCACTTCATCTACTACTCTTACTGGATGATTAATTGCTATTAACTCATCCAGACTAGGTGGAAGAAGCATCACCTGACGCTGGTGATATGCTTTAAATACTGGTTGTAATACGGGTCCTTTTGCCATATACAAAAGACAACTTTACTAACCTGAACATTGCTTCTTCTGTATTTTTAATTATCTACATCTGTGGATTACTTTTATAGAAAAGAGGCTGCCCTTTTGAGACAGCCTCTTTTTAATATAGTAGAGTCCAAGTTCCCCCTTCAGGGGGCGGAGGGGGTTAACAACCCAATATCCACGCAAATATCAGCGGCGCTACAATCGTAGCATCACTCTCTACAATAAATTTTGGTGTAGTAATATCTAATTTACCCCAGGTAATTTTTTCGTTAGGCACAGCGCCGGAATAAGATCCGTAAGAAGTGGTTGAATCACTTATCTGGCAGAAATAACTCCAGACAGGTACATCATGCCATTCCAGATCCTGGTACATCATGGGCACAACACAAATAGGAAAATCACCGGCAATACCACCACCGATCTGGAAGAAACCAACACCTTTTCCTGCAGAATTATTACGGTACCAATCGGCCAGCCAAACCATGTATTCAATGCCACTCTTCATGGTGCTGGCTTTCA
>JAYTDC010000048.1:0-1952 GCA_043736115.1 Segetibacter sp. | reverse complement strand
TTCGCGTAAATTTTTCCGCAATGGCCAGGCCAAGGCCTGAGCCGCCGCCGGTAACAATGGCTATTTTTTTGTTGCTCATATTCATTTTTGTTTTTTTGTAAATTTATTAATTCAGCCCCTTTCAAAGCGGTTATGGGAACTGGAGGGTGCATTTCAAATTGTCGGTGGCTGGTGGGGACACCAATGCTATTAAAATAAGGCTTTGCCTGGTACATATTTTGGCATGATTCATTTCAAAAGATTGAATATATCGAATTGGTATGTACCTGCCAATTAAATCTACCGATAAATATAGCTTTGAAATTGAATTACTACCGGTTAGGCAATAAAATGCCTTACCGATAAAATCGAGTTAGCGGCTGGACGATATTGGAGTATTGGCTTTCTTGTTTTTGCTGTTTGTTACTTATAACATTGGGTGTACCTGTTTTTACGTTTACCTCCCATCTGCCGTCCAAAGTTTCTGTTGTTTTTGATGGCTGTCAATGAATTTGCTATCTGTTCAATTATACATTCAATGCTGCTTTGAAATGCGCCAATATTGAAGATGTCGATAAATTTATTCCTCACAAAGCGAAAGGCATTTTGCCAGTTATATTTGTACTTCAACTTTCTGCCTTTGGTCTTTTCCATGATTTTTTCTTCCGCATCGTTACCTATAAGGGTTACTAAATTCATCATAAATATGTGGGCATAAAACTCCTGATATACTCCTTCATATCTCCTGCAACCGAATTGTTCAAGTTTCATTTTTGGTTTTAATTTCTTAAATCCTTCCTCCACACCCCAGCGCATACCATATAACTCCCGCATATCTGATTGATTTATAGCTGCAATGAAAAGATTACTTACCAACACTTCGATTTCACCAGCAGGTAGAATAATTTTTGTTACCCTTACTTTGATGGGTTCAGTATCTATACCGTTTTGCCGACAGGTCAGTCTCTCTCCTTCTGACGGGAGCCAGTCGGTAACAAACTCAGTCAATGGGTTCAGCAATGCTTTTTTTGCAAAATCCGACTGCGATGTCTTTAACCGGATACAAAAGGATAACTGCTTATTTATAATTTTTTTGCAAGTAGAAAAGTAGCCAAACCCCCTATCCAAAAGAATAATGGCATTTGAAAACTGAGGGTTTTTAAGCATATGATCCATCAGTGTTCCTTCGCCAATAGAGCAAGGTGAAATGATGGTATCTACAACCAGGTTAGAAAGCACATCATAAAGCATACATGCGTTCGCCAGGCAGGTATGTGTGTTGCCATCAGAAACAGCGAAAATTCCAAAGTGTTCTTTGATTTTGGATGATGGCGGCAAGTTAACTGTAGTTCCATCACCTGCAATGAGCCGGAACCCATTCCATAATTTAGGTTTTAGGGTTTGAATATGTTCGGACATCATTTTGTTCAATTCCAGGAAAAAACTAAGCTTTATTTTATAACGGGCAATTGAAAAGGTAGCTCCTTTTACAGGCTTGATATCAATCTGGGGAAGTAGGGTGGCCAGGTTGTATTCTGCTGATTCTTTAAAAAGATTAAGAATTAACAAGGCAACGGATGCAAATGTGAGTTTGCACTTACGCGTAAAATTTGTTTTGTTTAAACATAACTCACTGTAATTCTGATTGTTATGAATAAAATTAAAAACTTTTTTTAAGAGTTCCGGTGTGGAACCCCCCGGGGAAGGTGGTAAACTTCATGATCATATTTAGTTGGTTTTATTTGATGACCAAATATACAACTTAATTAATTGGTTATCAAATAATTATGCCTTATTTTAATAGCATTGGGTGGTACACCGACCACGGCTCGCTGCCCCTGGCTGGTGTCCCACCAGCCAGCGACAAGAAATTGGTTTTTATGCGCCTACCCTGCAATAAAACAGCTTTGCATCCGCAACTTTGCGTAATTTGATAACCAAACAAACTAAACCATTAAAAAATGAAAAAGATA
>JAYTDC010000047.1:0-10994 GCA_043736115.1 Segetibacter sp. | reverse complement strand
GTATCTCTATGGCTACCTCAACAAAATACGCAGCAGCCGCAAGCTGGAAAAAGAGTGCAATCGCAATATAGAATTACATTGGTTGCTCCAAAACCTTTGCCCCAACTACCACACCATTGCCTACTTCCGCAAGCTGCATGCAAAACCATTGCAAAGCATGTTTAAGCTGTATGTACAGTTTTTGAACGAAGCTGGTCTTTTAGGCAAATCAACCCTTGCCGTAGATGGCAGCAAGTTCAGAGCTGTAAACAGTAAGAAGAACAATTATAATCAAAGCAAAATAGAAAAGCACCAACAATTTATAGAAGACAAAACAGCCAGGTATTTACAAGAGCTGGACGAGTTGGATGCCCGGGAAAACAAGACAGACGAACTGCAGGTAAGAAAGGAAAAGATAGCCGAAGGCCTTGCCAAACTAAAAGAGCGAAAGATAAAGTATGATGATCTGCAAAAACAATTGGATGCCACTACCGACAAGCAAATAAGTACCAACGATGTTGATAGCCGCAGCATACTAATAACCAAATCTATTGTAGAAGTAGCCTACAATACCCAAAACGTGGTAGACGATAAACACAACCTGATAGTACATACCCAAGCCACCAATACTAACGATGGTAAAGCACTGCACAAAGCAGCAATACAAGCCAGACAAAACCTTGAACTAAAGCAAGAAGAGCACTTGATGTTGCTTGCCGACAAAGGCTACCATACCGGCGCCGAACTATCTCAATGTCAGCAATCCAATATGCAAACCCATGTAGCCTACAAAGAGCAAAAGTTCTTAACTATCATTCACTCTTTCCTTATTTACCGGTCAAAACTTGTCACGCCATTTCAGGCGGGAGACCTGCTTTTCATGTTGTATTGAAGTTACGCTTCGCTAAAACTTCAATAAGCACAAGGAACACCTACGCTAGCTGGGGGAAAAAACGAAAACTTACTTATTGTGTGATTGCTTTAGTAGAATTGGGGATTTAAAAATTTATTATAGGAATAGATATTGTCTTTATCTACAGCTATAACTTTTATTGATTAAGGAACAAAGTATATTTAGAAATCAGTAGTACAGTAATATTTTATTGTTTAATAAACCGCAAACTTCTTGTTTCTTGTTGATCTGTAATTATTTTAATATTAAAAACAGATGAAGGTAGTTTGGAAACATCAAGTTGTACTTGTGTAGACCCCTGTAAAACTGTTTGCTCTTTTTTATATAAAATATTTCCAAGCATATCGATGATAAATATACTCAGGTTTTGTCTCCGTGATGAAATAATGCTTAAAGAGGCATTCACATTTATAACTGGATTTGGAGACAGGCTTACAATTTCAATGCCTGTTTTTAAGTTAAGTAATTGGATTATTGGGGAGTAAGTTCCGCTGCCGTCATTGGGGTCTTTCATTTTGATGCGATAATAATTTTTTCCTTCATAAGGAGAATCATCAATGTAATTAATAGGTGAGAGACAGCGGGTATTGCTGACCGTTATTGACCCTATTGATATAAAATTTCGGCTATCTACACTTCTTTCGATCTCAAATATGGCCTGAGCTCCAAAACAATTCGCTTTCCAGATGAGATAATTTTTCCCGGGACCGGTTTTTCCTTTAAAATATTCCAATTTTATTGGGACAACAGTTAAGCAATTGGTGCTTTTATTAATACATTGATAACCTTGTACGCCATTTGGATTGAAGATTGCAATGCCCATTCCTTGCGTTGTAATCCAAATATTTCCAAGTGTATCGGCTGACAGGCGTCTTACAAATTCTTCAGGCAATCCCGAATTAGTTGTAGTGTATGTTATCCATGAAGTTCCGTCAAATGAAAGCAGGCCTTGAGGTACACCTGGAAAGACAGCGTCCTCTGCATGGATATATAAAAGTCCATTAGCATCAAATACAATTGCACTTACCCAGTCGCCAAACATAGGCGTGTTAGTGCTGTTGTATAACGTCCATGTTGTATTATCAAATTTATATAAACCATGTTCGGTTGCAATCCATTTGTTCCCTAAGCTGTCGAATGCAATATCAAGCACATTGCCTGCCTGCATAGGTGTATTAAGAGATGTAAAAAATGTCCAGTTGGTTTGATCGAATTTTGCAAGTCCTGAAGCTCCACAAACCCATACATTATTTGAATCATCCACACGAATGGAATGAATGTCCATTACACCGCCAATTTGAGATATATTAAAATTGTCTGTCCATGAATTAGTAGCATGACTATATCTTGATACCGTTGTAGCATATCTATAGCCTACCCAAACATTTCCGGTTTTATCGGCACAAATACGTGTAGTGGATCCTAAATTTAAACCCGCATTAACATTATTCCATACTATCCATGCTGCAGCATTATTTACATCGCCATTTGGTATTTGAACTACACCACCTTGTACCCCATCGTAGAGCATCCATATATCGCCATAACTATCTTCAGTAATTCCCACACCAGATCCGGTATATGTAATAGGCTGAGGATAATGATTGCGATTGTAAGGACCATAACTCTCCCAATTAGGACAATCGAACATGCTAATGCCGCCATTAAGATTGCTTGCAAACCATGAGCGGTTTCTGCTATCTATAAATACATCGTTGTTTTGCATTGCAGGTAAACCGGTATTGAATTTGTCATATGTTGTCCAGGTCGTGCCATCAAATTTTTCTACAAAGCCAATTCCACATGCCCAATATTTTCCCCTATAATCAATTCGTACATCGTATACAGCTCCCGGAGTAATATGTGTAACCCATGAAGTACCATTGTAAATAAATACTCGGGGCGTGCCACCAAATGAACTTATAATCACTGTATCACCATGAGCATCAACCTCTGCTAATTGCGCATTTCCTACCGGAGAATTTGTGTTGTTGATATGCGTCCATGTTCCATTCTCATAAACATCTACAGAAAAAACTGTTACAGCATAAACCTTGTTTGTGACTTCATCTACCTCTACATCTTTAACTCCATTATTTATTGAAAGTCCTGAATTAGCATCTGTAAATAGTATCCAGTTAATTCCATCAAATTTTATCAATCCTAAGTTGCAACCAATCCAGATATTATTTTGTGCATCTACATCAATGTCTTTTACTTCTGTGGTTTGTAATGCTGAGTTTGCAGGCGTGTATACTATCCAGTTTGAACCGTTATATTTTGCAACACCACCTGCACCTGTTTGATTATTATAAAAAGTAATCCACACATTGTTGTTGTGGTCAACTACAATACCTTCTACATAATCATTGGTTAAAGGTGAGTTAGTTGAATTCCACATTTGCCAATTTGTTCCGTCATAATGCGCTACGCCACCATGCAAATTAAAGTTTTGGTTTTCATCACAACCTACCCATATGCCGTCATTGCTATCAAATGCAATTGACGTTACAATTGATCCCGGAATATATCCTTCAAAATTGCTCCAGCAGGTCCAGGTAGTATCGTTAAAACGAACCAGGCTTCCCTGTGCATGAAAGGGAAGATAACCGCCTGTCCAGATATTTCCGCAATGGTCGGCTTCGGTTACAAAGGAGTAATCGCCACCAATGCCTGTGTTGGTTGTTCGCAGGTATGTCCAGTTTGGATTTACTATTTGCGCATCTGTCGCGGTAAATAAAGTAACAATCAGAAATAAATTAAGTATGATTTTTTTCATGACTTTGCTAGTCTTTAATTAATTTGTTTTCAATCCTATAGCCTTTGGTTAAGCCAATACTTCAATTTTTGGAAAAATGAATGGCACTTTTTCGCTTCAAGCTTAAGGTACACTTTTTTATCGGTTCATAAATTGAAAGTTACTGATTAAAATTAATCAAAAAATGAATGAATAATTGAATATGACCAATCCTTCAGTATTATGTCAATTAAAATTATTATTTATTTGTATTAAAAAACTTAGACTTATAAAATGAACAAACTAAGGTGCTTTCTTAAAAAACTACGATACAAAAGTTGATGGTTCCCTCACTATTTCAAATATGCCAAAAAATTGAATTGCCTTTGGGAGATGGTTAATTTTCACCTTTATAAGTTTTTTTAACAGTAAATTCAAACAAAATAAATGGTTAAAAAACCACTAAATAATTGTTTACTATCGGTAGTGAATATAATAAATTCTTATGCATAGTTACAGGTGCCAGAAATTTAGGTAGTCAATGTAATACGGTAACTATTTAATTTCCTACTATTTACAGGATCAGTTGTAAGTCTGAGAAGGGAAGTTAGATCCAAAATTGTTATCAATTTCACCCGACGGAATAGCGAGTAGCGTTTATACCTTTTAATTTGAAACTCTTAAGTAACTAAAATCTCACAAACCTTGGTGGTTGACTTTTAATTTATGAATAATTAATAATAATTAAACCACTTAACTGTTATTCTTTCTATCATAAAGTTACCGTTGACTTTCCTGCTTTTTATTTTACTTTGAGGTTATGTTTACTTAAAACCTTAACAAATCAGCAAACTAGTTGCCTTTTGAAATTTAACTAACCAATTGGTAACTGATAAATGTTTGCAGATCAATTACACAATCTAAGGTATTATTGAATTACTTCCTATTTCATTAGATTTAATTGATTTTCATATTTAGCTTAACAATCAAACTAAACAAAAAACAATATAATTGCAATGGCAAATACTTCACAAATAATTAAACTACGGAAACGTTTTTTATAAAAATAGTTTCCTTAGTTTTGCGCTATATTAAATTAATTGATGTGAATAACAAGTTTTTAAAAAGCCGTGCATATAAGTGATAACTTTTTTAAAAGCCAACTTGTCTTCAATAATCTCTTCCTTATTTGATTATTTGGTACATATTATTTTAGTCAGTTATTTTAATGTGGATGTGGTTATAGCAAGTGCTACCGGAACTGTGTGTGGAGGTGTGACAAATTTTATAATAGGGCGCTATTGGGTTTTTGAATCTAATGCTGAAAACATACAGCAACAGGCTAAAAAATATGCATTTATCTGGATTGGAAATTTAGTTTTGAATACCGTTGGTGTTTACTTTTTTGCTAAGATTTTACATGTGCACTATGCTGTATCAAAAATAATTGTGTCTTTAATAGTAGCTTTTGGATATAATTATCCGCTACAGAAAAATTTTGTTTTTAAAAAAATTGAAGGGTAAAATGATAGCGTTAATAAAACGGTCGGGGCTTATAATAATATTTCTATTTTCTTTTTGTATTGCATATACTCAAACTACAATAAAGGGAATAATAAGAGATGGTGGAACACAAAGACCAATACAATATGTAAGTGTTTATTTCAAAGGTGGCAAAGGGGTTACAAGTGCAGAAGATGGAACATTTACCATAACGACAAACAACCCAAAACTTACTGTGCTTATATTCTCTTATGTGGGTTATAAAACCGTTACCAAAAATATTTGGCCCGATAAGGAACAGGAAGTAAATGTATACATGGAGGTGGCCGAAAATAAAAGAGGAGTAACAGTAAAAGCAACAAGAAGAGGAAAATATACCAACAAAAATAATCCTGCTGTAGAACTAATAAGAAAAGTTATAGAAAATAAAAGCAAAAACAGGGTAACAGAGGCTTATGATTACGTATCGTACGAGCAGTATGAGAAAATGGTTCTTATGCTGACAAAAACACCCGAAAAGCTACTTAATAACAAGTTTCTTAAAAACTTTAAATTCGTTTTCCAAAATACAGATACTACAAAAATACAGGGTAGGGCTATGTTACCCTGCTACCTTGACGAAACACTTTCTCAACGTTACTATCGTAAAAACCCCGAAAAAAATAAGGTATATATATTAGGTGAAAAGAAGGTTGATTTTAAGGAATATCTTGATGTAGAAGGTATTAGTTCTTACCTGGACAGAATGTATGAAAATGTAGAAGTGTATGATAACAACATTTCATTATTAGGCAATACATTTTTAAGTCCCATTGCGGATGCCGCTCCCACTTTTTATAGATTTTATTTAAGAGATACTATAGCGTTGGATGGAATAAAACTTGCCAGACTCGATTTTTCTCCACGCAATCTTGAAGACCTGCTTTTCAAAGGAACTTTATTTGTAACACTTGATGGGAATTATTCTGTGCAAAAACTCATAATGAGTATCAGCAAACATGCCAACTTAAACTTTGTAAGGGAACTGCATGTCAACCAGGATTTTGCAAAAGGACCCGATGGCCGGTATCATGTAGAAATGAGCAATACTATTGTAGAATTTGCATTATCAAAAGGTGCGCAAAGCAGTATTGTAGGCGAACGAACAGTATCATTTAAAGATTATAAAATAAACCAACCCGCACCAGATAGTATATATCAGGGTAATGGGATAGTTAAGTTATTTTCAGAGCAACAAAATCAGACTGATAGTTTTTGGCAGGTGCACCGTACCCCACCTCTTTCTGAAGCTGAATCTAAGGTTTACAGCAACATTGATAGCCTTACCAATTTAAAATCTTTTAGAACTTTTATGGACATAGCAACCCTGTTGTTATCAGGTTATAAAAGCTTAGGCCCGTATGAAGTGGGTCCTATGAATGCATTTTACAGTTTTAACCCAGTAGAAGGATTCAGGTTGCGTGTTGGAGGCCGAAGCACAACTAAATTTAACCCAAATATTTATCTTGAAAACTATGTTGCATACGGTTTTAAAGACAAACAATGGAAGTATTTTGGTTCATTGGCTTACTCTTTTAATGGTAGTTCTATCTATTCTTATCCAAACAATTTTGTAAGGGTTAGCATTCAAAGAGACACAAAAATACCCGGTCAGGAATTGCAATTTGTAGTAGAAGATAACTTCTTATTATCATTTAAACGAGGTAATAATGACAAGTGGTTGTATAACAATATTTATAAAGCAGAATATGTGCGGGAATTTGGAAAAGATTTTGGTTACACGCTCGGTATAAAAAACTGGAAACAAACACCTGCAGGAGTAATTGTATATTCTAAACAAGATGCCAATGGTACTATAACCAATATACCCGACCTTACTACCAATGAATTGTCTGCAGAATTCAGGTGGTCACCCCATCAACAATTTTATCAGGGTAAAAGATTTAGAATACCAATAGTAAATAAATACCCACTTATCAGACTAAGGTTTATAGCCGGTATTAAAGGTTTATTTAAAGGTGAGTATAATTATCAAACAATAAATCTGAATATTGAGAAAAGATCTTACTTATCGCAACTTGGTTATGCTGATATAGTACTTGAGGGGGGTTATACTTTTGGAAAACTACCTTACCCGCTTATGACCGTACACCGTGCTAACCAGACATTTTCTTACCAGTTAAATTCTTATAACCTCATGAATTTTCTTGAATTTGTGAGTGACCACTACGCAGCACTTAGCATAGACCATAAGTTCAATGGGTTTTTCTTCAACAAAATACCATTGTTAAAAAAATTACAGTGGAGAGAGGTTATTTCTGGTAAAATACTTTACGGTGGGGTAAGAAATGAAAACAATCCTGTCTATAATCAATCTACACTAAAGTTTCCCGTTGATAACGAGAATCAATTGCCCACCACCTATACCTTGGGCAAAACCCCATATATAGAGGTGAGTGCAGGCATAACAAATGTATTTAAACTATTAAGAATTGATTTTGTCAAAAGACTAACTTACCTTAACAATCCAAACGTAACTGAATGGGGTATCCGTTCACGTTTAAGATTTGATTTTTAAAACCATATGGCAAAACAATTGTTTAGAGACCGTTTGCAAAAAGGAATTTATAAGATTATTGACCCACTTGTCAGGGGGTTAATAAAAATAGGCTTTACACCTAATACCGTTACGACTATAGGTCTTGTAATGAATATTGGCGTAGCTGTAATTTTTATTATTGGGGCAGAAATTGGCAACAGGGGCGAACTTTCATACATTGGTTGGGCAGGTGCACTTGTACTGTTTGCAGGCCTTTTTGATATGTTAGATGGGCAGGTAGCCCGGCTGGGAAATATGAGTTCAACATTTGGTGCTTTGTTCGATTCGGTACTTGACAGGTATAGTGAGTCTGTCATGTTTTTAGGTATTTGCTACTATCTGGTAGCACATCATTATTTCATCAGTTCAATTTGTGGATTTATTGCACTTATAGGCTCAATGATGGTAAGTTATACCCGGGCCAGAAGCGAGGGTTTAGGAGTAGAAAATAAAGGTGGCATGATGCAACGGCCTGAAAGGGTAGTGTTGATTGGTATTTCTGCTATAGCATGTGGGGTTACGGCCCACTTTATAGGTGGCGATTATAAACTTTATATAACAGGCATTCGATTTCATATATTTGAAACCATGACTATTTTTACTTTACCAATTGCAGCAATGGCTGTTCTTACAAACCTGACCGCCTTTAAACGATTGTTTGCCGCTAAAAAAGGGCTTGACCTAAAAGATAAATTGAAAGAAATAAGTGTCTAGTATGTATAGATTTATGGGGATTTTGGTGGTGTTTTTATTTAATGTTTTACTAGTGGGTGGGCAGGAAAAATATCCTACACCCTCAAGCCCAAACCAATTATTTTATTTACAAAAAAATACCAATACAAATACTATTGTTTGTGAATTGAACTATAAAAATGGGATAATTGATGCAAATGATCCTGTACATGTATTTTGGATGCGGTATCAGGAACAGGGGCAACAAAAAGAGCTAAATTATGTACAACGTACTTTCGCCTATGGCATGAAATCGACACAATTAGCTAAGGAAAAATTTAAATTGCATTTTGTTTCTCTTAAAAAATACCCGATGATTTTAAAAAGAGGTACAAATTATAAATTTAATGTTTATGCTACCATAAATCAAAAAGAAGCCATACTGCACCGTATCTTCGTAAAAATAAACGGTGGCACTTTTTGGTCGCCAAATGTAGAATACATTGAACTTAGGGGGGCAGACCCTGTCACCGGCACCGAAACGGTGGAACGTTTGAAAATATAGAATTGAAAAAGTTTTTTGTTATGAAGAAGAATTACGTATCTAATTCAAGTGAGTCTATCAGGTTATTCAGCAATGGGCTCATGGAAGGTCTTTCTAAAATACATTTCTCTGTACCGTTGTTTATATACATACCGGTTATTATTCTGTTTTCAGTTTTATCGTTTAGAAACAATATTACAATCTCTTCGTTTATAGGTTATTTGTTTTTAGGCATTGCTGTTTGGACAGTTACTGAATATGTTTTACACCGATACATTTTTCATTTTTATCCTACATCTGAATGGGGGAAACGAATTCATTTTATTTTTCACGGAGTACATCATGATTATCCAAGAGATGCAAAAAGGTTGGTAATGCCCCCATCAGCCAGTATTCCATTAGCTGCGCTTTTCTATTTTCTTTTTTCATTATTCCTGCCGGGAAAAGCGCAATTATTTGCCTTCTTTCCCGGATTTTTAATTGGATACCTTACCTATGATATGATGCATTATGCAATGCACCATTATAACTTTAAATCTAACTTTTGGAAAAGGATAAAACAACACCACATGCTTCACCACTACAGCGATAGTACCAAAGGTTTTGGTGTCAGTTCATCACTTTGGGATGAAATATTCAGGTCAGGTTTTCCAAAGAAATAATATACATGCCTTCAACTGTAAAGACAGCCAAAACTTCAGGTTTGTATTCAAAAAATGACCTGATACTTACCTCTGCTATATCGCTGGGTTATCTATTATTATCAAAACTTTTGATAGGCTTCAAAGTTGAACAATTGGTGCTTGTCTTTATTTTCAATTCGTTGTTTTATATTTCATTCTCTACACGTAAGTTCATAACAGGCTTTTCTGTTTTTATCCTTTTCTGGATCATCTTTGATTTTATGAAGGCATTTCCTAACTACCAATATAACACTGTTCATATTGAGAGCTTGTACAATGCGGAGAAGCAATGGTTTGGCATAACATCAAATGGCATAACACTAACACCAAACGAATACTGGCGACAACATACCCACACGCTACTTGATATCATAAGCGGCTTTTTTTATTTGTGCTGGGTTCCTGTTCCACTTTTTTTTGCGGCTCATTTATTTTTTACAAACAGAAGAGAGCAGTTTATGCAATTTGCACTTACTTTTTTGTTTGTTAATTTGATTGGTTTTGTAGGGTATTATATTTATCCTGCTGCACCACCATGGTATGTTCAGCATTATGGTTTTGTATTCAATGCGCATACTCCGGGCAATACCGCCGGTTTACAACGTTTTGATGATTACTTTCAGGCTCCTGTTTTTTCAGGCTTATATAGTAAGAGCTCCAATGTATTTGCAGCCATGCCTTCTCTACATTCTGCCTACCCACTTGTTGTACTTTACTATGGCCTTAAAAATAAGCTAGGCTTAGTTAATATTTTCTTTGGTATGGTGGTATTTGGCATTTGGTTTGCGGCGGTGTATAGCAGCCACCACTATATACTTGATGTGATTGCCGGTGTTGCCTGTGCTGTAACAGGAATATTTATTTTCCAGAAATGGATTGTACCAAACAAGCACTTCCAGGCCCTTGTCATTGATAAGTTTGTAGGGTAGTAGCGGCGTTCAGGGTTTAACCAATCTCAAACAAAGTCACCAATGTGTTTGGTCAAGTCCCACCTCATTGAAAATAGCATTTCAAGCAGCAAGATACACTTCCAATGCGCCATACTCCATTTCTTAAGCAGCCGCTGACATGGAGGCAGAGCCAAATTCTATTGCTTAAACGGCTGCTGTCATAGAGGCAGCGGTAAACTTCGTTTCTTAAAAATTGGAAAAATGAGCAGAAAAATTATTTTTTAAAAATGTAAAATTAATTTAGGAAATAAAGTAAACTCTTCTTATATTTGATTTGAATTACTTATCTAAAATAAAATGCTGTTAGTTCTTACCTCCCCCTAAAGACGACAGCGTTTGTGTGTGATTGATTTGTTTTTATTTGTATGAAATGTGTGATTTGCTGTAAAAGATAGACAAATTTATTTATCTGTT
>JAYTDC010000046.1:0-37052 GCA_043736115.1 Segetibacter sp. | reverse complement strand
TCGCTAATGTAAATAGCTGTTGGAGTTGCGGCATCCAAAACAATATTGTTTGGAGTCTTTATTGCGGCAGATGTAGCCATTCCTCCATCTCCACCAAAGGTGGTATTACCATTGCCTACAATTGTAGAAATGTAGTTATTGGAAGCTGTAATTTTTCTTATCCTGCTATTTGACCTGTCAGCAAAATAAATATTACCTGCCCCATCTACAGCTATACCTGCAGGACTATTAATTTTAGCAGCAGTTGCCAATCCCCCATCACCTGAAAAGCCTGCTGTACCCGTACCGGCTATAGTTGAAATATTTCCTGATGCCGCAGTTACTTTACGGATACGTTGGTTTCCTTTATCGCTAATAAATAAATCAACTGCAGCGTTAATTGCAATACCGGCAGGGCTTGTTAATTGTGCTGTTATAGCCGTAGCGCCATCACCTGAAAACCCTGCTGTGACTGTACCTGCAACTGTTGTAATTATGTTGGTGCTTAACTTAATTTTCCTGATACAATTGTTTGCCTGATCAGAAATATACAAGTTAGCATAAGTAGCATCTAATGCCAACCCTGCGGGGTTGTTAAGTAAAGCAGCAGTAGCAATGTTACCATCGCCACTATATCCTGCAACTGAAGACCCTGCAATAGTGGTTACTATACTTGTAGAAACTTTCAATTTGCGAATAGCATTTCCATTTATAAAATATATATTTCCCGAAGCGTCATTAACTACTCCGGTTGGTAAAATATGAAAAGTAGTTGCGTTTAAACCATCACCACCATAACCTGAACTGGCTGCGTAGTTACCTGCTACTGTAGATACTATTTGTGCGTTTAATTGTAAACTTATTACAAAACACAAAACCAATAAGGAGCTGAATTTTATAAAAGTTTTGAATAGATTTTGTTTCATCTTTTTAATTTTAAGTATGATAAAAAAATGAAGAAGCTGTGATTAAGAGCATTCATTTTTTGAAAAGAGGAATTTCTTTATTATTTTATAAAATAAGTAAGAAGGCTACCTTTCGGCAGCCTTCTTAAGAGCAGTTAGAATGATCTGTTTATTGAATAACAATTTTGCTTGTTTGATTCTTGTTGCCTACAGTTACTTTAACAATGTAAACACCAGGAGCCAATTTACTTTCTGCAATTTGCTCATTAATAATACCATTGCTTATTGAAACTGAACGCTGACTGATAACCTGACCAAATAAGTTTGAAATTACTATAGTTCCTTTATCAGCTTTTTGCTTAGAATCAAAGTAGATTGTAAAGTTTCCTTTACTTGGATTTGGAGCTACACTAAAATCAATCATTTTAGAAGGCGGTGATTTTGCAACACGTTTGCAAGTAGGATTTGTACTGATTGCAAGTGTTTTAGCAGCACTTGAAGCACCACATCCAACAGCAATAACGGTAAGGTTTCCTGAAAGGAAAGAAGGATCAACACTAACATCTAATGAAGAGGTTCCTTGTCCGTTGGTAATTGACAAGCCAGCAGGAACACCCCATGAATATGTAACGCTACCTGAATTATTTAAAGCATCGTTAACGACATAATTTGGAGCATCAAAAGGACATACTAATGTAGGGCCTGTAATACTGGTTGGTACACCTACTTTAGCTACTGTTAATGATTTAGCTGCACTCTGACCACAATTTGTAACAGCTTTTACGGTAACATAACCTGCAACAGCAGTAGGATAATTAACTGTTATTGAAGTTGTACCCTGACCTGTAGCAATAGATGCACCTGTAGGTACTGTCCACAAATATGAAGTTGCATTTGTAACAGGAGCTATAGAATAGGTTACACTGCTATATCCACATGTAACAGTTCCACCTGTAATTGTACCCGGAGCAGCAGATATTTTGGTTAGAACATAACTCCTAAGCGGACCATCACCACATACTGATGAACCTTTTACAGTAACACTACCTGAAACAAAGCTATTGTCAAACAATACTTTAATGGTTCGTGTACCTTGACCATCGGCTATAGTTGCACCTGCTGGTACAGTCCATATATAAGATGTTGCGTTAAGTATTGCGCTTACAGAATAAGTAGCTGAATCACCTGTTCCGATAAATGAGCAAACAAATGCTGGACCTGTAACAGTACCTGCTAATGTTGGATTACCTTTCTTAACAGCTAAGGCACGTACAGCACCGGTAGCACCACAATATGAACGATTTACTACTGTAACGCTTCCACCTGTGAAAGTGTTACCATAAACAACCCAGACACTATCCGTTCCCTGACCAGCAACAACAGTTGCACCTGCAGGAACACTCCACTCATATCTTAATACACCAAGATTGCTCTTTGCACTTACATAGTATTTAGCTGGATTACCAGAACCAATATATGCACAGGCTAAAGTAGGTCCTACAACTATTGAAGGTGTAGCAACTGTAGCGGGACAATTAACCAATGTAGCCAATGCACCTGTTGAATCTATGAAGAAGAATGCACTATCATTAAAATTATAATTTTTCAATGCCGGAGATCCTACAACAGGTCTGAAATCATAAGCTATAGAGTCATAAGGGTTGGTTAGAATATTTGTTGTTGCTACTAAAGAATCATTTTTATTTGCACCAAACCAAGTGTACGGATCCCAAACAGTATTGGTTTCAATCACTTTTCCGATTCTGTTACCAGCAAGGAGGTTATTTTTAAATACAAGGTTACCTGGAGAATTATTTGGCGTAGATGATAAGTATGTACCATTGGCCAATGCTGTACAAGCAGCACCATCAACCAATATTCCTGTTGGGAAATCCATCATTATACTGTTCATAATTCTAAGGTGAGAATTTCTGCGAATTCTTACACTTTTTCTGAATCCTGAAGCAACTACTGCTGTAGGGTCTCCTCTGTAAGGTCCGATATCAGTAATGTTACAGAATAGTGCAGAAGTAAATGGTTTTGCGTTTGTACCACTAGCATCGTTATCTGATTCATAACCTTCAGAAGTTGAAACCGCAGGGTTATCAGATATTTGAGGGTCACGAAGTCCAAGGCAGAACTGAACAGAACCATTGTAACCATTGTCAGTATCCCAGTTGTCATCAAGATTGCGGTATGATACAAGGTATTTACAATTTACCGAACCGCCGAACCATTCAAAAGCATCATCGTTTGCATAAGAAACCTGTATGTGACTAATAGTAGTTCCACGACCAACTGCACCCAATGTAAGTCCGTTTATTTCCTGATTTGGAGCAAAGATGTAACCGCCGAATTCAATACGAACATATTGCATAATACCGGAGTTATCATTATCATCAGGAGTAGCACCTCCACCATATTGGGTGTTAGGATTTTGAGCTATTCCCTCAATGTAGTTTTGACCACCTGCTCCATTATAATGTGCTTTACCCAAAACGATTACGCCACCCCAATCCCCCTTAGACCTTGAACCAATGGGTTGAGCTGAAGTAAAAATGATTGGCTTATTATACAATCCCTTTGCATTTATTTTGGCACCGCGTGTTATAATCAAAGATGTGTTGGCAACATTGTGGTCACCTTTAATCAAACAGCCTGCATTAATGGTAAGCGTAGCATTGTTAGTAACATAAACCAATCCTTGCAAAAGATATTTCTTAGTGCCACTTAGGGTGCGGTTGGTTGTTATGGCACTATTGATAACAGAGTCAATACCTGTAGAGTATGGAGCGTTTAACGGATCCCAATTGGTCCAACCTGCAGTCCACATGGCTGTGGGTGAAGGAGCAAATGCACCCCGGTAGGTGACCGGTGTAATAAAAGGTGTTTGTGCCTGCGCAATGGCTAGGACAAACAAGGAAAAAAGTGTGAAAATTTTTCTCATTTTTTTGTTTTTAGGCCGCTAAGATAATAGCGTGAACAGCGATTTACCTGTCATTTACTATTATCAAAAGTTTACCAAATTGTTAAGCACAAAAACCGCTATAACAATTGTCAATAAAGAACTTCAGCCGGTAACAATTTGTTGACAAATAGATAATATCAGATGTACAAATAATAAATTAATACTAAAAAAAGCTGCCTTTTCAGGCAGCTTTTTTTAGTAGAATGGAAACTATATTTATCTTAAAATTTATAAGTAATATTTAATGATAACACTCTGCCAAATGTTGTGGTTTGCACAAGGTTATCTGTGTCCATGTCCAGTCTTTTATTATTGTTTTTATCTTCGAAGAAATATTGCTTTTGGGCAAAAACATCTTTTGCATTAGCACGTATTTCAAGGCGCTGCTTCATGAATGATTTGCTGACTTGGAAGTCAACAACAGTTCTGCCATTTTCCCACACATCGGGAAAGTAGTTATTACCTCCATAAAATATACGAGCCCCTGTGCGGTTAACAAATGCGGAGAAACCAAAACCATATTTTTCATCATTGTACAGTAATCCTCCATTTAATACATACGGCGACTGTCCCTGAAGGCTTCTTTCAACTTTGATTTCATCAGAGTATGGAATAACAACTCTTGATTTAATATAAGCATAATTGGCCATCATTGTCAAATTATTAAGTATTGCACCTTTACTTCTAAACAATGACCCTACTAAAATTCTTACTTCTGCCTCTGCACCAATGTTTGTAGCGTCAGGACTGTTTTGGTAAGAAATATTAGGATTAACCGCATTCAACTGATAAACAGTTTCAATAGGTGTTTTGAACTTTTTATAAAAACCAGTAACAGAAAATACCTGCCCCCGACCCGGATATATCTCGTACCTAAGATCGTAATTATAAATTTTTGCAGCTTTCAATGTATCATTTCCGGTAACTGTAAAGCCTGTTGAGTAATCATAAAAAAGGAAGGGTGCAACTTCCCTAAATTCGGGTCTGTTAACTGTTTGGGAGTAGCACACTCTAAGATTTTGCTTATCGCTTATTGCTACCACAACATTTGCCGAAGGCAAAAAGGTATTAACTTTATTATCATAATTTAATGGAGTTACAAAATCACTTTTAACCGAGTTTAGTTTCATTACAAAATTCTCAACTCTGCCTCCATATATTACTCTAATAATCTTAAATAAGCGTTGATCCAACATAGCATAATAAGCCACTGTATTTGTATTGCCATTGTATGTATCAAAAGGTGCAGATTTATCCACAACCCTAAATCCACCCTTACCCATATTTGCCTCATCAAACAAGGAGTCAATGCTTTGATTAATTATGGAGTAATTAAATGTTCTACCCGGCGCAAAACCCAGCCGTCTAGAATCAAATTGCCTGTTTCGAATTTGATAGGAAAATCCGGACTTAAATTCTGCTGTTATTGCCTTACCTATATTCAGATTTTTAATTACATCAAACTGCCCCCCTTTTATGTTCTCTTCGGTTAGGATAGTTTTCATAGTACCAGCATCATTATCATTTGCACCATCTCCAATTTGGGCTTTATAGGTATTGTCATTTATATCCAGAATGTAAGTATCATTTCTTGAAGGATTAGTACGGGTAACATTTGTATAAAAACCACTCCAAATCATTTTGAGCTTGGCAGTTGGAATGTAGTGCTGCCCTTCCACTTGAGATGAATAGAATTTATTACCATTAAACACCCGTGCATTTTGTTTGATCAAAACTGAAGAATTGTCCATTGGATTAATGTCTCTTTCGCCAACCCGCTGTATCAGTCTATCGTCTGAACTTATGTTGAAAATGTTTTTAAAGTTGAAAATATTATTATTGTTTATTTTAAATGAAAAATTTCCTAAGACACCTGCTAAAATCTTAGTACTGTAGATTGTGTTTGTGAAGTCTGCGGTTTTAATGCTAGGCAGATTTGGGTCCGTGCCATCGTTTTCAAAAAGCTTTCTGTTTGTGTCAAAAAAACTATTGGTTTTGTTATAGGTAATTGAAAGCAACATTCCGGCAAAGTCTTTCCCATTCTCATCCCGAAAATTTCGACCTATGGTATATTGCAAGCTTAAGTTAGGACCGAAAGTACTGTTTGCAAGTCCCCAGTTGTTAATAAACTTTCTTGCCAAGGCTTCCTGATCTGCAAATCTTGTTGGAAAATATTTAAACGGGGGCACTACCCCGGGAAAATCTTTATCATCGTTCAAATAATTCCATTTACCACCCTTGTAACCAATACTATTTTTAAAAGTTGCAAGCGAATTATAGCCTGTACCCAAAGAAAGAGACTGAAAATTTTGATCAGGGATACTTTTGGTATTGACCATGATAATACCTCCTGCAAATTCACCCGGCAAGTCAGGAGTAGCAGTTTTGGCAATGATAATATTGTCTAACAGATTGGCTGGAAAAATATCAAATGCGAAGGCTTTCCTGTCACTTTCTGAACTTGGGAGTGTAGCACCGTTCAGCAAACTATTGTTGTAACGGTCGTTTAGGCCCCTTATTACCGCAAATTTATCATCTTGCAAACTTGCACCACTTACTCTTTTTATTACATCGCCGGCACTCTTATCTGGTGTCCGTCTGATAACCTCGGCAGAAATTCCATCACTTATACTGCTTCGATTTTTCTGCAAAGCCAACAGCGCACTTGCACTTTCTTTATTAATTCTCCTTCCTTTTACTGTAACGTTTGCCAATGAAGCTGAAACTGGATCCAACACTACATCATGGATAACAGTTTCACCATTTTTTAAAATTACACCTGCATCAGTTTTGGGGCTGTAAGAAACATAGTTTGCCGTAATGGAATAAGTACCTGTCGGTAAATTACTAAATGCAAAAACACCGTTTAAGTCTGCAGTCAAACTCTTGTTTCCAGGTTCTAATTTTACTGTAGCATTTGCAAGTGCAGCACCTGTTTTGCTATCTAAAATCTTACCCGTTATCCTTCCTTTTTGTGCACTTATATTTAAAATAACAAAGCAAAAGGCAAAAAAAAGAGTCATTGGTTTCATCAAATACATAACAGTTTACAATTTGAACTGCAAAAGTGGTTTTTATACTTACTATCCATGTTAACAGACAATTATCAAAAGATTAATTTTGTATGAAGATTAAATGAACATAATATTAATAGAGATAAAACTTAACATTGCCAATTATAAGCAGGTTTTATATTTGAAGTGCCATGGAAACAAGTAAACAAAGAATTATCCCCAGAGATATAAGTTGGCTTAGCTTTAATGCAAGAGTATTACAGGAGGCCAATGACCCAAGTGTACCCCTAAAAGCAAGAATCAGGTTTTTAGGAATTTTTAGTAATAACCTTGATGAGTTTTTTAGGGTAAGAGTAGCTACACTAAAAAGAATGACATTGTTTGGAAAGAAAAACATGCATCTGGAAACCAATCCTGTACAGATTTTAGAAGATATACAGACCATTGTACTTCAACAGCAAAATGAATTTCACCGTATTTGGGATGGCATATTGAAAGAGATGGAAAGTGAGGGAATTTTTCTGGTGAATGAGCAGCAACTAAATGATGAGCAACAACAGTTTGTAAAAAAGTATTTTGATGAACAGGTACGATCAAATGTAATTCCGCTGCTGATAGAGAGCATACCGCAGTTTCCTTATTTGCGTGAAAAATCTATTTACCTGGGCGTTGTAATGCGCAAGAAAGATGACGCCTACGACCATAAATACTCGTTGATAGAAGTACCTAAAAATGCAGTTGGTAGATTTTTGTTATTACCTTCCAAAGAAGGTGAGCAATCCATAATACTTTTAGAAGACATCATACGCTTTAATCTTCCATCTATCTTTTCATACTTTGGCTACGACCACTTTGTATCACATGTATTCAAAGTAACAAAAGATGCTGAAATGGATATAGACAATGACATTTCAACCTCACTTATTCAAAAAATAGAAAAAGGAATAAAGAATAGAAGAAAGGCAAAACCTGTGCGATTTGTTTTTGATAAACAAATGGATGCCGGACTATTGGAATATCTGATGCGTAGATTAAATCTTTCAAGAAAAGACAACCTGATACCTGGAGGCCGTATCCACAACTTCAGGCACTTCATAGACTTTCCTGATGTTTTTCATTCACAGGCTATTCGGCGTTCACCCTTTACGCATCCTGCTTTTGAAAATAAACTTAGGGTTACTGATGTAATATTTGCCAATGATGTAATGCTTCACTTTCCATATCACAGTTTTGAACCGGTCATAGACCTTTTACGCGAAGCTGCAATGGACCCACAGGTAACTACCATAAAAATAACTGCATACAGACTTGCAGCTAATTCTAAAGTAATAAATGCCCTCGTCAATGCAGCAAGAAATGGAAAAGAGGTCTGGGTAATGCTTGAACTACGTGCAAGATTTGATGAGGAAGCCAATCTGGCATGGAAAACCCGGCTGGAAGAGGAAGGGGTAAAAGTACTGATTGGCGTAGATAATATGAAGGTACATGCCAAAATTTGTATCATTAAAAAAAGAGTTGACAACAAAATAATACAGTATGGATTTGTTAGTACAGGAAACCTGAATGAGCAAACGGCTAAGATATACGGAGATCATTGCCTGCTTACAAGTAATAGAGAAATAATGGCGGACATTAACCGTATTATGAACTATCTTGAAAATGCAAAAGCAGGTAACGAGCCGCTTAAATTGTGCCGCACACTTATGGTTTGCCCTACCAATATGCGTCAGGAAATAACGGCACTTATTAACAGAGAAATCAAAAATGCTAAAGCAAAAAAACCGGCATCTATAATTTTAAAATTAAACTCGCTAAGCGATACAGTACTAATAGAAAAATTATATGAAGCTGCTCAAAGTGGAGTAAAAGTAAAAATGATTGTGCGAGGCATTTTCTGTGCTATGATTGAAAATCATAAGTTCAAAAAGCCCATGAAAGCTATCAGCATCATAGATGAATATCTTGAACATGCAAGAGTAATAATATTTCACAATGGAGGTAAAGAGAAGATTTTTATTTCAAGTGCCGATTGGATGGTGCGTAACCTGGACCACAGAGTAGAAGCAGCAGTGCCCATTATGGATGCAAAAATTGGACAGGAATTGAAAGACATTATTGCAATTCAACTAAAAGACAATGTAAAGGCAAGGCTTTTAGATAACAGGCTTACAAATAAATATGTAGAAGAAGAAGGAGAAAGGGTTCGTTCGCAAATTGAAATTTACAATTTTTTGCAGGCTAAGATTCGTAAAAATATAATTACATCAGAATGGGAGCAGACAACTACTTTGTAGCTACGAACTCCTGTAAATTTATCGTTGCTTTTTGTAAAAAACCGCTATACCAATGACCTGATGATTTAATAATGCGCTTTTGCGTTTTATAATCCACATGTACTAATCCGAACCGTGGATGATAACCTTCTGCCCATTCAAAATTGTCAGTAAAACTCCATACAAAATAACCTTTAACATTTACTCCTTCCTGCTTAGCTTTATAAACCTGCTGAATGTGCTTTTGCAAATAACTTATTCTTTCAGTATCATGTATCTCAGCATTGATTACTTCATCAGGAAAAGCTGCACCATTTTCAGTAACAACAATTTCTTTAAAGCTTTTGTATTGACTAAATTGTTTCAGCATTTTATAAATTGCCGGAGGATGTATTTCCCAATCCATAACTGTAGTGGGACAGTTTCGCTTATGCGCTTTAATAATTTTTGCAAATATAAATGGAGTAAAGGGTGAGTAAGCTATTAGTTCACGTGTATAATTTTGAATGCCGATAAAATCCATATTGAATGCCAGCTTGCTTTCATCGCCATCCTTTACGAACGGCTCCAAACGTTGTAAAAATTTTAATTGCTTTACCGGATAACCCAATCCTGCCAAGGGCTCTACAAATAATCTATTAAGTAATGCATCCACTTTTACTGTGGCGTTAATGTCTAACATGCGGTTTCGATAAGGCTCTGTAAGTGAACAGGAAAAAGTAGTACCGACCTTTGCTGAAGACAATAATGATTTGATTATTCTTCCACCTTCTGCCTGACAAAGTGCAGCATGATGAACAGCTGCTAAAAAGTTGTTCAAACCTTTACGACCCGGTGCATGAACACCAAGAAAGTATCCCGCCCCTGTAAAAACCATTGGCTCATTTAAAACCACCCAATGCTTAACCCGGTCACCAAAATGTTTTATGCATACCTGAACATAATTTGTAAACCAATGAATTATTTCACGATTTGTCCATCCTCCACGTTTTTCTAATTCTTGAGGCAAATCCCAATGATATAAAGTAACCCATGGTTCAATGCCAACATCAAGACAAAAATCTATTACCTTGTTATAAAACGCAATGCCCTTGGGGTTTATAGCACCCGTTCCATTTGGTATTATTCTACTCCATGAAATTGAAAACCTAAAATTTGGAATATTCATCTGCGCCATCAACGCAATATCCTGTGCATAACGATTATAAAAATCAGTAGCAATATCAGCATGATGTCCATCTTTTATTTTGCCGGGAGTTGCTGTAAATGTGTCCCAAATAGATTTTCCTTTCCCATCAACTAAGCTTGCACCTTCCGTTTGATAAGCTGCTGATGAAACACCCCATTTAAAATCCTGGTCAAGCACAGCATTTTTTATTATCACCATATCGTTTCTTAAAAATGAGCTACTATTTTTTTCAACATCACCTTTCTCAACTTTTTACTTGTATCAGTCCGCAAACCTGGTATTAATGATTCGCTCTGTATACTAGTTTCATGCTGCATCAGAATTTTATTAATAATCTCTTCTGTTATATCAGGGTAATTCACCTCTACCCTTTCATCACTATCTAACCAGTCTATTATTCTTGTCAAATGTTTTCTTTTCAAACTTTTTATTACAGGTACGCCCATTTCTTTTAAGGCAGCAGCATTGCACTGTTGTTCATATTGTCCTTTCATTGGTATCACCATCAGTTTCTTCTTCATAAACAAAGCCTCGGCAGGAGTTTCAAAACCTGCACCACATAACACACCTTTTGCCGAAGCCATACTATTGATAAATGCTTGGTTGGTAATGGGCTGAATAATGATATTTTTATCGCGTATTACTTTTTTGTTGTGCTTAGAAAACACTTGCCACCTAATATTCTTACATTCTTTTAAGACGTTTATGATACGTTTATCATCATATGCAGGCAAATAGACTGTATAGTGTCCGCAATCACTTACAATATGTTCCCTAACCTGACTTCTAATAACAGGAGTAAAAATGTTTTCAGCATAAGGCTGAAAATGAAACCCATAGGCTGAATCTACAGGAGCATATTTTTTTAAAATTGCTTTACCGATAGGATCCACTTTTTTTGCCTGCGGTGCATTCTTATTTAATACTGCAGCCTGATGACTTAAGGAAATGCATTTTTTATTTTTTTGATAGCAAGCCCATGCAGAAACAGGCTCAAAGTCATTGATAACCAAATCATAGATTTGTACAGGCAGGCTACTAATTTCAAGAAATAAAACATTGATACTATTTCTTTTAAAGGTTTCTAATAAATCAACTCCACCGTTTTTTCCAAAAATAAAACCTAGTCCACTATAGCGGTATTTAATATCGTAAGGCAAATCAACTTCGGCCTGCATTCCGCTAATTAGAATATCAACATCATGATTTTTCTTTAGTATAGGAATTATATCCCTCGCTCTGCTTATATGCCCATTGCCAGTTCCTTGTATAGCGTACAGTATCTTCATATTAGGCCATTAGATTAAAGTCCTGTAATAGTTGACTAAATAATTGATTGTTGTTCATATCACCAATATCAACCTCTTCATCTTCTGTAGTTGATATAAAGTCCGATTCGTTATATTTATACAAAGTCCATTCGCCATTACAATACTCTAAAGCAGTTAGGTTTTCAACCCAATCGCCTGAATTAAGGTATTCTATACTTCCTTCGTGATTTATGATTGTCTTTATTTCAGGTTGATGAATGTGTCCACAAACTACATAATCAAACTTGTTGCTAATAGCAATATCGGCTGCGGTTTGCTCAAAATTGTTTATAAATTTTATGGCAGATTTTACGCTGTTTTTTATTTTCTTAGAAAGAGAAATTTTCCCTTTGTGAAATACTTTTTCTGAAATAAAATTGAAAAATCGATTGATAAGGATAAGTATATCATATCCGACTGCACCCAACTTAGCAAGCCACTTACTGTGTTGCATGGTTACATCAAAGACATCGCCGTGAAAGAACCACGCTTTTTTACCATTTTCCAAATCAAGCACAATTTTGTTCTCAATACGAAAAGAGCCGAGTTTCATTCCTGCAAATTTGCGCAGCATTTCATCATGGTTACCGGGAATATAAAAAGTCTTTACCCCTTTGCTAATACAACCCATAAGGTAGCGAACAATCTTCATGTGGCTTTTGGGCCAATAATTTTTACTAAACTGCCAGATATCAATGATATCACCATTCAGTATTATTGATCTGGGTTTTATACTCTTCAGATATTTCAACAACTCCTTAGCATGACAGCCGTAGGTACCTAAATGAACATCAGATACAACTACAATGTCAACACGTCTTTTTTTCATGATAGATCTGTAATTCTAAAAGGAGACTCATAGCTTTTAAAAAACTGTAGTAAAAAAATTGATAGCAGGTTTGCAATTGCAGTATCGGCTTTTGATATTATATTATTAAAATGCTTGCCATTTAATTTGGCATTAGGAAAATAGAAAGGTCTTACATTAACAATCCGATGGGTATTTTCTGAAAGCACCATAGCTTGTAATTTGAGTGTAAATTATAGGAGCAGTATAAACTTATTATTAAGCCAGTATTATCAATTTATTAAGTGCTAAAATCATTTTAGACATTTTGGTATACCTAATAAAGAAAAAAAAGGATTCTTGTAGAAACAAGAATCCCGTTCATAAGAAAATGAATAAAATAAACTATTGTCTTATCCCATTATGAAAGCAAAGTAATAATTTTATTATTATTACAATGTAAACGCAAAATCATCTTTGTGTTAACCAAGTGACTACAATCTAATACCTACAGAAAAATACAAAACCCTATTTTTTCCTCTGTCATTTGAATTGTTATCTGTGCCCGGCACTAATTTTACAAAACCTAAATCGTAATTAACAGATAGACTTAACCTGCTAAATTCAACGCCTGCCAATCCGTTTAATCCATAATCAAAACGTTTCATTTTAGGATACCCAATTGGATTAGACGGGGAATTTCCGCTATCAAAATCGATGTCTTTATTGCTATAAATAATAACAGATGCAGTTTGGAGTTCGGTTTTATTTTGACCCGATACACCTAAACCAATGTAAGGCCCTGCACCAAAAATTATCTTAGGTGCATTACTAAATCCTAACGGAATTTTACCTACAAAAGCAAGTGGCATTTCTACATACATTGGGTTAGTAGTAGCCTTGAAATATCCAACTTGACCGGGTTGACCATATTCGGTTTTTGCTCCTTTACCCGTATATAAAAGTCCGCCTTTAAAAGATAAAAATTTATTGATTGGTAAATCACAAATAAGACCCACATGAAATGCACCAAGTTGATTGCTTTTATCTACATTGCCATTATCATCAATGGAAATATTAGCAATATTATAACCTGCCTTTACTGTAAAATTGCTTTCCAGAGCAGACC
Source organism: Segetibacter sp. (assembly GCA_043736115.1). GTDB lineage: Bacteria > Bacteroidota > Bacteroidia > Chitinophagales > Chitinophagaceae > Segetibacter. Next base: position 23,498 of record JAYTDC010000046.1, on the reverse strand, counting down.
TTCTACCTTGAGCAATCGAAAAATATGTTACTAAAAGAAGTATGCAAAGCGAAATGATTCTTTTCATAGGTTATTTACTTTATGAGGTTATAAAAATTGTACCGGGTATGCTTCTGTATATAATATGCAAAATAGTTATACCCGGTAAATAAAAAATGGTTGGTGCAATTATTGTTTGTTAAAATAAAAAAACTGATGAATCAACATAAAAAAACATTGGTATTAGGTGCATCTTCTAATCCTTCACGATATAGTTATTTAGCCATTAATAAATTAGTTGCTCACAATCATCCTGTAGTTGCAGTTGGTCTTAAAGAAGGGGTTGTAAATAATGTTCAAATTGTAAAAGACAAACCCCAAGAGAAAGATGTTGATACTGTTACTTTGTATCTTAATCCCAAAAACCAAATCCCTTATTACGATTACATAATTTCATTAAATCCAAAGCGTATCATTTTTAACCCCGGAACCGAAAATGATGAATTGGTTTCATTGGCTGAAAAAAATGGAATCGAAGCTGTTGAAGCTTGCACTTTGGTTTTGTTAGGAACGGGTCAGTATTAATTTGAAAATATTTATTGTTGCTCACGGAAAGAACAGAAGTAACAGAAAAGATTCTCTACACTTTCCGTTTATTCAAAAATTTTCCGTGAGCTATAATCCCTGTGAGTGAAATTCTCTTATCAAAATATAAGGATAAGGCTCACGGAAACAACAGAAGCAACAGAAAAAAATTTTTCACAATTTCCGTTTATTCAAAATTTTCCGTGAGCTATAATCTCTGTGAGTGAAATTATATTTTATATTTCCGATAGTTTGAACGTTTCTTTTACCCGAATACCCTTTTCCGTTTGTTGCAATGAACAGCATTCGTTAATAGGATCGTGTTCAAAAAAGAGGATGTAGTTATTCTCCACAGCTTCCTGTAGAAATGCTTTTTTTTCTGTAAGAGTTTGCAGCGGAAACATATCGTAACCCATGATGTAAGGCAAAGGAATATGTGCAGCAGATGGTAGCAAATCTGCCATATAAACAATAGTATTTCCCTTATACTTTAAAACGGGTAGCATCATTGCATCTGTATGGCCATAAGCAAATTTTATAGAAAAGCCTTCATCAAAAGAAACACCTTCTTTTACATCTACCATTTTCAATTTACCGCTATCTTTTATAGGCAAAATATTTTCTTTCAGGAAGGATGCTTTTTCTCTGTCATTGGGTTCAGTTGCCCATTTCCAATGCCGCTCATTGCACCAGTAAGTTGCATTTTTAAAGGTAGGTTTTAAAGTATCTCCAACCCTTTCTATACTTCCACCGCAGTGGTCAAAATGAAGATGCGTATGGAACACATCAGTAATATCGTCTTTAGTAAATCCATGATTTGATAGTGAGCTATCCAAACTTTCATTACCATGTATGTAATAATGACTGAAAAACTTAGCATCCTGCTTATTGCCCATACCGGTATCAATAAGTATACGCCTATTACCCACTTCAACTAACAAACAACGCAATGCCCACGAACACATATTGTTTTCATCAGCCGGGTGAAGTTTGTTCCATATACTTTTTGGAACTACACCAAACATAGCACCTCCATCCAGTTTCAAATAACCACAATTAATAGTGTACAATTTCATAACTCATTATATTTTTATCAATAGTTTTTGTTTAAATAAAGCAGAGAACAACCAAAACAACCCGATACTAAAAAAAAGTATCAGGAATAATATTGAATTCTTCATACTACCTGTAAGCTCTTCTATATATCCAAATGAAAACATACCAATAACAATAGCAATTTTTTCCGTAACATCATAATAACTAAAAAATGAAGCAGTGTCTTTTGTGTCAGGCATTAGTTTAGCATAAGTAGAACGGCTCAAAGATTGTATACCTCCCATAACCAAACCAACCGCTACAGCCAACAAATAGAACCGATATTCTACCGGAGTCTGTTTAGGTTCAACTTCTTTTTTAATTGCCTCAATTTTAAGATCAATAGATGCTACTAACACATTGCTTTCTGAAACTATATCATTTGACTTATGCTTTTCCTTTTCAATTTTGAGTATATCAATTTGCTTAAAAAAAGGGCTTAATTCTTCAGCCCTTGTGGCTATACCATAAGCAGCTACGCAAATAAATATCCAGAAAATAACTACACCAATTAAAACTTTTATATTTCCGAATATTGCAGATAGTCTTGACATAGCAATTGCACCAATAATTGCAACCAATTGAATAATTACAACTGTAATAATAAGTTTGGCATCATCAAGATTGAGCAATTTACTTCCAAATAGGGTTGCAGCTAACATAACAGTTTGCACACCCATACTGTAAAAGAAAAAACCGCGTAGGTAACGTTTTAGAACAGGCATATTCTTTACCTGTATATAAACCTTTTTCATTTCAGAAAAGCCTTGTGTAAAAATGTTTGCTCCGTTTGATTCACCTGTAGGCTTACCTACAGGCAACCTGGCAAACGATATTTGTGCAAAACCAAACCACCATAATCCAACAAGAAGAAATGTAATGCGTGAAGCAAGGCTTTCGTTGCCTTTCATGCTAATGACCAATCCAAAACCAATAAGCTGTAGGATTACACTACCAACGTATCCAAATGTATAACCCTTTGCACTTATACGGTCACGATCTTGTGGATCTGCAATCTCTGGCAAATAGGCATTATAAAAAACAAGGCTGCCAACATAACCCATAGCTGCCAACATAAAACATATAAGTCCATAAACGATATTTTCTCCTACAAATAAATACAAACCACTACACCCAATAGCTCCCATGTAACAAAAGAAGCGCATGAAGTTCTTTTTATTTCCCCTTACATCTGCTATAGAAGTGAGAATAGGGTATGAAAGTGCAATGATAAAATATGCCAAACCTAGAGCATAGTCATACAGTGCAGAGTTCTCGTAAGATCTGCCGAATAATATGACTTCATTACTTTTAAAAGCAGCCTTAGTTGCAGCAGTAAAATATATTGGGAAGAAGGTAGTTGTAATAACTAAGTTGTAAACACTGTTGGCCCAATCATACATTGCCCATCCATTAATCACTTTTTTTGAAGCAGTTGCCATGCATATATTTTAATAGATTAAAGATAGTGAAGAACAACTTAGTGAAATGTATTTGCCCAAAAGATAGACTATACAATATTTATTGTTATTCCCTGTGTTAATTCGGCATTTAAAATTTCTTTTAAAATCAGATTTGATATTTCTCAAAAAAACAAAGTCGTATATTTAATTACTCAAACTAAATATTATGGCTGCTAACGTTGACACCTTTTTAAAAAACAAAGAAGTGATTGCCTGTCTTGAAAAGCTTAAAGCTAAATTTGGTGAACGAGGTGAGCAACTTATTGTTTCTGATGTGCTTGACAGTGATGGCCATCAATATGTCAATCTGGTGCAAAAAGGAGGAGGTGTACTAGGAGTTGCATTGGTTGGCTATACTTACATTCTGGAGGAAATGAACATAAGGTTTGTAAGGTTGGCAGGAACAAGTGCAGGCGCTATTAACACTGCACTAATGACCGTGATTGGGGGAGAAGATGCTAACGGAAAACCTACAGCAAATGGTGATAAGAAAAAAGCAAAGTCAGTAAAAATACTTGAAGCAGTTTGCGAACTTAATTTTTTTGACCTGGTAGATGGTGCAGGCATAGCGAAATTTTTAATTAAAAACTTTATTACCAATACAGAGTTTACTACAAAAATAAAAAAATGGATTATTTGGCTTTTTGTAATGCTAGGCATATTGCTGGCTGGCGATGTTATTTTGTTAGCACTAAGAACTCATATACATGATCTGGGGAAATGGGCTAAAATTTTCGTTATTGCAACATTTGTTTTTGTTGTAATAGTTGTAGCATTTATCCTGTATATTAAGAGTCTTATTCATCGGCTAAAAAATGCAGGTTTTGGTATAAACCCAGGTAATTATTTTTATGACTGGATTAAAAAACAATTGCAAGACAATGGTGTAAATACGGTTAAAGACTTAAAACAAAAAGCAAGTACTCCTGTTACAGATTTGCGCCTGAGAGTTGATAATCCTGCCGGCCTTACTAAATTGGATGGTGATGTAACTTTTATAGCGAGTGAATTAGTTACAGAAAATAAAATTGAGTTTCCTGCAATGTGTCATCTTTTTAGAAAGGAGGAAGATATTAATAGCCTGCAACCTGCAGGATTTGTAAGAGCAAGTATGTCCATACCATTTTTCTTTGAATCCTATTTCATTGACAATATACCTTGTGAACAGGATGAGATAAGAAAAGCCTGGGAACCTTTGGGTGAAAAAAATCCACCTAATGTTGCAAGATTTGTTGATGGTGGTATTCTCTCCAATTTTCCTATCAATATTTTTTACAACCCAAATGTTTTGGTTCCAAGACTTCCTTCTTTTGGAATAGATTTAGATGATACATGTTTGCCGGAAGAAAATAAAAAAAATGCTCCAAAGGAATTAAAAAAAGCATCTATAGAAGCTCAAAAAGATAAATCAGTTCATCCTGAAGATTGGAGTTTTATTGGGTATTTTTTTAGAATGTTTAATACTGCAAGATTCTATTATGATAAAGACTTTCTAATAAAAAATGCTTTCTACAAAAAAGGTATAGGCACCATACCGCTTGCAGGATACAATTGGCTTAACTTTTTTTTGAAAGATGAAGACAAAATAGAAATGTTTGTAAGGGGTGCAAAAGCAGCAACTAAATTTCTTGAAAATTTTGATTGGGAATCTTACAAAAATGAACGCAACGTAATGGAAGAAACGCTTCGTAAGGTTCATCCTAAACAAGAAGAACCATCAGTTGGTTAAACAAATAATTAGAGTAGAATTGCTTCTAATTAATCTGTTAGCAAATCCTCCAAAATTTGTATTTGCTTTAAGGATGGACGGGTAACAAATATGCCATTATTCGAATTGCTTCTTATGCCCCGCACATACATATATATAACACCGCCAAATTGTGCTTCATAGTCAAATGAAGAAAGTCTGCTTGTAAGATATTTTTTTACTGCTACAGTATAAATAAGGTACTGTAAATGGTAATTACTTTCACTCATTGCATTTTGTAAAAGTTGTGGTTCATAGAAGGTAATATCATCCCCAAGGTAATTGCTTTTCCAATCAAGGATATAATACTTATTGTTGTATTCAAAAAATAAGTCCACCTTACCATTCATAACACCTTCGGTGTACTCAAAATATTTTAGATTAATCATTGTATCTGCATTTTCAAATCGCTTAAACGATGAAGGAGAAAACAAAGGAACATTAAAATCAAATTCCAATTCACTGAGTTTTTTTTCAGGTATAATATCAGCCATGCTAAAGCAATCCCCCTCAAACGAGATGATTGACTGAGTAACATGATCTAACAATTGTAACAACATTACGCTATAATCATTCTCATAACCGGGTGCAAATCTTTTTATAGCTTGAGCAACCTGATAATGCCAAAAATCAGACGAAGAAAAATCAATGTTTTCAAATAAATAATGCAACATGTTGCCTGTTTTAGCACCACGGGTAAGTTGACTAAAAATAAACTGATCGTAACCTAAAGAACTGTTACCCGATCTGGGTTTGGTAGACATTTCACCTTTAGCTGCTAACATGGTATAACTAATGCGTGTCCAATTCTGCTGTGCAATATTGAACTCAATAGGTGGTAAAACAGGGGCTGGTAACCACGCATTTCGAAGATCATAAACACAATCACCATATAAGGGTTGTATAAAATTGATTAAGTTGTTGCTTTCAACCGTTACTATGGGTTTTATAATATCAGTAAAATTGCTTAATGTGGTAGTCTTATAGTGAGTATTTCTAAAAATAAAACATTTATAAACTGCTCTGGTAATAGCAACATAAAGCAATCTTCTGTTTTCCTGCTCATCCTGTTCAGCAGCCCAATGCTTCTGTTCATCTGTTAATTGTATTTTTTCAACCGTCACATAATTTCCAGTAGTCGGATGACGAAAAGATACATAATCTGTAATTCTTTTTCCGGCTACAAAATCAAGGAATGGTGCTATTACAATTTTATATTCAAGGCCTTTACTTTTGTGAATGGTTACAATTTTTACGGCAGTAGTATCACTTTCTACTCGTTGTTCATATTGATCGCCTTCAGTTTCCATTCCTTCTATACCACGCTGTAACCAACCGATTAATTCAGTAGGCGAAAAACTTTTATCATTTTGGATTTTATGAACCAACTCTATTAATTGACTAAGGTTGGTTATTTTCCTATCTCCACTTTCCCGCATATCGCTTAGCAAAACCTGACGTACATTATAATCGGAAACAAACATGGTTAATGCTGCATAAATACCGTCTTCATTCCATACTGTTTTGTATTTGCGAAATAGATTTATATTTTTTTCATCATCTAATTTCAGTATTTCACTTACACCAAAACTCGTAAAGGGAGATAATAAGGCTTTGTTGATATTTGCCGAAGTTAGATTGTTAATTGCCTGTAACAGGTATAATAAATAAACCGATTCTTTAGATTGAAGGATACGTGCATCATTAATAGTAACGGAAGGAATACCTTTTGTTTCAAGTGCAGCTTTGATAGTTTGGGCTTCATAGTTTGTGCGTACAAGTATTCCTATGTCTTCAGGAGAAATTGAACACTGAACATTTTCCTTTGTTATTGAATATGTTTCCGGGTAAAGCAATGCACCCACCTGCTCTGCAACAGCATTTGCAATAAAATCTTTATTATTTAACTCAACTATACTTATAGGAACATCTATATTACCGTCAAAAATTATATTTCCTTTTGTGTTTAACAACGGAGACTCTACAGGAATATATTTTATAGCATTTTCATTATCATCAAAATAAAAAGTATTAAAGTTATCTTGTGGTAGAAAAAATAAATTCATTGCCTGAATCATCATTTCAGAGGATCTGAAATTATGATTCATACTGTAACGTTTTGATACAGCATGCGAGGCTTTGAAGTAAGTAAATATATCTGCCTTGCGCCATGCATATATTGATTGCTTAGGGTCGCCTATGTAAAAGAGTATTGTTTGTTTACCAAAAGCTTGCTGAAATATTTCATACTGCAACCGATCTGTGTCCTGAAACTCATCTATAAATACAGCCTGATATTTTTTTCGTAAAGCAGTTTTTAAAAGATTTTTATCATCCGTTGCCAAAGCATTATGCAGGTTTACAATCATATCGTCAAAAGACAGCAAATTATTCCTTTTTTTATAATCATTTACGCCAATAGTTACTTTATTGATTGCAAAAAAATTGATCCGTTTCATAATCTTTTGCAGATAAGCATTGTACTGTTGAGTCCCATCTTGACAAATCTTAATTCTTGGAATCAGTGTTGTTTCAAAGACTTTTGCTACATTGACCAATGTTCTTTTATCCCAAATGAAATTTACAAATTTTTCAGGGTTACTTAATAGAGGGATAACATTTCTATTAACGTAGTTATTCCCTTTACTAAAATCAATAATTAAATGTTGGTTAGCCTCAATGTATTGATACAGCTTATCCTTTTCAACTGCTGCTTGCTTTTCTAAACTAACAATAGTTGAGTACATTTCGTCAAAGTCTTTTGTCCCTAATTCATAAGATTGAACCTCGTCAAAATCTATATATTTCTTTCCGTTCAAATGCTCCTTAACTATTGAAATAATACTATTGCGGCTAAGTGAGCCATTGATTAAATGTTGTAACAAGGGAACCGGAATGGTAGTAATGTAATTTCGCCAAAACTTGTTTACCTCATCTGCAATGATCAAAGAAGTATCCTGTAGGGTTTCTGCACCAAAAAGCTGATTGGTTTCAAAAGCAAACGCGGTAAGCGTTTGCTGACAAAAACTATGTATGGTAAGTACCGATGTTTCATCTAAAAATAGAACCGCAGTTTGTAAACATTCCTGTACCACTTCTAAACCCTGTATTTTTATTGCATCGTTTACCAGATTAGTTATTGATTCATCCTTAATAAATTCATGTTGACTAACTTTAAAAGCACTTCTTACAAATAGCCTGACTCTGTCTTCTAATTCGGCAACGGCAGCTTTAGTAAAAGTCACCATTAATATTTGGTTGATGGCTATTTTTTTCTCTAACAGAAGCCTTAATACCATTATTCCAATAGAATAAGTTTTACCAGTACCTGCACTTGCCTCAATAAGATTTGTATCTTGCAACGGGACAGTAAAAGCATCAAATTTTTCCGGTAACGATTTCAAACTGTTCATTATATTTTTATTAATAAAAGTATTCCGGAAATAATTTAGTTAGTGGTACAATTAGTTTTTCGCAATTACTTTTAAAAAGATAAGCAGCATTATCCTGTTCAAAAAAACCGCTTTTATATTCATTTAACAAATAGGGATCCTCACAAGGATATTTAAAATTTTCAAAGCAATTTATTAATATCTTTTTATAATTTTCCTCTTCAAGTGAATCTACTTTATCAGCTTCAATTTTAAGGGAAGGATGAAACAATAGTATTTTGCTAAATCCATTTTTATAAAGCTGCAAAAATTCCACCAATACTGTGTAAGCATCCTCTTGAGAGATACTTATTCCTTGATAAATTTCTTGTTTTTCAGCAGAAATAAAGTGTACGGATACATCTTCAGATTGAGCTCTTGCTGACAGATACTGAATATATGCCTGCAACATGCCTTTGTATTCATTTTTGCTATAAGAAACATATACTAGCTTATGGTCGTAAACGTTATCCAAGGTACCTTTCAGTATAGAATTTTCTAAATTTATTTCAATGTGTAATGTCTGTAGACTAGCCCCTGCAACACATTGCTCAAACAATTTCCGAACGCTGCCAAGCTCTTTCTCCACTTCCATAATTGCAATATCGGACATACCCTTTAATGGGAGTTGGCCTGTTTTCAACAACTTATTTTTAAAAGTCTGTTCACCCTCTTTAGTTATATGCAAAAGCTCCTGTTTCAAATTCCATTTATGTAAATGGTCTAACTCAAATATCTCTGTATCTTTAAGTAATACTGATTCTGATTCATAATTAATATTCAATACCTTATTGTAATACTCCTTAAATGGATGTCTAAAAAATTTTGTAAAATCTGCAAGGCTGATTTCATCAAACAGAATTGGTTTTAGTAATTTTTCAGTACCCAATATCACTTCATACATATTGGCCTTATCATCTAGATAATTATAGAAGATATCATTGCTTCTTGAATAAAGGTTGCTAAAACTATGCAGAGGATGATTGTGTACTATCAACTCTTTTGCATTTTCAATATTACTACACCCTGATTCTATGTAATCTAATAATTCATCTAAAAGTGCCGATGGTGGAAGTGATGTATTGTCTTTTACACTTTGACCAATATAACTGATATACAAATATTTTTGAGCCGAGACTAATGTTTCCAAAAATAAATGTTTGTCATTATCCTTCACATTTCTGTCTCCTTTCATTCGCTTTCTGTCCATCAGATTAAATCCTACCTGATTTTCTCTTCGAGGAAATTTATCAAAATTTAAACCAAGTAATGCAACAATCTTAAAGGGAATACTGCGCATAGGTATTAGCGAACAAAAAGTGATACCACCACCTGCAAAAGATCCTGTTCGTGTTACTGAAGTAATGGTTTGCAAAAACCGATACGAAAAAACTTCAAAACTAATTTTATCAGTTACTAAATCACTTACTGAATTTAGTTTCTCAAGTTCTGAAAGAATAGTTCTGTATTCATCCTCAACTTCAGTATCAGCCTCGCAGATCATATTCTGTAACATCTTTTCTAAATAAACTACCCATTCAGCAATCGTTCTATCATAATTTCTTTCGTTAATACTTTCAATTAACACCTGAATAAAATGTGCAAACCTTATCAATTCAAATGCATCACTTCCTTCTGCAATATCAAGAGGATAAAATGAATCGCCATTAATACTAAACTCATCATCTCCACTCATACATACCCCATACATTATACGGTCAAGTCCATAAGGCCAACTAACATATACAGTATCGTCATCTTTTTTTCGATCTAGGCCAAACCTAACGCCGGCTCTATCTATAGCTTTCCTTATAAGGGATATATCCTTAATTCCAAAACGATTTCTTATAAAAGTTGAGTCTAATAATTGCATTACTTCCTCCGCCTTGCAATTATGTTTGTTCATAGCAAGCAATGCCTTTAAGGCATTAATCATACTATCACCGTTACTTAGACTTTCATCTGCAATTGTAAATTTAATTGGGTATGGAGCGTTTGCAAAAACTGCTTTTATATAAGGTGCATAAGCATCAATATCTGTAACCATTACAACAATATCTCTTGGAGAAAGCAATTCCTTTTTCTTATCAATCAGATGAACAATGTAATTGTATAATACTTCCACTTCCCTTGGTATGGTATAACATGAATTGATAGTTATGGATTCATCTTTAAGATCTTCTAATAAAATAGGGTTTCGATCTACTTTTGGTGCATTATTAAAAATATCATGTTGCAACTTATGCAAAAGAGAATTGGTTAAAGGTTCTGAAACTCCTGATTGTTCATAAGCATTTAACAACGTTTCATTTTGAAAAAGCAATCCGAAAGTATCGCTTATTACACGCCCCCAACTAATGAGTAAAGAATTTCCATTGCTTTTAAGCTCATTATCAGCAAACCCTTTTCGGTATAATACGGCAAGTTGTTTTTCTGTTTTGTCTTCAAACCAATAATAATTTGGAGCAGGATTGAGCAGGTAATATTTTATATCAATTTTTTCTGAAAGAAAATTAAAAATGGTAAGGTGGTAGGTTGTAGTCACTGATAAACCAAACAAGTAAATTGTTGGTATCTTTTTCTTAAGCTTAATTACCAACTTATCATCATTTAATGCATTAATGATAAAGTCACTTACAATAGTTTTATCTGGCAGGGTTTCTCCAGATAATTTTTTGGACCTATTCCAAATATATTGCTGCCACTCACTTTCAGCCGTTACTGCTACAGCCTTATCATTCCAGTCTTTAATCATATCAGGACGATATACCTGATACTGATCAAAAAGATCTGTAACTTTTTCTGCTAAAGCTAAACGTTTAATATCTCTGTCAGGGCCATCAGTACTGTAATAATTAGCTATGTGGCGGTATTGATCGTTAAATTCTTTTTCACCCAGAATATTATAAATTAACCAGATTAGATTTGTTGTAGACAATGTATTGGGGAAACGTCCACCTAATAAAAAATAAATATTATTAATAAGGTCATTTGGTTTTGCAAAAACACAATTTGCAGCAATTTTATTATGGTTGGCAATTTGCAGCTTTGCCCAATTGTTCATACCATCGGTCTGTGTTACAATATAATGAGGCTGAAAGACCGGCAACATTTCGTTTCTCAAATCTGCTGATAACGTCTCTGCTAATTGTAATAGGTTGTTAGATACATTCAGGTATAAAGACATGTAGTTTATTAAAGTTCAATTATAAAATTTATTAGATAGAGTCTGTTATTAAAGTGTGCAATTAAGTAACCTATCTTTAATACCGGATATTCGCTCAACACTCCTATTTGCCGTTGCAATAATCACATCTTCTCTGCTTTGTATTATTACAGATTTTCTGGCTCTGGTGACTGCGGTATATAACAACTCACAGGTAAGCAAATTTATATCTCCCGCCTCGGGCAGTATTAATAATACCTTATCAAATTCTGATCCCTGACTTTTATGTATGGTCATTGCAAATACAGTTTCCACATCTGAAATATAGCCAGGCAATATTGATCTAAGATTTTTATCATTGTCAATAAACCATGCTTTCATTTGTCCATTTTCGTCAGGTCTTATTAATCCTATATCCCCATTAAACAATTGCAAATCATAATAATTTTTTGTAACCATAATGGGTCTGTTTTCGTAAAACTCGCCAACCCCATTGAGTATTCCGTTCTTTCTTAAAATATATTCAATTCTTTTATTAATTGCAGTTAATCCATATGGACCCTCACGCACTGCACACAAAACCCTAATATTATTAAGAAGCTTTATTGCAGCAACAATGTCATTTTCATTAATAAAATTCTTATACCCTAATACAAAAGACTCAAATAATTGGTCGTTGTAAAATGTATCGACACATACCTGGCTATCAAAATCTTTTGTAAAATATTGTTCTATAGTTAATTGATCATTACTTATTATAGCCTTACTAAATCTTCCAATCCCTTCATTGTGCTTAAACCTATGGCTTACCCTAAGTTCCACAATGTGCTGAAACAATGGATGATAATTTTCTTCCTCAATATTGTTAGCACTTATTTTTAAGGAATCATTAAGTATAAATGAGTTAATAATGGCTGCCCTTTCAGAAGAAAAGTTATTAAGCATTGGTAATGCTTTGCACAAATCCCCAAATAAGCTACCTGCTTCAACCGAAGCAAGTTGGTACTTGTCTCCTAGTAATATAAGACGGGTATTATCGCCAATTGCCTGCATCAATTTTGAAAACAATGCTACGTCAATCATTGATGATTCATCTACAATAATAAGATCATAGTTGATTGGGTTATTCTGACTGTAAACTACCCGGGTAGAACCTGATGAAATTTTCAGCAACCTATGAAGTGTAGTCGGAACAATTGCTTTCACCATTTCATAGACCACATCATTGTCTGATAATGAAGATTTAAGTGCTTCAGTCATTCTAGAAGCTGCCTTGCCTGTGGGAGCAGCAAGAGCTATTTTACAAGTTGGATATAAATTATAAATAAGCTTTAGTATTTTAGCAACAGTGGTTGTTTTACCTGTTCCCGGCCCACCTGTTATAATGTTGAAGTCATTTAATACAGCATTGATAGTAGCTACTTTTTGCCAATTGGGTTCATGGTTTTTATTATCAGTTGTCGGAAAAAGATTTATTACAATTTCTTTATTAATCTTAAGCAGCTCACTTCTTTGAAAAAATTGATTCTTTTCATTATTAATGAACTGCATTATCCTTTGCAATATAATTGTTTCATAATGAAAGTAACGTTGAAAATAAAGGTTGTCATTATGTAAAATAAAGGGTTGCTTAATGCCATTTTCACTACCAATTAAGCTTTCATTTTTTAGCACCCTTTTGTAATTTGCTAAACCTGATTTACCATAATAAAGATTAAAATCCGGATCATCTACTACCCCATTTAGCGCCAAACATATGTGACCTTCACTTAATTTTTTTGAAACGAGATATAAGTATGGTCTAAGTTTTTCATTTTTAAAATATGCAGCAAATTGTTGGTGAACATTGTTGATGGTAAGCATTATTATATTCTTGTAGAATTAGAATTAATAAATATCCCAACTTTTTATCAAACAATATTATTAAATTATAAAGAAGTTTATTTAACAAAGGGAATGGAACAAAAGTCTACAACAAAAAAAATGAGTTAGAAGTTAACTTAATTATAGGGTAGTATTTGTTATGTCTTAAAACGATAGAGTAGCATTATAGATAAACTAACATACTGGTCATTAACTTCAAAATCAGGAATATTAAAATCAAGAAACTAAGAGTGTTCTGAAGACGTTTGGCCCTCGCCCTTTCAGATGTACTTGTGTATTTTATATTTACCTGATTGAAGTAAATGAATTCAAATAAACGCCAGTTTTTATTTTTATAAAGGATAAATAAGATAGCCTTAACTAAAAGAAATACAGTAATCACAACAAAACTATAGTTGTAAATAAAATATATAATATCATCTAGCATAAGTGTTGATAGGTTAAATAATACGGCAATCCCCGTTTTATTTAGCTGCTAACAAACTTAATTTAATTATGTAAAAAAGTGAATTAAATTTTGAGTCTTAAAAATTTGTTGAAAAATTTAGAGGTTGTTTATTTTTTGGTTTTAAAGAAACAATTGTGATATTATTATCTCAATTTAACCCAACTACTTACGTTGTTATTACGATCTACTGTTGATACAAATAGTTTTTCATTGGCATTTACATCTACTTCTGATAAGTCTATATCAATAGTTTTATCAGCAGTAATCAAATCAATCAATGTTGCATTTTCTCTCATTTCCTTTTTATCTGCTGGTAATCTATACAATGCAAATTGTTTTATTTTTTCCGCGCCGCGGTAATATATTCTTACTACATTACTATCAATATTTTCAATTAATGGAGCTAATGGGGCAATGCTGTCTATCCAGGGCATTGGAGGTATAATAGACGGATATTGGTAGTAGTTGTTTTGCAAACTATCGTTCCATCCATTGGGGTTACTTTCAAACGTTTTACTGCTAAAAAATACACTGCCCATTACATTTTTATTTTCACGCAATGCTTTTATTTGATTGGGTATTTCTTTATTGTTTTTCCAGGCTCCTTTTCGTGATTCTAATGTTCTATATATGCCATGACCAATAAATATTTGTTTACCAAATGTATTTTTCGACCACCAATCCATCAGCATATAATAGCCAACATAGCTGTGTGTGGTTTCCCAATAGAGTTGCGGTACTATATAATCTATCCAACCCTTTTGTAGCCAAAGCAATATGTCTGCATATAAATCATCGTAGTTGGTTACACCGGCTTTGGAATTACTTCCTCTTACATCTTTACTCAAGTTGCGCCATACACCAAATGGTGAAATGCCAAATTTTACTCGGGGATTAATCTGTTTAATGGTTTGAGACAATAACACAATTATACTATCCACATTACTTCTTCTCCAATCATTTTTTTCCATACCTGCCCCATATCGAGCATAGCTTGCTTCGTCATGAAAAACACCCTCACCGGGGTAAGGATAAAAATAGTCATCAAAATGTATGGCATCAACATCGTATCGTTCCAATATATCTTTTACCACACGGTTAATGTGCTGCCTTACAGCAGGTAAACCCGGATCAAATATTTTTTTTCCTCCGTAAGTGATAAACCATTGAGGAAAAAGGCGGGTAAGATGGCCTGGGGAAATAGTTGATGCATATATGTTGTTAACAGCTCTATAAGGGTTTAGCCAGGCATGAAATTCCATACCCCTTTTGTGCGTCTCTTCAATCATAAACAAAAGTGGATCGTAATATGGATAAGGAGCCTGGCCTTGTTTGCCTGTAAGATATTCGCTCCAGGGTTCCATTTTAGATGGATAAAAAGCATCAGCCGCCGGTCGTATTTGCATGACAATAGCATTCATACCGTTTAGCTTATGAAGGTCAAGCAATCTGATAAATTCTGTTTTTTGCTGTTCAGTGGGGAGCCCTTTTTTGCTGGGCCAATCTATGTTTTCTACTGTAGCTACCCATACTGCCCTAAATTCGTATTGTGGAGATTTTTGTGCAATGGTGGTATTAATAAAAAAGTTTAAAATACACAGTGAAAGTAAAATCCTCATATCCGGTTTATGTTGTCAACATTCAACTTTGATACTACTTGTTAAGCCTTATTTTATCCAAAAGACTATTTAGTTGTATGATGTCTTCGTTTGTTAAATTATCAATTATTGAGTCTATCTGATCGGCATTTTTTTCTAGTTTGTGCAAAAGTATAATTCCTTTGTTGGTTAGGCTCACATCTACTAACCGTTTATCATACTTATTCGTTTGCTTATAGACCAAATCTTTTTTTTGCAATCGGTCTACAATTCGGCTTGTATCACTCATTTTATCCAGCATCATCTCCCTTATTTGTAATGTAGATAAAGGATCAATTGACTGTCGTAAAATTCGTAGTATATTATATTGCTGTGGCGTTAAATCTTCTTTTTCAAGAGGTATTTTAACCTTTTCTATTATCCAGTTAGAAGTGTATACAATGTTTGCAAGAGACTTATGCTTATTATTACGAAAGTAATTATCAGGAAGTGCCTTATTGATTAACATTTGGAATAACGTATTTGTAAAAAATTGTTGTCAATAATTATGCTAACACATTCAAAGTTAATCTTTTAACTCATTCTTCCCATACTTTCAATCCTTCACTACAATTTGCACATATATCTATGTTTTTTCTACTGGTCATCAGTTCCTTTCTAAATTGTTTGTAATTTTCATTATTCCATACTTCCTTAAAGCTTTGTATCTGTAGGTTGCCCAATCTATGCAGGGCATCTTTATCAAAACAACAAGGCACTACTAAGCCATCCCATGAAATAACGTTGCCCTGCCACAATTTCCAGCAATGGTTGCCTAATCCACTTTTACTTTTCATTTTGCCGTCCTTGCCCATTCTATATCGGCTGTATTTGTCAATTGAAGGAATTAAATGGTTGGGATCGTTTTCAAAATCATACACTTGTGCAGTTTTAAACCTTACCTGATCTACCCCTATATCTTTAGCCATTTGCTTTACTTCTTCTATCTGATGTTCATTGTGCTTTACAACTAAAAACTGAAAAAATATAAACGGTGTTTTACTTTTAAGTTCTTTTTTCCATTTTACAATATTGGCAGCGCCTTGTAATACTTTTTCTAAATTTCCCCCTACCCTATACTGTTTGTAAACATCTTGTGTAGTACCGTCTATTGAAATAATCAATCTGTCCAAACCGCTTTCTACCGTTTTTTTTGCATTGGCATCATTTAGATAATGGGCATTTGTGCTAGTTGCAGTGTATATTCCTTTGTCAGAAGCATACTTGACCATATCTAAAAAATCAGGGTTCAAATATGGCTCTCCCTGAAAGTAAAAGATCAGATAGGTAAGTTCTTTATAAATATCATCAATGGTTCTTCTGAAAAAATCCTGTTTCAACATTCCGGTTGGCCGGGTAAATGCACGAAGGCCGCTTGGGCATTCGGGACATCTTAAATTGCATGAGGTTGTGGGTTCTATAGATACCGAAATAGGGTATCCCCATTGTATAGGTTTGTTCATCAGCCGGCTAAGCCTGTAACTTGTCCACACTTTTGTTGCGTTCCACAGTCGGGCAGGTGTTACTTTGCTTAAAAGATTCAGGCTGTCTGTAATATTAAAATAAGGCATCGGGGTAAAATTAAGATTATGCTTTGTACAAACAGAAATTACTGTGAGTTCACCCTGTTAAAAATGGCTTGAACGTGACATTATATTGCAAGTTCAGGATTACAGATTTATCTCAAAAGCACCATTTTCGCTGCATACATGACAGGGCAAATGCAGACTGTCGCATTCCCTTTTCCATTTATTTGTTTTATAAAGGCTGTTTGAACCATCAATAATATATTGATTGCATTCAAAAACCGCAGCTAATAAAGCAATGCTAACCTTTGGGTTTTTGGTCAGAACTATGGCATCAAGCTTTATTGGCTTATCATTTTCAAAATGAAAAGGTTTATCAATAATCAAAACTTTTTTGCTTTTAAATTGAATAAAAGGTCTGCTTATATATAAATCTTTCAGTGCTCCCGGGGTTATTGCTTTGTAAAATGTTCGGCTGGGTTTAAGATGAAAATTTCTTAAATAACCATCCTGCGTCATAACCAAGTCACCAACAAATGCAAAATGCCTTCCTTTTATAAAGTCAATTGCTGTTTGCTTTGGCACATTATACACAATTAACTTTTGTTGTTTTCTCACATAAAATGCCCCTATACCGTTTATGACAACAAAAACAAACAAAGAAGTAAGACCTGCAAATAGGGCAAATTTTATTTTTTTCATTAACCAAAGCGAAAGAAAAATAATAACGATATACAATAAGACCGTTTCAACAAGCGATACCTGAATTTCATCCGTTACAGCAAATCTAAAACTGCTCATTAGTTCAATAAAGCTATTCATGAAATGCAATAAAAACCCAGTGACCATTCCGCAAAACTTTGCTACTACAGCCCATGGCGAGGCAATTAAAACCACTAACTCTGCAAACAATACTATAGTTGATAATGGAACAACAACACAATTAGTAAGCAGAAACAAATTTGGAAATTGGTGAAATGAATAAAAGATAATAGGTACAGTAAGTATTTGTGCAGCAATAGTTACAGAGGTCAGTTTCCACACAAAATCAATCAGTTTATTTTCTACATAAAACCAGTTGTAAACGGGTTTGGAAAAAGCTACAATACTTACTACTGCTATGTAAGAAAGCTGAAATCCAATATCCCACAAAAAATAAGGATTGAAACAAAGCATAACAAAAGCTGACGAAGCCAATGTATTGTAAACAGAAGATTTTCGATCAATGGTTTCTCCCAAAACAATAAACGAAAACATAACTGCAGATCTTAAAATAGATGGTACCGCACCAGCTAAAAATGTAAACACCCAAAGAACTGCGAGTACAACAATAGGCTTTAGCCACTTAGCCCATTGCTTTTTTTTGAAAGGACGAAAAAACAAAACCAAAACCGCATATATCATTCCCAAATGAAGACCCGATATTGCAATGATGTGTACCACCCCGGTATTGCTATATGCCTGCACAAGGTCTTTGTCCAAGTCATCTCTATAGCCTATCAGCAGTGCTTCTGCCACACCCGATTCTTTGTCGCCGGGTATAAACTGTTGCAGTTTGTTTATTACTATCGTTCGTACATCATACAACCACTGCTCAAATGCATTGGTCTTCATGGATTTTAAAATTGCATAATCACCTGTTTTTAGAAATGCCTGATGGTATATATCCTTAAACGCATTAAACTGTCGATAATTAAAATTGCCCGGGTTGCCAGAGTTTTTAATCTCCTGCAATGGCTTGTAGAAAATAACCTGCGATCCATAGTTTAGTACAGGTTGAGATGTACTGTCCTTTCCAAAATAAAGCAATACTCTTCCTTGTGCTTTTTGCCACAAGCCATTTCTATTAACAGATTCAATCTGAGCTTCTGCTTTATATGATTTTGCTTTTGCTACCAAAGGTTCCTGCAAGGTTGCCAAAACAGCAATAGTGTCTTTAGCAAAATGCCCCACCCAGTCTTTATTATGCGTAATGTCTTTTTGATACACCAATATTGCTCCAAAAAGAATAAGAGCAATATGTATTAGCCCACCTTGTATCCAACGCAAAGTATATCTGCGGGCAAAATTTATTCTTAAGAAAATTATTAAACATAAAATAGCAACAAGAAGAAGAATAAGTAAAAACTTTAGAGAAAGCCCAGTATAAAACTGAAAAATAATCCCCGTAATCAAAGGAATAATAAACCTTACAAAAGGCATTTCTTTCCAGAAATAATTCATTCAGTGTAAAATTTTAAATGAAATATTGCAAACAAAAATTATCACATATTATTTGCTCAAGTGCATACTTCTCTCTCTGTACAACATCCTAAAATAAGGGTCGCGAAGGTCTTTAATAAAACGAATGGCTTCACCTGTACTTTTCATTTCAGGGCCCAACTCTTTACTTACCCCAGGGAATTTGTCAAAACTAAATACAGGTTCTTTTATAGCAAAACCGGTAAGCTTTTTCTCAAAGGTAAAATCTTTCAACTTCGCCTTATCGAGCATTACTTTTGTTGCAATATTTAGATATGATATCTGGTATGCTTTAGCAATGAAAGGTGTAGTCCGACTAGCTCTTGGATTGGCTTCTATCACATATACTTTTCCATCCTTTATGGCAAACTGAATATTTATTAAGCCCTTTATATGCAGTGCCCTTGCTATTTTTTCAGAATAATATTCCATGGTTGAGATAACCAATGGTGTTAGGTTAAAAGCAGGCAATACCGCATTACTATCACCGCTATGAATGCCGGCGGGCTCTATGTGCTCCATTACTCCCATTACGTGAAAATCTTCCCCATCAAAGATGGCGTCTACCTCCGCTTCCTGACAGCGATCAAGAAAATGGTCAATTAATATCTTATTGTCGGGAATATGCTTCAGCAGACTTACTACTGCCTTCTCAAGTTCGTCATCATTTATAACTATGCGCATTCTTTGACCACCCAATACATAACTAGGTCTCACCAATACCGGGAAGCCTACTTTTTTTGCTACTTCTATGGCTTCATCTGCGGTATATGCAGTTCCATATTCCGGGTAAGGAATTTCCAACTCTTTCAGCATATCACTAAAGCGGCCACGGTCTTCCGCTATATCCATGTTGTCAAAAGAAGTTCCAATTATATGAATGCCCTTTTGTTCAAGCTTGCGGGCCAGCTTAAGTGCTGTTTGTCCACCTAATTGCACTATGACCCCATAAGGTTTTTCCAGCTCAATTATTTCCCACAAATGTTCCCAATATACCGGCTCAAAATAGAGTTTATCAGCAATATCAAAGTCGGTACTTACCGTTTCAGGATTACAATTGACCATTATAGCTTCGTAGCCACATTCTTTTATAGCTAAAAGGCCGTGTACACAACAATAGTCAAACTCTATACCCTGCCCTATTCGGTTAGGGCCGCTACCAAGAACAATTATTTTCTTCTTATCGGAAGGAAAAGATTCGTTGGAAGATAATGTTTGATTCATAAGCAGAAAGATTTTCCAAAAATATATTTTTTACAGCACTAAATTTAGGGGTGTTTGCAAGTTGTGAGTTATTTCATTCGGTCCTGTTTATTATTCCATCCACCAGAATTGAAACTATAATGTCTTCAAGATCATCACTTTCCACTTTATGTATAATCCGGTGCCATTGATCCACAGCCGCTATAGCATTTAGAATAACCATAACAATGCTGTTAGCATCCAATTGTTTTATTTCATTAGCATCAATTCCCTTTTGAACAATAGCCGTAAACCTTCTTCTATATTGCCTTCGCAACTCACGATATTGTGTAAGCCCGGGTTCTTCCAACATACGCCAGTTTTGATCAGTTACATAAACGGACTCATAGTTCACCATCATTTCATTTACATTAAAACGAATTATTTTTTCAACTTTTTCGGGGCCGGGCAGTTTTTCGTTTTCCAGTTTTTCTATGTGGGCATGAAATTTTTTAAGTACTTTAAAACAGATTTCTTTTAGCAATTCATCTTTTGATTTTATATGGTTGTATAGGCTTGCAGCTTCCACACCTACCCTTGTAGCCAACTCTCTCATACTGCTGGCTTTGTATCCTTTTTCTTTAAATAAGCCTGCGGCAACATTTATTATTACATCCCTTTTAGAAGAATTATTGTCGGTCGATTTTATTTTTGCCATATGCAACTGATAATATCAAAGATAATGAAGTACGGTATTAGAAAAAAAGAAGAGAGTTTGGGAGTCATCATTAGAGGCACTATTTTACAGTTGTTGCAGCCTGCCCCAACAGCATGAAGATCAAACACTGCCTCATTTTACTAGCATTGGGCATTTTCCAGTATTGCTATTATCGTCCAACGTTACATTATGCTCTCATGACTGAACAACACATTTAGAAAAAAATTTAAAATATTTCTACAAAAAATTAGATGTCTACCTGCTTACATTTTACATTTCCCCCAAAGAAAATACTCCCAAAAATGTCAAAATCTTCAGGAGCATCTGTTGTGAAAAATTGCAGGCTCCCACCTTTTGAACATCGGTTTTCAATTTCAGGATGTCGTTGCAGATAATCCTTTAAACTTTCGGCTACAATTTCACCTTGAGGTATCACTTTTATAGAATTTGGCAAAAAAGATTCAATTTTTTGCTGCATGAGGGGATAGTGTGTGCAAGCCAATAAAATTGTATCAATTAAAGGGTCGTGTGCTAATAGATTTTGTAGATTTTTTTGAATAAAATAATCAGCACCAGGTGAATTATGTTCCATATTTTCAATTAATGGAACCCACATAGGGCATGCCTCCTGAAACACTTTAACTTCAGGATAAAACTTAGCGATTTCTATACTGTATGATTGCGAACGAACAGTACCTGTTGTACCTAATATACCAACCTTACCGGTTTTAGTAAGCTGACCTATTTTTTCTGAAGTAGGCCTTATTACACCCAATACCCTTCTTTCGCTATAGTCATTTTTAATATCATTTTGCTGTATGCTTCTTAGTGCTTTTGCTGATGCCGTGTTACAAGCCAAAATAACTACGGGGCAACCTTTGCTGAAAAACCATTTCACAGCTTCTAAGGTGTACTCGTAAACCGTTTCAAAAGATCTTGGGCCGTAGGGTGCACGGGCATTATCGCCCAGGTATACAAAATCATATTGCGGTAGTTTTTTTACAATTTCTTTCAAAACTGTAAGCCCGCCATAACCACTGTCAAATACACCAATAGGACCCATAGAATGCTGAAAGTTTAAATGCTTATTTCCTTTTACAATGGAGTAAAGTTATCTTATAAAAAGTAGTATTAAAAAAGCCTACAAACAAAAAGGACTTTGCTATAAAGCAAAGTCCTTTTCTATATTTTGCCCTAAAGCATAAAATTATTTACTACGGTCTTTTTGTTCCCGGCTTACCCGATCCTTTAGAAGGAGGTGCAGGGGTTCCGGACGGCGCTTCTTCAGCAGGTGGAGGTCCTTGACTTTTCAATTGGTCAGGAAGATTAATCTTCAATTCTTTTGCAACTTTTTCAAAAACGTTTTCAACTTTAGAACCCATTTCATAAGATCCTGGCTTTAGGATTACAAGGTAATTAGTTCCTTGCAGCACTTTGCTGTAAGCACCAAGTACTTTCTCATACATTGGCGCTGCCATTTCCTGTCTTTTTTGTTCAGACTTTTGTTGAGAAATTTGTTGCCAATAAACAATAGTAGTAGCTATTTGAGAACGTTGATCCTTTTGATAATTTAAAACACTGGGAGATTTTTTAGCCGCAGAATCTGCTTTGTAAGTACTATCCAAACGGTTGTATTCCTTTACTGCAAACTCATATTCGCTTCTTAATGAATCCTGCTGATAAATCTGAAGCATGCTATCCACCATACGATAACCGGGCATAGCCTGAACCATAATATCTATATCAAACACCCCAATCTTAGGTGTCCCCTGTGCATTGGTGTCATTGGTCATAATTAATCCGGCAAATGCCAACATTACAAATAGAACTTTTTTCATTTTCTGGTTTTTAAAATTTGTTCATGCAGTATTTTATTTTGCTGCACGTTGTTTTTTAGAGTTTATTTTAAAATTGATTTTTAATTCTTTAATCCCAATTCTTTTAATACTTCATCGCTTTTATCAAGTTTTGGGTCGGCAAATATAACAGTTATACCTTCACTTTTATCCAATACAAAGTCATAACCACGGTTTACTGCAACTTTTTGTATGGCATTATATACTTTATCCTGAACAGGTTTTACTAGTTTTTGTCTCTCTTTAAAAAGGTCTCCCTCGTAACCAAAGCGCTTTTTTTGCAACTCCCGGATTTCTTTTTCAAGGTTAAAAAGCTGATCTTCTCTTTTCTTTTTTAACTCATCGCTAAGCATATATTGTTCTGCATCAAAATTGCGGTACATAGTGCTTAATTCCGTTTGTTTATCATCAATTTCTTTTTGCCATTGTGTACTTATAGCAGCAAGCTTCTTGTCAGCATCTTTATATTCCGGCATTTTATCCAAAATATATTTTGTATCTATTATAGCATACCGCTGTGCCTGTACAGTCAATGAAAGA
>JAYTDC010000045.1:0-2497 GCA_043736115.1 Segetibacter sp. | reverse complement strand
TGCCGCCATGCTTTATTTCTTTAATTGTTTATATTTGCAATAAAGCACGGCGGCAATGCTCCGAGCGTTAACTGCAAGCAAACGCTTTCTTTAAACGTCAGAATAATTTAGTCTGCGATTTTCTTTACAAGGTTTTTTCTCGAAAATATTTGTTTACGAATTATTATGAATAATGGATTTTAGAATATTTAATATTGGTTTGTTTGTATCAAGTAAAACTATTGTTTAACATTGTGTATTATTTGTTTACAATTTTATTAATTATTGCTATGAAGCTTCTCCTTCTTCGGTTTCGTTACGTGATTAATGCTTAACAAATGCTGAACCGGAAGTATTGTGTTGGCAGTACAGGTTGCCTTCAGTTAACAATAGCATTGCCGCCATGCTTTATTTCTTTAATTGTTTATATTTGCAATAAAGCACGGCGGCAATGCTCCGAGCGTTTGCGGAAAGCATATCGTTCCCTGTCGCAAATTTTTAAAAGTCTTTTAGTAGCGATTTTCAAATCAACATTACTTTCTATTAGTGTTTGTATTATATGCGACGTGTGCGATTTCCGGCTTTAGTTTTGCAATGTATGTGACTCGTCCTGAAAAAAGTTTACAGTTTAGTTAGTTAATCCTGTAATTGGTTTACAGTTGTTTTTTAGTCCTGAAACTGGTTTACAAATGTAGTTTGTTTCCGGTAATAATTTTTCCATAGTTTTTCTGTTTTGATTGGTTTATTTGAATAATGAATACGATTGGGTGTGAAGTTGCTGATGCTCATATGAGGTCTTTCACTGTTGTATAAATCAACTACAGCTTTAAGTAATCCCTTTGCATCTTTGAGACTATCAATATCATAAGTTTCTAAATATTCGTCTTTAATGATTCCGTTTATACGTTCTGCAACAGCATTTTCTAAGGGGTCTCCGTTTTCAGTCATGCTAATTTTTATATTGTGATCCTGCAATAGCTTTACATAGGAGTGGCTGCAATACTGCAATCCTCTGTCGCTATGGTGTGTGAGCTGCAAATGGCTCTCTGCCCCCAAGGCAGAGAGAGCCATTTGCAATGCGTGAATGCTTTCAATGGCTTCAAGCGTTTCTGCTACATGGTAGCCAACAATTTTGTGAGAATAGACATCGGTAATAAAGCTGATGTAAAGGTGTTCGCCAGTGTTGATTTTCCAGTATGTAATATCACTCACCCAAAGTTGATTAGGAGCGGCAGGAACAAACTCACGAATGAGATTTGGATATTTTCTCAACCAGTGATAGGAGTTGGTAGTTTGTATTCTCCGCTTGCGTTTTCTCACTAGTAAATGATTTGCTGAAAGCATATTGAACAGTGCATCTCTGCCTAGTTTTATCTGATGGTCCAGCATAAATGGCTGAAGCATTTCATACAGTTTTCGTGTTCCTATCCTACGATGATTTTTACGGATTTCTTTTACCTGTTGGATGACTAAATCTTCTTCCAGGGTAGTTGAAATCCCTTCCCAGTTGTTTTGATAATACGCCTGTCTGGTGATACCAAACCATCCACATAACTTGGCTAAACCTATGTGTGAAAAATTGTTTTTCATGGCTTCTATGGTTTGGTATTGAGCTTTTTTCGAATAGGAATTTTAAACTCCTTTTCAGCAATATCAACCATCGTGGAGAAGGCTATTGCTTTAAGTTCTGCTTCTTTTAGCTGCTTTTCCAATTCTACAATCCGCTTTTTCAGTTGTAGGTTTTCAAAGAATTCATCATCTGTATTAACCGGCTTGTCTGGTTTAATTTTTCGTTGAGCCATCGAAGATAAGTTTGACACAATGTTAGTTCTTCTTGCTTTAATTCCAATATCGTAACCCAATGACTTCATCCAGCGAAGGAGTTGTCCATGCTCTTGTTCTTGACCAGTATATTTCCCCCAAATTTCTTGTTTGGTGCACGCATTGGAAATAAACTCCTGAATGATTTTATGCTTCTCTTCTTCGGTAAAAAATTTACCCGATTTTTGAATGATTTTTTTGTCCATCTTTTACACTTTTTAGTGTAAACCTATTTCAGGACAAGACACTCATTCCTAAAGTTGCGTGAAGCCAGTATTTCATAGGGTAAAAATTGTCGCGCAGAGATCGCAGAGCACGCAAAGAATCCCCTCTGTGAGCTTAGCGTCCTCTGCGCGAAAAAACCTCCCCTACAACCTCATTCCGAAAGTATCTCTGCTAGCTTAGCGTCCTCTGCGCGAAAAAAACTTATCAGAACGAAACCTATCAATCTTTAACCACAGCTCCAGTACCATACATTTGTTTTTTATACTTCAAAGATGGAGAGGATATCAAAGCCCCCAAACCGAGTTTATCCCATATTGAATCTATTTTTGCAATAGTAGTATCGTCTGAAGCAAGTACATTAGGCCAGTCACGCTGAAAGCCATCCAATTCTTTAGTTTTTCTTGTACCATCAAAAGCGATATGACTTATCTTGTTATTATCAGTAAAAATATAATGATCTCTTTTAGGATCG
>JAYTDC010000044.1:0-5659 GCA_043736115.1 Segetibacter sp. | reverse complement strand
CACCCCAAGGGGTTACCAAATTATCACTGTATTCATAGTCAATAGCCATCCTCAAATTTAAGACACTATGGCATAAATTACTTTACTGCAAAATTTGGGTTAAATAAATATAGGGCAGGCTTTCACCATTAAAGCCCGCCGATAAAACCATAGGTTTGAGTTAATAAAGATTCTTTCAACCTAACCGGAACTGCCCTTGAAATTTAAGGCGATTGGTACAACCCTTTCAGGGTTGAAAAATGAACTAGCTTTCTACTACAGTGGGTTTCACCCACCGCTGTTATAGTGTAACCCCTTTGGGGCAATTTATATTTTTGTCAAGATTAACATTAACATACAGGATATCACTCAAAAAGAACAATACTTACCGCTTCAAATACTCCCCTGCAATTTTATCGTACAAATTTATTAATTCATTTGACTTTCCTTTATCGTCAAATACTTTTTCCCATGTATTGAGTGGTTCCCAAATAAAAGTTCCTTTACCTTTTCCCTTGGGCAATTCAAAAGCAATTTTGTTGACTTCTTCCTTCAGTGCAGAATATTCCACTACTACTACATCCTTATTATACCTGCGTACCAAATCGTGCAGGTTATATTCTAAATCATCCAACGTGCCGTGCCACTTAGGATAATAAGATTCACCAATAACGTCAAACTGTACTCCTCTTGCAAGCATGTTGTCAATAAAGAAAACAGATTCATGATTTTGACCACCCAATGCTACATGTAACATAATAACAGCATGCGGATCTACAGATTTTACCCCCGCTATTCCGGCCTGGATGAGTTGTGCTGTTCCATCAATATTGCTGACATTACCCTCGGGCCATACAATGCCATGATTGATTTCATTTCCCACCTGTACCATATCAGGTAAGGTGCCCTGATTTTTGAGTGCAGTAATAACTTTCTTAGTGTAGTCATACAAAGCTCTTTTCAAATCGAGGAATGAAAGATTTTTCCATGCAGCAGGTTTGTATTGCTTTCCGGGATCGGCCCAATAATCGCTGTAGTGAAAGTCAAGCAATAGTTTCATGCCCGAAGCTTTTATTCTTTTAGCCATTTGCAAGGTGTGTTCCAGATCGCAAAAACCTGCTTTGGGTGAATATCCGCTATCATTTGCAGGTTCGTTAAAAATGCGAAGACGGGCATAATTTATTCCATGCTCTTTCAATATTTGAATGGCATCTTTCTCTACTCCTTTATCAGAAAATTTCATCCCCTTCGATTCCAGTTCGGGTAAATAAGAAATATCTGCACCTAAAATTTTATCGGTCAATGCAGGCTTTGTCGCTTCGCCTTTCAGTTGATAGGTTTTGTCAATTGTAAAAGTATTTACACTTTCAGGAGCAACAGAAATGATATCGGTAGAACCTGACCACAAACCAGAAGATTTTGCTTCAAACTTAATAATGCCGGGCTTTGTACCCGCTTGCACAATCACCTGGCACTTGCCATTAAAGAGGCTTCTTTGCCAGGCACCGTCGGTGCATTTATCAGGTTCATGACTGCTCGGGTCACCGTTGCCTACACCAATTATTTTTGCATCACCTTCTATGGTGAATTTAATCATATTGTCAGCATCGGGTACTTCACGGCCTTCTTTGTCAACAACTGTAATATTCATTACTGTAACATCTTTCCCATCTGCCAATATTGTGGTTTTGTATGGGGTTAATACCACTTCAGTTGCTTGCCCGGTTGTTTCAATTTTAGAAGCAATTCTTTTCCCCTTCTTATAAGCGATGGCTTCCAGTTTTCCGGCTTCGTATTTTACATCCCAGTTTAAATGTCCGTTGCGGGGCATATCTTTTTTGCCGATACTTTGCCCATTCAGAAACAACTCTACATTATCTACATTGCTGTTTACCCATACATTAATAACCGGTGTCGGTTCACCCCATTTAACTGGATGGTTCCAGTGTGGTGAAATATGCAGCACATCTTTATCTGTCCACCAACTTTGGTAGTAGTAATAAATGTTTTTAGGAAAGCCACAAACATCCATGATGCCAAAATGCGAATTGATATTGGGCCATTTATAGGGAGTTGGTTCACCACGATAATCAAATCCTGTCCACACAAAGCCACCGAGCCAATAATCATTTGCAGCTGCCAGTTTCCACCATGTTTCCGCAGTGCTTGCCCACCACGGTGCAGTAATATCCTGGTCAGGTAAATATGCTCTGATTGTATCCTTTTGCAAAACACCTCTTGTTGTTACAGTGCTTCCCATTTCGGTGCCCAGTATGGGTTGATTTGAATGATCTCTATGATAATCAGCAACACCAAACTGACGATAATTAAATCCCCTTACAGGTATTACTTCATTTACACCATTAAATACATTAGCCACATCGGCTGCGTAGGTGCAGGTTCTTGTTGGGTCAAGTTGTTTTAATTTTTCAATAAATGTTTGTGCAATTCTTTTCCCGTTGCTTTGTGTGTGTATCCAGCCTTCTTCGTTGCCTATGCTCCACATAAAAACCGATGCATGGTTTCTGTCTCTTTTTACCAACCGTTCAAACTGACCCAAATATTCAGTGCCGCTGTTGAGCAAACGGGTTTCATCCAATACCAACATACCGAGACTATCACAAGCTTCTAACAGTTCGGGAGTTGGTGCACCATGACTTGTTCTGTAGGCGTTTGCGCCTAAATTTTTCAACAAACTTATCCGATAGTATTGCAGGTAATCGGGTAAAGCGCTTCCCAAACCTGCATGATCTTGATGATTGTTGGTGCCAAGTATTTTTACATGATTTCCATTCAGGAAAACACCATTTGGTTTTACCTCAATTGTCCGGAAACCAAACTTCAATTTCCTGCTATCTACTACTTTGCCATTTTGTTTCAGTTCCGTTACAACCCTGTACAGGTAGGAGTTTTCAAGCGACCAAAGTGTAGGATTGGTTATCGAAATGGTTTGTTTCACCATTTTCTCTTCCAGCATATTGGCAACAAAAGGCTGCTCTTTTGCCGAACCGACAACGCTGCCCGATCTGTCTGTCAAATACGTATTGATTGTATAATTTGATGTTTCGTTTCCTTCATTAGCCACTGTTGTTTCAATACTTACGGTTGCTTTGTTATTCAAAATTTTTGAATAGGCAAATACCCCATCGGTGCCAATGTGAGTATTCGCATATTTATTGAGCCATGCATGCCTGTAAATGCCTGCACCTTCATAAAACCACCCTTCATATTGTGTAGCATCTACCCTTATAACAATCACATTGTCTTTGTCAAAATTGATAAAGTCGGTAACATCAAAATTTGCACCCACATAACCGCTCTTGTTGTTTCCCAGGAAAAATCCGTTTATCCAAATGTTTGCATCTCGAAAAATGCCGTCGAACTGTAGTTGAAAACGCCGACCTGAATCGGCACTTGCTACCCTAAAATGTTTCCGGTACCAACCAATGCTTGTAGCAGGAAATAGGCCGCCAACGGGCTTGTAGCCGTGACTTTCAACATCAAAATTGTCCACTTGTGCAAAAGGAAGTTCTACCGCCCAGTCGTGCGGCAATGAAAGCAACCTCCACCCGCTATCATTAAAATCCGGAGCCACTGCAGTACCCGCCGCACCCCCCGATTTTGAAAAAATAGTTCGTATGCTGTAGTTAAAATCCCTCTCCGGATGGGCAGCATTTCCAAATGCAAATTTCCAGTCATTGTCAAAGCTGATGTGTTGGCGTGTTTGTGCTGTTGCTGCAATTGCTATGAGTAGAAATGTTATGGTTGTTAGGATGTGTTGGGGGGTGGTTTGCATGGGGGGTTGGTTTTATAGGAACATTTGAATTTGCTAAACAAACAACTTCTTTATGTGGCCTTTTCTTTAAAATATTGCAATGGCTTCATTTCTTTTTATCAGGCTTGGTAGTTTTTGTTATCTTTTTAACTTCCTGTTCAAAATCACTTACAAAGTTTTGGTCTTGTATTACCCTGAATTTTGCATACTCTTTCTCTACCAATTTCATTGCTACTTCGTGGCTTACTTTTCCTGCATCTTTTAGTATTTGATATTCGTTGAATTGCAAAAAGGCATCTAACCTTGTTACCCAGTCTGCCATCTTCATTGGTATTTGTCTTTCGGCTTGCAGTTCGGCAAAATCTAAATACATTGTAACGATACGTTCCAACTCTTTGATTTCTTTTTCCTGCATATAGTTTTTTGCTGTGCCTATATCGCTTTTTAATACTTTCCCTTGCGGTGCATTCTTCCAGGTGGTTAAACCCATATTGGGCTTACTGGCATCGGCTCTTTGTGCTATTAGTTCGGCTGCTGTTTTGCCTGTAATAGCCCAATGCAATTTGTTTTGAACTGTTTTAAAAAATTGCTGTGTTATTTCTGCATCTTTATTGTAATCAACACTGC
The DNA here is from genome assembly GCA_043736115.1 of Segetibacter sp. Classification (GTDB taxonomy): domain Bacteria; phylum Bacteroidota; class Bacteroidia; order Chitinophagales; family Chitinophagaceae; genus Segetibacter. The sequence continues at coordinate 1,278 of JAYTDC010000044.1, read as the reverse complement.
ACTGCTCGTATATGTCGGTAATTTTTAGGTAAAAGCGTCTTTCACTGGCTCTTATTTCCCTGATGCGTTCTAAGAGTTCATCAAAGTAATCTTTGCCAAAGCGTTTACCTTGTTTTAAGCGTTCATCATCTAACACAAAGCCTTTGATAATAAACTCCCGAAGGGTTTTGGTAGCCCATATACGAAATTGTGTTGCCTGATAGCTGTTTACCCTGTAGCCTACGGCTATGATGGCATCTAAGTTGTAAAACTTGGTTTTGTAGTTTTTGCCATCGGTGGCAGTAGCCGAGATTTCCTCGGCAACTGAATTGGGGTCTAACTCCTTGTCTTTGAAGATGTTTTTGATATGCAATGAAATATTATCGGTGCTACACCCAAACAATTCTGCCAATCGCTTTTGGGAAAGCCAAAAGGTTTCATTTTTATATATTACTTCAATGTTTACATTGCCCTCCGGAGAAGTGTAAAATACGATGTCGTTATTATGATTTTCCTTATTTGCCTTTGCCATATTTATATGCCATTAAATTTTGGTGGCTAATGTGCTACCATCTTCTAAAATAAATCCTTCAAAGTTTACAACTTTAAAATACTGAATAATTACCAGTAACCATTCTAACTTTATTGTTATTCATACAAAAGTCAGTCATAAAGGTAAACATAATCTTAAGTCAGTTGTTTTAGGAAAAAGGAGACCTTAGGGGTTACTTTCCGATACAAAACTTGCTAAAAATATAATCCAATTGGTCTTCATTGGTTACTTCGCCGGTTATTTCACCAAGGTAGTGCAGGCATCGTCTTATGTCGAGTGAGAGAAGGTCGCCGCTTAGGCCGTTGTTCATGCCGGCTGCTATTTCAAGGAGTGATTCATGTACCAAACGCAATGCTTCATAGTGTCGGGCATTGGATACTATGGTGCTTTCTGCAGAGAGGTTATCGCCTATAACCATATCTACCAACCGCTGCTTTAGCGTTTCTATATTGTTTTTCTTACTTGCAGAAATGAATAGTATGGGCAGTTCGGGAAACTTTAACCCCAATTCATCTGTGGTCAGTTTATCGGTTTTATTCCCGGTCAGCAGATAACGAATGCCTTTTGCATTCATTTCGTCCATTACAGTTTTTAGTTCGTGGCTTGTAGTTTCTGATACATCAAAAAGATACACCACTACATCTGCCTGCGCCATTTTTTCAAGGCTTCGTTCTACGCCTATGCTTTCTATGGTATCGGCTGTATGTTGCCTTATGCCGGCAGTATCTATCAGCCTGAAGAGTATG
>JAYTDC010000043.1:0-68131 GCA_043736115.1 Segetibacter sp. | reverse complement strand
TGCGCCATTTTTTCAAGGCTTCGTTCTACGCCTATGCTTTCTATGGTATCGGCTGTATGTTGCCTTATGCCGGCAGTATCTATCAGCCTGAAGAGTATGCCGTCTATGTTCAACACCTCTTCTATAGTATCACGGGTGGTTCCTGCTATTTCACTTACTATAGCCCGGTTTTCGTTGAGTAAAGTGTTGAGCAATGTACTCTTACCTGCATTGGGTTTGCCTATGATAGCTACACTCACTCCGTTTTTTATCACATTGCCCAATGCAAAGCTATTAATCAGGTTGGCGGTTTCAGTTACAGCTTCTGTTACCAGATTATTCAGTTGTGTCCGGTCTGCAAACTCTACATCTTCCTGACTGAAATCCAATTCAAGTTCTATAAGTGCAGAGAAAGAAAGTAGCTTATCTCTTAAACCTTTTAGCACCGAAGAAAAACCGCCCCGTATATTTTGCAATGCATGTTTGCGGCTTACTTCAGTATTGCTTTGTATGAGGTCTGCAACGGCTTCTGCCTGTGTAAGATCCAATTTACCATTGAGAAATGCTCTTTGTGTAAATTCACCGGGCTTTGCCAACCTTGCACCTTGTGCCGTTATAGCCACTATGATTTTCTCAAGTATATATGGTGAACCATGCGCCGATATTTCTACGGTATCTTCTCCGGTATAAGTGGAAGGGTTTTTATATAATGCGATCACAACCTGATCTATTGTAACCCCATTTTGGACCAACAAACCTACGTGTAGTGTATGTGATGTCTGTACATACAAATCTTTTGCAGGAAAAATATGATTGACCATTTCTATAGCCTTATTGCCACTTACCCTTACAACACCTATAGCACCAACCCCTTGCGGTGTAGCAAGTGCCACAATTGTATCATCCCATCCTGATAGTTTGCCGAGCATGTTGTTAGTTATGAGTTTAGAGTTATGAGTTTAGAGTTACGAGTTTAGGGTTTAAAAAGTTCAAGAGGTTCAAGAGGTTTAAGGGTTCAAAGGTTGTAATATCTTTTTTAAGTTTTACCTAAATAAACGGTTCGCCAATAGTCAAGATGTTGCACTTTAGCCCCCTCCTTCGGAGGGGTTGGGGAGGCTAAAAAAAATCCTCCACAAAGGGAGGATTTTTTATTCAAATATTGCTACTTAAAAATTACTCTTCATTTACTACAAAGGTAATTTGCTGGTTGGCCATATAAATTACATTACGACCGTTTTGAACAGCAGGTTCCCACTTGGGTCCTTTTTTAATCACCTTTACGGCTTCTGTTCCACAGGTAGGACATGCTTTAGGGCTCTCAACCGCTTTTACATCACTGATATTACCTTCTTTATCTACTATAAACTGAACTTTTACAGAGTAGCTTCCGGCAGGTGCACCATCATCTGCAGCTGCATTACTGTTCAGGTTTCTTTCCAGGTATTTTTTCCATTGCTCTGGTCCACCCGGAAATTTGGCTTCCTTTTCTACTTTGGTAAATACCTTATCATAATCTTCTTCTACTTTTTTTGGTTCTACCACACCGGTCCCTGTTTCTACGGGGGGTGCGGGTATACCTTCATCCTTTTTACCCTCCTGATTAATCGTACCAATTTTAGTTTCCTCCAATTTTTCAACTACAGGAGGTGGTTCTTTTACCTCTTCATCCTTCACAATTTTTGGAGGAGTGAATTTGGTAATTTCCACTTTAGGTGGGTCTGGTTTAGGCGGTGGAGGTGGTGGGGGTGGTTCAGGCTTTTTCTCTTCCTTTTTTATATCCTCTAACTGTACATCCTGCACAATGATTTTGTTTTTATCACCGCTTTTTTCCTTGCCAAGTATTTGTCCAATAATCAGCAACAGACACACCCCAACCATTACCAAAATAGAGGTACGTATTCTGTTGTTGTAAGTCTTTCTTAGTTCATAAGCTCCATACTCCTTGTTTTTACCCTCAAAAAGGATATCAAGAAAGTCGGCACTCAAAATTTTGTTAACGTCCATTGTTTCAATCTTTTAAAGTTAAGAAGCTATTTACTGCGGCGCATCGTCACTTATTTTAACTAATTGGGCTTCACCATCGCTTATGTCAACCATTGCATAGCGTTCTATCTGGTTAATAGTCATCTCATCAAGTATATCCACTACATCTTTGAAGTTGGATTCAATACTTGGTTTAATCACTATAACCAAATCTTCTTTTGGTGTACTTCTCTTCTTTCTGATAATTTCATCTCTTATCTTTTTCATGGTGCTGCTCTTAAAGTTGCTGCCATCGGGGCTTAGCTGACCTTCGTAGTAATATACGTTGTCATTTTTGCCCAAAAGAAGCGTAAGCGCACCACTTTCTTTTGCCTTGTTTTGTTCCTCGGGTTTGTCGGTGTCCTTTGGCAAGAACAACTTCATAGCCGTAGGTTGGCTCATAGTTGTAGTAAAGATGAAAAATGTTATCAAAAGAAACCCAAGATCAACCATTGGTGTAAGGTCAACCCTTGTGGATGCTTTTTTTGCTTTTTTGACGCCGGGGCCTTTTTTATGTCCGCCACCGGACGAGGTATCCATTTCTGCCATCGTAAACTGTTTTTATTAAATGAATTACTACGATTTCTTCTGTTGTTTAATGTAGAAGGCTTAATGTTTAAATCTAATAAATTTGAATTAAACCCTAAACCCAAAACCTTAAACTCGTTATTCCGTTGCCGTTGTTTCTCCTTTCATATACTTTCGCCAAAGGTCGGTACCGGTAGGCACACCTTCAGGATTGGTAATCATCTGAAATTTGAACTGATCATTCTTTTTAAATGCAGCTATCACATTTGAAAACGTTGGGTATTTAGCCAGATTGTCACCTTTAACTACAAGGTTCAATTTATTGCTAGTATTGCTATGTGCTGCAACAATAAAACGCATCCAATCAATTACTTCATTATTAGTAGAATCCTTGGCGGGTATGCCCGGTAGAGTTTCAGAATTTAATTTATCTGAAGGTATCTGCAATGAAGACTTTAACTGACTAAACGATGTTCCAAAAAAACTTGCCTTTTTAAATGCAGCAATTTCTCCTGCTGACATTCCCACCCCTTTTCCACTATTAATTTGATTAGCCAAATCAGTCTTTACTTCTTCGTTGTCTAAGGATATAAAAACTTTGCCTTCTTTAGTAAAACTTACAAGTGTTACATCTTTAGATGGAGCAACTTTGCTCGAAACAGAACTTGGAGTTACAACACTTACAGCCTCCGGAGCCTTAAATTTGGTAGTCAGAATGAAAAATGACAACAACAGAAATGCTACATCGCACATTGCCGTCATATCCACCGCCGTACTTTTCCGGGGTATCTTGGGTCTTGCCATTATAATTATTTTTAAATGCTGTTAATAAGATGCAGCTACACTGCATATTCCATAAATACAACTACAAAATTATTTGTAGTTAGCAGCAAAACTTTGTGTCAATGTAAAACCTGACTCATCTATGCCATAAGTAATACTATCAATTTTTGTAGTAAATACGTTGTACATGATAATGGCTATAGCTGAAGTACCAATACCCAAGGCTGTATTATACAACGCTTCAGAGATACCTTGAGATAGTTTTTGTGCAGCCTCTCCACCACCTGCTTCACCTAGTGCGGAGAACGATTTAATCATTCCGATTACCGTTCCTAAAAGTCCTAACAACGTGGCTACCGATGAAATTGTAGAAAGAAACACCAGGTTTTTTTCCAGCATAGGCAATTCAAGCGCTGTAGCTTCTTCTACTTCCTTTTGAATATTGATTAATTTTTGATCGGTATCCAATTCAGTATTACCAATCATTTCTTTGTACTTGCGCAATCCTGCTTTCATTACATTACCTACAGACCCTTTTTGCTTATCACACTCCATAAGTGCCTTATCTACATCTTTGTTGGCAAGGTGAAATTGAACTTTTCTTACAAATTCAGCAATACTACCACTACCAGAAGCTTTTGCCACTGTTAGCAATCTTTCAATAACAAATGTCAATACAATTAAAAAACAGCCGATAAGAACCGGAACTATTATACCCCCCTCGTACATACGGGAAATATTTCCTTTAGGTCCCTGATGGTTGGGCCAAAATCCACCCGCTTTGTCAGGAGTGGTAAAATTAGAATCTGCGCCAATTACAAAACGCCATAAAACGTAACCTAAAATAATACAGGCAACGGGTGCAATCCATGAAATACTATTTCCGGATTTTTTTGGTTGAACAGATGTTGCGCTTTTTGCTGATGCTGTTGGTTTAATTTCCGCCATGACTCAAATTTTTGTGTTTAATTAATTTGATTAAAGTAAATGATTATGAATAATGAAATCGTTTGGCAATTCTAACAAAAAATAATGACTTGAAAATGAACTATGCCGCAAATATTTTTTAATTCTTTAAATTTTCTAAATTATTTAGCCTACAAAGTACTTCATTTTACTAAGGAATATTAAAAAGGTGCAATTTTTAAGCCATCACTTTTCAGATACTTCTGATTTAATCACCCATTTTAAAAAGGTATTTTGTTACCGTTCAAACCATTTTGTTCATTTTTCATTTTTCATGTATTAATTTCATTTTTCTAAACAATCATTACTTTATGAGAAAATTGGTATGCATTTTCACAACTGCTATTTTTTTTGGTTGCACAACACCAAAGAACACAACAAAGCCTACGGCAGCAATTCCACCCGCTAATGCAGGTACTGCAGGAGTTTCTAATGGCCCCAAACAGCAAGGCCCAAAACCTTACAAAGATATAATTACGGATAAAGCTGTTACCCAAAAAGGACTGTTTACAGTACACCGTGTAGAGGACAAATATTTTTTTGAATTGAATGACAGTGTACTTAACAGAGAAATTATGGCTGTTACCCGATTTGTAAAAGTTCCCGCAAACAAAAGCACAGGTCGTGGTACCTATGGTGGAGAACTTACCAATCAACAAACCATTGCATTTGAAAAAGGGCCAAATAACAATGTGTTTTTGCGTGTTATAACATTGGTTAGCGTGGCCGACACAAGCAATGCTATTTATAAAGCAGTAAAAAACAGCAACCTGAATGCTATAGCTGCGGCCTTTCCCATAGCGGCATACAGCAAAGACTCTACTGCTTTGGTAATAGATGTTACTGATTTTTTTAAGGGAGACAACCAGGTGGTAAGTGTAAGTCCTGGAGCAAAAAAATCGTTCAATCTTTCTGGTATTGCTGTAGACCGATCTTATATTCAAAATGTTAGTTCATTTCCTATGAATACAGAAATAAGGACAGTGAAAACATTCAATTCCACACCTCCCCCTTCCGGGCCATTTACAGGTGCACCTTCTGCCAATGTACCTGCAGCCAATGCAGCCGGCGCAGTTACCATTGAATTAAATACATCCATGATTCTTTTACCAAAAAAACCAATGGATATAAGGTATTGGGACAGAAGAGTAGGATTTTTTCCGGACAACTTTACCACCTTTGACGATGACCAACAACGTGTTGAGGACAATACATTTGCAGTTAGATGGCGCTTGGAACCTAAGGAGGAAGATATAGAAAAGTGGAAAAGAGGAGAATTGGTTGAACCTAAAAAACCAATCATTTATTATATAGATCCGGCTACGCCAAAAAAGTGGAGAAAATACCTGACTGCCGGCATCAACGATTGGCAGACTGCTTTTGAAAAAGCTGGTTTTAAAAATGCTATTATGGGCAAAGATTGGCCCGAAGGTGATAGTACTATGAGTATGGAAGATGCCCGCTATTCTGTACTTAGGTATTTTGCATCAGATGTTGAGAATGCTTATGGCCCTAATGTACACGACCCCAGAAGCGGTGAAATACTCGAAAGCCATATTGGTTGGTACCACAATGTGATGAAACTGCTGCACAATTGGTACATGATTCAGACTGCTGCAGTAAATCCACGTGCCAGAAAAATGAAGTTTGATGATTCGCTTATGGGTGAATTGATACGTTTTGTTTCTTCACACGAAGTAGGACACACTATTGGTTTGCTACACAACATGGGTAGCAGCAGCCGAACCCCTGTAGAAAAGTTGAGAGATAAAAATTGGGTGGAGGCAAACGGCCACACCGCATCAATTATGGATTATGCACGTTTTAATTATGTAGCACAACCTGAAGATAACATTAGCGAAATAGGACTGTTTCCCCGCATAGGCGATTATGATAAATGGGCTATTCGTTGGGGATATGGTTATATACCCGGAAACGGTGAAGAAGAAAAGAAAAAAGAAAGTAATAAACTGATTATCGCTTCGCTAAAAAGTAACCCACGCACTTATTTTGGCACTTATGAGTTAGGCAATGATAGTGATCCACGTAATCAAAGCGAAGATCTTAGTGACGATGCCGTGAAAGCAAGTATGTATGGCATTAAAAACCTGAAGCTGATTCTTAAAAATTTACCGGAATGGACAAAAGAAGAAACGGATCAAAATAAGAATATTGAGGAAATGTATGGTCAGCTAATTGGACAATACAGGCGTTATATTGGTCATGTAACAGCAAATGTTGGTGGCGTTTATGAAACCATACAAACATCAGAAAACAGTAATGCGGTGTATGAAATAACGCCAAAGTATAAACAACAGGAAGCTTTTAATTTTATAGCCACCCAGGTTTTTGAAACACCTACATGGTTGATCAACAAAGATATTTGGAACAGGATAAATAATCCGGGAGAAACTGACCCTGTGGCTACTGTACAGGAAACGGCATTAAACAGGCTTATAAATACAGACAGGCTTAACCGTATGCAAGAATCTGCAGAACGTTTTGGTACACAACAGGCTTACAGTGCAATAGAGCTATTGGATGCGGTGCAGAAAGTATTATTTAGTGAATTAATGACCAGAAAGCCGATAGATAATTATCGCAGAAAGTTGCAAAAGAGTTATGTGGACAAAGTAAGCAAAATGATGAATGCTTCAGGGATGTCCAACATTATATTTTCTACAGGTAACAATCCTCCTGTAAATGTAGTTGACATTAACAAAACGGATATGCCAGGTATAGCCCGTATGAAATTGATGGAGTTAAAAACTATGGTAGCAAATGCAATCAACACTTCTACAGACAAAATGAGTAAGATTCATTTAATTGATTTGCAGCAGCGTATTAAAGATGCTTTGGAACCGAGGAAGTAGGCTTTGGGTTTAGAGTTTAGGGTTTAGGGTTTAATGTTTAGGGATTTTTTACTAAACAATATAATAAAAAAGGGTGAGTTTTCTAAATGAAAAACTCACCCTTTTTTATTATCAAAGTCTATACTAAAAATGATATGGCATTTTAGTATTCAATCATAATTCATTTGCTACTCATACCTCAACGCTACAATGGGATCTAATTTAGATGCTTTTATGGCCGGCCACAATCCTGCAGTTAAACCAACAAGACTACATATTATAATACCTGTAATTACCCAACCCCAGGGTACAACAAAACCAGTCCCTAGCACCAGAGAGAACAGATTACCAACACATACGCCAAGCACTATTCCAAATACAGCACCCAACAAACTAATAATAATAGACTCATACAAAAACTGGTTGCGTACACTTTTTCTTGTACCCCCCAATGCCTTTATGAGACCTACTTCTTTTGTTCTTTCTGTTACTGCCACCAACATTATATTCATAAGACCAATAGCTGCACCAATAAGTGTTATCAGACCTATTGCTCCTGCCGCACCTGATATACTTGAGAGTAAGCCAATCATGGTTTCGGCTATGCTGTCGCTTTTGTAAATAAAGAAATTATCGTTGTCTTTTATTTCAAGTCTTCTGATAGGTCTTAATGTTCCTGTTGCTTCTCCAATGGCCGGTTCCATTTGGGTAATATCATGAACCATTACAGTTATCGAAAAGGAGTTTTGAGCATTGGGAAGCCTTCTTACATTGTTATAACTGGTAAGTATTACCTTATCCATTTGCATAAAAACACTGGTACCTTTAGGTTTCAACAAGCCTATAACTCTGTAAGGCAGGTTAGCCACACGTATTATCTTGTCAACACTTGCCTCCGGATTACGGGGAAAAAGTTTTTTGGCAACATCACTGCCCAGCATACAAACGTTTCTTCCTGTCTCTACATCTAAGCGGCTAAAATTTCTACCCGACTGCAGATTATATCCATTAATGTTTAAAAAATTTTCATCCCCTCCGGCAATCCTTATGTTGGGATTGGTTTCAATATTTTCAAATTTGGCAATAACAGAGTTTGGGCCGCCCAATTGAATACCAACAACTGCCGGAAATTTATAATTTTCTTTAAACATCAATGCCTGGGTATAACTAAATGGCTTACCGATATTTGATGCTTTATCTTTTTTACCCTTTTTGCTTTTAGAAACACTATTACCGCCTCCCATTATATTACGTTCCTTATAACGTATAGAAAATGCATTTGCTCCCAGAGTGGAAAAGCTTTCTTTAAGACTTTGGTTCATTGCCTGTATAGCAGTAATAATACCTATCAATGCCATAATGCCAAAAGCTATAATTGCCACGGTAATGCCCGTTCGTAACTTGTTACTTGCTACGGTCCTGTACGATAGCCTTAATATATCTAATCGCTTCATGCTATAAAAATAGGTATTTCAACTTTGGTTTTAATTACTTGCATTTTCAGAACTAAAACTTTTTGAATTAATTAGTGGTTCTAAAAATGATTATAGTCAGGTATTCACACTGCATTTTTCGTAAATTTGGTGGGAATTATTAAGATTGTACTAAACGAAAAAACATTATGAAAAAAATCCTCTCATTAATATTTCTTATTTCCTCCATAGTTACTCATGCTCAAAATATAACTCCTGAACCAATTGAGCAAACCACAGAAATGAGTTTTTGGTGGAAAATTATAAGTATAGTTATTGGATTGGGGCTTGGCATAGCGGCTTATTTGCTTATTAAAAAAAACCCGAGAAAAGATGCAGTTTAAACTATTTTGATCTTCGTGCGCCAAATAGTAAACTACCAATTCTGACCATGTTGCTGCCGCATTCTATGGCTATTTTATAATCACCACTCATTCCCATAGAAAGAGTGGAAAGAGGAATCAAAGAAATATACTTCTCAAACAAACTTTGTAGTTTCTTCATCTCGCTTTTTACTTTCCTAACATCGCCTGTAAAACTTGCCATACCCATAAGTCCTGCAATATTTACATGAGAAAGTAATGCGGGTCGCTCTAAAGCAGTTTTTATAATTTCATCTAATTCAACTTCATTGAGTCCAAATTTTGTTTCCTCCTGGGCAATATGAACCTGCAGCAAACAATTAATTTTATTGCCTGCTTTATGTGCTTCCTTGTTTATTTCCTTAAGCAAATTAAAACTATCAACTCCTTGTATTAAGTAGATAAACGGAGCTATATATTTAACCTTGTTGCGCTGGAGATGACCTATAAAATGCCACCTGATATCTTTTGGTAATTTTTCGTGCTTTTCTATTAATTCCTGTACGTAGTTCTCCCCAAAATCTCTTTGTCCCATACCGTACATTTCCTCAATATCATGTACAGATTGCAACTTACTTACTGCTATGAGGGTAACATTATTATCAGCAAGCTCCTTATAAATCTCGTAGTACTTTTCTTTATTAACCGGCATTTAATTGAATCTTGAATAAACTAAATACAAAGACCACTTACTATTGTAAATGGTCTTTGTAACAAATTATCATTAAAATTATTTCAGTATTTCTCTTCCTATAACAATGCGTTGCACTTCGCTTGTACCCTCGTAAATCTGTGTAATTTTTGCATCTCTCATAAGTCTTTCTACATGGTATTCTTTTACAAAGCCATAGCCACCATGCACCTGTACAGCTTCAATTGCAGTCCACATAGCAGTTTCGCTGCCAAATACTTTAGCCATAGATGAACTCAATGCATAATCTTCTCCCTGATCTTTTAGCCATGCTGCTTTGAGACAGAGCAGCCTTGCAGCTTCTACTTTGGTAGCCATATCAGCCAGCTTAAACTGTATAGCCTGATGATGCATAATTTCTTTACCAAAAGCCTTACGTTCTTTTGCATATTTTACTGCAAGTTCAAAAGCTCCACTTGCAATACCCAATGCCTGTGAGGCTATGCCTATACGGCCTCCTGCCAATGTTTTCATTGCAAACTTAAATCCAAAGCCATCCTCGCCTATTCTATTTTCTTTTGGCACTTTTACATCAGTAAACATAATGGTGTGAGTATCACTACCGCGAATACCCAGTTTGTTTTCTTTGGCTGATACTGTTACTCCCGGCCAACTTTTTTCTACTATTAATGCATTGATACCACGGCTCCCTTTCTCAGGATGGGTTTGAGCCATTACCAGATAAACAGACCCAGAAGAGCCATTAGTAATCCAATTTTTAGTTCCATTTAGCAAATAATGATCGCCTTTATCCTCAGCTTTTGTTTGTTGACTTGTTGCATCGCTTCCGGCTTCTGGTTCGCTTAACAAAAATGCACCGGTGTATATTTCTCTATCTTTTAGTCCTTGTGCCAGTGAAGTAAGATATTTTTGTTTTTGGTCTTCGTTTCCAAAGGCCTCAAGACCCCAACATACAAGGCTATTGTTTACACTCATACTTACACTCACACTTGCATCTATTTTACTAATTTCTTCCATTGCAAGAACATAACTTATGGTATCCAAACCACTACCACCATATTCGGTGCTTACCATCATACCCATAAAGCCCAGTTCAGCAAGTTTTTTTATTTGTTCTTTAGGAAAACGTTGTAATTCATCTCTTTCAATTACACCGGGGAGGCATTCATTTACAGCGAAGTCTCTTGCTGCCTGTTGTATCATTAGATGTTCTTCTGTAAGTTGGAAATTCATATAGCAATGTAATTTTCGGCAAAAATAAAGAAAGAAGCAACAATATAGTTGCCGGTATTATAAATAAAAAAAATTACTTTTTATAATACAGTAGAATAATTTTATTCATTAAAGCAAAGTTTTATTTAACAACAGTGAGTCCTTTACCATTTCATAAAACTCCGGACGGGTTGATAAACTCTTTAACATTAAAAGATGTTTTTCATGATGCATATCTGTACCTAAAAAATCTACCATGCCAGCCTTTAAAAGCTTTTCGGCAGTTTTTTGAACACTTGGACCATAAACTCCTGTCAGGGACAATAAATTTACCTGTAGTTTGCACCCACGCTCTTTAAAATGTTCATATTGTTCAAAATGTCGGTGATAATAATTATATCTTTCGGGGTGGGCTAAAATAGGCGTAAGATTCAACATACTAAGATCAAAAACGATCTGATCAATATTGGGAGAGGCAGATAAATAAGACATTTCTATCAAAATGTATTTTCCTCCAATGGTGAGTAAGTCTTCCGGACTTTTTTTAATAATAAGTTCTGCAAAAGAATGGTCTACCATATATTCTGCAGCAGCTTCCATTTGCATTTCAACACCTTCTTTTTTCAAGGCATCTTTTACCAATTCTAATTTAGGTAAAATAGTTTGGGGATTATTGGGATAAAGATCTGTTAGAATGTGAGGGGTACAAATAAGTTTTTTGTAACCAAGCTGAGATAATTCTTTGATGAAAGCTACAGATTCCTCCAACTCTTTTAATCCGTCATCTATGCCAGGAAGCAGATGACTATGCATATCAACACCTATAAATGACAAGTCGGGCCTGATTGGCTTACTTGTTTTTTTTTTGAATAAATTAAACATGTATTACAACAATTCTCTGTGCAAGATACCTGTTTTTATCCGTGAGATGTTAATGGTGGAGTAACTATTTCTTCGTCCATTGCCTCATAGACTGAATTATTGCTCTTGTATTCTGGAACAATTCGTTTCATTTGCTTTACGACTTCTTCATCCTTATTATTTACTGCTAAATTGATGAGCGATTCTATACTTAACGATATTTGCTCGTAATCGTATTCCATTACCTTAGCAATAAGTATTTTTTTATTGTGTGTAGGTATAACCTCTTCTTTTTTATTCAAAAGTTCTTCATACAGTTTTTCACCAGGTCTTAATCCTGTAAATTGTATATCTATATCTTTTCCAGGTGTTAGGCCGGCTAGTTTGATCATCTTTTTAGCTAAATCAAGTATTTTAATGGGTTCGCCCATATCAAAGAGAAATACTTCGCCACCATTTCCCATGGTTACTGCTTCCAATACTAAAGAACAAGCCTCTGGTATTGTCATAAAATACCTGATAATATCAGGGTGTGTAACAGTTACAGGCCCGCCTTTTGAAATTTGTTCCTGAAAGCGGGGTATAACAGATCCATTACTACCTAATACGTTGCCAAAACGTGTAGTAATAAATTTGGTTTTAGTTGTTCGCGGGGCTAATTGAATAATTCTTTCATCCATTACAGGAATATTCTTTCTTGACAGAAGAGATTGGCAGTAAATCTCTGCTATCCTTTTACTTGCACCCATCACATTTGTTGGGTTTATGGCTTTGTCAGTAGATACAAATAAGAATCTTTCTACATTGTAAAACTCGGCCATATCAGAAAGCACCTTAGTTCCAATTACATTGTTACGGGTTGCTTCTGACGGATGGTTTTCCATCATTGGCACATGCTTATAAGCAGCTGCATGAAACACTATGTTGGGCATAAACTGAGCAAACATATTGTTCATTGACTTTTCATCCTTCACATCGCCAAGGAAGACTTTTAAAGTATTGCCTAAATGGTATTTCTTTTGTAGCTCGTATTCAAGTTCATATAAACCTGTTTCGGTTTGATCACAAATAATTAATGAATAAGGATTAATACTTGCAATCTGCCTGGCAAGTTCACTACCTATTGAGCCTGCTGCACCTGTAATGAGTACTTTTTTATTTCTTAAAAGATTTATGACATGTTCATTTTTTAAGCTAATCTGTGGTCTTCCCAGCAATTCATCTATTTGTACTTCGCGTAGTTGGTTTAGATTTAGATGACCCTGTATCCACTCTCTCATGGGTGGTATGTTCATTACCTTAATATTTTGCTCAAGGCAATAATCAACAATTTTGTTTTTTTGATTCAAATCAAAATCTTGACGGGCAAAAAACAGCATTTTTATTTGCCATGATTTAATTACATTTTGAATCTGACTAAAAGAGTAGATTTTTACATTATCTATTGTTTTACCAAAAAGATTTTCATCATCATCAATAAAGGCAACAATTTTATAGCGGTTATTAGAGGTTTGCTCTATTGTTTTCTTTAATACTGAACCATTTAGCTCTGCACCGTAAATTACAATATGAATATCTTCATCTTGGGTAACACTTATTCTGTAAAGATGCTTAACCAAAAGTCTGTATCCAAATACGGAAAATGAGGATATAAAAAAATAAATAAATAATACAGAGATGGGAATAAAGGGCTGTACTCCAAATATCTTCAACGATATGTTGAGGATCAACATTATAAAAAATGAATAAAAAACAGCTGATATGCTTCTAAATGCTTCTTGAAAACCTGAAAGACGAATAATACCGTGATAGGTTCTGAATATGTAAAAAAGTATGGAGTTTGTTATTATGGTAGCTATCAAATCATCTACCATTTCAGAAAAATGTATAAGTGTCAGGTCAAAATTTAAACGTAGGTAATTTGCATATACTATTGCAAAGCAGCAGATGGAAAGATCCAAAACAAATATCAGCCATTTTGGAGCTATGCGGTTTCGAAGTAAAAATTTCCTTAAATTTTTCACACCGGTTTATTTATTCTTGAAGTAGCATTAATATAAGATCTACAAAATCATATGTAGAAATGGTTTTATAATTGGATAATTGATTTTAATATAACTACAGATTCATTCTAATAATTTCCAAAATCTAAATCTTAATAAGATGCAAAGTTACATTAATTAGTTGCAATTTTTTATACAAGTGTATATTCCAACTGTATAATAAACTAACCACCTTTTATAGCTGTAACAAAAGTTTTTTGAATAATGTATAAATACTCTGCCAAACTTTGGTTATTTATATATTTAAAATTAAGACTATTTTTTTTGGGAATTAATTCTTTAATATAATATTCTTCAGGATTTTCTTTTAAGGCTAATAGGTCATTTTCATTTCTAAATTCTATTGATGCATAATCCGTAATTCCTGGTAGTACTTCTAGTACCTTTCTTTGTTGTTCAGTATATAAATCAACATACTTTCTTACCTCCGGCCGAGGGCCTACAATACTCATTTCTCCTTTCAACACATTTATTAATTGTGGTAATTCATCTAGTTTATATTTTCTAAGGTAATAACCAATCTTGGTTATTCTATTATCCTTTCCTCCAACAGTTAAAAATCCTTTGCTTTCAGCATTTACATGCATAGTACGAAATTTGAGTACTTTAAAATCTTTTCCATATTGCCCTACTCTTAATTGAGGGAAAAATACCTTTCCCTTGGATGTCATTTTTATCAATAGGATAATGACAAATATTAAGGGACATAAGACAATCAATCCCAGCAACGAAAACATAATATCAAAAAAACGAGTGGTGCCCATTTTAATTTAAAATCTCTATAACTGCCTTTCTGACAACAGTAACGATGTGTTCACACAGGATATTGTTTAATTGAGGATATATGGGTAGAGATATCTCTCTGCTATAATTATCATAAGCAATAGGGAAATCTACAATTTTAAAGCCTTTATCTTTAAAAACCGTGAGTAAAGGTAACGGTATAAAGTGAACATTTACAGCCAGTTGTTCACAAGTAATCCTCTCAATTATTAAATCTCTTTGCTGTTCAGTTATGCCCTTAATTCTCAACGGAAACAGGTGGTAACTACAACCCTTGGCTTCATTTGTATATGGTGGCACTTCTGCCCATTCATCATTTTTAAGATGAGTTGCAAAATACTCAAATACCCTCTTACGCTCTAACCAAATTGCATTATCGTATTTCCTTATTTGGGCTAAACCAATAGCTGCGCAAACGTCGGGCATATTGATTTTAAATCCGGGATATATTATATCATATCTCCAACCCCCGGATTGGCTTTTTGTAAAGGCATCTTTTGTTTGACCATTCAGACTCCAAAGTCGTAATGTTTTGTAAATTTCTCCATTATCGAACGGGGCTGGCATAGTTATACAAATTGCACCCCCCTCTGCAGTTGTTAAGTTTTTGACTGCATGATAAGAAAATACTGAAATATCTGACAATGTACCTGTTTTCCGGCCTTTGTAAGTGGCACCAAAAGAATGTGCAGCATCTGCAACTATGGCTATTCTGCCTAATTGTTCCTGAACTTTTCCACTTGCCTGAAATAAATTTTTATTTTGATGGACAATTTCGAATAACTCATCATAATCACAGGGCCATCCTGCAAAATCTACCGGTATAATTGCTTTGGTTTTGGATGTGATAGCTTCCTTGATTTTTTGAGGATCAATATTAAAATCAGTCTTCACATCTACCATTATGGGGGTGGCGCCAAGATGCATAACTACCAAAGCTGTGGCACAGTAAGTATATGATGGAATAATAACCTCATCGCCCCGTCCTATACCCAACCAATGCAATACAAGCATTAATCCTGATGTTGCAGAATTTATACAAAGTACATGCTCTATATTAACATAAGAAGCCGTTTCCAACTCCAATGCTTTTACTTTGGGACCGGTAGTTATCCATCCACTTTCTAATGCAGAAATAACTTCTTTTTTGACATCTTCATCTATAAATGGTGGAGAGAAATCAATTTTCATAACAGCTTTTTAATCGTTAGTATTTTCTATAACGATATGAATGAATAATGAAGTATAATATTTTGAAAAGCTAATAGAATATTGAATTAATTGGAAACAATAAGCTGTTTTTCCGATGAGGCAGAAGTATCTGCCTTAAACGCAATACCGGCAATAAAGCCCAGACCATAAGCAATATGTAGTATAAAATAAACCATAACTGTTAATAACATTTCCTTAAAAGACCTTTTGCTTTTAAATGAAAAAAAGATGGCGGCAATAAAATAAATAATTAGCGGCCATATCATAAAAATCAGACCGGCAAAAAACAAAATCGGTAAAAAAATTAAATATGTAACAAATAATGAAGGGATTATATGCCTCAAATTCATAGAGGATTTTACTTTTCTTAAAACCATTGGTTTATACAATCCGTATTGGTAATACTGCTTAAAAAGTAAAGTAAATGTCTTGCGAGGATGGTAATACAATTTTATAGCGGGATCCTGATAAACTCTAAACCCCATACTTTTTGCTCTGTAGTGAAATTCATCGTCCTGATTGCGCTTGAAAGTAGTGTCAAACAAACCCGTTTTTTCAAATATTTTTGTTTTCCATGCGCCGAGGTATACACTGTCCGTATATCCTTGATAGTCTTCAAAATGAAACGAACTATTTCCCACACCAAATACCGTGCTTGTTGCATGCCCTATTGCATTTTGTATTGGGTTGCCCGGTGCTATCCGCATAGGACCACCTACAATATCTGCATCTGTTTTTGCAAAGGTTTCCTGAATTTTTAAAAAATAATCAGGAGAGTAATCGGTATGAGCGTCTAAGCGTACTATAATATCTCCTTTAGCAGCTTTTATTGCTTTGTTTAATGCATAGGGTACAAATCTATCGGGATTATGCAACAGTATTATGTTAAAATGAGATGTTGCGTAGTTTTCTATAAGTTCACATGTATTATCTGTAGAATTACCGTCTACAAGTATTAACTCTTTTTCAGCAGGAAGCGCTTTAGTAAAAAAGTTTAGCACGGACAAAATGTAGGCCGCCTCATTGAATACAGGACAAATAACAGTTATCATGACAGGTTGCGAAGGTAATGAAGTGGTAATGTAATTCAGAAAGATAGAAGCTGAATTATTTATTAACTTTTGAGGAAGAGAGTAAATAAGTTAAATAATAGCAGGGTGTAATTACCAGATATAATGGCAATTAATCAATTGGAAGGGATATTTTTAAGAAGATTTTCCCAAAGGAGTTTTATATAATTCCAATCAAATTGTTGGGCTTTTTTGTTTGCTTCACAGCTAAGCTTTGCGGCAAATGCAGAATTTTTCAATACCTGTTGAATTGCATTTAAAAATGCATCTTCATTTTCGGGTGGTACTAAAATTCCGTTTTTTTCTTGTTCTATTAGAAAAGGTACTCCACCTACACTTGTTGATATAACAACCATACCTAAAGCCATTCCCTCTATTACACTTACAGGAAGATTATCAAAGTTTGTTGTGTTTATAAAAATATCATGAGCACCGGAAAGCTTTGTCCACTCCCTACGGGTAAGTAGTCCCGGCAGGGAAATATAATTCTCCAATTGCAATTCATTAATTAATTGCTTACACTTATCTAGTGAATGGTCATCTTTATCAGGACCCACCATTGTTAGAGTTGCATTTGGATAAATTTGTCTTAGCCTGTATAAAATTCTTATAGCAAGTTGAGGATTGTAATTACTGTGAAATGAACGAACCCAAAACAATGTAGGACTTACTTGCAAACGGTGCTTAAACTGATACTTTTCTAAAGGTATATTATTGGGTATTTCTAAACATTTCCATCCATTTTTTGTCATGCATGAACCAAGATAGCCTGATACAGCAACATTTGTATAACTGTTAGAAAAATAAAATTTTGCTAGCAGTGGTGATCGTTTTATTCGGTCAGGCAAATTGCCACCATGTAAACATGGTATATATGGAATTTTAAAAACTCTACAAACTAAAGCACATCCACTTGCAAAATAAAAAGCAAGTTGGCTATAAGTTGCAATCAATACCACTGAATTATTTCTATGCCGTATAATAGTACCCATCATATCTATAAGCCTTAACAGCTTATTATTTTTACTGCTGCTGGGTATTACATAAAAACCTTGCTCTCTAAATTGTTTGACAAGGGTTGTACCCGTAGTAGGGGTATGACCATGACCGGTGAGAAAATTGTCAATGTATATAATTTGTCTCATTAATGATTGAAGAGTGTAATAAGTCTTGCGGGGTTGCCTGCATAAGTTCCCGGTTGAGAAATATTTTTTGTTACAACAGCACCTGCACCGATAACTACGTTATCACAAATGAAGACAGGTAGAATAGTAGCATTGCTTCCTATAGAAACATGATTGCCAATAAAAGTGCATTTCCAAAGTTCTTTATTGCCTTGTGCAGGTTTTCCTTTGGTAAACAAATCGTTTATAAACATAACTCCATGCCCGATAAAACAATCATGCCCAATTGTTACCAACTCGCATATAAATGAGTGACTTTGAATTTTGGTATTATCCCCAATAACAACCTCTTTTTGTATTTCAGTAAAAGGTCCAATGAAAACGTTGTCCCCTAATTTGCACTGATACAAATTAACAGGCTGCACAACTTTAACATCCAACCCAAAAGTAACATCTCTTATTGCAGAATCAAAAATGATGGGCTCATTCATTATTTTATAACATTCAATTGTTGGGCTGATTTATAGATCATCTCTATTATCTCCACAGTTTTTAATGCATCAAAAGAACTTGTTGAAATTGTGCCACCATGCACTAATACATTTATAACGTTCTCATAAACCTTATCATGATTAGACATAGAACCCTCATAGGTACCATAATTATTAGGTAGGTTTCCTTTTGGTAAATTAATAATTTCGAAACCATTTATGTTTTGATATTCAAGTATATTGAGATATTCGCCTCCTATTTTAACTGTGCCTTTTTCTGCAAAAACGGTAAGTGAGCCTTCCATATTTTTTTTATGGCTATTTACTGTATAATTAATGGTGCCTAATGCACCACTTTCAAATTGAAATGCTACAACACCTGTATCTTCAAACTCAATAACATCTGCATGTGCAAAATTGGAAGTTAGACAATAGGCTGTTTTTATATCTCCTGCAAACCAATATAGCAGATCTACAAAATGACTGAATTGGGTAAATAATGTGCCCCCATCTAATACACGGCTTCCATGCCATGAATCTTTATAATAATCATTATTTCTATTCCAGAAACAGCTTAGTTGTACACTGTATATTTTTCCTAAACGTCCATCATCTATTGCTTTTTTTACAGCTGCTACAGGAGGGTTAAACCGGTTTTGTTTTATAGCAAATAAAAATTTATTTGCTTTTTCTGCCTCTTCAATCATTTGCCTGCAGTCTGCCCCGGTTAAAGCCATAGGCTTTTCACACAGCACATGGTGACCCGCCTTAAGTGAGCTTATGCTGTGTGTTGCATGTAATCCATTGGGGGTGCAAATTGAAACTATATCCAGATCTTTTTCAGCTGCCAATAACTCATCTAATGTTTTATAAGCATTAGCGTAATATTTATTTCCTATGAGGTTAGCTTTTTCTTCTACAATATCGCAAACCGCTACAAGAACTCCATAATTGACTATGTGGCCGGCATGTCTCCCACCAATTTTTCCACAACCTATAAGAGCGAACCTTATTTTTTTCATTTTTTAATTAAGCCTTACGGCAACGTAAAAGAAAAGTAGCAAATAGACTTAAATGTTTTTATTCATTACATAGGTATGCTTTTGTTCACTCATTATTTTCCACCCAAATTTTTTATAAGCATTAATAGCTCTTAGGTTATCATTTTTTACAGACAAAATCAATTCATGCTTATTATATGCTTTTGCTTTATTTTCAAACTCATCAGCTAATAACTGTGCTACACCACTACCCCTATAATCAGGGTGAACCCCTATAACTACCAAACCTACATGTGTAGGTTTTACAGGCTTAGCAATAGTATTATCTAGTGGAATATTTTTTCCTGTAAATTTTCTTCTGATATTTAACCAAAGAAATCTGTATTGCTGAAGCACCTCTGAATGAAGTAATAACCATGGATGGGTAGACAACCCTATTAATGCTTCATTAAAAGCAAATTGTAACATACCGCTACTGCTACCATCTCCATAAAATTGGGGTACAAAACCACCACAATAACCGGCTACTTCATTTTGAATTTCTACATGATAAAGAAACCTATTAGGATTGATTAAAAACCATTCTAAAGTTTTTTTTACATACCTGACCCCCAATTTTGAAGATAGCGAGGAAGGGAAACAAGCTATGTGACAAAGTGCTATGTCATGCAAGTGCTTTTGCTCTGATTTTATCAGGTACATTGATAATATTTTTTTGCTTGTAAACAACTGAAGATGTGCCAACCGCAAGCATCAATAATATGGGTTGTATTGATATTTTTAATCCATTATGTACAACAATAAGGCAAAAAAACACAAGAAAATACATGGCGTATTGTTGTTGTGGTTGTCGTCGCTTTAAAATATCAAGGGTTAAGTAAAAGAAAAAACCCCAATATAAAAATATGCCTATTATACCATGTTCGGCGGCAACTCTTGCAAACTCATTATGCGCACCTGATTCTACGCCGTACAAGTTTTGCTTTACAATTTCCATATTAAAATTGCCTGTACCCACGCCTATAATAAGATTGTTACTAAAAATTTCAAAAGCAACTTTTACAAGTTTATCACGCCCACTTGAACCTTCAAGTTCATACCGTTCCAAAATTTTTCCCCCCGTTGTCTGTATTACGGAATAATAGACAATAGCACCAATCGGAATCAATACTAAAAACCGAAAATAGTTACCTATCTTGGACCTGTTGTACATAAAATAAACACCTACTATAGCGCCAATAAAATAAATGCCTCCACGAGAAAATGTTAATGCCATAATAGTGGTTACTAACCCTAACAATGCAAGATTCATGTATTGCTGTCGGGCTTCCTCTATATTCATTACAGAGAAAAAAAACAAAATACACACAAAGCCTAAATAGCCACTTAATTGAACCGGTGCCAATCCATTACTTGCTTCTGAACTACTTTGGTGACCATAATCAATACCACCTGTTATATGTGCCACAATTACGATACCTGTAAGATAAACGCCAGCAATTTTTATATGAGTTAAGAGTCTAAATATTTGCTGTGAAGTAAGTATATTATATGATGCCCAAATTACGGGCATGAGTATAGCAAGTGAATTAGTAATGATTGCACGACTAGTATTTATTTTATTAGGATAAATGTTGTTAACAATTTCTAACAAAATAAAAAGTAACAATATTGCCATACCCTTAAAATGAAAGCGACTCCCTCTCTTCATTGAAAAAATGAGAATGGCAAATGACAAAATAATAAAATATTGAAGAGTTAAGTATGGGATCCACATTGCTTTTTTACGAATTAGTATTTCTGTATACATAGCATATGGAAACCAGGAAAAAAAACCAGGAATATCTTTTTGAATTACCTTGACGATACTTACCAAAAGAATAGCTAAATAAATAAATGCTACTACATTGGCTGATATTGCCTTATAACCAACTGCAATACCAAAACCAAAAGCAATCAAATACCTAATTGGCAGACTTTCTACATCAAGTAGTTCACGATATTTTGTAAAATTGAGAAACTGTCTCATAGTATTCTTTAGCCCAACTTTCAAGCGTTTGCGTTTTTGCAAAAGCTCTTCCTTCTTCAATCATTAATGGAAGGTCTGAAATTTTATTTTTTATATTCATTAGTTTTTCAGCAAGTAATTCTGCATCCCCATTTTCAAATAAAAAACCTCTTTTTTCATCACCAGTCATATAGCCTGCCATGCTTAAGTTATTAAGTATAGGAATGACTCCATGAAAAAAACCTTCTATAGGAACTTTTCCAAATCCTTCTTTTAATGGGGCCTGAACTACAAAATCGGATTGACTATATAATATTTTTAAATCCTGATAATTTTTTTTACCTACCATTTCTACTTCTTTTTCCAGTTGCAGCACCTTAATGCTCTTTTTAACTTCCTGAAACATTGGCCCGTCTCCTACAATTTTGAGTTTAAACGGTATTCCTTTAGATTTTAATATAGCACAGGCGTTAACTATTGCAAGTTGATTTTTATAAAAAATCAATGTCCCTACAGTAATTAACCTTAATACAGGTATACCATCCATTAATATAGATTTAATTCTATCTTTAACCTGATTAGATTCTTCATCCCATTCCTGTTGACTATATGATGGGCTAAAACCAGGTATTATTCTGATATTATTTTCCTTTTCTACAGTATATACCCACACGGGACCGCGAAACATTCTTTTCAGTAACCACTTTTGAAATCTGTAAGTTATTGGTTCACCGGAATAGTTGAACCATGTGCCTGTAAAGGTGGCAAACACTTTTTTCTTTTTTAAATAAAAATAAAAAAAACCGGGAATGTTTAAATTATTGGGAAAGCGCTGATAAATAATATCAGATTGTTTGTCAATTTGTATAAAGCTATTAATCCATTTTGGGAAAGCTATTAAAATTTTGATTTTATCTATAAATTTCATTCCCCCCACAACAGGTAGATCAATAAAATTTAAGTCTTTGGTGTACCAGGAAATAACCTTGCTGTCATCTACAGTTGCAAATGCACAGGCAATTGTAGTTTTAGTGAAATGACCTGCCAATTGTTCAAATTGCCTTAGCAATATATGATTCTCGGTACCAACCCTGCCATCGGCATGTCTATAATGAATACAATCTGTTGTAATGCCTAGTCTCAAAGAAAAATATTAATTAGCCTATTAATTGAGTATTACCTGATAGATACCGTCTAATTGTTTAAAGTATGAATCTTCGCTGTACTGATGCTTAATGATAGATCGCATTTTTTGTCTAATGTTCAATCGAGCATTATCATCTTTTGAAATTGTTTGTATTGCCCTGGTCCATATATCAACTTCAAAAGTGTCTTTAATACATTCTGGAATTAATTTTTGAATATTGGCAACAACATCACCTGTTTTATAAGTAATAAAAGGTAATCCTGCATGCATATATTCTAGTAATACAAGTGGCCCGGTTTCATTTTGCGAAGTATGAATAGCTAGATTGTATTTTCCTAAAATGCTGTAGACGTCACTTACACCTTGTATAATCTTTATTCTTTCAGAAAGTTTACTCTCGTTTATTTTATTTATTAGTTGTAAATGATAACTTTCATTATTAATGGCTCCGTATATATCAAGTGTGTACTCATCAGGAAGTGCTTTAATCAAATCTATGGCAAACAATTGATTTTTGAAATGCCAAACATTACCTACCATAATTATTTTATTTCCTGCAGGTTGTTGAGGTATAATTCTTATGGGTGAGTTTATAGTATTGGGTAAATAAAAGACACGTGTTGCTTTTAAATGAACTACTTCTTTAGCCCAACTACACATACTTTGTAACACTGCCAAGTAAGCATCTGCATTTCTAAGAATGACTTTTGTAAAAGCATCCATTTTCAATACAGGAATATGTTCATGAAATATTGTTTTTGGTTTTAAAATTCCTGTAGACCATTTTGCCACCATGTAGTACCTAAGATTATATCTTGAGTGCACATGTACAATATCAAACCCTTTAACCATTTTTTTTAATAGAAGCATAGATTTTAAATCAAAACGACCTTTTCTGTGTAGATAAACAACCGGTATTTGAGGATTGATCAAAGAATCTAACACAGCAGGCTTAAGAAATAGAACAACCATTACTTCAACCCCATTTGCATAAAGCAGATTGGCCATATTTACGATAACCTTTTCAGCTCCACCTGCATCAAGTTTATCATTTAGTAACGCTACCTTCATATAGAGACAACAAATGGTTTTCCATCCAGGGTTTCTATCTTATGTCCACCCTTTAACATTGCATTTGCCTTACTTCTTGATTTGTAATACTGAATTAGTAATAATGGTGACTTTACTATTGTAAGAAACAAGCTTAGAACAAGCATATTATTTTTACGCTTATTTTTAAACCCAACATTAGACAACATAATACCCAACATGATAGCCTGCCTGCTTAACTGTTTTGGAAAATATTTTTTAAGCATATAGACAACACTTGGAATAGGTTTTGGAGCAAACAATTTTTTAGGCCTGAATCCATCCCAATGCCCAATTTCTCTTAATCCTCCGGCGGGTACTTTAAGGTGTATTCGTTTTGCAAAAGGGTTTGATATGCTTTTTATTCCATTAACATAAGACCGTATACCAAACTCACCATCGCCCATACTTTGCTTATTGAAGTTGAGATCAAACATTCCAACTTTTTTAAAAACATCACGAACCAATAGTGCATTCCCACTATCAAACTGATCTGCCCATCTAAAAAACTTATAGTTTTCAGGAATCTTTGCTCCAACTACTGAAAGAGAAACTCCTGCAGAAATTTCTGCTTTAAAATAGTCAAGACATTTCAGATGTTGTGTTATCCAATCAGAATCTACTCTGCTATCGTCATCAAAAAACAATAAATAGTTAGCCTTAGTAGCTCTTACTGCATTATTCCTGGCTGTCCATAACAACCTTTCCTTTTGATAAATAACATTGAGTTTAAGTTGAAAATTTTTGTAAAAATCTTGTTCAAAAGGATTGGACTGATCAACTACAATAACTTCAAAATTTTTGTAATCCTGTTTTTCCAAATCCTCCATTACATCTTTTAAATAAGGATACCTGTTAAGTGTTGGAATAATTACAGCAACAAGAGGTTGTGAAGCTATCAATGGAGATTGGAAATTATCATAATCTCCTCTTTGTAACGGATCAAGATAAGGTTTTACTCTTTGCCTACCTGAACCTTTCCAATAAGCTGCTATTTCAGTTATAGGATTGTGCAATGTCAGTAACCTTTGAAATAATGCAAATAAAGCCCAATGCTTGCCCCAATATTTAAAAAGGAAAGTATATTCATCCTTTAGAGATGGGCTTCCCAACTTTTCTATCTTTAATTCAATCTCTTTGTTTATCCATGTAAGATGACCTTTGTTCCAGGCTCTGTAGCCAAGATCTGCATAACGGGCAGCCTGTGTTTCAAATAACTTATCCACTTCCAACTCAAGCTCTTGTAATGGCAAATAATGCGGATGGTACATGCAAGATGCATGCGCATAACTTTTTGGTTTTACATTGAATTGCCAGGCAGGTTGCGTATATTTTATAAAAGAAAATAACATTTCTAACTAATTAGCTGCTGATACTTTTTTTCGAAAATATCTGCCTGTTTTTGTATTGTAAATTCATTCATCACCTTTTGTCTTGCATGCACACCCATTAACTTTCTTTGGTCAGCATCATTAAAAATACCCTTAACAGCTTCAGCTATTGATTCAGGATCGTAAGTGTTGCAAAGAAATCCATCTTTGCCGTGTTCTATTACTTCTTCCATACCACCACTTTTTGTTGCTACCACTGGCAACTCCATACTCATAGCCTCAAGGCATACATTGGCTATTCCTTCGTAAAAGCTTGTAAGCAAAAAAATATCAGTGCTATTATAAAGCTCTAATATTTCATCTCTGTTTTTCTTACCTATCAGTTTTACTTTATCTTGTATACATAATGCATTTATATGATAAATCATTTCCTCTTTAAGAGGACCATCACCTACAATTGTCCAGGTAAAAGCGATACCATTTTTATGTAGTATATGCATAGCCATTAGCCCAATCAAATACCCTTTTTGAAAAGTAAACCTACCAATTGACAAAATCGCAATTGTAGCTTTTTGTTTAGGATATGGATTAACTCTTTTAAATATTGAAGTATCAATAGATGGTCTGTTAATAAATATTTTTGATAGGTCATTACAAAATGGAGCAATAGTATTAGCCATATCCTGCGATACACAGTGTATTGAACTTACCGATTCAAACAGTTTTTTGAGTTGTTCTTTTCTATGTGGTTCTGATAACGGCTTAACCTTTTCAGCAGTGCCTCTACAACTAACAATGGTTTTTGCAGTGGTTTGCTCTAATGCTTTCTGATATGCAACTCCAAGACCAGAAAATTCTACATGTACAATATCAAAAGAATATTTTTTAAGCAAATGACTTTTTAAATTTTTCTGAAAATTATGAGCAAATTCTTTTATAGAAAAAGTAGAGCTTTGCAATGCAATTGAAGGATATTTAAATAGCAAGATAAACAAGCTACTTAATGAACCTGCTTCAGGTGCTGAAATAATTTTTATACCCGCCTGTTTAACAGCTACAATATGGGATGTATTAACGAGTCTGTTGTCCTGATTTTTAATAACAGTAACCTTATGGCCTTTTTTACTTAACTCAAGTGCTTTTGTTGTAATAAATGTTTCCGTCAACCCCGGAAATTCATTAACCACCAAACAAATGTGCATTTTTTTATCTGACATTTCTATGTGCTCCATTCCAGTTTACGAGTGAATAAAGTGACCATATCAACCAACCCCAATCATGAGTGGTATCATTATGCTGTTTTAATATTCTTTCCATTTCATTTTTATTAAACAGATGGATAAAATCAGAGGGCATATTCATGAGCTTATCCTCTACATCTTTTTTTAATTCATTTCTCAACCAGGCACCTATAGGTATTACGAAACCTTTTTTTGGTTGATAAACAAGCTGCTTATTGGTCTTTTTAACAAGCAATTCTTTTAGGTTAAACTTGCCATGCCCATTTTTTATACACTCATTATAGTTTAAAGTAGAACTATAATCAATCATTTCATTACTTAAAATAGGCACCCGTACTTCCAGGCTGTGGAACATACTTGCACGGTCAACTTTTATAAGTATTCTTTGAAGGTGAATATCAAATTCAAGCTTTCGCAGTACATTCATTATTGTATCCTCATTTATATCTGATGCGTATTTTTCCTTATAAATTTCCCGAAGAAAAAATGCTTCCTCTATTTTGTCTTCATACAATTCAGGCAACCATTGTTCAGCACCTGTTATAAACAATGACCTATAATAATATGCCGGAAAATCATTAACTTCAAAGTGCCTTTTGCGAATTACTTTTTTGCCTCCTTTTAACTTTTCAACTGAAAAGTTGAGCAGGCGCATTAATTTGTTGTTTTTGAAAGCCATACCTTCTTTCAACATTTTAAGATTGCGAGGGTAGCCCCAAAACAACTCATCACCCCCATCTCCACTTAATGCAACGGTAACTTTTTCTCTTGCAAATTTGGAAAGTATAAGTGTGGGTATAGAAGAGTAATCTGAAAAAGGTTCAGAAAATGCTTTGGTGTTATCCTTTATGGTTTCAAGCAAATCCTTTTCTGTAATATGCTTACAATAATGTTGAGTTTTAAAAATCTCGGCGTAAGCCTGTGCAGCTTTACTTTCATCCATTGTTGCATCATCTACACCAATTGTAAAGGATTGAACAGGATGATGTTTGTTTGCATAATAAGAGACCAATGGACTATCTACACCGCCTGACATAAATGTACCCACCGGCACATCACTTACCATTTGATCTCTTACACTATCTTCAAGTATTTCTTCAAGGGTTTTATTTTGCTTGGGAATATTGTGGAGTGAGTAATTAAAAAAAACATGTTTTGTAAAGCCGCTAGTTGAAACTACAAGGTAATATCCATGCGGCAACAAAAAAGTATCATTAACAATTCCGGTATTTTCTGGTACATAACCTAATGAAAGATAAGCACCTAATGCACAGGTATTAATAGAATTATTTTTTATAAAAACATGATTGATAATGTGGTCATATTGTGAACTGTATACCAAACCTTGAGAAGAAGAACCTATATACAAAGGCTTTATACCACTACGATCTCTTGCTAATATAAGTGTATTATTATTTTGGTTATAAAATGCAAAGGCAAATATGCCGTCAAAGTTTTCGAGCACATACTTTTCACCCCAATGTATTAAACCATATAACAATACTTCTGTATCAGTAGTAGAACGAAAATGGTAACCTTCTTTTTGTAATTGTTGTTTAAACTTATCTGTATTATACAACTCACCATTAAAAGATATTGCATAACGACCATCAACTGACAGCATAGGCTGACTACCATTTTCGCTCAAATCTCTTATAGACAACCGAACAAATCCGCTAATATAATTTTCATTGTTGCTCCATATTCCATTGCTGTCAGGGCCACGGTGGTGCATACGCATCAGCGACCATACTATAAATGAATGATGCTGTTGAATATTTTCTTTGTAACTAAAAACCCCTACTATACCACACATGAAGTAATGACTACTATTTTTTTATAGAAAATAAAACCCCCGAAGTTTTATGTCTTTTTCCAAAGTAATAACCTATCCTCTCCCGATAACCCCAAATAGGAAATCTCGACTTTCGGATATGATACTGATCTATATCAGAAATAGAAATAATTTTTGAGTCAATCACCTTATCTGCCACATGTTTAAAACGTGTAACAATCTCTTTAGGTGTGGGTCTAAAACCATTGTCAATAGGATCTAAATGTATCTTATACTTGTAAGGAACAGTCATTAAAATATAACCTTCGGATTTTGTTATAGCAATGAGATTGTTGATCACCAAATCTATATCTACTACATGTTCTAATAAATTGGTACAAATGGTCAGCGAAAATTTGTCTTTTATATTTTTAGCAAAATCAGGGCTAGTAACATCTGCAACAACATCTACACCATCTTCTTGTTTCATATCTACATTAACAACATGCCAACCTGAATCTTGAAGCGTTGCTATGATATTGTTATGAATATGGGGTTGAATTTGTTTTCTAAAATGCTCTGTTGATGAGCCAATATTTGCCACTTCATTTGTATTGGGTAATGGTTTCAGCTTTTCAATTGCTCCTTTAATCCATAATGATTCTTCTCTAAACATATTTTATGTCTTGACTTTTATTATCTTTTATTTCCGATGCCCGTGTATAACAATTTCTCAATTTTGAAACAATAATATCCCAGGTGTATCTTTCTTTAACTTTAATAAAACCATTTTCACCTAATCGTTCTCTTAAATTTTTATCTGAAAGTAAAGTACTCATTTTATCAGCAAGATCATTTGCATCATCTGGCAATACTATCAATCCGTCATGCCCATCTGTTACAACATCTCTAACTGCCCCTATAGAAGCTCCAATAACAGGCTTTCTGCAACTCCAGGCTTCAAGAAATACCAGACCAAAAGATTCATTTTTGCTGGGGAGAACCAATACATCTAAACTATTAAAAAGCGCAGCTTTTTTAGACTGATCAAATTCTGTCAAAAATTTAATTCTACTACTGACTCCATCAGGTAACTGCTTACAAATTAATTTCAATTCATGTACATATTGACCCCCGGTACCGGCAATAAGTAAATATGTAGCAGAATGTTTCTCCTGAATTTTAGTAAAAGCTTCTATAACTAAATGAACATTTTTTGTTTTCTCTATACGCCCAACATAACCTGCAACCAAGGCATTTTCTGGTATACCAATTTCATTTTTAAAATGTAAAACAGCCGATTTGTCTTTCATTTCAAAGTCTGACATTTCTACACCGCACCCCAGCACAAAAGTCTTTTGTGGATCTACACCAAACTGAATCATTCGTTGCTGCTCAAAATGTGTATTAGCTATATATAATGTTGATGCATTCATACACTCCAATTGCTTGTTTAGCAAATGGGTTTTTCCTATTTCCTCATCAAGATGAATACTGGCAAAATAAAAAAAATTGCATTTTCTCCATAGAGGCAATTGCATAAAATAATAATTGCTTGATGATGCAAAAAAAGCATCTGCTTTTACATTAGTCAGATAGTTTTTCATTGATGTAGAACATGGGCCATTCAACTGCATAATTATTTCTTCCGGCACAGCCAGACCCAATTTGCGTAGCATTTTTACTACTAGCTTAAGTGGCTTTATGTGCCACCTGCGGTAGTGGAATCTTATAACTTTTACTCCGTTGATAGTTTCATGTGAAGGAGTTATTTTTTTGAAAAAACTTTTTTCGGGGCCAAAATAGGAATCTGTTGTTACAACAGTTACGTCATCGCCATAGTCTCTTACCAATCGTTCTGAAACATTCTTAAAATAAGTTTGAACCCCACCGGCAGAGGGATAGTACAAGTGGCTTATGTGTACGATCTT
This sequence comes from Segetibacter sp., assembly GCA_043736115.1. Taxonomy (GTDB): domain Bacteria; phylum Bacteroidota; class Bacteroidia; order Chitinophagales; family Chitinophagaceae; genus Segetibacter. The sequence goes on along the minus strand of JAYTDC010000043.1, from coordinate 38,177 downwards.
CATAACCTAAGCCAATGCATCTTTTATAACTTTTACTACTCGCTTTGTTGATCCATCATCAGCATAAGTAATTATTTCGCTCAATATTGCATTACACTCATTTGTAAAATTTTCAGGATAAAGCAGGGCTTCATTTATATTTTTTATCAAATCATTTTTTGATGTAGCAAGCCTAAGACCATTGATCTTTACTATTGGTTCAAAATGTTTTTGGTTATACAATCCTCTTAACAGGTGCGCTGTAGAGGGATTAATATCATCGTATGCAGGCCCAATCTGCGGTTTTTTAAAGGCACATCCATCTAAGGTCATTGTGGAACAAAGATTTATATGCACATCAGTATTCGCAAGGGTAGAGCAAAGCTTTTTAATATCATTTATAGTTATATCAGCCGAATAAATATTGTCTTTGCCTGTCCAGGATATGTCATAATAGAGGTTAGGATAATTTCCAACATAATTTTTCCAACGCTCAACATTATCTATTGGGTGGCACCTGAATAATACAATAGGATTTCCTTTTATCTCACCACTTGAAATTGCCTGCATAATGTGTTGCAGGTATTGGGGTTCATTTGGAAATAAACGTTGTGGGCCACCTGCATATAAAATAACTTTTCGATCATCTATCGGAAGGTTTGTTTTAATCTTCCAATCATCTTTTGGCACAAGAAATTCTTGTCTGAAATAAAAATCGAATTGTGGCGCACCTACAATAGTTGTATTTGCCTTAGTTGCTGACGCAGGATAGATTGATTGTACCTCTTCGTAGTTATATTTGTTCCATACCATGTAGTTATCATAAGGTACCGGAATCCATCCACGTTTTGTAATGTTATCAAATGATAAAATAGAGGTAATCATTTTTTTGCTCCTTGCCTTGCATGCTCTCAACAAAATATCTTCCTGTGTCTGAAAAGGTGTTACGGTAAAAACTGCATCAATGTTGAGTTGATCTACCAATTGGAGCATGTCATTATAATTGGTATGCCGGCCTAGCATTTGTTGTTCAGATTGAAACAATTTATCCTTAAAGCCAGGTACCAACATTTTAGCAGTATTGAATCTTTCCCTCAATTTTCTTTTTACTCTTACTTTAAAAGGTGTATACTGACTTAGATATTTTCGCTGCACTTTTTTAGCCGTGTATTTCAGTGCAAACGCATCAAACCAATAATCAATTTTAGTTCTTACATCAGCATAAGCTCTATCTTTTGTACTAACAGGAATGACGTGTACTTCAAAACCTTCCTTCTTCATTTCATCAATCAGTGCCGCTTCATTCCACGTTATTGCAATAACCGGCTCAACAAATTCGCGAAGCTTATGCAACATTCCTGTACGGTATAGGTAACGTATAGAAAAACTAAAACTAATTGTTACAAGTAGTCTTTTTTTAAGTTTCATTTTTTAAATTAAATTCTTCTGTAGTTTCTTTTTAGCGCAATTACATTTCCTGAAGCGCTACCATTCTTTTAAACCGATTACTTATAGATAGCATTGTATCAAAACTTCCAAACTCCAATACCTTACCCTTTTCCAATAGGTAAATAATATCTGCATTTTTAATGGTAGACAATCTATGTGCTATTATAATAATGGTATAACTGCCATGCAGTTTTTCAATATTGTATTGAATTACTTTTTCTGTTTCACTATCTAATGCAGAAGTTGCTTCATCCAGTATCAGTATTTCTGCTTCTTTATAAAGTTCTCTTGCTATAGAAATTCTTTGTTTTTGTCCTCCGGATATGAGCATGCCATTGTCACCTAATTGAGTCAACTCATGCTTTGGCAATTTTTCGATAAAGTCTGTAAGCGATGCCAGTTCAATAATTTTCCAAAACCTTTCCAGATTTTCTTTGGTAGGATCTGCCCAAAATGTGACGTTGTTAAAAACATTGTCATTGAAAATAACCGGTTCCTGCGATATATATCCAATCCTGTTTCTGAAGCTATTCAAATTGACATCATTGAGCGGTAAAGTGTCTAGCAACACCTGCCCCTTTTCAGGTTGTAATAATCCTGAAACAATGTTAGCCAATGTAGTTTTTCCCGAACCGCTCTCGCCTACTAATGCAATAGTTTTATTTTTTGGTATTTCCAGATCAATATGATCCAATATTCGTGTTTGACCATAAGAAAATGAAACATCTTTTATATGAATCTTCTCATCAAATCTATTAAATGGAGTCTCAACCTGAACTTCTTTTTGAGCTTTCATTTGGCTAAGCATATTTGTCACTGTGGTTATGCTTCCTGACCCTTGTATAAACCCCTGCCATTCATTTTGTACCTGCATCAAAAAATTTATGGCTCTGTAAAACAATAATAAACTCAATAGTATAGAAGCAATAGTGCCTCCTGAAACATATATTTTGATTAGAATTACCGATACAATAATTATAATCATGATGGGCTCTTTTACACTACTTGTGATAGCATTATAAAACCCAATCCGTTTATTTAAATATTCGGTATGATCTATAACTTTTCTTATTCTTATGGAGAAGCGATGGAGATAATTGGTACTCTTGAGGTATTTGTAATTATGAACTGCCTGTACCAGAAGTCCGTTAATATTATGTCCTTGTTGAGATAACTCTAAAGATATTTGTTTGCAGATTTTATAAATTTTTCGGTACAACAAATTGCTTAGACTTGCCCCGATTACTACAAAAATTGCAAACTCAAAATTGGCGAGAAATGCAAGTGCAATATAGGTACTTAACATTACCGCATTTTGGGCAGCATTAAAGTAGTTGGTCATAGTCTGCATCAATCTGCTTACTTCTACTGTAAGTGTATTGTGTATGCGGCCTGCATCTAATTTTAAAAAGCCCTGATAACTAACAGCCTCCAAATCACTTATTAGCATGTACCTGACTTTCTTCATAAAGTAATGTCGGGTTTTTATCTGATAATTCATTTGCATGAACTTGATAAAACCTTTAATTACAAACATGGATACCAGAAAGATTAGAACTGAATTTATGTTAAGGGGAAAACCAATTGTCTGAATAAAATCTGTGATATAATGCAGACTACCTAACACCTGTTTGCCATGTGTACTATGTGCACCATCCGCTGTACCTGTTGCCTGTAGTAATGGAATGAACATAGCCAGACCAATACCATCTAACAAGCTGACAATTACACTTAGGAAAAGTGTAACAAATATTCTTTTACCGGTCAGCCGATAGTAAAACTTAAAATATGCCCCAAACTTATCTGTAATCTTCATTGTATTGTGTCAAATAAATTATACTTATCTACACATTTTTTTATAGAATAAACCTCTTTATAAAAAATTATCAGCAAATATTTTTTGCTTGGGAATTTGCCAAAACGAGTTACTCGATATTATTTCGCTAAACTTTTTATTGCTATCACCACTCCCAAACAGACTTACTTTTGGCACTTTAGTATTCATAGCCTTTTCAATACCTGCAAGCACATCCCTTTTTTGGTAACCTGTATGAATTATATATTCGTTTGATGTTCTACCATTTTGCCTTGTTCCAACATTTACAGTAGGAACCCCATAAAATGGTGCTTCTCTTATGCCTGCACTTGAGTTCCCTATTATAAATTGAGCATGTTCCAACATAGCCAAAAACGACTCAAACCTTACCGAAGGAAATATTCTAAACTTAGGGTTATTGGCCAAACGTTTTATCTTATTAAGCACCAACGCAGAACCATTATCATTATTAGGGTAAATAACAATATAGTTATATTCAGAAGCCTCTAATGCAGCTGCGTAAGCTTCTGCATATTCGTCCATATTATCTACCTCTGTTGTTACAGGGTGAAACATAGAAACTGCATAGTTTTGAAAAGGTATATTGTAATAACCCAACACATCATTCAATGACGGTAGTGCTTCACTCTTCATAGCATCCATGTCGGGAGAACCAATTACAAATATATTTTCAGCTACTTCACCCATTTGTTGCAGCCTTCTCTTTGCCTCATCGTTTGCTACAAAATGAGTGTGGCTAAGTTTAGATACTGCGTGACGTATAAGTTCATCAACAGTTCCGGACAATTCACCACCTTCAATATGGGCTACCAATATGTTATTAAACGCACCTACAGTTGCTCCTGCCAATGCTTCGAGACGGTCGCCATGTACTAAAATCAAATCAGGTTCTATCAGGTGAATATATTTTGCAAAACCTTCAATAGTTCTTGCAATCATAAGATCCATAGAAGCGCCTGCATCGTTGTTGATGTATTTGTAAATATTGTCGTACCCGCATTTTTCAATCTCGTGCACGGTATAGCCATACTTCTTATCCATGTGCATACCGGTCACAAAAATGTGAACCTCAAACAGTTCATTTTTTCGCAGTATTTCAATCAAAGATTTAAGCTTTCCAAAATCTGCTCTTGTGCCCGAGAGAAAAACGATCTTTTTTTTATCCATTACTTGTAGTCCTAAACTATGTATTCGTGTTGTATTTGAATATCCACATCAATATCCTGCGAAGCAGTTTTTCCCAAAACAATTTCAAATTCTTCAGCAAGCATACCACCTTTGCCGGGTCTTTTTACCCAAATATTTTCCATGGTAAAAACATCGCCTTTTTTAATTGGCTTGATGGTGCATATAGTTGCAAAAGCAAAGTCTATAGTTACTTGTTCTTCATTGGCCGGGCCTTTGTGTCCGCCACGTTGTAAAGCAATTATTTTACTTCCTTCTATTAATTCTTTTGTGGCTTTTATATCCATAGAGCAAACAATGTCTGGACCGGGTCTGTCCATGCTATCTGTAAAATGCCTTTCTAAAATAGATGCGCCTAATGCTACTGCACCAAAACAGGCGTGATTGGTAAGCGTATGGTCACTAAGTCCAACTACTGCATCAGGGAAAGCCTGTTGAATTTCTGTCATTGCTCCTAAGCGAACCAAATGGTTGGGTGTAGGATATAAATTGGTTGTATGCAGCAAAGCATAGGGTACGCTATGCTTTTTAAAAACAGCCACAGCTTTTTCTATGCTCTCTAACGTATTCATTCCAGTACTCAAAATGATTGGCTTGCCAAAGGAGGCAATGTGATTGAGTAACGGGTAATTATTACACTCACCTGAACCGATCTTGTATGCCGGTACATTCCACTTATGCAGGCGGTCTGCAGCAGCCCGGCTAAAAGGTGTACTGATGAATATCATACCCAATGCTTCTACGTATTGTTTTAGCTCAAGCTCTTCAGCTTCATTGAGCGAACAGCGGCGCATGATTTCATAAATGCTTACATCTGCATTGCCGGGAATTGTATTCTTAGCAGCACTGCTCATTTCATCTTCTACAATGTGCGTTTGATGTTTTACCATTTCTACACCGGCTTCTTTTGCAGCATCTACCATTTGTTTAGCAACGTCAAGGCTGCCTTCATGGTTAATGCCAATTTCGGCTATTACCAAAGGCTCGTAATCATAGCCAATTTTGCGGCCCGCTATTTCGAAAAAAGGAAAGTTTGAAGAAGATTTTTTAAATTCAGCCATATGTTAATTGGAGTTATTACTTATTGAGAAAATCACTTTTAAACGGTTATGATAAAGGTGACTTGAGTATAAATTATTTAGGGAATCCATCCGGTATTTTCCTTTAGCACTTTTGCCGGTACTCCTCCCACAATAGTATTTGCAGGTACTATTCCTGTAACAACAGAGCCTGCAGCGACTACAGCACCATCACCAATAGTTACACCTTTTAAAATTATACATTTAGCGCCTATCCATACATTATTACCAATGTTGATTGGTAGGTTAGTAATAGAAGGAATATTTTCTACAACCATAGTATGAAAATCGTTGTCCATGATTTGACAATCCCATGAAATGGCACAATTACTACCAATGACAATATAATTTGTACAACAAATTATAGTTCTTGGATTGATGTAAGTGTTATCACCAATAATAAGTTTGCCTCCTATATCTAATCTGCAGCCGGGGGAAATTCTTACATTTTTACCGGTTTGTAAAATTCCCTTTTTAGTAATTCTTAAGACCCCTTCATCTTTAGTAGATGCAGTTAACATATTACACAAAATACCAAAATAGAAGTCTCCGTTTGTTATAAATTTCCCTTTGTTACTAAATTGAATTCGAGAAGAAATAAACCTATCAGATTTTTTGAAAACATATGCATACAATAACTGCTTGAAATCAAAAATTCTATAATTAGAACGTTTTAATTTTCTGTATTGCTTTTTTAAAATTACCATGCAGTCCAACCTCCGTCTATTATCAAATTATGACCAACCACATGGCTGCTTGCATCGCTGGCAAGATAAACGATGCCTCCACGTAGTTCTTCTTTTTCACTCATCCTACCAATTGGGTTGAGTTGTTTAAATCTTTCGAGAAATAAACCCTGATGCCCGTTGAATATCCCACCGGGAGTTAGAGAATTGACTCTGACACCTTTGCTTGCCCAAAGTGTTGCTACATATTTTGTAAGTGCAACAACACCATGTTTGCTTACGCTGTAGGCTACAGGTTGAGAAATTCCTGTGCCGGGGTAGATATTATGGTTAGGGCTAACAACGCCATACAAAGATGCTATGTTTATAATGCTGCCTTTACCATTTTCCATCATGTGTTTGCCTACAACCTGACATCCGAGAAATGTACCTGTGAGATTTACATTCATAATCGCATTCCAATCTTCCAATGGAAAGTTTTCGAATGATGCATCAAAGTTAGCTGACTTGCTTTGGTTGGTGAAGCCTGCATTGTTAATCAATATATCCACTTTACCAAATGCAGCAATCACTTCATTAAGCAATGTTTCCCAGCTTTCTTTTTTGGTAACGTCGCAAAATTTGGCTATTGCATTTATGCCATTTGCTTTCAAAACTTCAACAGCAGCTTCGCACTTTTCTTTGTTGAAATCTGCTAAAATAACTTTGGCTCCATATGCCTGTAATGCAATAGCATGTTCGCTACCTAATAAGCCTGCACCACCGGTTATGATGGCTACTCTACTAGTTAGGTCAAAAAGGTTTGGTTGGTTCATTTATTTATTATCCATTAAAAATTCAACAATCTTAAAATCAATTTCTGTATCAATATCTACAGCTCTTTCTCTGGGTATTGGGAAGATTTTGCATTTGGCTTTGCTCCAATGTTCAAATTCGTATAAGGCAGATTTTTTAACAACATAAGCAGCAGGTGTAAGGCTGTACACCTGTGGTGCATCTTGCCGGCGAACTATAGGTTTAACTCCTTTCTTTACAATTTCGGCATAGCCATCCTCACCAATTTCCATCATATTGAAGTAGGGATTACGCTCCGGTTCGTAGCCGGTTATCACTACATCTATATCCGGGTTTTGTAAGGCTAGTTGTATTGCTCCATCAATGTCTAGTGCGGTTTTTAAAGGAACAGTTACATCTAAATCAACAAGATAGTCTACAGTTTTACCGGTTAGCTTTTCATACGTTTCCACTGCATGTATAAACACCGGCCACTTAGAAGCGGTATCACTTGCCAAATCGGCAGGCCGCAAAAAAGGAACCGAGCCTCCAAACTGTTTGGCAATTGAGGCTATTTGTTCATCATCAGTAGAAATGATTAAGTCGTCAATTAAAGCACTTGCTTTAGCAGAGTCTATAGTGTACGCAATAAGTGGCTTTCCACGAAGCGGCCTTATATTTTTTCCCGGCACTCCTTTAGAGCCTCCGCGACAACATATGGTGGCGAGAATCATTGGGGTTTGGGGATGGGGGTTTAATCTTGAGTGTTTAATGTTTAGGATTTAGGGGTTAGGGTTTATCCATTGTTCACTGTTCATTGTTCACTGTTCATTATTCAATGTTCATTATTCATTTGTGCGTGCCTAAAATAGGTTGACAGATTTATGAATGGTTACTGTTCTTTTTCAAACAAATTTAGTTGTTTTGTAATTGAAGCATCTGCACTCAGTTTTACTGTGTAAATTTTCATTTTGGTTCTTTTTTCAACGGGTACTTTTAGCAGGTAGTTTTCGAATTCAATCGGTGATATTTTACCTAAGCTTTGATGCGGCCTGCTTTCATTATAAGCTTTGATGGTTGCTGCCATTTGATCCTTCAGTTGGCCTTTGTTGTTTATTTCCTTGCGGTTCAGGTACTGGTTCTTAATGGTGTCGTTTACCCTTTCAATGTGCGTGTTTTCATACACCTCATTGCACATGCTGATCCTTATTTCATAACTGTCCAGCGTTTGTGTGTAGGCATCGCTGGCATACTGGGTTCCTTTGTCGGAGTGATGGATCAGGCTTTGGTGATAATTGTCTATCCCCCTTAGCTGCAAAGCCATCTGCAAGGCTGCAACATTGCTTTCTGCCCGCATGTTATCAGCGATGTTGTAGCCAATCAACCTTCGGGAATAAACATCCATCACCAGCACAATGTAAAAGAACTGATCAAGGCAATACAGGTACGTTATATCGCTGCTCCAGACCTGGTTAATGCCGTTAAATTCTACATCTCCCAACAGGTTGCCATAGCGGTTGGACTTGGTGCTATAGGTAGTCCTGGTCTGCTTTTCAACGGTTTTTAGCCGGAAGCCTTCCTGCAACCCAAGTGCTACAAAGGCATCCCTGCCTATGCCATCGGGCTGTAGCATTTCGTACATCGTCCTAAGCCCCATGCCCGGGTGTATCTCCCTTACCTGCTCCATTGAGCGGACATATAGCGTTGCCTTTTGCCCCTCCTGAAAGAGCCTTAGTAGAGCCTGATGATGCGCCTGGCGGCTGATGCCACACAAAGTAAATACATCTTTCATTTTGTAGCTGTGCTTTTGCCAGTGCCACCTGTACCATTCGATGGTGGTGTGCTGAAATTTTTTTTTAGGTCAAAGCCCAACTCCGAACTTCCCAGTTCCAGCAGCTTGTTCAAAAAATCTATCTCTAGTTGCTTTTGACCTACAATGCGCTCCAGCTCGGCCAGCCGTTTTTGCAACTCACTGTTTTTGGTTTCTTCGCTTTTCATTTGTACCACCAAGGTACATTTTTGCTCATGGTGAGGCGAGTACTTGTACAACCATTTATACACCGTTTGGTGACTGATCTGGTGCTCGTTCATCAGTGCCTTAATGGTTGTGCGCTTACCCGTTAAATCTTTGACTGATTTCTTTTTGACATCTTCAGAAAAAATTCTGCGCTCCCGAATTTCTAATTTTTGCTTAGTTTCATGCCTCATAATTGATTGATTTTTGTCAACCTATTTTAGGCATGCACAATTGTCCATTGTTCATTATTCATTGTTCATTGTTCATTATTCACTGTTCATTGAATCCGGGTTTACGAAACACAAATTTTCAGCAGAATTTTTAGCAGCAACAACAAGTTTCAGGCTTTCTATTGCTTGCTCCAAATTTGTAAGTCTTGTATCATTCTTATTTTGAAGAAATGCGGTCATGATTTCTATAAAACGATTATTGCGTTCATAACCGTGATAGGAATACTCCTGCTCGTTTTTGTCAGTTGTTATCCATTTGACAGTACTAGTTGCAAGGTTCCAAAATATGGTGCCATTGCTACCGGTAATCATACAATTGCGAACCAGTTTGGGTTGCAGGTAGTCAAGGTGTATTGTTCCTATAATGCCATTTTCAAAACGCAGCAACACATCACTTGCATCTTCGGTTTCAATTTCTAATGCACCGCTGTTGGTGTATTGGCAGGCTATGTTATTTACTTTTCCGAAAAGCCAAAGCAGGTAATCAAACTCATGCACCAAATCGAGCATTACTCCACCACCTGTTGCTAGCTTAGCACTCATGCCCTGTCTGTAATTTTCATGGGGCCGCCAATCGGGTAGATATTGTCCAACCTGTGCGTTTACAGAAATTATTTTTCCTATTACCTTCTCCTCTAACAATTTTTTCACCTGCTGCATTCCCGGATCAAAATGCAAATCGTACCCAACCACAATATTGTTTTTATATTGTTTAGCCAAAGACAACACTTCAGACATTCCATTAAGAGAATGGCTGACAGGTTTCTCTAAATAAATGTTAGGAATTTTTGCCAACAACAGTTGCCGCATAGCTTCTGTATGCATGGCGGTGGGCGTACAAACTATTGCAGTATCAAAATTCTGTTCTGATAATGCTTGTTGTAATGATGTATATACTTGAAGGCTGGAAAACGCATCCGGAAGGATTCCAGAACGACTCACAACCGAAATGGAGCTAAAACCAAGATGGAGTAAATTCTTAAGATGTCTTTGGCCTATAGAACCCAGGCCAATTAAGATAATTTTCAAAGAATAGGATTAAACGAAATATTAGTTAATGGGAGAAAGGTATTCAATAGGAAATTCTACAATCATAACCTGATCAAGACTTTCTAATTTTACATATACTTTTTTCTTTCCGCCCTTTATTACAGTACCCGTGGTATCCATAAATACCCCGTGATTAACCTTTATACGTGTGTTTTCATCTAATGAACTAAGTGACTGTACAGTTACCTTAGCTTCTGTTTCTGAAAGATATTTTTTTATAAGATCGATTTCTTCATTTCTGATTATTGCGGGCTTGCCTACATAATAAACAAAGTTGAGTATACCATCAGTCATCAGCACTTTTGTTCTGTCTGTTTCTTCTATATATACAAATACATAGGAGGTAAATAAAGGCTCTTCAATAATTTTTTTTCTATCACTCCATTGCTTTTCTGTTTTACGCAAAGGGCACCAACACTCTATTCCTTTATTATTTAAAACAAGATTTACCTTTTTTTCCCACCGGGGTTTGGTATATAATGCATACCATTTTTTGTTGTTCTCCATAATTAGAAATCTATCGACTACTTATAGCTTCGCCACCTCACTCCCATTTTTTTAAAAAAAGAGTGACCATAATCTTTTATACAAATATTTATCTAGGTTTTTTTTACAAAATTCCCTAAAAGATTTTGTAAAAAAGTCTTTTTCTTATCCTGTACATAATAGCCATAACCATAGCCATAACCATAGCCATAACCATAACCTCCATAGCCATAGCCAAATGAGGCATTGTTCTTAATACCATTGACTACAACCGCCAGGCTTTTTATTTTCTTCTCTCTGTTCAATTTCTCAACAAAAGGTATTACCGCTTTTGAAGAGTATTTGTGACGGATAATGAACATGGTAAGGTCGGCAAATTTTTCTAACAGTAATGCATCTGTTACCAACCCTATTGGGGCAGTATCAATAATAATTACATCAAAATTTGCCTGTAGGTATTCTAGTAATTTTGTTGCTTTTGCACTCAATAGCAACTCTGCCGGGTTTGGAGGAATGGGCCCTGAACTTATTACATGAATTTCTTGTCCGGGTACCTTCTGAATAATACTTTCAATTGGAATATCCTTAATTATATAATTTGAAATTCCAAATTCTCCCGGTACGTTAAGATATTTACTAAGCTTTGGCTTACGAAGGTCAAATTCAAGAATTACCGTTTTTGCACCGGTAATAGCCATACTGCTTGCCAGATTTAACGATACAAAACTCTTACCCTCACCACTCATAAACGAGGAAACCAATATTGTTTTTACGGGTTTTTCAGCACCCATATATTGAATATTAGTTCTTATCAATCTGAACTGTTCAGAAATAGGCGTTCGGCTTTTATTGTCAATTACAATACTCTTTTTATCTTTTTCATACGACAGTTCACCAAGAATAGGCACTCCCGTTCCCTCTTCTATTTCTTTACGATCTGATACCTTGGTATTGAAAAAGTCTCTTAATACCAAAACAAGGGTAGGTATAACAAGCCCTATTAAAAATGCGAACAATTGCACTTGTGAGGGTATGGGGCGAATGACACCGGTATTAAAAGCACTATCCACAATACGGGTGTTATTGATATTAGAGGCAAGGGATAGCTGTGACTCCTCTCTTTTTTGCAGCAAATACAAATAAAGCGTTTCTTTAAGATTAATCTGACGGGTAATGTTGAGTAACTGACGTTCTTTACCTGGCAAACCAGCAATTTTGCTTTCTATATTTCCATAAGTACTTTGTACTTGATTGAGATTGCTATTGAAGCCGCTTTTTAACACCCTGATATTTCTCAACAAATTATCCCGAATATCTTTTAGTTGTGCATTCAATCGGGCAACAATGGGATCACTTTCTGTACTGTTTAAAGACATCCTTTGGCTTTCGAGCAGTAAATTATTGTGTGTATTTATTAATGAAAGTAATGTTGGTTCACTAATACCTAAACTACTTGGAATAGCAGCCTGCCCTGTACCTGCTCCTAAATAATTTTCAAGAGATTCAAGGACTTTCAACTGCGCCATTTGATCCGCCTTCTTGTTATCCACTGCAATGGCTTGTCCAAGATAAGAGGTGGCCTCTGCTGAAATAGAATTGATCCTGTTATTTGTTTTAAATTTTTGAGCATTCAGTTCTACTGCATTCAGTTCCTGTGCTACAGTGTCTATACGTTCATTTAAAAATCGTATAGTTCGAATATTTGCTACATTTTTATCATCAAGACCTGCATTATTATAAACCTCAATCAATTTATTTACAATCATAATTCCCCTTTCCGGCACTTCATCCAACATGGATATTTCTACAATACCGCCCATATCATGGGTGAGTCTGACATCTATAGATCCCTTAAACTTCTTTGTTTCAACTTCTCTACTAGTAAAGAATACCCTAAGGCCATCAGGATCAAGTTTTACATCTTTATTTCTGGTTAATATTAGTTTTCCGAAATCAGTTTCAAAGGTGTCTCCGTAATTTATTGTTTTTGTGGAGCTTCCTTCAATTATAGAAAAGTTATCGGCTTTCATATTCAACTTAAACCCACCCGGCTTATAGTCTTCATTCTCTTCAACAACTTTTATAAAAACAGGTGATTTATCACCAAATATGGGAGAAGCAGTTACACGTCCTTCCTTATAAATATTTACATTAAGATGTAAAGAATCAACTACCCTGCGCATAAGAGAAAATGATCTGATGATGTCCATTTCATTTTCCACATCCTTGTTTTGGGTAACAAGACCCATCTCTTTCAGGGTTTTGTACTCTGAATTTCCTCCCTCATCCTGAGATTTTATTAAAAGAAAAGCAGAAATTTTATTTACCGGCATGGTATAGCGGAGATAAATTCTGGATATGATAATACAAACCACAACACTAACAATAAACCAGGGAAGAACCCCTATTATTTTATAAATAAACTTTTTAACATCAAACTGATTGTCTCCCGAAATGGCAAATTCATTTTCAGCAGTACTTATTGGATAACTCATTTTCTTAATTTGTAAAAATTATTTTCATATATTAGCGTCGGATTATTGTAATTGAAATAGCTAATAAACTTACGATTGTAGCGGTAATAGCCGATATTCGGGAAATATCTTCGAATCGGGTTTTGTATTTTTCAGGCTCAATATAGATTACATCATTTCTTTGCAAATAGTAATATTTACTGTTAAATAAAGATTTATCAGAAAAATCAACCTCTCCAATTTCTCTTACTCCACTACTATCCCGAAGTATTTTTACACCTGATCTTCGACTATAGCTTGTCATATCTCCGGCCAAACCGAGTGCTTCCAAAATAGTGACACGTTCGTTGGGTACAACAAAACTTCCCGGTACTTTTACCTCACCTAATACGGTAAATCTAAAATTGGAAAACTTCACAGATATTAAAGGATCCTTTAAGTATTTACCAACTCTTTCTTTTAATTGTTCTTTGAATTGCTCTTTGCTAAGTCCACCTGCTTTTACTTTTCCAATAACGGGAAATTCTATTTCACCATTAATATCAACAATATAACCCGTAATGTTGCTGGTATTGGAGTTTACGCTTGCCCCTGCAGATGGATTAGGAGAATAGGTATTAAGTAATGCTGCAGTTGATTCGTTAGCACCGGCAATTTTAATATCTAAAATATCATCGGGCATAATTATGGCCTGCGAACGTTGCAGGTTGGGTAGGTGTACGACCTGACTATCGCTTAGATTAGCAAAATATTTTAGTTTTTGCTGATCAACACATGAATTTGAAAAAATTATAAAAATTAATAGAGTAGCAATTAAGGAATACTTTCCATAACAGGAATATACAGACCGGATTAAAATAAATTTCATAAAGTAACGGATCGGTTTTATGGTCTACCATAATTAGGCAAGAACGACTATTCTATGCTAAACATTGTGAAAAATTGTGAATTTACCTTTAAACAAATTTAAAAATAAATTTTTGATTGCGAATGCGCAAGGTAAATTTAAAAAGGATGCCTTTAAAGGCATCCTTTTTAAAATATTATATATTTTATTTAATGTTAAATTTATCAATGGGTTGCTAACGCATCTGACAATTGAATCATATCTTTTACAATATTTGAGGCCTCATTGACATAAATATCTTTTTTAAGGTTTTTAAGCCAGGTTTTATAACGTTCGCCTTTTTCTTTATCTATATTATTATATTTAGCATCATCTGCTTTTAAGCCTTCAACAGGAAGTTCTGTAGTCAATTTAGCCAAACTGTCATTTTGCTTCACAGTAGCTTTTAATGCTTTTTGATCAGATTTGTATTTTGTAAAACTTAAATGATAGATTTTATCATTTTGCTTAGAAAGCCATTGGGCATTCTTATCAATAAGACTAAAATTGGTATTTCCTTTAATTCTTGCTTCGCTTTTTTGCTTTAGAGCAGCAAAATCATAATTACCCGACCACTTGGTATAATTAGTTTTTTCAATTTCATCCCAAGGTAGAGCGTTATCGTTGTCTTTCTCTCTGAATTTTAAATATTCATATTCATCTGGTATTACAATATCAGGTGTAACGCCTTTTAGTTGGGTGGAACCGCCATTTATTCTGTAAAATTTCTGTAAGGTTAACTTAACAGCACCAAACTCTGTTCTGCCTGTAAATAGGTCAAGTGGCTTACCAAATGGAATATTGCGCTGTACCGTTCCTTTTCCATATGATGAACTGCTTCCTATGATTACACCTCTTCCATAATCCTGTATTGCTGCGGCAAATATTTCTGATGCAGATGCGCTAAACTCATTGACCATAACCGCAAGGGGTCCGTTATATACTACAGATCTGTCATTGTCTCTTAGTACAGTAGGTTTACCTTCTTTGTCTTTTACCTGTACTATTGGTCCATCGGGAATAAATAGCCCAACCATTTCAACAACTTCGGGCAAATAACCGCCGCCATTGTTTCTGAGGTCTATGACTACACCATCTACATTTTCTGACTTAAGTTTTTGCAATTCTTTTGCAACATCTAGGGCACATCTATGACCATCGGGCTTTTCATAATCTGCATAAAAATCAGGTAAGTAAATGTACCCGATTTTTTGTTTATCGTTAATTATTGCACTGCGTACATATACTTCATCCTGTACAATTTCATCTCTGACTAATGATACAACCTGCAGACTTCCTTCTTGTTTTTTTAGAGTAAGTCTAACTTCTGTGCCCTTATTTCCTCTGATGATTTTTACTGCGTCTTCTACTGCCAAACCCGTTAACTCAACAGGCTCATCTTTACCTTGTGCTACTTTTAAAACTATATCCCCTACCTGCACCTGACCGCTTTTCCAGGCCGGGCTTCCGCTCAACAATGTTGCTACTTTTATGTTTCCTTCATCTTCTTTAAGAGATGCACCAATGCCATAAAACTTACCGCTCATTTGTTCATCAAAAGCCCTTTTCTCCAATGGTGGAAAGTAATCAGAATGCGGATCCATATAAGCTGTAATGGTATTAATGAAAAGGTTGAATCTTTCATCATCAGTAAACCTTAGCTTCATTCTTTCGAAGTTACGATCCATAGTTTTTACCACTTTTTCACGAGCCTCCTTTTCTAAATCAACATCTGATTTAACAACAAAATCTTTTTTCTCTTTATTTTTTTCACGTGTATCTATAAGCTCTGAATACCTTTCTAATACAAGGTATTTCAACTTTTTTCTCCACATATCTTTACGCTGCGATTCGTTAGAAGCAAAATTCAGTTTTTCGCCATCCACAACAATTTCTTCGTTTACAGTAAAATCAAATGGTTGAGATAGAACTTCTTTATAAATGGCCGCTACTTCGGCTATTCTTTTTGCATAGATCAAATTAACTGAGGGGACAAATTGAATGGGCTGCACCCCATGTATTTCGTCATCAATAATATTCTCGAATTTTTTTAATCCATTAACATCTGATTGTAAAAAAATATTTTTATCCCTATCAACTGCCGCTAAATATTTTTTAAAAATCTGGTGAGAAAAATTATCATTAATTGACTTAGGATTGTAGTGGTTTTGTTCAATAATATTACCAAGAGTAGTAAGCAGTTTTTGTTGAGCAGAAGTTGAGGTGACATCGCCACCTTTGGACTGAAAAGCCCAAAATACGCCGGCTAATAAAGTAATAACAACCAAAGGCAAAACCTTGCGACTTAACATAAATTGGAATATTTGTTTCATTCAATTCAAAAATAATGCAAAAAGTTAACCAAACCAGTTTATAACATTTTATCTTAACAAAGGTTTTATATGAACGGCATTTTGTAAACCTTTATAGGAAACGTCAGTTGCTATAAAAATAATTATCCAAAATAAAACAGTCTAGACAATTGCATTAAATTCAAAGATGCAATAACGGTTTAAAGATTGCTTATAGTATTTAGAATTCATTTATACCCACTTTTTTGTTTAAATAATTCCTTTTTTGATGGTTATTATTCATCCTAAAAATGATATGCCATCATTACAACTCATTTTTTCATACTTCCTATATCAATTGAGCGTGTTAGGAGCTACCTTATTAAATGTAGATTTTAGCTACTTAGGTGAATTCTGCTTATCAAGGGTTGAAAGTGCCTTAAGGCACGCAATGTAGGTAGTGAAAATTTTTATTTTGTTTTAAAGTGCCGTTAGGCCCGAAATACCCGCTGCCCGTACGGACGGATTTGATGAATGGGTTTCAAACACATATCCTCCCTACGCTACTTTAAATAGGTGATTTGGTTTTGCCTGCTACCGATGTCCTTTGCATAACGGCACAAAAAAACATCATTAACCATTGATTAGCATTTATAACGATGAGTTATGCTGACGAGTAACAACAATTAAAGTAATGCCTGAGAATGGTGCCGCTAGTTCACCACTTTGTTTGCGCAACTACTGCTTGCAAAGGCCTCGGGTTTAGCTTTAAAAGCGAAACCCATACCCAAGATATAACCCATTGCCTCCCGAAGTGCGTCGTTGCTTTTAAACTGCGGATTGGTATTAATGTCTGCATGTACCTCCATATCTACATTATGAGTTGTAAAAAGATTACACAGCTCATAAGCTATTTCTATACTCTTTGCTACTTCTACCAACATTCTTTCTTTAATGGAATATTTGTGCAGTGTTTTTTCATTGTGTATGTACATAAACCCACCGTGGCCTTCTCTTAGAAACACAATAACAGTTGCAAATTCGGTCTCTTTGCCTTTGACCTGACTATCTGTACCAATACAGACTTTTAACCTGTTGCCGATAGCCGTTTCATTTTTGATAGCTGCTTCAACAGCATCTTTTATGGGTAAATGAATAGGCTCGCCGCTGAACTTTCTCCAATACATATGAAATGAGTTTGTGTAATTTACCCAATTATTTGATAATCAGATATATTTTAGAGATTATTATTTTGTTAACGGAAAATGATACTTAGAATCATTTTCGTAAATTTTACAACAAATTGATAACTTCAAATTACCACTTGGTTTTTAATTTCAGGCCATATTAATTAATGAAAAGGATATAAATGCTAACCTTGATTTCATTCTAAAATGCGATTTTTCAAATCTATTTTAGAATGAAGTACCCTGATAATCTCTATTGTAGTTTGACTGGTTTTTCTAAAAAAGATAATATGCTGAAAAGCCCTATATCCAAGAAGATGCTCAATGACTTCAAAATATATCCTACCAGGTTTTGGATTTTCTGCAAGGTTTTGGAAACCATCAAGAAGGTAATTGTAATATTTGTCAGCCTGCCCTTCTAACCAAACTTCAAAGCTGTAGTTCCAACTATTAGCCGAATCTTAAACCGCTTTATTTGTTAGTTGATATTTAGCCATTTTTTTTTGATTTTTTAAATATGTCAAATGCTTTTTCGGGTTGAAGTCTTTTGAAACTCCACTATCGATCCCATCTTTAATTGCTATACATAATGCCATTATCTTCTGCTCTTCTTCCTCAAGTAACCGAAGCCCCGCTCTGATTACTTCACTTGCATTCTTAAACCGTCCTTCCGAAACTCTAGAATCAACAAAAGACTCAAAATGATCACCAAGTGAGATTTATGTATTTCTCCGCATAGTAATTGTATTTTTTTACAGACAAATTACCAATATTTGGTAATAATACAAAAACTCTAATGGTAAAAGTTGAAATCTACAATTACAGAGAATTAAAGATTCTCCCACCCCTCCTTATGTTACTCGTCAAAGACCATTTTTCCTGATGGTATATTTAGAAAATAGTTGAATGAAATAGTTTGAATACTTTTAATTTTGAGGAAAAGAATATTATGCGAATTATAAGCAATGATTTTAGCAATGTTGTAGCATCCGTTTATAATCTTCCTCTTGAAGAAAGATTGGAGCTAAAAAACCTCCTTGAAAACAATATTGCTGATGAACGGAGAAATGAGATTGCTGCCAGTTTTAAGAAAGCAAAAATTCAGGAAAAGGAAGGGAGTTTGAAATTTGCTTCTGATATGAAAAACCTGAAAAAATTGTTGTAGAGATGGAGGTTTCATTTAGCGATACTTTTAAGAAAGCTTTCAAGAAGAAAATTAAAGATTCTTCCACCCAGGCTATTTTTTGGAACAAACTGGAGTTGTTTATAAATGAACCCTTTGACAGTCAATTAAAAAACACACAAGTTATCGGGGAAGCTAAAAGGATTGTGGAGTTTTTCAATTGAATTTGATTTGCGTATAATTTTTTACTTCACAAAAGATAAACCCGCAAAAGTAGTATTTGTTGATATTGGAAATCATGATGAGGTTTATTAGAATAGTGCGGAAATTATTTCTTCAAGGTTGACTTAAATAATTTTATCAACATTCAATCATTCCTTAGGTTACTGGTTGGAAAACAGCTTTTCATGCTTGTTTGAACTTACGCTTTGCTCAAACTTCAAATAAGCATGATGAATACTTACTTTTTTGAAGGCAAAATTAATTTGAAACCCCTTCAAATATACCGGACGCAGTCCTGGTTTTCATTTTAGATTTAAGTTCGCTTGGCAAAACTTAAATTGGCGGAAGAAAGCTTAAGCTAGCTAGGATCTTTTGGAACACTTTGACTAGCTGGGTCTTGGAAAGAAAATCCCGCTTGAACAAAAAAATAATTGCAAATGTATTTTGTGAACAAATTGGAACATCGTCATACCTGGTTGCCTATCATTTTAAATATTGCAAAAGCAATTTTTACAATATTTGTATTAATTTTTTTTTCTCCAAATGATCTTTTATCACAAATGACCAACTGTTCAGATAGTTTATTTGCTAAAACTTATAACAATGGGATTGATAGTACTTTATTAGGCTACGATATGATTTTAACAGATAGCAATAGCTTAATTGGTTGCGGAGTAATGAGAAATACATCTTTAGGAACTTTTGATGATGCTTTTATTGCTAAATGGGACAATAATGGTGGAATACTATGGCAAAAAACCTACTCCGAAAATAGCGGTCAGGCGATGCATAGGGTTGCAAAACTTCATGATAATAAATTTATTGTCTTAGGTAGCGATGGTAAAACAGGAAATTCACAGTATCTTTTAATCAAATTCGATAATTCTGGAAATATCATCTGGAAAAAAACTTTAGAAATCCCCAATAATATAATTAGCAACATTGCGGGTATTTTGGAAAATGATAGCAATCAAATTATTATCACAGCTTATTTTCTTGAAAATACATTATCATTTCAGGATAGAGGTTTTTTTATTAAATTAGATTCCAGTGGAAATGTTTTACTATCAAAAATTATTGATCCTCCTACTTCAATAGGTGTTTTTGTACCTCAATCTTTCACAATCATTGATAACTATTCATATGTATGTGGTTATCATTTTTCACCGTATTCCAAAGGATTGTTAGTAAAAATAGACAACAGAAACGGTGACGTAGTTTGGGGCAAAGTTTATAATTTTAATGGCAGAAGTGCAGACTTCGCTCGTATTTTTAAATATGATAGTACTCGCCTGTGTATTCTTGGTGCAACTTCCTATAACCTAGTTGACACAAGCTTAATTTTTATAATTGACACTTCCGGTACTGTTGAACTATCAAAATCCATACTATATAAATCTGCAGGTTATAATCGCACTCCAACTGCTACTTTAGACAAATATGGAAATTTATTATGGGCAAACTATATTTCCGGCTTAACTATCATGTCTGTCAATCCATATATAGGAATAAATTGGGCAAAAAAATACGGAACAGTTTTAAGCTATGCAAATGAAATACAAATTGGAACTGATAGTGACATTTATACTATAGGAAATAAAACACTTGGAAACTATGGCAATGAAATATTATTAAATAGACTGTCTCACCTTGGAGTTGCAATGTGCCCTTCTGTTCCATTCACAACTACTTTAACTAATGGAAATAGTTTAAGTAACACAATAAAAATAGCGACAAGAAACCTGACATTGCTTACTCCTACAACTCAATATAATGTTTTTACTAACCGAATTTTTCCCGGTAGTGATTTATGCGCCCCCATTATTTGCAACGCATTAAGCATTAGGGGTCAAGATACCGTATGTGGATTTTTAGATTCTATAAGATTTAGTTTTATTAAAAATCCCGGATGTACATTATTTCCTGATATTTTATATGATACAACGAAGCTGACTTATATTTCTGGAACTGATTCCTCTTCAATTTTTGTTAGTCGTTCTACAGGATTAGCTAATATAAAAGTAAGGATAATTAATAGCTGCGATACTCTTTTAGACAGTATTCAAATTAATGTATTTAACTCTCCAATACTCAACCTAGGCCCCGACACATCCATTTGCCCTTCCAATTCCCTAATTTTAAACGCTCATAGCGGCTTCACCTCGTACCAATGGAACACTGGCTCAACAGATTCATCGATTACCGTTACCACCCCCGGCAAATATTATGTGACCGTTACAAATGGGTGTGGAAATGTATTTTCCGATACCATCAATATTTTCCCTGCTTCGCAAATTCCTTTTTCCGGAGGGGCAGACAGGTCAAAGTGTAACAATGATACCATACAATTGCATGCTCCCAGTGGCTTTCTCAATTATTCGTGGTCACCCAATTACAATATCAGTTCAACAACTATCAAGGATGTTGTAGTCAATCCTGCGGTTGACACTACTTATTTCGTAAAAGCCGAGAAAACACCCGGGTGTTTTGCTTATGACACAGTTAAAGTGCTCATACATACCTCAACCCCCATTTTCTTAGGGGGCGATAGTACATTGTGTCTCGGTGATAGCATTGTGCTAAATGTAGGAAGCGGCTTTACAAACTATATATGGAATACGGGTGCAATATCACCCCTCATTGTGGCTCACATTTCTGATAATTATTCTGTTATTGCTATAAATGCAAATGGTTGCATGAGCATGGATACTATTAAAATAAGGTTCGATAGTATTCCTGTGTTTTCATTAGGCAAGGACACCGCATTGTGTGAGACTCAAACTTTGCTTTTACAAACGGCTGTTTCTGGAAATTATCTTTGGCAAAACGGCTCTTCTGCCAATCAGCAAATAGCCACCACAGTAGGCACTTATTGGTTGCAGGTAAGCAGGGGCAGCTGCAAATACAGAGATAGTATAGAGGTGAAGATTGACTCCATGCCCATTGTGCATTTGCCCACAGACACTATTTTGTGTAATCAGGCTATCCTGCTGCTCGATGTGAAACAAAGAGATACCATTAGCACTTACCGCTGGCAAGATGGAAGTACCGGGAATCAATATCTCGTCAAACAACCAGGAACATATATCGCTACGGTAACAAAGAATAACTGCTTACGTTCAGATACCTGTATTGTTGCGTTTCAAAACAGTCCCAAAATCAATCTTGGTAACGATACAACAAAATGCAAAGATGACATCTTGCAATTCAATGCTACGTTTCCCTATGCAAAGTATATGTGGCAGGACAATAGCAATTTAGCTGTTTATCATGTTGCTACTGCAGGAACCTACTATTGTTTGGTTACTAATTTTTGCGGAAACATTGCTGATACAATAAAAGTAAAGGACGAAGTATGCGAATGTGATGTCACTATTCCAAATGCCTTTTCACCTAACGGCGACGGAAAAAATGATTACTTCAAACCAATTGTAAACTGTACACCCTCACAATTCAGTTTGTCAATTTACACACGCTATGGTACATTGATAGCCGAATCTTTTAATTTCACAAAAGGCTGGGATGGTCTATATCACGGACAAAGGGTGCCGGTAGGAGTTTACTATTATGTCCTAAATATCCAGGGAGCTTTTAGTAATAAAAAAAGACAATATTCTGGTGTAGTTACAGTTTTATAGTAATTGAGCATATTCCTTTTCGCCGTCGCAAGTGTCATCATCTGCAATTATAATGCGGGCATTTAATCAGCTTTTCCAAAATTCAAAATCCCCACTCAAAGCTATCTGGTAATCAATTCATTGCTTCACTTACACCATTCACCACTATTTGCAGACACCTCGGTTGCAGGTGTATTCCCCTATTCGGAAACACCCTGCACCAATAATTGTGCTTCTTTCTACTATTACCGACAAGGGCAAAATAGCCATAAAACTATCACGAAGCATAAAGAAATTAGGAACATCATAACATGTACTAATATCCCATCCTAATAAAGTAGGTCGTTTATATAGCCAAGTGCAGAAATGTTCTTTGTTATCCCATGCTTTTAACAAAAATGAATCATTTTTGAAAAATTGTTTTAGTGAATCTATATTATTTTTAATTTCCGCCTTTGCAGGTATTCTTCCCCAGTAAATCTTTCATTTTGTAATATCAGCAATCTCATTAAGATAGTAATCAATTACAACCCATTTCAATAAAACCCTACCTAAAACTAAGTAAAGAAGTCAATGGATAACGCAGATTTTTATAACTCATCATATCCACTTTTACTGACCCAACTACTAATGGGCTTTCTATTCTAACGGGGATTTTATTTTCGTCGTCGCTTACATATACGTTCATTTTTTCACCGCCTTCAAACATGTTGCCCTTTACCAGCAAAGGCTTAAACTTAATAGTCCGGAACTTACCATAACGGGTTTTAATGGTTTCCTTGCCGAGGTAGCGTATGTACATGTTGTAGATTTCATTGTCCATAAACATGGTAAAAGGTATCTTGTCACCGGCTTTATAATTATCAAAATTTATATTGCGGGCATAATAAATAGCACTGATAATATCCTGCACACAGTTGGGCACTTTATAAACACCATCTGTTGTAAGCGCAGTGTTTGCGGCATGATTAAAGGTTACATTTTCATACTTCTTATAGTTTCCTTCTTCTACATTCCTTATAAATTTATAAGGTCTTAAAGTTGCCGTGTCTATAAAGGTTTCGTACCTGTCACGAACTTTAAAAATCCAGTCGTAGCTGCTGTTGGTGTTACCGGTGCCTACTACATGATACACCTGCTTGTTAGCCATTCTTTCCTGGGTGAGGTTAAAGTTGGCCGTACCTGCATTTACGTACATACCCAATGCATTGTAAAACACTACCAAAGTAATATTTTCTCCTGCACCAAAGCTGCGGTTTCTTATACCACAAAAATCATCTTCGGCAGCCAATCTTATTGTTAAGCTTATCAATGCTATAAGAAATACAAATTGTTTCATTCTTTTTCTTTCTTGAAGAGTTTTATACCCAAAATAAACAAACTCCCTGCCAAAGCAGGCACAACTAAGTTAATTAACCAAATAGCAGAAGCTGTTAACACTATGCCCAAAGTATTGGTACTAAACAACCCAAAAAGGAAAATACTGATCTTACCCCTTACCCCTAACTCGGCTAATGCTATTGTAGGCACTATGGCTAATGCAAGAAACATTATAGTAATCAACCAAAAGGATGTAATAATGCCTAGACCTACATTAAAAACCTGTAACAGCAATATATACTGTACTACAAAAACCATATAACGCAGAAAGGAAATACCCAGCACTTTTAACAATTCTTTCCATCCAAAGTCTTCAAGTTTTTGAATGAAATAAGCAAATTTTGAAACCCAGGGCAGTTTTTCAAGGAACCGGGTCAGGTAGCTGATTTCGAAATATATGACCGATAAAATGAGTGTAAAAACAAGGCAACCATAAATGATAGCAGTAACCGACAGCCTTGATAAAATTGCATTACTTTCTAAGGGACTAATAAAGGAATTTCTAAGCACAAATACCCCAACCGTACCCATAAACATGGTTATTATTAACTGACTTAAACTACCCACAAAAGTAAGTGTCACCGCCCTTATCCTGTTACCTTCTTTTATGTACAACACCCTGCCGACATACTCTCCAGAACCGTTAGGGGTGTTCATAGCAAGGGAAATGCTCAACCCGGATAAAATAGCCCTGAAAGATCTGAAAAAACTAATGGGTTGTATGTGGTTAATCAGCACTTTCCACTTAAGTGCTTCGCAGCTCCAGTTAGCAAACATGAGCAGTATAACAAGTATAGCTTTCCAGCCCTGTTGGCCCTGTATGCCCAGTTTTATTTTGTCAACAGAATTATGTAAATCAGGCTGATGGGTGATGTTGTTATAAATAGACCATGAAAGGACAATAAATAAAACCGGCCCTACAAAATAATTCAGCAGTATTTTAACTTGCTTGTTCAGTGTTCAAAGTTTAGTCAAATATATAGTGGTACAGCCATTAAACGGAAAACTGATCTGCTTTATGGTGCAGATAGATTATTTTCACACCTTCTAAGTATGAAAAACAAAAACATCATTTTAGGTATTGACCCCGGTACACTCTTTATGGGTTATGCAATAATAGATGCAACTACCAGCAAGCCAAACATGTTGATAATGGATGTACTGAAAATGTCATCCAAAAGTGATGCTTATGACCGGCTGCAAAAAATACATGCTACCGTAGAAGGGCTCATAAAAACACACAAGCCCAATAATTTTGCAATTGAAGCACCGTTTTACGGTAAAAATGTACAAAGTATGCTCAAGTTAGGAAGGGCACAAGGTGTAGCAATTGCAGCCGCTATGAGTGCCGGTTTACCTGTAACAGAATACCCTCCCAAAAAGGTGAAACAATCTATTACAGGCAATGGAAACGCCGATAAAGATCAGGTTTGGAAAATGCTGCAACGCATTTTTAACCTCGAAGAAAAACCTCAATATTTTGATGCTACCGATGCGCTTGGCGTAGCACTTTGTCACTTCTATCAATCAAACTCCGTCATTGGAAAATTACCAAAAGGCTTAAAGGGATGGGAAGAATTTATGGCAAAGAATCCGGGTAGGGTGGTGAAATAGTTTTTATTTTTTTGTTACAAGCATTTGTTCGCTGATTGTTCATCGTCCCCGCATTGGCGCATTAGCCTCAACTTAGTTAAAACTGAAATATCCACAAAGATCCTTTTCCAGTAAGCGTTTTATTAGTGCTTCTTTTACCCCGACGGGGTAACATTTGAATAGCAGTGGGTGAAACCCACAGTAGTTGATTGCATGGATATTATATACCCCTGAAAGGGTCGCACTAATTGCATGCTTAATATTGTGCAACCCCAATGGGGTTGATTTAAAACTGATCATTTTTTCCGCCGGCCGCACTGACGGCTATTCAAATGAAAGCCTTTCAGGCTTTTTTAAGTTTGCGCCAAAGCGCATGGCGGGATTACGTTCATTAGAGGAATAGCTATTAAGCTTCTTTTATCTTTTATAATATTTCAACACTCCCTTCCAACCTATTTATTTATGTACTCCCTTATCTAATTCTTCTTAAATGCCCACTTCCACATTTCTTTCCAGGTTGGCTTTTTGCCGTACATCAATATTCCTGTCCGGTATATTTTACCTGCAAGCCATGTAGTACAAACAAAACCACCAATCAGCAGCAACATACTAAGTGCCAACTCCCACCAGGTAACACCACCGGGTATGCCATGTGCAACACGAGCCATCATTACAATAGGTGATGTCAAAGGGAACAAACTTCCAAAAACGGACAGTGTACTATAGGGTGCATTTACCGCCTTGGTCATAATGACTATACCAAAAATGATGGGCATTGTAATTGGTAACAACAAGCTTTGCGCATCTTGTGGATCTTCGTTTACAGCACTTCCTACAGCTGCAAATAATGACGAGTACAACAAATAACCGCCGAGAAAATAGAATATGAAGCAACTTAAAATAAGTGGGAAATTGATACTTGCAAGATTGTTCCTTATTTCAGAAACTGCTGCAGCTGCGCCTGCATTGCCTGCACCACCCATACCCATTCCTCCTGCCTGTGCCTGCACCTGTGCAGGATCAATGGTTGGGAAAATAAGAAAAAGTGCTGTTTGCAATCCTATAATCAGCACCATCCATATCAGGAACTGTATGAGACCTACTGCCCCAATCCCCAATATCTTGCCCATCATCAGTTGAAAAGGTTTTACGCTGCTCACAATCACTTCAGCTATTCGGCTAACTTTTTCTTCCATTACACCACGCATTACCATGGTACCATAAATGAACAAAACAATATAGATAAGAAAGCCGGAAATAAAACCTACTGCATAACTTACTCCTACTTTGCTATCATCTTCTTCTTTGCCTTCCATAGTAGAAAAAGTAAGATGGTTCTGACGGTTTTGAATACTGTCCAATGCTGACTTAGAAATATTCAGCGCAATCAATCGCTTCTCTTCCAGGCTATTGTTTATCCTTCTTTCTATTCTATCCCTTGAGGATAGCCCTACCTTTTTTCCGGATACAAATCTTAAAGTATCAAAGTTGGCTATAGTTGTTCCCTCAGGTACTATTACAAATGCATCAATCTCTTTCTTAGTAAGCTTTTCACGTAGAGACGCTTCGGACTCACTGTTCATGAATTTAAAAACAACATCTCCTTTGCTTTCCATTTTTCCATCAAATAGATTTGCTTTGTCTGCTATGCCTACGTTAAGTCCATCATCGCCTTTTACAGAAAAATAAATGATCAATCCATAAAAGCCAAAAATGATTAATGGCAAAAGGATGGTACTTAATAAAAATGTTTTTTTACGAATGCGGGTCAATAACTCTCTTTTGGCTACCAGCAGTATTTTGTTCATGGTGAAGTATTGTTTTTGTGTAGGTGTAAAGGGTCAGGTGTAAAGTGTTAGCTGTTAAGTGCCTTTATATTTATTTTGGATTCCGTTATTTTAATGGTTTGCTTTATCTTACTACTTACCACTAATATCTTGCTACTATGCACTCACAGCCTGAAACTTTCTTGTTGTTGCCGAACTATGTTCAACCAGTTTTATAAAAATCTCATTGAGCGATGGCAATATTTCATTGAACGAATCAACACTTATTCCTTTGCTGATGAAGTATTGCAAAATGTCATTGTTAGTGAAATCTTTATCCCGCTGCAAAATGACTTCATTACCATTGTGCTCTTTGACATTAAATAAATGAATGGCCAAATGCTCCGGTTGAATATCCTGCTCAAAGCTAATCCTGAACAGGTTTTCTTTATATTCCTGTTTGATTTGCTGAACTGTACCATCTAGTATTTTCTGTCCAAGATTTACGAGCACTATATGATCACAAATTTCTTCTACCTGTTCCATACGGTGGGTACTGAAAATGATAGTACTTCCCTTTTTAGCCAAATCAAAAATTTCATCTTTTATCAGATTGGCATTCAGCGGATCAAGACCACTAAAGGGTTCATCAAGTATTATAAGCTTTGGTTCGTGGAGCACTGTGGTTACAAATTGCAACTTCTGACTCATTCCTTTACTTAAGTCTTCTACTTTCTTATTCCACCAACTCTCCATGCCAAGGCGTGTAAACCAATATTTGATTTTTTCCATCGCATCGTTTTTACTTAGCCCTTTCAGTTGGGCCAGATACAATGCCTGTTCGCCTATTTTCATTTTTTTGTACAAACCACGCTCTTCGGGCATGTAACCTATGTAGAGGCTGTCCTTCATTGGTTCAAACTTTTTACCATTGAAAAGAATCTCCCCTTCGTCAGGGTAGAAAATGCCTGTAATCATACGAAGCAAAGTTGTTTTACCGGCACCGTTAGGGCCAAGCAAACCAAATATGCTGCCTTCGGCAATGTTGAAGCTGATATCATCTACAGCCTTTTGTGTAGCATAATACTTTTTGAGGTGTTGCAGTTGCAGTAGGTCCATGTATATAAATGGTTGAAGTTGGTTTCAAAAGTAACTACTAAAATGAAAAACAGTCAATATCTAAAACTAAAAAATTCTAAACGGTAAAAAGGATATGCTTCTGAGCCGTTTGTTTGTATAGGTGGTTATTGGTGTAAGCAATAATACTTAACGGTGCCGAAAAACTGCTTTAACCCATTTCATATTGAGTAGATTTTCGTAAATTTATTTCTCTAAATGTTTTTAATGAAAGCTAATTTACTTTTCATCCTGCTATTTTGTTTTGTTGGTGCAAACGCACAAAACTTAAAAACAGTTTATAAGCAATTAGTGTACGTAAATAATCAATGGAACAATCAAAAAGATTTGGACGCTTCGCTTAAAGTGAAATCAGCAAAGCTTTTGACCGAGCAGGAGTTGATACAATTTCATTTACAGGAAACAGAAAAATTGCTGCGCAAAAGGAATATTAATGCGCTGTCGGAAACACAGCAAAAGCAACGGTTGAACAACCTGAATACGTTACATAATTATTGGGTAAAAGGGATTTTTCCCGTAAATGACAAACACCAAAACCGTCAACCCTACTTCATTGATAAATACAATACTTACTGCGCAGTTGGTTACCTGATGCAACAAAGTGGTGCAGATAAAATAGCAAGGGATATTCACGAAACACAGAACTACAGTTACCTCTACGATATTAACCACCCACAATTGATGAGCTGGGCAAATGAATCAGGTTTGAGTTTGGATGAGTTGGCATTGATACAGCCGGGGTATCAAAACGATCGCCCAACAACAATATTAGAATTACACTATAATAATGTTGGGGTTGATATAAATGAATATCTGGAAATACAACAAGGAGTAGGTTTATATAGTAATCATTTTAAAAAAATTAATTTCTATAACCTCCAGAATAGTTTGTACAAAACAATCATGGTTTCACAAATGGCATCATTAGGCAAAGATGTTTTTAGCTATAAATTTCCTTCTTCTGATAGCTTTGCAAATGCAGGTCGTTTTGAACTTCGTGATAACATTGATAGTTTAGTAGAGAAAGTAATTTATAGTCCCGATAGCATTCATATTGAAGATTATTCAGTTTTTGGGCTTTATAGCACCAGAAGATATTTTATTGGAGAAAATGAAAGTACCCCTTTAGGAACATCACTTTCATTTTGCGGTTTATCATTTGGTTATGGTGGAACTAATCTGACTTTACAAATTTTATCCGCCACTATAGATACAATAAATTCTTGTTTGACTCTGCCAATTTCTCTTGGTAATTTTTCCTACAGCCTTGTCAACAAAACAATCCGCCTCAATTGGGAAACACTTTCTGAAAGCAACACCAAAAATTTCGCTATAGAAAGAAGCAGCGATGGCATCAACTTTACAACTATAGGAAGCATTAATGCGGCTGGAAACAGCAGTGATAAGAAAACGTATTCATTCATTGACAAAAACCCACGTTACATCAACCATTATCGTATTAAACAAGTAGATGCTGATGGCAAATTTTCCTATACAAAAATGTTGTACATAAAGGTGCCACAGGCTAATCCTTTAGAAGTTTTGGGTAATGTTGTAAAAGAAAATTTACAGATTGCTATTCGACTTCCACAAGCAGATATTGCCTCGCTGCAGTTGTATGATTTTTCTGGAAGGATGATAAAACAATTTAACGCTAAAGAGGGGAATCAAACATTGTATTTAACGCCATTTGCAGCAGGTAGTTATTTGTTACAATTGGTTACAAAAGATGGACAGGTTTTTAACCAACGTGTGTTGAGGTAGTGGCATTACAACCCCTCCAACATATCCACTACCCCTTCTCTTTTCAAAATCAGGTAACCAAGCCTGTCGTTGCTTATCCCTTCCTTAAGACGGTAGCTAAATTGTAGTTGCCCATTGCTTGTATCAGTTTCAAAATAGAAGAATCTGATATTAGGGTATTGCTGAAGTCCTTCGCCTATTTCGTATAAATGTGTGGAAAGGATGAACAATGTATTTTTCATTTTGCGAAGCCCTTCTATAACAGCAAGGCTACACTTCATGGCGTCCTGCACATTGGTCCCTTTAAAAAGTTCGTCTATGAGAATCAACCAATTGCGGCCATCATTTATTTGTTCAATTGTTTTTTTGATTCGCTGCACTTCATTGTAGAAATAACTTTCACCTTTGGTAATATTATCCTCAACCTGAATGTTGCTAAGCAGCCCATCAAACAGGCTACAGGAAAGGCTTTCGGCAGGTACGCCCATTCCTGTATGTGCAAGATAAACTGCTACGCCTACTGCCTTTATGAAAGTGCTTTTGCCCGCCATATTTGCCCCGGTCAGGAAAAGAAAATTCCCTTCAGGATTGAGTTTGACATCATATGCTACGGCCTTATTCAGCAATGGATGAAAAACATTTTTTGCTTCAATAAAAGGCTGAACGGTTTGCTTTATTTCAGGAAATGAAAAACTGAATTTTTGAGTTGCTATTGCCATGCTATGATAGGCATCCAACTTGCTAAAAATTTCAACTAACTGATTTGCCTCTTCTTTAAAACGGTATAGAAGAAAATGTCCAAGGTTGATATTGTCTGTAGGTAACAGCTCTTTACCTGCCGGCCATTGCATCATAGAGCGAATATGAATGGGGGCGGTCAATAATTTTACATGATTGATAATTGTCTGAAAAAGTGGTGGATTATCTTCCTGATCAAAATGGTTGAGCAATTGCTGTAACCCACGGAAAAAATGAACAAATTGAATTACCGAAAACTTAATCAGCGAATAATCAGGAGAATGAAAAGTTTTATAAGTTATACTGCCCAAGGCTGTTGAATTGCGGGGAATAGCTTCAATTGAAGATTCATAAAATTTCTGCACCACCATTATTGCTCCGTTCGTAATGAGGGTCGGCCATTTATCTTGCTTTGCTAAAATAAGTTGAAGGGTTTGTTGTGTCTGCTTTATTTTTTCAATATCGCTATATGGGTGACCAATAAGATGATGAAACCAATGTTTGCCCCCAACTGTTGTTGTACAATCCAATAAATGAAAAAGCGACTGTTCCTCCGAAGAGTGAAATATTGCTAAATCGTGTAAAGTTGTTTTGTCTACCTGCATGAGGGAGATATGAGTTTTGAGTTATGAGTTTTGAATTATGAGTTATGAGTTGGTTCTTTCTTGCTAGTTGATACTTACTACTTGCTACTAATTACTTACTACTTGCTACTAATTACTTGATACTTACTACTAAATTATCTATCAAAACTCAATCTCATTCCCTTATTAGATTCATCCCATATGCCATTTCCATAAACCATGTTACCATTTATAAATGTGTGCGTAATAGCAGCAGGAAATGTAAACCCTTCTAAAGGGCTCCATGCGCATTTATACAAAATATTTTCTTTGGTAACGGTTGTGGAAATATTTCGGTCTACTATTATCAAATCTGCAAAATAACCTTCTCTTATATATCCTCTTTTTTCTATCGAAAAACAATCTGCAACTGCATGGCTCATTTTCTCTACCATTTTTTCAATAGTCAATTTGCCTTGTTGTACATAATACAGCATAAGCAACACAGGATGTTGAACCAATGGCAAACCTGCATGAGCATTTTCATAAAGCCCTTCCTTTTCAGACATAAGATGCGGTGCATGGTCAGTAGCTATAACATCTAACCTGTCATCGAGCAGTGCAGACCATAAAGCTTCTTTATTATGAGGTGCTTTAATTGCGGGGTTGCACTTTATCAGGTTGCCAAATTGAGCATAATCATCGCTTGTAAAATGCAAATGGTGTACACAAACTTCAGCAGTTATCCTTTTTTCCTTTAGTGGAAGCATATTGCTAAATAACTGCAATTCTTTAGCCGTAGTAATATGCAAAATATGCAGTCTTGTATTGTGTTTCATTGCCAATTGTATTGCCTTAAGTGATGATTCAAAACATACTTCATCATCTCTGATTATTGGGTGGTCAGCAGCTTCTAAAACACTTTTTTCTCTCCTGATTTTTTCCAGATTTCGTTTTATTATACTTTCATCTTCGCAATGGGTTGCTATTAGTACTTCTACATTTCCAAATAGTTTCTCCAACACTACCGGATTATCCACTAACAGGTTACCGGTAGAAGAACCCATAAAAATCTTCACTCCACAAACGTCTTTCTTTTTATCGTTTGTCCGTATTACTTCCTCCATATTATCATTGCCTGTACCCATGTAAAAGGAATAATTGGCCAACGATGAATGAGCAGCAATTGTATATTTATCTTCTAACAACTGTTGGGTAAATGCAGGTGGCACCGTATTGGGCATTTCCATAAAACTGGTAACGCCACCTGCCACTGCGGCTTTTGATTCGGTGTAAATGTTTGCCTTATGAGTTAGTCCCGGCTCACGAAAATGAACCTGATCGTCAATAGCACCCGGAAGTAGCCATTTACCTTCACCATTAATTTCTTGTATATATTCGCTTACCGATATATCTGTAGCAATTTTATTTATAATGCCATCTTTTATTAACACATCAGAAGTGAAAGTTTTACCTTCGTTTACAATCTGAATATTTTTAATTAAGTAATTCATATTGACTTTTTTAATACAAAACCAGTTTTCATGCAAATTATCAAATCTACCCGCATCTTCCTTTTTTTACTTTTGCCCGTAGTGTTATTTGGTCAAAGTTCGTACATCCCTAATGGACTAAAAGATTATGACCTAATCAACAGGTTAGAAATAAAAACAGGTAACACCAACCTTATGTTTTCAACCATCAAGCCATTTAACCGCAGGTTATACACCCGCGATGTTGAAAATATTGACAGCATGTCTTCTGCAGTCAGTGGCAATGCCTATAACCTGACTGCGATGGATAAATACAATATGCAGCGGTTCCTGATGAGTAACAGCGAATGGTCTAAACCCAAAGATGCGTACCAGAATAAAAAGGCATTTCTTACTCATTTTTATAAAACCCCTGCCAACTTTTTCGAAGTAAATGAAAAAGATTTTTCGTTGGTGGTAAACCCGGTTGTACAATATAAACAAATGTTTGAAAAAGGAAACAGCCAACGGTTATTTTATAACAGCCGTGGCCTTTCGGTTCGTGGGGTTATTGGTAAGAAAGTAGGTTTTGATGTGTATGTAACCGACAATCAGGAACGAGACCCATTGTATGTGCAAGACTATATTAAAGCAAATCAGGCAGTACCCGGTGCCCGATTTTATAAAGCATTTAAAGCCGAAGGCGGGGTAGATTATTTTGATGCACGTGGTTCTATCAGTTTCAATGCATCTAAATACATAGATATACAATTAGGTTACGACCGAAACTTTATTGGCGATGGTTATAGAAGCTTGTTTATGAGCGACTTTTCTGCCAATTCACTTTTCCTAAAATTCAGTACCCGTATTTGGAAATTCAATTATGAAAACCTATACATGGAATTAGTACCGGACGGGTTAAAAGCATCGGGTAATTCATTGCTTCCAAGAAAATATTTTAGGATGAATTACCTAAGCCTAAATGCTACAAAGTGGTTAAATATTGGAATATTTGATGCTGTTATTTCTGGCCGTAAAGATCATTTCGATTTTCAATACCTAATTCCCGTTTTGTTTCTTCGGCCGGCCGAAAGCGATATTGGTAGCCGGGACAATGCTCTTGTAGGTTTAAATGTAAAAGCTAATATAAAAAAGAAAGTACAGGTTTATGGTCAACTTCTGTTAGACGAGTTTTTGCTTAGGGAAATGTTTAAAAGTACAGGATATTGGGCCAACAAATTCGGTTATCAGTTAGGGGTAAAGTATCCTGATGCGTTTGGTATTGCAAATCTTGACCTACAGGCAGAAACAAATTTAGTAAGACCATTTACCTATACTCATAACGACTCTGCAGGCATTACATCTTTTGTAGTTTCAAACTATACACATTCAAACATGCCAATGGCCCATCCTTTAGGAGCAGGTTTTAGAGAATACATTTTAATTGCAAAATATCAGCCCCTTAAAAAGTTATATTTTACTGCAAAAGCAATTGCATATAGACAAGGGCTAGATACTGCAAACAAAAATTTTGGTACAAATATTACCGAAAACTACAGAACCCGTAGCCTGGGCAATTATGGCTATTATATTGGTACGGGAGATGCAGTAAAATCTATGAATCTGTCGCTGTTCACCTCCTACGAGTTACTCGAAAACCTCTTTATAGATGCAGATGTTCAGTACAGGACTTTTAACCGTGCCAGTTTGGGGAATTCAAATACCACAATTGTATCGGTTGGGGTCAGATGGAATATGGCTCGACGTGTATTTGATTTCTAATAATCATCAGTCGAAGATATTATTAAAGGGTAGCCAAAAAGCTGCCCCTTTTTTATTTGCTGAAAGAATACTAATCTTCAAGAATTATAGAAAATACCAACATTCTTGAGTTAAGCCGATCCATTACATTACTAAACTTTAGATTTTGGTCGCGGCTGTGTACGTTGCTTAATCCGTTGCTTATTTTTAATTCAGGAGAAAAGGTAACAAAGCGCATAAAAAAGTTGAACCCAATACCCGCTTCTATACCAAAGTCACTTTTATTGAGCTTTACCAGGTCTTCTGCATTTCGTGACTGCGAATTGCTAGCAAGGTCTATGTCATATTTAATGCCCGCCATCATAAATACCCTAAAATTATTTATGCGGTCGCTGTTGAACTTGAGTTGAAACGGAAAACTGACAATTGTTGAAGGAAGTGTTTTTTTCTCTATAAATTTTTCATCTAACAAAGGATACTTTAGGCTGTAGGTAAAATATTTTGCCCCACCAATAATCAACTGCGGATTGGCCCTAAGCGATATACGAGGAGATAATTGTAATGTACCAACCAAACCCAATGCTACACCACCACTGCTGCCGGGCTCAACAGATAGTACACTATCATTTTGTAAAAATGCAGGATGTTTTTCAGGATGAAGTGTAGAAACGTTGTAACTGATAGACATGCCAAAGTAATACGGCCAATTGTCATGCTCGGGCCTGTACTCTTCTACCTGTGCATTTGCTGAAAAAGAAAATATTGTTGCAACAACAATTGCAACTTGCTTTTTTGATGAATGAAAACAGCGTACCAATCCCATTATATCTGAAATTTCCATTGTTGATTCCTTACAAATAGTAAGTAAAGCTTTGCTATATTTTGCTGTTTTTGTTTAGAAGGAGCAATTTACTTGCCTTTTTTGAACAAGCCTAACTGTTTTTTTAAATATCTGTTAAGTATCAACGATTGAAACCGATTTCTAATTGTTGTATAACAGTGCAATTTCATTTTATCTTATGCATGTGAAGTCATTTTTAGTTTAATCTACCTAATCATAATCAGGTGGAAGCGGAACACCTAGTCTTGCACATGCAGTTTCAATAGTCGCAGGCCACAATTCTTCAAATTTTGTATTCAGAAAATGGCTCTTGCCATTTCGGGTATTTACTAACTGAATTGTTGTCGCATTGCTCCATTCAGGCATGGGAATTAGTTCACATCCATGTTGACGGAGCCATACAAGGAACTCATTCAAATTCATGCCGTTACAAGATTGATGCTATGTGTTTCTTTGGCAGAAATATTATTAAGAAAATTTTCCTTTTCCTTATTAAATTTCAAAATATCCCTCAAAGAAGCAAGCAGGTTCAATTCCACCTCATCTTTAGTTGTTCCTTGTGCTGTCAAGTCAGGGAATTCAGCAAAATATCCTGTATATCCCCTCCCTTTTGCATCAGGAATGAATACTGTTGTAAATGAAATTGAATAATTGACCATACCCTTTTTATTAATGAAACAAAAGCTTTTTTAAAAATAACGTTGAATTATGAATAAAGTTATCTAAAATCCTTCAATTACTGCAACTACATTGGTGTTACTGTCATTTCAATCCCCAATATAAAGTGCAGATTCCCATAGTTAATGCTTTGTTGCCCGTATTAGCATACCCGTTCTTTTCCAAAATATTAATAAAATCCTGCCCTTCTGGAAATTTTTGAACGGAATCGTTGAGATATTGATAGGCACCACGGTTTTTTGCAAACATTTTTCCAAAACCCGGCGCTATATAATTCATGTAAAAATTATAGAATCCTTTGAAGAAAACGTTTTTAGGTTTTGAAAATTCTAATACAACTAATTTTCCTCCGGGTTTTAATACCCGATACATTTCCTGCAGACCTTTTTCCAGATTTTGATAGTTTCTCACCCCGAATGCCACCGTGATTGCATCAAAATTATTATCAGGAAAATTTATTTTCTCACTATCTCCGCTTAGCAGTTCAATTGTTTGGGTAAGACCTAAATCTGCAATTTTTTTCCTTCCAACATCTAACATTCCTTCCGAAATATCAATGCCTGTTATTTTTGCAGGCTTCAGCATTTTAGCAGTTAAAATTGCAACATCGCCGGTACCGGTGGCCACATCTAATATGTTTTGTGGGTTTATCTCTTTTAACTTGTTGATTGCTTTTTTTCGCCAGCTAACATCTATTCCGGCTGATAAAAACCGGTTCAGAAAATCGTACCTGAAAGCTATATTATCAAACATTTCAGCTACCTGTTCTTTTTTACTTTCGCTGCTTTGTTTGTAAGGAACTATTGTATCGTGGGCATATTTTAACATAATCGGGCAAATGTACTGTATAAGATTTTGAGCAACTAAACGATGCTTTTTATCTTTAACAGAAAAGGGAAGAAATAGTTATTTAAACTTCTTGAATAAAGAAATCCCTTTTTTTACAAAAGAAAAAATTCCCCTGTTTTTGACTGTATGCGTAAGCAGGTTTTGAGGATGTGCATTTTCAGGTACAAATAATGCATTAATTAGTTTTTTGCCTCCATTAAGCACTGTATTAGAAACTTTTCCACGTAAAAAAGAGGGTATAAATTTATTGACCCCTGCTGCTGCCAATTCTGCCGGTATCTCGTACATTTTCAGCCTGATGTCCTCTTCACGGTTTTTGATTCTGCTCTTAATGACTTGCTGCTCTTTGCGCAAAGCCTCAATAGAATCTACGTGAGATAATGTGTATTTTGTTTTATACTGCATGAGAAAAGTTGTCTTGATTATCAAAAGAAAATTTAACCACTTTATCAGCTACAATTTTACCCGTATATTTTTTATGTATGTAAATGACCAACAAAATGAGCAATAGATATATTCCCCCCAAAATAGCAAAACCGCCCGGATAGCTGTTTACAGCCATAGAAAGATAATAACCTGCTATAAAACTTGCAATCATAAAAACAACCAATCCTAATGTACCCACCACTACCCCTAAAAAAAGTGAAGATGAAACTCTTGCCGCTTTCTCTGTAGCTTGTAATTTCAATAATAAAATCCTGTCCTCGGCATATTCTTCTACCATTTCTTTCATTTCTACGAAAAAATTTTCCTTTTCCATAAGTTGTTGTTTGTTACTTAAATATACAAATCAATAATTAAACCACCTATACAAAATCTGCCATATCCCGGTTGTGTTTAAATACATTGTCCTTTTCTTATCTTCGGGCAACACAATATAAATGTTGGCATAATTGCAAATGCTAATCAAGGGTTGAAAGTGCAGTTAGGCACGAAATGTCGATAGAGAACCAAATTTTTATTTTGTTTTAAAGTCCCGCCAAGTCGGGACGAAATGCCCCCTGACCGGACGGACAGGTTTGCCAAATGGTTTTCCAAACACATATCGTCCCTACGGGACTTTTAATTGGTGATTGGTTTTGCC